>JAADHC010000065.1 GCA_013152085.1 Chlorobiota bacterium
CATTGGCAATTGCCCAGGCATCCGGGGGAACAAAAGTGATTCTTTTGGGCACGGGGACCCCGAATCCCGATCCGGAACATAGCGGGCCGGCGGTAGTTGTTCTGGCAAACGAGCAGCCATATCTGTTTGATTTCGGTGCCGGGGTTGTGCGGCAGGCCGCAGCGATGTCCCCGCAGTGGGGTGGAAAATATCCCGGGATGGCGGTAAAAAATCTCAGAGTTGCTTTTCTCACCCATCTACATTCCGACCACACTGTCGGGCTGGCAGACCTGATCCTGACACCCTGGGTGATGGGCAGGAATAAATCACTGGAGCTCTATGGTCCGGAAGGGACAGGGAATATGGCAAAGCATATACTGAAGGCTTATGAAGAAGATATCCGGTATCGGATCTATGGTGCACAGCCAGCCAATGACAGCGGATGGCGGGTGAATGCACATGAGATTAATGAGGGACGGGTTTACCAGGATGATCATGTTACGGTTACGGCCTTCCACGTACAGCATGGTACCTGGCCCAATGCCTTCGGTTACCGTGTAGAAACCGGTGATAAGGTGATTGTGATATCAGGTGATACCCGGCCATGTGAATCCCTGCTCAGATACGGACAGGGCGCGGACATCCTGGTACATGAAGTCTATTCGATGAAAGGGTTTCTAAAAAAGGATGAATTCTGGCAGAAATACCATGCTGCCAACCATACTTCAACTTATGAACTTGCGGATATCGCGAATAAACTGAAACCTGAAAAGCTGGTTTTATACCACATCCTGTTCTGGGGTGCCACACCTGGAGAAATTCTTTCTGAGATTCACCGGACGTATGATGGCGAAGTAATTGTCGGTGAAGACCTGATGATAGTTGAATGACAAGAATAAAGAATAAAGGGAAAAGACGGGAGCAGAAAATGATCCGCTTTTGTCTTTTTACTTTTATCTTTTATCTTTACTCAAAGAGTTAAGGTATTCATTCATTTTCCATGCCGTTTTCTGCCCCGAGTCAATGGCTTTAACCACCAGTGACGGGCCTGTAGCAGCATCTCCTGCAATAAAAATTTTTCTGTCAAGTGTTTCTGTGTCGATGTATCCCCGCTGATGTAACCGGATATTCAAATCCTTTAACAGTTTATCTTTAACGGGATGGACAAATCCCATGGCCAGCAGGATCATGTCGGCTTTTAAGGAGGTTTTTTCTCCGGTATCCATGGGGGCTCCTTTTTTTGTCCTGCGGTTCCAGTCGAGCCGGGTAAGTTCGATTTCCCTGACCTGTCCGTTTGCACCTTTTATCCTTGTAGCTTGCAGGCTCCACAGTCTGGTACAGCCTTCTTCATGAGAGGAGGAAGTGCGCAATGTTTGCGGCCAGTAGGGCCAGGGATTGTCCGCCGGCCGTTTTTCGGGAGGCTTCGGCAATATCTCCACCTGGGTTACGGATCTTGCCCCCTGCCGGTTGGCTGTACCCACACAATCCGAACCGGTATCGCCACCGCCGATTACCACAACATGTTTTCCTTTGGCGCTGATGCGTTGTCGACCGCTAAAGGTTTTTCCGGCAATAATATCATTTTGCCGGCTCAGAAAATCCATAGCAAACCAGATTCCGGTCAGTTCGCGTCCCGGCACCTGCAGGTCACGGGGCTCACGGGCGCCTACGGCAAGGCATATTGCATCGTATTTCCCGGTTAACTCCCGGGCTGTGATATCTTTTCCTGCATATACATTCGTTTCAAACCGTATTCCTTCCTTTTCCAGAAGTTCAATCCTGCGGGAAACAACTCTTTTGTTCAGTTTAAAATCCGGGATACCGTAAGTCAGCAATCCTCCGGGCATTTCATCTTTTTCAAAAACGGTAACCTGGTGTCCTTCTTGATTGAGCCTGTTGGCCACGGTAATGCCTGCCGGTCCGGAACCGATGACGGCAACCTTTTTACCTGTTGTGATCCGGGGTGGTTTGGGTTGCATCAATCCCAGGTCAAAAGCTTTTTCTGCCAACGCCGCTTCATTTTCCCGAATGGTTACCGGTTCGTCAGAAATAGCAAGGACACATGATTTTTCACACAATGCCGGGCAGATTCGGCCGGTAATTTCCGGTAAGTCATTGGTATCCTGCAAAATATCAATAGCCTCGTCCCATCTTTCACAGAACATGGCATCCTGCCATTCGGGGATTCGGCTGTGCGTGGTACAGGCCCAGTGGCAAAACGGCACCCCGCAATCCATACACCTCGATGCCTGTATAAGGCGGTCATGGCTGTTCAGGGTTTGTTCCACTTCGGCAAAATCGGTAAGCCGCTCACCTGCCGGACGGTTGCCGGCATTTTTTCTCTTGTGTTCGATAAAACTTCTCGGATCTCCCATGATATCACTTTTTATTCTGCAAAGTCAGGATCAAAATCTGCCTTTTCGAGTTCTTTCTTTATTTCTAATAACTTTTGTTCATTCAGGATCTTTTTATATTCCCACGGAATAATTTTTCTGAATTTTGTTGCATAAGCTTCCCATCCGGCGAGGATCTTTTCCGCTTTTGTACTTTGGGTGTTTTTCAGGTGTTCGGAAATCAGATTTTGCAATTCCTGTACTTCTTCATAGCTGGAAAGATCACTGATCTCCACGAGTTCCTGATTACAGAAATAGGGAAAATTCCCATTCTCATCCAGCACATAGGCAATTCCTCCGGACATGCCGGCAGCAAAATTCCGGCCTGTTGATCCGAGGATCACGACCCGTCCTCCGGTCATGTATTCACAACCGTGGTCACCTACACCTTCAACAACAGCGCGTGCCCCGGAATTCCGGACGGCAAACCGTTCCCCTGCCACACCATTAATAAAAACCTCTCCCGAAGTGGCACCGTACAGGATGGTATTTCCGGCAATAATGTTTTGTGAGGGATTAAAAACCGTGTCCTTAGGGGGCACAACGATGATCTTTCCCCCGGAAAGCCCTTTCCCGAGATAATCGTTGGCATCACCTTCGAGACGCAGCGTGATGCCCGGTGCCAGGAAAGCACCGAAGCTTTGTCCGGCAGAGCCGTACAAGTTACACATGATGGTATCCTCCGGCAGTCCGTCTTCTCCGTAAATGGTTGCTACTTTCCCTGAAAGCATGGTTCCGGTTGCTCTGTCGGTATTATGGACAGGTTTGGAAATCCAGACCCGTTCTTTTCGTTGTAACGATTTTTCTGCCTGACGGATGATCTCTTCGTCCAGCGGGTTTTCTATCTTATAGGGTACCTTTACCGCCGTTTGTCCCGCATCTTCGTCAGGCTTATCAGTATAGGCAATAATCTTATTAAGTTTTATCTTCGCTGCTTTCCATAAAGAAATATCATTTCTTTGTATCAGGCGGTCAGTACGGCCAACCATTTCATCAAAGGTGCGGAATCCAAGTTGTGCCATATATTCCCGTACTTCCCGGGCCAGGAATCTAAAGTAATTCACCAGGGCTTCAGGTTTTCCTGAAAATCTTTTGCGCAATTCTTCATCCTGGGTAGCTACGCCGGCGGGGCAGGTATTCATGTGGCATTTTCGCATCATGACACATCCCAGCGCAATCAGGGCGGCAGTGGCAAATCCAAACTCTTCTGCTCCGAGCATGGCGGCGATGACAATATCCCGTCCCGTTTTCAACTGGCCGTCGGTTTGGAGGATTACCCTGCTGCGGAGGTTATTCCTGACCAGTGTCTGGTGCGTCTCCGCCAGGCCGAGTTCCAGCGGAGCGCCGGCATGTTTGATTGAACTTGCCGGACTGGCACCGGTTCCGCCTTCCGATCCGCTGATCGTGATCAGATCAGCATGAGCTTTGGCTACGCCTGCAGCAATGGTTCCCACCCCCTGTACGGATACCAGTTTTACACTGATCATAGCATCCGGATTTACACATTTCAGATCGTAGATCAATTGAGCCAGGTCTTCAATCGAGTAGATGTCATGATGAGGGGGAGGAGAGATAAGGGTGATTCCGGGTATCGAATGGCGTATCCGGGCTACCACTTTATTTACTTTGTATCCCGGTAGTTGTCCGCCTTCACCGGGTTTGGCCCCTTGTGCAATTTTTATCTGGATCTCGTCTGCATTTACCAGATAATAAGTATTCACGCCAAACCGTCCGCTGGCAATTTGCTTAATGGCACTGCGTTTGTTCGTTCCGTTTTCCCCGGGAATGAACCGTTTCGGATCTTCTCCGCCTTCGCCCGTATTGCTCCGCCCGTGGATGCTGTTCATGGCTATGGCCAGTGTTTCATGGGCTTCTTTGCTTAGTGACCCGAAGGACATGGCTCCGGTAACAAACCTGCGCATGAGTAATTCCTCCGATTCAACCTCCCGGACAGCTATGGGTTTGGTTTTAAAATCCACCAGCCCTCTCAGGAACAGCGGGGATTTGGTGTCTGCATCAGCTTTCCCGGTGAATTCCTTGAATTTTTCATAACTGCCTGTCCGGGTTGCCCATTGCAACAGGGCAATGGTTTCAGGATTCCAGGCATGCTGTTCTCCGTTTATACGATAAGCGTATGTCCCTGCATAGGGAAGACGATTGTTTCCATTAAGATGAAAAAAAGCATGATGGTGTGCCATGACGGCCTCACGCGCGATTTCTTCGAGACCGATACCTTCAATCCGGGAAGTCGTTCCCGGAAAATACTGGTCAATAAGACTGCTGCTCAGACCTATCGCTTCGAACATTTGTGATCCGTGGTAACTGCGCAGGGTGGAAATCCCCATCTTCGAAAGAATTTTTAGAATACCCTTGTCTATAGCCTTTATATAATGCGTGCGTGCCTGGGCATAGGTCATATCCAGTTTCCCTGCAGTTGTCAGATTCTCGAGTATGCTGAAACAGACATACGGGTTGATCATGCTGGCTCCATAAGCCAGCAATTGTGCAAAATGGGTGACTTCACGGGCTTCGCCTGTTTCCACGATCAAACCGGTTTGCATTCTTTTCTGGTGGCGGATCAGGTAGTGGTGAACAGCCGAAACAGCCAGCAATGAAGGGATGGCACACCTGTTTTTAGAAACAGGGCGATCGGTGAGTATGATGAAGTTACACCCGCTGTCAACGGCTTTTTCCGCATCAATGCAAAGTTTCTTCAAAGCCTTTTTCAATCCTGAACCCCCGCTGTCTGCATCAAAAACCATCGGGAGAACCCTGTGGGTAAATGCCTCGTGTTTGAGATCAAGAATCTTCCTCAGATTGGTATTCGTCATAATCGGTGAAGTGAACTTGATCAGTTTGCAGTGTTCGGGTGTTTCCTCGAGGAGGTTTTTCTGTACTGACCCGATATAATTGGTCAGGGCCATGACCACCCGTTCGCGGATCGGATCAATAGGGGGGTTGGTAACCTGGGCAAAGATCTGACGGAAATAGTTAAACAACCGCTGTGGTTTACGGCTTAAAACCGCCGGCGGGGTATCGTTTCCCATCGAACTTATCGGTTCCTTTGATTGTGCAGCCATCGGTTTGATGATCAGATCAATATCTTCTTTAGTGTAACCAAAGGCTTTCAGATAGGGTTCATGTTTCTTTCCGAGTGAGGGTGAAGTTCGCGTTACAACCCTGATCTGTTCCATGTCGAGCCGGTTTTCCTTCAGCCAGTTGGCATAGGGTTGCCTGCGGGCAAGTGATGATTTAACTTCACGATCCGGAAGGATGACTCCGAGCTGGGTATCTACCAGCAGAATTTTTCCGGGTTTAAGCCGTCCTTTTTCCCTGATTTCGTTTCCCTTAAATTCCTGTACACCGGTTTCAGAAGCCATCACGATCAGATCGTTGTTGGTAATCAGGTAGCGTGAAGGACGCAGACCGTTACGGTCAAGGGTGCCTCCGACATACCTGCCGTCGGAAAAGAGAATAGCCGCCGGACCGTCCCAGGGTTCCATAAATGTGGAATGATATTCATAAAAGGCTTTCAGGCTGGCGGGAATGGGATTCTTCTCGTTCCATGATTCAGGGATCAACATGCTTAGTGCATGCGGAATGGAACGACCGGTTTTTACCAAAAACTCCAGCGCATTGTCCAGCGAGGCAGAATCACTTTTTCCGGGTTCGATAACCGGGAAAAGCCTCGATAATTCAACTCCCAAAAGCTGGGATTTTATGATAGATTCGCGGGCATGCATCCACAACCGGTTACCGCGAATGGTATTGATTTCACCGTTATGGGCAATATAGCGAAACGGCTGGGCAAGGTCCCAGGTAGGGAAGGTGTTGGTACTGAATCTCGAATGTATGAGTGCAATGGCAGATGTATATTCCGGGTTTCTCAGGTCGTCATAATACAAACGCAACTGATCGGGTGTAAACATCCCTTTATAAATGATCGTTTTTGTGGAAAGACTGGGAATATAAAACAGGTTTTTTTCTGTCAGCTCAGCATTATTTACTCTTTTCTCAACTTGTTTTCTTACTATATATAATTGTCTTTCAAGGTCATCCTCTTCCATCTCTCCGTGTATAAATATCTGTGTTATAAAGGGTTCGGATTTCCGGGTAATATCTCCGAGGGATGATGCGTCAACAGCGATATCCCGGTAAAAAAGTACCGAAAGGTTTTGCTGTACAGCGATCTCTTCGATCCATTTTTTACACTGTTCCGCTTCTTTCTCAATTTTCGGAAGAAAAACAAGTCCCGTACCATATTGTCCGGGGGAAGGCAGGGTCAGGCCTTCCTTAAGGTAAAGGGAATGCGGAATTTGTGTGAGGATACCTGCACCGTCACCGCTTTTATTATCGGCACTTTCGGCACCCCGGTGTTTCATGTTCTGAAGGATCTCCAGGCCTCTGTTTACTATATCAGATGATTTGTGTCCACGGATATGCGCCACAAAGCCGATACCACAGTTATCATGTTCGTTTTCAGGATTGTAGAGCGTGTTGAACATTATTCAGCTATTTTGGTTTTTAATAAATACATAACTACGGGAAAAGCTCATCCAATACATTTGCTTTTCCCTGCCGGTATGTTCCCGCGGAACAACCGGTTGAATAAAATGCTCTCTCTGACCTGATTTTACTAATTTTACCCTTCAAGGATAAAACGTCTAATCCATTCGCCGGTTTCCGAAGTCTTTTTCGGATTGTCTTTAGAAAGATCTTCAGTGACAAAACCGGCTTTCAATGAAGCATTAACTGCATGCCTGACCGTTTCTGCTTCTTTTTTCAGTCCCAGGCCGGTCTCAAGCAACATCGCTGTTGACAGGATTGTAGCGAGGGGATTGGCGATATCTTTCCCCGCCGCCTGGGGGTAGGAGCCATGGATCGGTTCAAATACCGACGTAAGTTCTCCTATGGACGCTGATGGCAACAACCCCAGAGAACCGGTAATTACGCTGGCCTCATCGGTTAATATATCACCGAACATATTATCGGTGACAATGACATCAAACTGTCGTGGATTCTGAATGATCTGCATGGCTGCATTGTCTACGAACATATAATTAACATTAATTTCCGGATATTTTTTCTCCATACGCTGGGCTGTTTCGCGCCACAGACGGGATGTGCTCAATACATTGGCTTTATCAACAACCGTCAGGTTTTGATTCCTGTCTCCGGCCATTTTAAAAGCCAGTTCGAGAATCCGAACGATCTCTTTTTCGGTATAGATGTTTGTTTCGAAAGCGGTTTTTCCGTCTTCACTACGCCCACGGGGTTCTCCAAAATAAATACCGCCGGTGAGTTCCCTGACCACGACAAAATCTACACCTTCAGCCAGATCGGGACGGAGCGGGGATTTGCCGGCAAGTTCCGGGAAAGTGGTTACCGGCCGGATGTTGGCAAATAATCCCAGTTTTTTACGCATGGCCAGGAGGCCCTGCTCGGGGCGGACTGTGGCTTTCGGGTTGTTGTCATATTTGGGATCACCGATGGCTCCGAACAGGACGGCATCGGATTCACGACACAACTCAAAAGTAGCTTCCGGAAAAGGATCCCCTGTTTTATTTATCGCAGATGCTCCTGTTTCCCCGTACTGAAAATCAAACTGATGACCGAAATATTCTGCAACGGCCTGCAAAATTTTGACACCTACATCTATAATCTCCGGACCGATTCCGTCGCCGGGCAATACAGCAATGTTAGCTTTCATGTTTAATCTTTTCAACTTTTTTTTTGTTGTTTTCGAGTGATTCTATGATATTCAGCATACGCAAAGTGGCTTTTATAGCCGCTTCGGTCTGATCGGCTTCCAGTCCGCGCGTTTTAAATTCGTATCCGTTATATTCCCAGGTGATGGCAGCCGATACGAGTGCGTCGGTCTTCCCCCCGGGAGGGATGGTCACTACATAATCTTTCAGTACCGGCCTGGATTTTTCCAGTTTATCATAAATTTTCCATAAAGCTTTCATAAAGGCATCGTACTGACCGTCACCAACAGAATTTTCCTTATATGTTTCCCCGTTTATTTCTATCGCAATGTTGGCAACCGGTTTTAGTCCGTTAGAAAGGGTCAGTGAATAACTGACGATTTTTACCGGTTCGTTTACCGGTTCCCTGATCAGGACATCGGCAATAATGAAAGGAAGATCTTCTGCAGTGACATGCTCTTTTTTATCACCCAGCTCAATTATTTTCCGGGTAACTTTCTGCATGGATTCCGGGTCGAGTTGAATACCAATTCTTTCAAGGTTTTTCAGAATGTTGGCTTTGCCCGAGGTTTTACCAAGGGCATAATTTCTTTTACGGCCAAATCTTTCAGGTAGCAAGTCGTTAAAGTAAAGGTTATTTTTGGAATCCCCGTCGGCGTGCACCCCGCAGGTTTGGGTGAAGACATTCTCACCCGAAAGCGGCATGTTGGCCGGGATACGAATTCCCGAAAAACTTTCCACAAGGCGGCTGATGTGGGTAAGACTTTCCTCTTTCAGATGATTGGGAACTTTCAGATGGTCATTCAGGATTCCGATCACACTGGCCAAAGATACATTCCCGGCCCGTTCACCCAGTCCGTTTACAGTTGTATGAATGCCCTGGATACCTTCACGTACTGCTGCAAAGACATTGGCTGCAGCCAGGTCATAATCGTTGTGTGCATGAAAATCAAAGTGCAGTCCGGGATAACGGTTCAGCATCTGCCGGATAAACCGGGAAGTCTGCTCCTGATTGAAGATACCAAGTGTATCCGGTAACATAAATCTTTCAACAGGCTCATTTTTCAGATGATCCATCAGGAAGAAAACATACTCGGGACTGTTGATCATACCGTTTGACCAGTCCTCAAGGTATAGGTTCACCTGCAGTCCTTTTCCGGTAGCATATTTGATCACTTTGCGAATATTATCGAGATGTTGCTCCGGGGTTTTCAGGAGTTGTTCCCTGACGTGTTTTAAGGATCCTTTACACAGCAGATTTGCAACCATTCCGCCGCCTGACACGATCCAGTCAATGGAAGTTGTTCCGTCAATAAATGCCAATATCTCGATTTTTTGAAGCAGATCTTTCTCTTTTGCCCATCGGGTAATTCGTCTGACACCTTCAAATTCTCCTTCGGAAACCCGGGCTGATGCAACCTCGATGCGGTCAACGCCAATCTCATTGAGCAATCCACGGGCAATGGTTTCCTTTTCAACGGGATTAAATGAAACTCCCATGGTCTGTTCTCCGTCGCGGAGTGTGGTGTCCATGATTTCAATAGCCATTGTGTCAGCCTTTATGTTGTTCTTCAAATGCTTCGATCTGGTCTTTCAGATTAAGCAGGTAGTCAATATCATCATACCCTTTTATGAGGCACTCTTTTTTATATGAGTTGATCCCGAAAGATTCTTCCGGGCCATCCGGAAGGATAGAAACCGATTGTTCCGGAAGATTTACTTCCAGGAGTATTTCCGGGTTTTCTTCGGCTCTTTTAAAAAGCAGCGCAAGAAATCCGTCAGAAACCTGCACGGGTAATAAACCGTTATTCAGGGCATTGTTTTTGAAAATGTCAGCAAAAAAACTGGAGATGACCACCCTGAAACCGAAGTCGTAAAGAGCCCATGCAGCGTGTTCACGGCTTGATCCCGATCCGAAGTTTTTTCCGGCGGCCAGTATTTTTCCTTCATACCTGTCCTGATTAAGGATAAATCCCGGTATGGGCTTCCCCCGGGCATCGTAGCGCCAGTCGCGGAAGAGATTGTCTCCGAATCCTTCACGGGTTGTTGCTTTCAGGAAACGTGCCGGGATGATCTGGTCGGTATCCACATTCTCTACCGGCAGAGGAATATACCGCGAACGCAATACGGTTATCTTTTCTTTAGGCATGGTTTAGTTTTTTAATAATTTTCTCGGATCAGAGATTTTTCCGGTAATGGCAGCAGCAGCAGCAGTAAGCGGGCTGGCGAGCAATGTCCGTGCACCCGGACCCTGTCTTCCTTCAAAATTCCGGTTTGAAGTGGAAATACTGTATTTCCCGGCCGGAATTTTATCTTCATTCATTGCCAGGCAGGCAGAACATCCGGGTTGTCGAAGCTCAAAACCGCTTTCTTCCAGGATTTTATCCAAACCTTCTTCAATGGCCTGTTTTTCCACCTGTTTCGATCCCGGGACAATCCATGCGGTAATGTTACCGGCTTTTTTCTTCCCTTTAACCATGGCAGAAAACGCCCGAAGGTCTTCAATCCGGCCATTCGTACAACTGCCCAGGAAAACGTAATCCACCGGTTTCCCCTCGAGTTTTTCCCCCGGTTGAAAGCCCATATAATCCAGGGATTTCCGAAAACCTGCCGAAGGGTCATCCGGTATCGTACCATTTACCGGGATGCCCATGCCAGGATTGGTACCGTACGTAAGCATCGGCTCGATATCTTCTGCCTTAACAACAAGTTCTTCGTCAAACACGGCTCCCGGATCGGTTTTTAACTGTCTCCAGCGATCTACAGCCTTCTCAAAGTCAGCTTCCTTCGGTGCAAATTCACGACCTTTGATATAATCGAAAGTAGTATCATCCGGAGCGATCAGTCCGCCACGGGCGCCCATTTCAATACTCATGTTACAAAGGGTCATCCGGCCTTCCATGCTTAATTCCTCTATAGCACTTCCGGCATACTCTATAAAATATCCCGTTCCCCCACTGGCAGATATTCCGGTTATGATATAGAGAATGATATCTTTTGCCGTAACCCCCTCACGCAGGGATCCTTCAACCGAAATCCGCATTTTTTTTGGTTTGGGCTGCATCACGCACTGTGTGGCAAGAACCATCTCCACTTCGCTGGTGCCGATTCCGAATGCAACGGTTCCGAATGCGCCATGAGTTGAAGTATGGCTGTCTCCACAGACAATGGTCATCCCCGGCTGCGTGATCCCCAGTTCAGGTCCGATCACATGAACAATGCCCTGGGAAGGATGATTGAGTCCGTACAGGGTAATGCCGTGGTGTAAACAGTTTTCCGTGAGCTTATTTACCTGCAGGCGCGACATCTCTTCCCGGATCGGGAGGTGCTGGTTGACGGTAGGTACATTGTGGTCGGCAGTGGCAACGGTTTTTTCAGGCCTGAATACAGGTATGCCACGTCGTTCAAGGCCGGAGAATGCCTGTGGGCTGGTAACTTCATGTATCAGATGCCTGTCGATATATAAAACATCCGGGCCATTTTTCACACGGGTTACTACATGTGCATCCCAGATTTTGTCAAACAGCGTTTTCTTTTGCACGTTTTTGCGGAATTATAAGATTAAACGATTTTGGATAAGGCATCAAGAAATGCTTCAACAGATGCGGTGATAATATCGGTATTTGCGGAGAAGCCATAGTAAAGTTTGTCCCGGTTTTTTACCTGGACATGTACTTTACCCAGATCATCACTCCCCTGGGTTATGGCCTGGATAAGGAACTCTTCCAGATGTACTTTCCGCTTTGTTAAATGTTTGACCGCGGTAAAAGCTGCATCAATGGGCCCGTTTCCGGTGGCAGATGCAGACAAAACATCACCGTTCATTCTGACTTTTACAGTGGCTGTAGGTACCGAAGACTTGCCACAAATTACCTGTAAGAGTTCAAGCTTGATATGACGGTCTTCCCGTTTGAATGATCCCATTAAAACCTCCAGGTCTTCATCTTTGATCTCTTTCTTTTTATCGGCAAGATCAAGAAATTGCAGGTAAACCTTGTCAAGTTCGGCTTTTTCAAGTTTATATCCGAGGATGTCCAGCCGGTGTTTCAGGGCAGCCCTTCCACTGCGGGCTGTAAGAACAATAGATGATTCTTTCACCCCTACATCTTTGGGATCGATGATCTCATAATTTTCTCTGTTTTTTAATACGCCATCCTGATGAATACCGGAAGAATGAGCGAAAGCATTTCTGCCGACAATGGCCTTATTAGGCTGAACCGGCATATTCATCAGAGAAGATACCAGACGGCTGGTTTTGTAGATTTTATTCGTTTTGATTCCCGAGGTAAGATGCAACTCTTTTTGCCGGCTTTTCAGGATCATCGCCACTTCTTCGAGCGAGGTATTTCCAGCTCTTTCCCCAATACCGTTTATCGTCACTTCCACCTGCCGGGCACCGTTCAATACACCACTGATGGTATTGGCTGTTGCCATACCGAGATCGTTATGGCAGTGGGTGGAAATGATCGCTTTGTCGATATGTTTAACATTTTCTTTCAGGTACCTTATTTTTGTTGCGAATTCATCAGGCAATGTATAACCCGTGGTATCCGGAATATTAAGTACGGTTGCCCCGGCTGCTATCACTGCTTCGATTACCCGGGCGAGATATTCGTTCTCCGTACGTCCGGCATCTTCGGCATAGAATTCAACATCCTCTACAAACTTTTTAGCAAATTTAACAGCTTCAACAGCCCTTTTGATAATATCTTCGGGATTGGAATTAAGCTTGTAGTGAATGTGATAATAGGATGTCCCGATTCCGGTGTGTATCCTGGGATACTTGGCATACTGCAAAGCTTCTGCAGCTACTTCAATATCCTTTTTTACAGCCCGTGTTAAAGCACAAATGGTGGGTCTGGTAACCACTTTTGAGATTTCAACCACCGAGTTAAAATCTCCCGGGCTGGAGATGGGGAACCCGGCTTCGATAATATCCACGCCAAGTGAGTCCAGTGTCTGGGCAACCTGGATCTTTTCTACCGTATTTAACTGGCAACCGGGTACCTGTTCACCATCACGCAGGGTGGTATCGAAAAAGTATATTTTTTCGTCCATGATAAAAAAAGGTTAAAGGGTTTGACTATTCATTTTTTTCCGGTCTCAGTTTTCTCACTTGTGACCCGGTTTGCCACATTTCGGAGTTATGCAGTTCAGCCAGTTCTGCTTCAAGTTTCTTACGGTAATCCGGTTGCCTGTTAGCTTCGATGGTTATGCGGGCTTCGTTTCCGGATGCGACACTGTCATATAATTTATCAAATACCGGAGCTACGGCATCGCGGAACCGGTTTTTCCAGTCGAGGGCACCCCGTTGTGCGGTGGTAGAGCAGTTGGCATACATCCAGTCCATCCCGTTTTCCGCAATGAGTGGCATAAGACTTTGGGAAAGCTCTTCAACCGTCTCATTAAATGCTTCGGAAGGAGAGTGTCCGCGGGAACGCAGGAGATTGTATTGTGCTTCCATGATGCCGGCGATGGCACCCATCAGGACGCCACGTTCACCGGTCAGATCGCTGTAAACCTCTTTTTTAAAGTTGGTTTCGAAGAGATATCCGGACCCGATACCAACGCCTACAGCCAGAACCCTGTCGATGGCTTTGCCTGTGGCATCCTGGTAAATGGCAAAACTCGAGTTAATTCCTTTGCCTTCAAGGAAAAGCCGGCGTAATGATGTTCCCGACCCCTTTGGTGCCACAAGGAATACATCCACATCTTCCGGCGGGTTAATCCCGGTCTGGTCATTAAAGGTTATGCCGAAACCATGAGAGAAATAAAGTGCTTTTCCGGCAGTAAGCTGTTTTTTCATTGCAGGCCATACGGCTATCTGTCCGGCATCGGAAAGAAGATTCATAATGATCGTTCCGCGGGCGCAGGCTTCTTCCACCCCGAAAAGATTTTCACCTTCAACCCATCCGTCATTTAGGGCTTTTTGCCAGGAAGGGGAATTTTTTCGTTGCCCGACGAGTACATTGAACCCGTTATCCTTCAGATTCAGCGATTGACCGGGACCCTGCACGCCATAACCGATAACAGCCAGTGTTTCATTTTTTAACAGCTCTTTTGCCTTGGAAAGGGGAAATTCATCGCGTGTTACGACATTTTCCAGGGTGCCTCCGAAATTAATTTGTGCCATAAGTTTTTGAAATTAAAGATTTATTATTCTACAGTTATGTTGGTGTGATTTGTGTAATTGGTTGCATCCTCTTTTTCCTGAAGATGAACGGCCAGTTCTTTCATGGGTTTGGTGATGGCAACCCTTCCGGAACGGACAAACTCAAGAATTCCGAAAGGTTTCAGTTTTTCGAGTAACTCCTGTGTCTCTTCTTTGTGTCCTGTTTTTTCCAATGCCGTATAGTCGGGTGTTACTTCCAGGATACGTGCATTATATTGTCTCACCAGCTTTTCAATCTCATTGGTGTGCGTGAGTGCCGATGTGGGTACTTTATATAAGGCAATTTCCTGGTAGATGATGTTGTCCGTCTGATAATAGAAAGCTTTTAATACATCAACCAGTTTTTCAATTTGCTGAACGACTTTTTTCACCATTGATTCTGAGGTGTTCACGACAATCGTAAAGGAATGTACCCCCGGAATATGGTATTCGGAAGTTGTCAGGCTCTCGATATTGATTTTCCGGCGTGTGAAAATAATGGTAAGCCGGTTTAAAAGGCCGATATGGTTCTCACTGTAAACCTTTATCGTATATTCCTGTAAATTTTCCATGGTTTATGAGTTTTCGGTTTTTCGTTTTATTCAATGCGCATATTTGAGACTGATTCCCCGGACGGAACCATCGGGAATACATTTTGTTCTTTCATAACCTTTACTTCAAGGATAAAAGCATCTTTTGATTTAATCAGGTCATCAATAGCTGATTCCAGATCTTTCCGGTCACTGACAAATCTTCCGCGGATACCGTAACCGGATGCTATGGTAATAAAATCAGGATTTACCAGCTCTGTGAAAGAATACCGTTTGTCAAAAAACATATCCTGCCATTGCCTGACCATGCCCAGGAAAGAATTATTCAGGACTACAATTTTTACGGGCAGATTACTTTGAGCAATGGTTCCCAGTTCCTGGATGGTCATCTGAAATCCGCCATCACCGATAAAAGCGATGACTTCCCTGTCAGGCCGGGCCACTTTTGCTCCTACGGCTGCAGGCAATCCGAATCCCATGGTTCCCAATCCTCCGGAAGTTACCCAACTCCGGGAAGTTTTAAACCTGTAGTTTCGTGCGGTTACCATCTGATGTTGTCCCACATCGGTTACCACAATCGCTTTACCTTCGGATTTTTCGGAAATCAGATGCACAACTTCATCCATCCTGATCTCTCCCTGATCACTATGGCGGGCAGGGCGGATCACCTTATCATATTCATTTTCATATTCTTTATGGAACGAGGTAATCCATTCCTTGTGGCTGGTTTTCTTTACTTTAGGGATCAGAAGCGAGAGAGCTTCCTTTGCATCCCCGATAATGGGGACATCGATAGGAACATTTTTTCCTATTTCTGAAGGATCAATCTCAAAATGGATAATTTTAGCCTGGGGTGCGTATTCCTCAAGCTTACCTGTGATCCTGTCATCAAAACGCATTCCTACGGCAATCAGCAAATCACATTCGTTGGTTTTTATGTTCGGTGCCATATTCCCATGCATCCCGGGCATCCCGACATATAAGGGATGATCAGACGGGAAGGCCGATAATCCCAGGAGCGTCGTTGTTACCGGGATATCTGCTTTGGTAACAAGCGTTTCAAGTTCCTGCTGAGCATTGGAGATCAGTATCCCCTGGCCGGCAATCAGTAACGGTTTTTTGGCTGCATTGATCAGTTTGGCCGCTTCGTCAATCTTTTCCGGTTGAACTTTAGGAGAAGGAAAGTAACTTCTGATTTTTGTACATTTCTCATAATGCCATTTCAGTTTTCCGAACTGAGCATCTTTGGTGATATCAATCATTACCGGACCCGGTCTGCCTGTTGAAGCAATATAAAATGCTTTTGCCATTACCCCGGGAATCTCCCAGGGATGGGTGATCTGGTAATTCCATTTGGTTACAGGCATGGTAATTCCGATCACATCGGTTTCCTGGAAAGCATCTGTGCCGAGTAATCCTGAAGGCACCTGGCCGGATATGCAAACCATCGCAGTGGAATCAATCATCGCATTGGCAAGGCCGGTGATCAGATTGGTGGCTCCCGGTCCTGAAGTAACCAAAGCAACCCCCGGTTTCCCTAATATTTTTGCATAGCTTTCGGCCGCATGAGCCGCACCTTGTTCATGTCTGACCAGGATGTGTTCAATTTTATCCAGGTAATCGTACAATGCATCATACACGGGCATAATGGCTCCGCCAGGATATCCGAAGATCCGGTCAACACCCTCTTCCAATAGTGAAAGCACCAAAGCTTCTGATCCTGTAATCTCCTGTCCGCTTTTAACGTTGTACAGCGGTTTGTCTTTTTTTGTTTTCATAGAAATAGGTTTGACTTATGATGGAATAATTCTTACTGCACCCTGATCAGCCGAAGTAACCATAGAGGCATAGGCTTTCAGAGCTGTTGATATGATCCGGTTTCTGTTTTTGGGGGTGAAAGCTGCTATACCGCGAAGCTCTTCATCTTTTCGGCGTTGGTTCAATTCTTCATCCGGAACCCGTACCTCCAGTTTTCTGCCGGGAATATCAATATCGATGATGTCCCCGTCTCTTATAAGGGCTATTTCTCCGTCGGCTGCCGCTTCGGGAGATACATGGCAGATGGAAAGCCCTGAAGTGCCTCCTGAAAACCTTCCGTCGGTGATCAGGGCACATACTTTATCAAGTTTCATAGATTTCAAATAGGATGTAGGGTAAAGCATTTCCTGCATTCCCGGCCCTCCGCGCGGTCCTTCATAACGGATCACCACAACATCCCCGGCGATAATTTTTCCGTCAAGAATCGCATCGCAGGCATCTTCCTGTGACTCGAAAACCCGGGCTTTACCCGAAAAGGAGAAGAGAGCCTTGTCCACACCGGCGGTTTTTACGATCGAACCATGACGGGCTATATTTCCGTAAAGTACCGCCAGCCCGCCATCTTTGCTGTAGGCATGATCAACATCACGGATACAGCCGCCGGTCCTGTCTGTGTCCAGTTCCTTATACATATTGTTCTGTGACCCCATGGTAAGGTTTCGGATCATTCCGGGTGCACTGGCATAAAGTTCTTTAGCTTCCTTTTTAACGGTGTCCCTGCGTATGTCATAACCCTCGATAGCTTCTTTCAGCGACGGAAAATCAATTCGCGGAACAGAAGTGTTAAGAATCCCGGTACGATCCAGTTCTCCAAGAATAGAAAGGATTCCCCCGGCCCTGTTAACGTCCTGCACGTGATAGGAAGAACTGGGAGCAACTTTACACAGGTTGGGGACTTTCCGGGATAAATCATCAATATCCTTCATCGTAAAATCCACCCCGGCTTCATGGGCCACAGCCAGTAAATGAAGCACCGTGTTTGTAGACCCACCCATGGCAATATCCAGTGCCATGGCATTCATAAAGGCATTTTTTGTTGCAACAGACCTGGGTAATACCGTCTCATCTCCCTCATTGTAATATTTATTGACATTTTCCGTAATCAGGTCGGCGGCCTTATCAAAAAGCCGGTACCTGTTTTTATGTGTGGCAATCACTGTGCCGTTTCCGGGAAGGGCAATACCCAGTGCTTCAGCCAGGCAGTTCATGGAGTTGGCCGTAAACATACCCGAACATGATCCACAGGTAGGACAGGCATTTCGTTCTATTTCCAGCAGTGTCTGATCTGTAACCTCCGGATCGCCGGCCATGATCATGGCATCTATCAGGTCGTATTGACGGCCATTGATTTCACCGGCTTCCATGGGGCCTCCCGAGACAAATACCGTTGGAATGTTCAACCTCATGGCTGCCATCATCATCCCGGGTGTAATTTTATCACAATTGCTTATGCAGACCATAGCATCCACGCAATGGGCATTACATACATATTCAACACTGTCAGCAATGATATCCCGCGAAGGAAGAGAATACAGCATCCCCTGATGACCCATGGCAATCCCGTCGTCGATGGCAATGGTGTTAAACTCTGCCGCAAATAATCCCCCGGCTTCGATCTTTTGTTTGATCCGCTGACCAACATCGTGCAGATGTACGTGTCCGGGAACAAACTGGCTGAAGGAGTTGACAATGGCAATCACCGGTTTCCCAAAGTGTGATTCCTGCATGCCATTTGCACGCCAGAGACTGCGGGCTCCCGCCATTTTACGGCCTTGTGTGGTGGTATTGCTTCGAAGCGGAATTTTCATATTATTCATTTATCTCCCCTATAAAAAAAAACCGTTCTCTGTCTGGTGAGAACGGCTTGAGTCTATTTTATAACATACCATTCTCACCTATGCCCAGACAGCAAAATAATTACAGTGAGAATAATATGTACGACGAATCGGTTCAAGCTATTTTAACGTTTCAGGGAACAAATGTATCCATTGTCTCTACCTGACCAAACTTTTGTTCATTTTTTTTATGTTATTTAACATAATATTGATTTATTTCTTGTGTAAAAAGGGATGTAGTTAGAGCAATAGGATAGTAAAGTGAAGATAATCAATATTATAATGATTATTTCCAATATCTGTACAAATCCATGATCAGGCAGGAAGTTGCCGGACAGAATTTTTTCATCTTCTTTAAAAGATAACTACCGGTATATTGCCCCAGGAAAAACGCACCTACCAAAGCAGGGTATGTGTAAAGCTGAAATCCCAAATGCCCGATAAAACGTAATGCAATAACAAACGGTACCGGAATATGTACGGCCAGGATCCATTGCCACGAGAATTTCTTTACATTGGCCCGCCAGTATCCGAAAGGAATATTAAGCAGGTAAACGGCAAGAGTAACAATCAGCAGATTCATTCCTTTTATTTTTTTACAAAAGTAAAGGTTTCGTTTTCTTCGGCAAGAAACCGGCAGGCAACAGCATGTTGACCCGCTTCCTGAAACTCAGTCAGCAGGCCCTGAAGTTCCTGATCTTTATGGACAACCTGTTCGGAAGGAGCGAAAAAGTATAATTGTACATCCTCCATCAACCCTTGTTGCCGGGCATTGACAGCATACATCATTCCTGCACGGGCTTTTTCGGTATCCGGTGTGCTGATGATTACCAGCACTTTTCCGTTTGGTTTGATTTGGTTATTCATCTTTTCCGGATATGTGTTTATTTTTGTTTCCGGGAAAATCCTTATTTAACAGAAGTAAAAGATTCTTCAGGGACTGACGGTTCGCCGGAAGATCCACGGATGCTTTGATGCGTATTTTTTCACGTTGTGTCAAATGCCAGCTCAGAGATATTCTTTCTTTCCGCTCGTCAAGGTTTAGCGGAACGAAGGTTACCGGGACATCAATACCATCCTCAGCCAGTTCATGCATCATCATACCGTTCATTTGCTGAATAGTAAAGTAATCGTGGTAAACACTTTGGAAAGGACGTAGAAAATCGTAAGCGGAAGAGACAGGCATCGGCTCCTTAATCGTACTGCTGATGTGTATGATAACAAGGCCTGATGTATTTTCCTGCAACCATTCTCTAAAATAATGAATAAACTTTAATTCTGAAAGATAGCCAAAGTTATCCCTGAATCCGGCATCAGTAAGCTGAAGCGAAGGTGTTCCGGGTAGCGTGATCACAGGACTTAAAACCGGATAACTGGCATTCATACGCAGCGCTGAAGTAAATCGCAGGTTTTCCGGGCTGAACCCGGCATAGGAATGTTTGTATTCAAAAAAAGATTTATATTCCGGAATCATTTTTCCCGAAGTCATAAATGATGCGGGCAACGGAGAAATTACAAGCATTTTGCCATCATTTAAAACAGTAGGGGAAATGTACATCAAAGGGATCAGGGCTTCTTTTTCCGGTTGAATGTAGTATGAAAGCGGGTGATCCAGAATATTTCCCGTATTCTGGTTCAGCCGTTCCTCAAATGCCCATCCACGGTCTTTGCGATAAAGAATACCGTTATACCTGAAGTTCTGAAAAGTAAAAAACCAGTCTTTCAAAGCCAGGTGAAGTGCTACCGGGTTTAATATATCTTCTGACAACATGGTGAACAGAGAATCCTGCAGAAGAGAAGGCAATTCTCCACGAACTTTACGTAACTGTAACTCCCGGAGATAAGCAGCACCAATCATCCCTCCTGAAGCTCCTGTGATTAATATCGTGTGGGCGAGTAATTTCCCCTGTGACAGACTATCTGCGACAGCCAATGAATAGTATGTCCATAGAGTTGCTTTTAATCCCCCTCCGGCGGTATGTATAAAAACGGCTACGGGTTTCCGGCCCGTATTCGTGGTACATTTCTCCTCCCATCTTGAGAGTACCCGGATCATTTTTAAACTATCCTGTTGAACCTGGCGGGGACCCGCAGGTTTCAGCTTTACAGGTCTCGTTGTGGTATTGTTGTAATTCAGACCATAAGCCTGGCCTACCCGGTTGATGATCCCATGGTTAATCAGGGATGATAAAATAAAAAAAAGGATCAGCAAAAACCATACGGAATAATCCTTAAAGAAGATGTAAAAAACAGTATAAAGCAGCAGTCCGAGGGTAAATATCAACAGGATACTGGCAGCGGCCGGGATGTTAAAGGCAGGATGGCTGATGAAAACGCCAACAGCCAGTAAGCCAATAACAAGTGTTACGGAAAAAACGGCTGCAAAAGTGTGGTTGTTGTGCTGAATTTTAATAATCTCTTTCACGGGCAGCGTAATCCGGCGTGGTGCCCTGCGAATGCGAAATGGTGTATGCAGGTACAGGCTTATATGTGTTCTCCCTACATTATGCAGCGGTGTCATTTCCAGTTTCCATTGCTGATCCTGTTGCATAATTTTTTGTAGCGGTCCTGTAAAACGCCATTTCCCCAGTTTCCCTTCAGATAGGGAAATGATGCGACGCAAGCCCTGATTCATCGTAAAAAAGTACCCCAGGGTTATCAGGTAAAAGAGACTGATCCCCGCAAGGAAAGCGATACTGTCGATCAGAACTTTGATCCAATCGAACAATTGTGATTTTACCTGGAACCGTACGGAGAGTGTCAGCAGCGTAACGGTGAATCCTACCGGAATTAAGAAGTTGTTCAGTGCAAAACGGTAAAACGGCCGGCGAAACGTGAAGATAACAGGAAACTGATATCCACTGGTGATATAGGTGGTTATATGGAACGCCATAATGAAAATCCCTACGGTAAAACCGAGAATAAAATAGGATAGAAAATTTACCCTGTTGAGATATTCCGGAGCCAGAAACAATATGTTAACTCCGTATTTAAATCCGAGACCTCCGGTGATGTATAAAAACAGCAATAACCAGATAAAGATAATGGTATAATGCCTGCGCAGATGTTCCAGCAATAATTGCAGAGGAAAGAAATAATAGATATCATGAAAGAATTTCCTCAACATAACTTTGTTATCCCGGATTTAAAGGCCTGTAAAATTAATGAAAACAAATTAAATGTGATCATGGGTGAATGACGTATAAAAATGAAAAACATGCTCTATAACATATCGCTGTAAGTATGTTATTATGAATCCCGGCGTTTTAAACTAAAAAATTAGTTATATATTTGAAAATATTCTTTCGTTTGGTATTATCATCAACTCATTTAATTTCTCCTGTCATGAAACTGGAACAAATTACTGCCTTATTGGTATTTATTATTATTTCATTTAGTACGGTGTTTGCTCAGGATAAAGATTCAACTGCAGTTGAACCTGATACTTTACGGCGAAATGCACTGAAGATCTTCCTGGATTGCGCTTCCTGTGATGAGGACTATATCCGCCAGCAACTCGAATATATCAATTATGTCCGTGACCGGAGGGAAGCGCAGATCCACATTATGGTGACATCGCAGTCAACCGGGAGCGGGGGACGGGAATATACTTTTCATTTTCTCGGGCAAAAAGAATTCAAAGGCATGAATGACACCCTGGTTTATGTTGGAGAAATTGATGATACAAGGGAAATGGTGCGCAACGGACAACTGAAAACCCTTAAACTCGGGCTTGCCCGTTATGTTGCCCGGACACCGTTGGCCGAATATTTAAACATTGAATATAACCCTCCGGAGAAAGAAAAGGAAGTGGTTGAGGACAAATGGAAAAGCTGGGTCTTCGACCTCCGGGTATCCGGTTTTCTGAATGGACAGAAATCACGAAGTTCTTATTATTACAGCGGCAGTATGATTGCCAGAAAAGTTACACCTGAATGGAAATATTATTTTAAAGGACGATATAACATCACTGAAGACAAAATATCCACGGGCGCCGATGTGATCTATAGTTCGCTGAACTCAAAATCATTTTCAGGACTTGTTGTGAAAAGTATCAGTGATCACTGGTCGGCAGGGGGGAGGATCAGAGCTTCGCAATCCAGCTTTTCAAATTACAAGTTCAGGTATTCTGTTTATCCCGGACTGGAATATGATATTTTTCCCTACTCGGAATCTACCCGAAAGCAACTGCGTATTCTTTATACGGTGGGATTTAGTTTTAACAATTATCAGGATTCCACGATATATGAGAAAACAGAAGAGTACCTAATCGGTCACTCCCTGGATATTTCCTTCGAGATGACACAAAAATGGGGATCTGTTGAAACCTCATTAAACTGGTCTAATTATTTTTTCGACTGGTCAAAAAATAATCTTTCATTTGATACCTACCTGAATATCCGGGTAGCTAAAGGACTGCGTTTTAATGTGGGTGGTTATCTGTCCCTGATTCACGATCAGTTAAATCTGGTGAAAGGCGGGGCAACAACAGAAGAAATACTGTTGTACCGGAAAGAACTTGAGACAAATTATTCTTTTTTCACAAGTTTTGGAATTACCTATACCTTTGGTTCCATATACAACAATGTGGTCAATCCCCGGTTTGGTAGCGGTGGTGGAGGGCGTACCTTTTATTATTAAGATAAACGTTCCGGGACATTTCCTTTCGGAAAATAATTTTTATGCAGATGCCGGTTGCATCTATATTGTAAATGTCCGCAAGTTTTATTCCCGTAATTTTTTTTATATCCGGAATAAACCATATCCCTTAAAGGGTTTTTTATTACTTTTGTTCCTCCGATAACAGATCATTATATCGTTTATTTAAAAAATATAATTCAGGAGGAAAATCAATGAAAATCAAATCAGTATTTGCACATGAAGTGTTGGATTCACGTGGTAATCCCACCGTAGAAGTAAAAATGGAACTTGAAAATGGTGTCCATGACAGTGCCATTGTCCCGTCCGGAGCATCCACAGGTGAAAAGGAGGCTGTGGAACTACGTGATGGGGATAAATCCCGTTTCGGTGGCAAAGGTGTCTTAAAAGCTGTTGCCAATGTTAATGAAACCATTGCTCCTGCAGTGGTGGGGATGGATGTTAGCCGCCAGCGTGACCTCGACTACAGGATGATCGAACTGGATGGCACGCCCAATAAAGCAAAATTGGGTGCCAACGCCATTCTGGGTGTCTCCCTGGCAGCAGCTCATACCGCTGCCAAAGCGCTTGGGATGCCGTTATACCGGTATATCGGTGGCGTCAATGCTTCGCTTATGCCTGTTCCTTGCATGAATGTGATCAATGGGGGCGTGCATGCCATGAACAGTGTTGATTTCCAGGAATTTATGATTGCTCCGCACAATGCACCTGATTTTGCTACCGCTATCCGTATGGGTATCGAAACTTTTCATGCACTTAAAAAAGTCCTTTCCGATAAAGGATATAATACCGGCGTGGGTGACGAAGGCGGTTATGCCCCAAACCTTAAATCCAACGAAGAGGCTGTGGAAGTGATTATGAAAGCGATTGAAAGTGCCGGATACAAGCCGGGTGAAGACATTTCTGTCTGTCTTGATCCTGCATCAAGTGAAATGTGGAGAGACGGTAAATATGTCTTTTTCAAATCCGATCAATCCGTAAAAACTTCGGAGGAAATGGTTGAAATCTGGAAAAACTGGGTTTCAAAATATCCTATTGTGTTATTAGAGGACGGTATGGCTGAAAATGACTGGGACGGATGGAAAATTCTTACACAGGAACTTGGAAATAAAATAGAACTGGTTGGTGATGATTTGCTCTGTACAAATAAAGTATTGCTACAGAAAGCTATTGACCTGGGAGCCGCCAATGCGATTCTGATCAAACTGAATCAGATCGGAACCCTGTCCGAAACCCTTGAAACCATCGAACTGGCCGGAAAAAATAACTACAATTGCTTTGTCTCTCACCGTTCGGGAGAAACAGAAGATACAACCATTGCCGACCTGACTGTTGCTATCGGTGCCGGACACCTCAAAACCGGTTCCGGGTGCCGTTCGGAAAGGATTGCCAAATTTAACCAGTTGCTCCGTATCGAACGCGAATTGGGAAGTGTGGCGCATTTTGCCGGACTGAAAGCTTTTAAGAATGTATGATCATTACGGACAGAATATAAAAGGCATCCTTTCCGGGATGCCTTTTTGTTTTTATGCCTTTTTATTATTGTTTTCTTCCGGTAAATTTCATAATTTTCAGAATCTTTATGTATGGATTTAAAAACTCATATTAACGATGAAACCTAAGGAATTTGTGAAAGAACTGATCCGGGATTCAGGGATAACCTTGAATGGTGATAACCCCTGGGACATACATGTGCATGATGAACGTTTTTACCGCCGCCTGATTACAGACGGAGTACTTGGGGTTGGCGAATCATATATGGACGGATGGTGGGACTGCGATGCTCTGGATGAGTTTTTTAACCGTATTATCAGAGCCGGCATTAACAAAAAAATAGAGGGAAACTGGAAATTCATGCTCTTTGTACTCAGAACCAGATTATTTAATATGCAAAATAAAGTACGATCCCGGAAAGTGAGCGAACAACACTATGATCTGGGGAACGACCTTTTTACAAGGATGCTTGATAAACGGCTGAACTATACTGCCGCTTACTGGAAAAATGCTATAAACCTCGACGAAGCACAGGAAGCCAAGCTTGACCTGGTGTGCAGGAAACTGGAACTGAAAGAAGGGATGTCTGTCCTGGAGCTGGGTTGTGGCTGGGGCAGTTTTGCAAAGTTTGCTGCTGAAAAATACGGCGTAAAGGTTGTCGCATTGAATATCAGTGAAGAACAGGTAAAACTGGCGAGGAAGATAACGGAAGGCCTTCCGGTTGAAATCAGAAAAATGGACTACCGTGAGGCTACCGGTACTTATGATGCAGTGGTTTCGATCGGTATTATGGAGCATGTCGGATATAAAAATTACCGGATTTATATGGAATTGACTGACCGGTGTCTGAAAGATGACGGGATAGCCCTGATCCATACGATCGGTACCAATAAGAGTACCACACATACGAATCCATGGACCGACAAATATATTTTTCCTTATGGAATGCTGCCTTCAATTGCGCAGTTGTCCAGGGCCATGGAAGGACGGTTTGTTATTGAGGACTGGCATAATTTCGGTCCGGATTATGATAAAACCCTGATGGCCTGGTATGATAATTTTGAAAAAGCCTGGCCGGAACTGCGCGAAAAATATGGTGACCGGTTTTACCGGATGTGGCGGTTTTACCTGTTAACCAGTGCCGGCGGTTTTCGTTCCCGTAACAACCAACTCTGGCAGGTGGTGATGACAAAACCCGGCCGGAAACAGCCGGAGAGGATCTGTTAATGTCCCGGTAATTATATGATATTTTATATTTATGACGGACACCGATGTAATTATTGTGGGAGCCGGACCGGCAGGTAGTTCCTGTGCAGGTATCCTGAAAGAACAGGGTGTTGATTTTATCCTTTTGGATAAACAGAC
>JAADHC010000024.1 GCA_013152085.1 Chlorobiota bacterium
GTTTTGAATTTATCTTTATCGGTATGTTTCAGGTCGGCCAGGAAAATGTCAACCAAACCCATACATTTGTTCACTTTTCTCCAGTTTACATGAAGTGATGTTTCAATGTTTACGCTGATGTTTCTCTTTTTCAGTTTCCGTAGGAGGGAGGGTAGTTCCTTTCCCTGAGCCAGCGGCTCTCCCCCCGATAAAGTTACCCCTCCGTTATGCCTGTAAAACGGGGCGTCTTTTTCAATTTCATTCAGCAGTTCTTCAACACTTTTGTTTTCTCCGCTGATTGTGATTGCCTTCGTGGGGCATATATTCCTGAGTTTTTCCGGTCCGGTTATCATTTTCCGGTCAATCCGGATACCGTGGTTATTGATCCGGGTAATGGCTTTATTTTCAACTTTCATGCAATCCCCGAAGTTCCTGCAAAGTTTTTGGTCGTACATAATACTGTAACCGAAAGGCTGACTTTCCGGATTACTGCACCACCGGCAACGGAGCGGGCATCCTTTATAAAAAATAACGGTCCGGATGCCGTCGCCGTCGTGGGTGGAAAACCGCTGAATGTTGAAAATCATAAACGACTTACATATTGATTATTCCGTGAAACAAAGATAATAAAAGTTCATATGAAAGCAAAATTAATTTCATATGAAATTAATTTAATCATATTTGTAGAGAGACCCTGCCTATTGAGTTGTTTACGATCTGCAGGATGCCATATTAAGATATTACTAAATACAATATTTGAATTTATCAGTAAGTAATTTTGATTTAATGAATAAATGTATTAACTTTGTAATTACATTAAAATTGAAATTATGGAAATTCAGGTAGTTAAAATAGGGAATTCCAAAGGTATCAGGTTAAGCAAGACGCTATTGGAGCGATACAACATCAAGGACAAGTTGGAAATCATTTTTGAAAAAGGTTATCTGATTCTGAAACCGGTATCAAAGCCAAGATTGGGTTGGGAAGAAGCTTTTAAAGAAATGCATGATAACCTGGAGGATCAATTACTTTTTGACGATATATTTCCGGAAGAAAATCCTGAAGAATGGAAATAGCTCAATATAAAATTGTTCTGATGAATCTTGATCCGACTATTGGTAGTGAGATAAAAAAAACAAGACCATGTGTAATTATCTCACCGGATGAAATGAATAAGTATTTACGTACTATTGTTATTGCCCCGATGACAACAAAATCAAGAAATTATCCAACGAGATCAAAAATCAGACATGATAATAAAACTGGATGGATTTTGCTTGATCAAATCAGAACTGTTGACAAACAAAGAGTAATAAAAGTTTTAGGAAGTCTTTCAAAAGCTGAGATAAAAAAAGTCAAAGCAATTATCAAAGAAACCTTTGTTGACTGATGTATCCAACCATAACAAGGATTTCTACCGGCTTCAGAAACAAATTATGCCTGACTGGGAAAAATGGAAGAATAAATTAGAGTCTGTTTCATCTTAGATTCCTGTGCTCCGAAATATTGAAATAATCGTTGATTACCGGGAGAAACCCTCCGGAGTTCCGGCTTTATTGGTGCGGAAAGGGGCGCATGTCGAAATACGAGAACTGAAAAGCGGAGACTATTTCATTAACGGGCAAATACTGGTGGAGCGGAAAACCAATGAGGATTTTGTACAATCGCTTGTTTCGAACCGGTTGTTCAGTCAGTGCCAAAGAATGAAAACGTATGCTGATTACCAACTCGTTATGATCGAAGGCAATCCGTATGCAACAGAACACAATATACATACACAAGCGATCAAAGGAGCCATTCTTTCTGTTTCAATAAGCTGGCAGATACCCGTGCTGATCACAGCAGATCAGTCAGATACTGCAGATATGATCATCATGGCCGCCATGCAGATGTTTAAGGAGAAAATCCCGGTAATCCGGGCAGGGTACAAACCGAAAAGAAACAGAAGCAGGAAGCTGTATTTTCTTCAGGGTCTGCCAGCCATAGGTCCGGTACTGGCCGCCAGGTTGATGAAGAAATTCGGGTCCATTGAGCGGATTATGAATGTTTCGCAGGATGAATTACTTGAAATTGAAGGAATTGGAAAGAGGAAGGCAAAACAGATCATGGATTTTATCAGGATTTGAGCATCAGGGCAGGCAATTATTATCATTTATCCGTGAAACTCAAGGGGGACGCAAATTCCCAATAAAAGCCCCATAATAAATATTATGTTAAATAGGATAATATAAAATAAGAGGGAAACTTTATATGCTTCCCTCCCTGTTTCCTGATGAATAAGCTTTATTTACCCCCTTCTTCCATCTCTTTAATGAGTTTATCGCGCTTATCAAACATCTTCAGGCGATAATACAGTACCTTAAGGGTTTCCATCGTGTTGGTTTCTTTAGGATTCAGCTCGTGTGCTTTCTCAAGATACGGCAGTGATCTGGCAAAACTTTTATCGGCTTCGTCAATACATTTCTTGTATTGGGTGTTATCCATGACATTCGCACAACTGTCAAAGGCAGCGACTCCATTATTAAAGATCAATGCCCCCAGGTTATAATAGGCATTGAACAATGTAGAATCAAGTTCAATGGCTTTTTGATATGATATGATGGCTGAATCTGTTTTTCCTACCTGGTCCATGGCAAAACCTTCGGCAAAGTATATCGACGCATTGGTCGGATCCTTATCCTTGGCAAGTTTAATATAATTAAGTGCAGCCTGGTTATCGTGCGTACCTAACAGATAAAAATTAATCAATTCGACAATTACATTTTGATCCGAAGGATATTTATTAAATCCATCCTGTAAAACTTTGAGGGCTGTAGCAGAGTCACCTTTTTGCATATAGCAATTCTTAAGTAAAACATAAAGTGCCCCGGAACCATAATCCAGGTCTATCGTCTTTTTAAAATATTTAATGGCATCGTCCCAGAGTTTTCCGTTGTATGCAGCCAGCCCAGCATTATAAACGATCGTCGTGTCTATTACGTCACCAAAAACCGGGTCTTTCTGTACTTCCAGGGCATATTCAAAGGATTTCATGGAATTGACAAAATCCTGAGCCTGAAACTCTTCAACCGCTTTGTTTATAAAGTCGGCGGCCAGCATCGGCAGATTGAGTTCAATGGTTTTGGCTATTTTACCTTTCTCGTCAAGTTTTGTAGCCTTATTGTAATTCTCAAAGGCACCTAAAGCCGGATTTTCTGCCAGTCCTTTAATTTTTTCATCTTTAGATTCTGCAATGGCCTGTAAAATACGTCCTTTAACATAATAGGTACGGTACCAGTCTTTTGTTTTTTCATTTTGCTCGGCGGCAGTAATGGCCTGCAGGGCTTTTTCTACCTCATTATTTTCCAGATATGTCAAAGCACTGGCCACTTTACCTTTCTGGGAAAAACCGGTTCCGGCCATCATTAAAAAACCAAGGGTAAGGATTACTAATTTTCTCATTTAAAGTATGTTTAAGTTTCAATTTTGTGTAAAATTACACAAATATAATAATACTCACTCAAAATCTCTGCCAAAAAACAGATTCGATCCCTGCTTTTTGTATTAAACAGCATAAAGTATTAACCGTAAAAACTGCAGTATTCCTGCAAATAACGGGTATTCTATGCTTCTGTAGTTTCGTCTGGTTCTTCCTTATCCAATACCTCATCATTTTCGTGTTCTTCAACATATGCGACGGCAGCGATCGAATCACCGTTTTTCAGGTTTATGAGTCTGACTCCCTGTGTTGCCCTGCCCATCACACGCAGCGCCCGTACAGCCATACGGATCATTACGCCGGATTTATTAATGATCATAAGGTCGCCGTCATCAGTAACTGCTTTAAGGGCAATAAGTTGTCCTGTCTTTTCCGTGATATTAATGGTTTTTACACCTTTCCCGCCACGGTTGGTGATCCGGTAATCATTCACACGGGACCTTTTTCCATAACCGTTTTCACTGACAACCAGAATATCCGGTGTAGTGTCGGCAAGGCAGATCATATCGATAACTTCATCCTTCTCGTTTGCCAGGCGGATACCCCTGACACCTGAAGCATTCCGTCCCATCGGTCTTACGGTGGATTCGCGAAAGCGGATGGCCCGTCCCGAACGGACACCCATCAGCACCTCGTGTGTGCCGTCAGTCAGACTGGCGGTAAGCAACCGGTCATTTTCACGAACCACTATGGCATAGATCCCGTTTACCCGTGGACGGGAATAGGCTTCGAGTGATGTTTTCTTGATCACCCCTTTCTGAGTTGCAAGAATAATATAATGATTATCAATATATTCCTTGTCATCCAAAGTCTTAACGGTAATATAGGCGCGTACGGTATCGCCCGGATTGAGTTGGATCATGTTCTGTATAGCCCTTCCTTTGGATATTCGTGAACCTTCGGGAATTTCATATACTTTAAGCCAGTAACACCGTCCCCTTTCCGTAAAGAAAAGGATCGTATTGTGCATCGTGGCGACATACAGGTGTTCGATAAAGTCTTCTTCGCGTGTAGTGCTGCCCTTTGAGCCGATCCCTCCCCTGTTCTGGCGGCGGAATTCGCTAAGCGGCGTCCGCTTGATATATCCCAGGTGGGAAATGGTGATCACCATATCATCATCGGCATAAAAATCTTCCGGGTTAAATTCCGAAGCATCCGGTACGATCTCCGTACGGCGGTCATCCTGGTATTTTTCCCTGATTTCCAGAAGCTCGTCCCTGACGATTTTCATCTGCAATGCCTCGGAGGCAAGAACTTCTTTCATCCGGGTGATCTGCTTCATCAACTCATCATACTCTTCGTGGATTTTCTCTCTTTCGAGCCCTGTTAGCTTTTGCAGGCGCAGATCGAGAATAGCGCGGGCCTGTATTTCACTCAGGTCAAACCGGTTTATCAGCCCCTCACGGGCGATCTCCGGTGTTTTGGAAGACCGGATCAGGCTGATCACAGCATCCAGGTTATCGAGCGCAATCAACAGCCCTTCGAGGATATGAGCACGTTTTTCTGCCTGTGCCAGCTCATATTTCGTCCTTCGGACCACAACATCATGCCGGTGTTCAATGAAATAATGCAACAGCTGTTTCAGGTTCAGTGTCCGGGGCCTGCCCTTAACAAGCGCAATACTGTTAACATTAAAGGAAGACTGTAACTGAGTGTATTTATATAGCTTATTCAGAACTACATGTGAAGATGCATCCTTTTTCAGGATAATGACAATACGCATTCCTGACCTGTCGGATTCATCATTAATGTAAGATATGCCTTCAATCTTCTTCTCATTGATCAGGTCGGCGGTTTTGCGGATCAGTTCGGCCTTATTGACCATATAGGGAATTTCGGTCACGATGATCTTTTCCCTTCCCGAAGGGGTCATTTCGATTTCCGTCTTGGCCCTGACCACAATCCTGCCGCGTCCGGTCTCATAGGCATCCTTAACACCCTGATAGCCAAAGATGATTCCTCCGGTTGGGAAATCAGGGGCTTTGACATGCTGCATAAGTTCCTCGATCGTAATATCCGGATTGTCAATTTGTGCCAGCAGGCCGTCAATGATTTCAGTAAGATTGTGTGGCGCGATATTGGTGGCCATTCCGACGGCAATCCCTGATGCACCATTGACCAGCAGTAACGGGATCCGTGTAGGCAGCACGGTGGGCTCCTTCAGTGTATCATCAAAGTTAAGCTGAAAATCAACCGTGTCCTTATCAATATCAATGAGGGTTTCCTCGGCAATTTTTTTCAACCGTGCTTCGGTGTAACGCATGGCTGCCGGACTGTCTCCGTCAATAGAGCCGAAGTTTCCCTGTCCGTCAACCAGCGGATAACGCATAGACCATTCCTGGGCCATACGTACCATGGCATCATATACTGACGTATCGCCGTGCGGGTGATATTTTCCAAGCACCTCCCCTACGATACGCGCCGATTTCTTGGTTGGCCTGTTCGAGAGTGTTCCCAGCTCGGACATCCCGAATAATACCCTGCGGTGCACCGGTTTAAGTCCGTCCCTGACATCCGGTAAGGCCCTTGATACAATCACCGACATCGAATAATCGATGTAGGCCGATTTCATCTCTTCTTCAATGTTGATCTTAATGATGTTTTCAAACTCTGGCATACTTCTTGATTAATGTAAAAATCTCCTGCAAATGACAGGAGTTTAAAAAACGTACGAAAATACGGAATTCTTATCGATTTAAGACACAAAAAGAGACCTATTTATTAACAATAACGTGTTTAAAAAGAATCAAATATTTTCACTAATTTTGAAGCCTAAAAAGCGCAACGGGACTATTTTTTACGTACATTTAAACAATTTATTATAAACGCCACCGGCCATCTTGTCAGATAAGATGTGGAAAGCGCGAAAAAGGGACAGGAATTATTTTATGGATGCAAGATTTTCACAAAGGATAAAAGACGTACTTACATTTAGTAAGGAAGAGGCGATCAGGCTGGGGAATGCCTATATCGGCACAGAACATCTGTTTCTCGGGATACTGCGCGAAGGAGAAGGGCTGGCGGTTGACATTTTACTTTCCCTCGGTGCTGATCTTTATGAATTGAAGAAAACCATTGAAGGCAGTATACGGAATGATGAACCGCTGGAATTGAGCCAGTCGGATAATATTCCGCTTTTACGTTCGTCAGAGCGGGTTCTCAAGCTGGTTTATCTGGAAGCCAAGGCGATGAAAAACGATACCATCGATACCGGTCATTTGCTCCTGGCCATACTGAAGGATGAAAACTCTCTGGTAACCATGAAGCTTCGCGACCTGGACATTGACTATGAACTGGTAAAAGATGAGATTATGGATGGAAAGACGGAAGCTTCTGCCGACTTTCCGGGCGAAGAAGAGGAAGAAGAACGCAGCTTCGGCGGAAAAGGAGGATCTTCATCACCCTCTCAGTCTCAGGCAAAATCCACTTCAGACACACCGGTACTGGACAATTTTGGTATTGACCTTACCCGTGCTGCCGAAGAAGACCGTCTGGATCCCATCGTAGGCCGTGACAGCGAAATTGAAAGACTGGCGCAGATACTGAGCCGCCGGAAGAAAAACAACCCGATCCTGATCGGTGATCCCGGCGTGGGAAAATCCGCCATTGTCGAAGGACTGGCCTTACGTATTGTACAGCGTAAGGTATCCAGGGTGCTGTTTGATAAAAGGGTAGTCACGCTTGACCTGGCTTCGATCGTTGCCGGGACCAAATACCGCGGGCAGTTTGAGGAGCGTATGAAAGCCATCCTGAATGAACTGGCCAAGAATCCGGGAATTATCCTCTTTATTGACGAGATTCATACGATTGTCGGTGCCGGTGGAGCTACGGGATCACTGGATGCCGCCAACATGCTGAAACCCGCTCTGGCACGCGGTGAAATACAATGTATCGGTGCGACCACCCTGGATGAGTATCGTCAGCATATTGAGAAAGACGGCGCGCTGGAACGCAGGTTCCAGAAAGTAATGGTCGAACCTACCTCTATTGATGAAACCTTACATATCCTTAAGAATATAAAGGAAAGATACGAAGATCATCATAACGTGATCTATACTCCCGAAGCGCTTGAAGCATGCGTGAACCTGACCAACAGGTATATCTCCGACAGGCATCTGCCGGATAAAGCCATCGACGCCATGGATGAAGCGGGATCAAGGGTACATATTACCAATATCGTGGTTCCCGAACGGATCGTAGAGATCGAAAAACACCTGGAGGAAACACGTGTTGAAAAGATCAAAGCTGTAAAGAACCAGAATTTCGAGCGTGCCGCCAGCTACCGTGACCGGGAAAAAGAGCTGCTGGACCAGCTTGAGGTGGAAAAAGGCAAGTGGGAAAATGAACTGAGCAAAAACAGGGAGGTGGTTGATGAAGAAAAAGTTGCCGAAGTGGTTGCCATGATGACCGGAGTCCCCGTCCAGCGTATTGCCCAGGCCGAAGGTATCCGGTTGCTGAAGATGAAGGAAGAGCTGAAAGAGAAAATCATCGGTCAGGATGAAGCGGTAGCCAAGATTGTTAAGTCCATCCAACGTAATCGTGCCGGACTGAAGGATCCCAATAAACCCATAGGGTCATTTATTTTCCTGGGACCTACCGGCGTCGGGAAAACCCAGCTTGCCAAAGTGCTTGCCCAGTACCTGTTTGACAGTGCCGAAAACCTGGTACGGATTGATATGAGCGAGTATATGGAGAAATTTTCCGTATCACGCCTTGTGGGTGCGCCTCCCGGATATATCGGTTATGAGGAAGGCGGGCAGCTTACGGAAAAAGTACGGCGCCGCCCCTACTCCGTTGTTCTGCTGGATGAGATTGAAAAAGCCCATCCCGATGTTTACCATATCCTTTTACAGGTGATGGACGAGGGACAGTTAACGGACAGCCTGGGTCGCCGGGTGGACTTCCGGAATACGATCGTGATCATGACTTCGAACATCGGAACCCGCCAGCTTAAGGAATTTGCCCAGGGTGTCGGATTTACTACGGGATCAAAGAAGGAGCAGCGGGATTCCTATGCAAAAACCGTGATCCAGAAAGCCCTGAAAAAGGCCTTTGCCCCGGAATTCCTGAACCGCGTGGATGATGTGGTCATGTTTAACTCACTCGACCGTGATGATATTCTCAAGATCATTGACATTGAACTGAAAGGCCTGTATGACCGGATCAATATTCTGGGTTATGAATTTAAGATCTCCCCGGCAGCCAAGAATTACATTGCCGAAAAGGGTTACGACATCCAGTTTGGCGCCCGGCCCCTGAAGCGGGCGATCCAGAAATACCTCGAAGATCCGATGGCCGAGGTGCTCATCAAATCAAAACTTGATCCGGGAGATATTATCGAGGTGGCTTTCAGTAAAGCCAAAGAGGAAATCACCATCAAAACGGTGAAGAAAAAGAAAAAGGAAGTTAATAAAAATTGAAAATCAGATTTCTTATTTGTGCTTTGGATTGTAGCGTTATACCAGTTGTTATATTAAGGGAACCATCCTTAAAGGAGAGGTACAAGTAGTACCCCGAGGCCAGCCTCGGGGAATTCTTAAGATTCAAGCTCAAATAAAAAATTATCTACGTAGTTAACTACGTAGATAATTTTTCTGCATCCTTCCCTGTCCCTTATTAATATTGCCAGTTCAGGGGGTTATTATAATCAAATCTTATCCGTATCAGACAAAATCAGGATTGTACGGGTATTGCCGTAAGGTCATACGGCCCGGCACCGGTAATGCTGACCTGAACAAAATCTCCGGGTTTCAGATCAGGATTGCCTACGATCAGCACTTCCTGGTCCACTTCGGGGGAGTCAAACTCGGTGCGGGCAATCAGGGAAGCTCCCTCTTTGCGGTCAATAAGTACCCTGAGTTGGGTGCCGATCTTTTTGCGGTTCAGTTCGTAAGAGATGTCACGTTGCACGGAGATGATGCGCTCGGCACGGGATTTTTTTTCTTTTTCCGGAATCTCATCTTCATAATCCTCACCGGCCAGAGTGCCTTCCTCATGCGAATAGGGAAAGACCCCTACCCTTTCGAAACGTGTATCCCGAACAAAATCAAGCAGTTTTTCAAAATCTTTTTCCGATTCGCCGGGATGTCCCGTAAGCAAAGTGGTGCGGAGTACAATTCCAGGCACCTCTTCACGAAACCTTGTGACAAATCTCCTTACATCGTTTTCGTCATATCCGCGCCGCATCATCTTCAGGACACTGTCCGAGATATGCTGGAACGGGATGTCCAGGTAGTTGCAGATCCTTGGGTTTTGCCGCATCAGCGGGAGGATCTCCCAGGGGAAAGCAGCCGGGTAGGCATAATGCAGGCGTATCCATTCAATACCCTGAATTTCGACAAGCCGTTCAAGCAAACCGGCCAGGGCATGCGGTATATTCAGATCGTGTCCGTACCAGGAAAGGTCCTGGGCGATCAGCATGATCTCCTTCACCCCTTTTCCGGCCAGGAGTTTCACTTCGCGGATGATCTCATCCGCGGGCCTCGAAATGTGTTTACCCCGGATGGCCGGGATGCTGCAAAAGGCACAGGAGCGGTCGCATCCTTCCGAGATTTTCACCCAGGCATAATGCCCCGGAGTGGTAAGCTCCCGTTCCATCAATAATTCGGGATGATAGGTTCCTTTAAGTGTTTCGACAACCGCCTGCAGGTCTTTGACGCCGTAAAAGCGGTCCACTTCGGGTATTTCCGCCTCGAGTTCATTCCTGTACCTCTGCGGGAGGCAGCCCATTACCACAAGTTTCTCTATTTTCCCTGCTTTCCGGGCTGCGGCGAACTGCAGGATCGTCTCCACCGATTCTTCCTTGGCATCATTGATAAACCCGCAGGTATTGATAATGACGGATCCCCCGTCCACCTGTAAAGGATCGTGTTCGGTTTCGAAGCCGGAAGCCCTGAGCTGGCGTAGCAGCACCTCAGAGTCTACCAGGTTCCTGGCACATCCCAGGGTGATCAGGGATACTTTATTTCTTTTTTTTGTCATAGGATAAAGCCGGAACGGATTATTACCGTTTTACGAAAAGAGTGAATCAACAAATTCGCGTGCATCGAAGACCTGGATATCCTGCAGGCCTTCGCCGATGCCGATATATTTTACGGGTACCTTAAACTGGTCTGATATACCGATCACTACCCCGCCTTTGGCCGTACCGTCGAGTTTGGTAACGGCAATGGCATTGACTTCCGTAACTTCGGCAAACTGGCGTGCCTGCTCAAAGGCGTTCTGGCCGGTAGAACCGTCCAGGATCAGCAGGATTTCGTGCGGTGCATCGGGAATAACTTTCTGCATCACCCGTTTGATCTTTCCCAGCTCGTTCATCAGGTTTGCCTTGTTGTGCAGGCGCCCGGCCGTATCAATGATCACGACCTCAATATTACGTGCTTTTGCGGCGCTAAGGGTGTCGAAAACCACCGAGGCAGGGTCCGAGCCCATTTGTTGTTTTACAAGCTCTGTGCCGGCCCTGTCGGCCCATATCTGGAGCTGATCAATGGCAGCTGCCCTGAAAGTATCGGCAGCGCCTAAAATGACGCTATAACCATGCTGTTTGAATTGCCACGCCAGTTTGGCAATGGTGGTTGTTTTACCCACACCGTTTACGCCTACGACCATAATTACATAAGGACGGGGTTTTCCGGAAAGGTTGAATCCTTCTTCCGGTCGTTGATTTTCACCGGTTAACAAAGCACTGATTTCTTCTTTGAGGATTGTATTAAGTTCGTCGGTACCCAGATATTTATCCCGGGCAACACGGGTTTCGATACGTTCGATGATTTTCAGGGTGGTTTCCACGCCCACATCCGAAGTAATGAGTACTTCTTCCAGGTCGTCGAGGACAGCGTCGTCTACTTTTGACCTGCCGGCAACAACACGGGATAGCTTTTTAAAGACATTCTCCTTGGTTTTTTCAAGGCCTTTATCGAGTTTCTTCCTGCCCGGAGAAAATAAAGCGGCTACCATAGCATTGCGTTATTTTAATCATTCAAAGATAAAAAAAGCTTTCTTCCGGAGAAGAAAGCTTTTACCATATCCATGAAAACAAAAACAATTTATTTTTTTGCGAAAAAATCTTTCACGTGGTCGTTATGTACGATTTCATCACGGAATTCGTAAGCGCCGGATTTTTTTGATTTGACCATCTTGATTACACGGGTAAAAGAACGTCCCGTTCCGGATTTCAGTGTAGCAACAACTTTCTTAGCCATAATCTCTCTTATTTAATTTCTCTGTGGAGGGTCATTTTTTTCAGGATGGGATTGTACTTTTTCAACTCCAGCCTGTCAGGGGTATTTTTCCTGTTTTTGGTAGTGATATACCTGGAAGTTCCCGGCATACCACTGTCCTTATGTTCTGTGCATTCAAGAATTACCTGGACCCTGTTACCTTTCTTAGCCATAATGCTTTGATTTAGTATTTATCGATATATCCTTTGGCTTTGGCCTCACGCAAAGCGGCACCCAGTCCTTTTTTGTTGATCAATCTTATTCCTGCGGCAGAGACTTTCAGGGTAATCCACCGGTCTTCTTCAGGCAGGTAAAACTTTTTTACAAAAAGATTGGGGTAGAATTTTCTTCTTGTTCTCCGTTTTGAGTGGGAAACATTGTTTCCGGATATTACTTTCTTTCCTGTTATCTGACAAACTCTTGACATCTCTTACGTGTGTTAAAACCTTGTTTTTTTAAGCGTGCGCAAAATACGTGATTTTTATTTAAAAATTCAAATAAAATACCAAATATTATATCAATTTCCTTGAAGCAGTGCTTTCCGGAGCATATTGATGGCTGTATAAGAGGTTCGTGTGATGTTTTCGATCCTTCCGAAAGGAAGCTGAAGCTTTTGTGTAACAACGCCTTCAGGTCCCGCAAGTGCCAGCCAGATTGTCCCGACAGGCTTTTCCGGGGTTCCGCCTCCCGGCCCGGCAATCCCGGAGACGGCAATGGCATAATCGGCACCGAATTTATTACGGACACCGGTGGCCATTTCCGTCACGGTCTGGCTGCTGACAGCACCATATTTCTCCAACGTGGAAGGGCGTACACCCAGCTCCTGTATTTTGGCTTCGTAGGCATAGGCAATTACCGACCCGATATAATAATCGGATGAACCGGGTATGGAGGTGATCAGATGTGCAATATATCCTCCGGTGCAGCTTTCCGCCGTCACGACCGTTTTTCCGTTGTCCTTAAGAAGTTTTCCGGTAACTTCCTCCAGTGTCTCCTCCCCTTTCCCGTATACATATTCTCCGACAATAGCCAGGAGTTCTTTTTCCAGCCTGTCGAGGAGTTGTGTCAATTGTTCCCCGGAATTTCCTCTTCCGGAAAGCCTGAGACGCACCCTGCCCTGTGAAGGCAGGTATGCAAGTTTTACCTTTTCGGGCATGGCATTTTCAAAGTCTTCCAAAAGACCGGCAAGATGCGCTTCATAGGTGCCATAGGTAAGAATAGTGCGATGTTCGATAACCGGAAGGGAGAAATGTTGCTGCAGGCCGGGGAGTATATATTTGCGCATCAGTCCTTTCATTTCGACGGGAACTCCCGGCATGGAAACCAGCACTTTTCCCTCTTTTTCAAACCACATTCCCGGGGCCGTACCCCATTCGTTTACAAAGGCCCTGCATCCCTCCGGAACCATAGCCTGTCCCCGGCTAATATCTGTTACGGGAATATGGCGTCTTTCCAGACGGGCTTTTACCGCTTCAAAGACTTCTTCGTTCAGTACCAGTTTTGTATGAAAGTATTCGGCGATGGCCTTTTTCGTAATATCATCCCGGGTAGGTCCCAGACCGCCGGTAACGAGGATGATGTCAACGCGTGAGAAAGCTTCATTAATTGCTTTAAGTATATGTTCTTTATTGTCTGAAACAGTGGTTATCTGATAAACGGCGATTCCGATCTGGTTTAACTCCGTTGCCATCCAGGCCGAATTGGTGTCCACAATTTGCCCGATAAGTATCTCATCACCGATGGTAATGATTTCAGTTTTGATTTCCATAACCGGTTTCAATAAAAAATGATCACAAAGATAACGGGAAAAAGGAAAAGTTATCCTGCTATGAAAAAGAAAGCGGCAGCACTAATCTTTCAGGTATTTATCTGCAAAGATCAGAAATTGCTGCCAGTCATATTGTGTAACATCATGTTTCCCCGCACGGATATGAAAACCTATGGTTCCCATCACCGGATGGCCGGTTTTCATCACAGCATCGTCGGGAAGTCCGGTTTTCCCTAACAAGCGATAGACAGGGGAAGCATATCTGGCAGCCAGGAACATTCCCTTCGGATCAGCCCATAAATCTTCGGCTGCTGCGGTGATATATACCGGTCGTGGCGCTATAAGCGCGATGAGTTCATGTTGATCCACCGGCAGGGTATCTTCATGGCCATTGTATTTTTTAAAATTGGCACAAAACCAGTGTGGAAATACCGTATTGATCCGTTGTACGGTTTCCCCGAACCTTCTCCGGGACAAAGCTGCACCGCCACATCCGGATTCATTTGAGATGACCAGTGCAAAGCGCTGATCCTGAGCCCCTGCCCATAAGGCTGTCTTTCCAAGGCGGGAGTGCCCCATTACGGCAACATGTTCCGGATCTATATCAGGATCTGTTTCCAGGTAATCCATAGCCCGGCTCAGGCCCCATGCCCATGCACCGATAGCCCCCCACTCATCAGCTGCCGGTTTGGTCTGACCTTTATTATAGAACAACGGATGTATACCGTTTTGGAAACCGTCATCATAATCCGGGTCAAGATCATTGTAACAGGCGGTAACCAGTGCATACCCGTGTTTTAAGATCATTTCCACAGGCCAGCGACCTGCTCTGACCCCCCGGGAAGCCCCGGTTGCTTTATGATCAGTTATACCAAAATCCTTGTTGTCGGCCACCCATGACTTTGTGATAAGGATGCCTGAATCCTTGCTGACGGTCTGGTTTCCGTAAAAATTTAATCCCAGAAAAGCCGGTGCCGGACCGGGCGGGTTATTCGGAACATAGATCAACAGGATCATTTCCGGACCATCTTCTTTGCCGGTAAACAGGATTGAAACCTGTTTTCTGGTAGCAAGTCCGTTGAGTGCTTCCTTATCAACAGATATTTCCCTAAAAGTTATGTGATGCAGTTCTCCCGGCACTTTACCGTATACATTTTCTTCGAAAAGAGCGAGGATCTCCGGCCGGCGTTTTTCCCACCATGTATCAGCATCGGTAACTTTCTCTCCATTTAACCGTAACAACGGATCCGGTAAAACGTATCCGGGAACTTTTGATTCCTCATAGTTGATCTCCTGTGCCGGTAAGTCATGACTTAAGAAAAATGTGAGTAGCAGGTAAACCGTTAAGTATTTAAGTATTTGCATGATCCTGTAATTTGAAGATTATTATTAACCTCTGTTTTGGTTTGATTTCCTCTAAAGCAGCAGCGAATCGCCGTCAGCTTCAGGAATGATAGATATAATCACCTGTTTTTTTTATGCGCCCGATCTCATCCTGGCTCAATGGTGGCATATCCAGAATTTTCAGGTCTTCATGTAACTCCTCTTTTGTTTTTGCACCTATCATACATACATCCACAGCCGGGTCGGATAAGACAAACCGGTAACAATCGGCTGCTGTCAGGGGCTCCTCACCCTGCGGCATTTTTTTAGCTTTAAGTAATTTTCCCCAGCAAGTTGCGGTAAAAGAGACGATACCGGGTTTCTGACTGTCCGGGATAAACGGAAATACTTCCTGTTCGGCACCACGATGGACGGCATTATATCGTATATGGTACACATCCAGCAATCCTTCCCGAAACAGTTCGGGAAACAGTGTGCGCCGGTGGCTTGAGAGTCCCAGGTAACGTGCCAAACCCTGGTTTTGCAGTTTTTCTGCCCCTTCCATTACAGCTTTTGCCGGATGGCGCGGATGCCATCCCAACAGCAATACATCAACATAGTCCGTACCCAGCTTTTTCAGCCCTTTGATCAGTGTCTTCTCTGTGAGCCAGGCATTGTGCCAGTAAGTAAAAACGGCCAGGATAAGTTTGTCTCGTTGTCCTTTCCGGACAATATCCCGGACAGCTTTAGCCATTTCCGATGAGCGGCCCCGGATAAAAGTTCCCCATGTGAAGTAATTACATCCTCTTTCAAAAGCTTCTTCAAAGGCGGCGGCAGGGGCACCGTAGCTGGATGAGATACCTAACCTCCCGGCCATTAATCCCGTATTTCCCAAAGGGCGCGGATGTTCCATAACGTATTTGCTTATTTATTATTAAGTGCCTACCATTCCGGCGGCCAGTCCGAAAGACCTTTAAAGAACATGAGATCTTTGTAATAAGGTTTTGTCTTTTCTTCAATAGCTAAAAGCCGGTCAGCATCCAGGGGTTTGAATTCTTTGGCAATCTTTATATTTTCTTCCAGTTCCGCAATCTTGTCAATCCCTACAATGACGGTGCTTACGGGTAACGTCAGGACATAATCCATGGCTTCTTTCATGGTAATGATGCCGCCATGGGAAAAGATACGGTCGCGGGCAGGGATTTTCATGCCTACGATTCCCATTTTCTTTTCTACTGCTACAGGCAGGAGAATGTCTATAAATGAGTTGTAATGTTTATCTGCCGCATTAACAGCCATCAGGATGTTGTCGAAGTGATAACGCTCAATCAATGCTTTTAATGTACCCGGATCTTCATGACCTGTACAACCGGTAAAGCGGACCATTCCTTCGTTCTTTGCTTTTTCCATGGCTCTGATCACACCATCTTTGGCAAAAAAGCTGTCCAGTTGATCCTTTTCACGCTTTTTAACATTATGTACCTGCCACAGATCCAGGTGGTCGGTTTGCAGATTTTTCAGGGTTTTCTCCAGCAGGCGCATAGACCCGTCATACGTCCGGTCATGCGTTTTGGAGGCCAGGAATACCTCCTTGCGCCGGTATTTCATTACCCGGCCGATATTCTTTTCGCTGGTACCCATGGCATCCTTTTTCTGCAGAGTTTCCGTAGCCCGGCCATAGGCGGCAGCCGTATCGATATAGTTTATGCCCAGGTCAATGGCTTTGTTTACAATTTCAACAGCCCGTTCTTCTTTTCCGGGCGTTTCGATAGTGGCTTGCCCGCCCAGGCTGTAAATACATACCATGTGGCCTGTTTTCCCCAACGGACGTTTGGGTAAACTGTCATTTACCAGGGCAGCAAAGAGCTCGTTCGGACTGACATAGGGAACTATTCCGGCAACCATTCCTGATGCAATCAGCTTTTTAAGGAATTCTCGACGTGCATTACGGTCTTTTGTGTTCATGGGGATATGGAATAATAAGGTTAGTGATCATAAAGATAAGTAAATCTGTTTGTTTGAGCAAGACACAGTTTGCGTAAAATGGTTTTATGGCCGGGAAAACAGTCAAGGGACTTAAAACAGGATGCTGTTATCTGTTCTTCCGGTAAAAGTGCAATATTTATTAATACTGCTCTTTTTAACATGCCGGCAGAACACAATATGTAAACGGTAAACAAGACAAGAAAAACCGGGTTCTGACGAAAAAACACCCGGCATTAAAAATAATTACGGAAAAGATGTTGGATAATAAAATAATTGCTTTAGATTTGCAAAGAATTCCTACTAAACCTATAGGACATATATGAAAATATCTCAAAAAACGACTTATGGCATGTGCTTTATGCTGAGACTGGCCATCTCCACGGGAGATAATTACATTAATATCAATGAAATAGCTAAATCAGCCAATATCTCGGAAAAGTACCTGGAAAATGTTGTCGCAATATTAAAATCCTCCGATCTGATCAATATTAAATTGGGAAGTGAAGGCGGGTATAAACTTTCAAAACAACCGGGACAAATTAAATTAAAAAAAATATATGAGGTGCTGAACGGAAGTATACAGCCGCAGGAATCACCGGGTGAAGGTGGTTTTGAAATGACTCCGATTAAACAGAGCATATATGATCTGTGGGATGATTTCAGACTGAAAATGGCTGAATATCTGGAATCCAGGACATTGGAAGATTTAGCGAATGATTATAAGAAAAAACATTACGATCATTTATTTTACAGTTTATAACTATTATTATTAGGTATATCATATGGGAATAGCGAACGACATCACGGAAGTAATCGGGAACACCCCCTTGGTTCGAATTAACAAACTCACAAAAGATTCTTATGCAGAAGTGGTTGTTAAGCTGGAATCATTTAATCCGTTATCAAGTGTGAAAGACAGGATTGCCATTTCGATGATCGAAGATGCCGAAAAGAAAGGGTTAATAAATAATGATACGGTTATTATCGAACCCACAAGTGGGAACACGGGTATCGGGCTGGCCTATATTACAGCCGTGAAAGGATATAAACTGATTTTGACAATGCCGGATAATATGACATCCGAACGGGTAAAATTATTAAAAGCTTTTGGCGCCGAACTGCAACTTACACCGGGAGACAGGGGAATGAAAGGTGCCATTGAAAAAGCACAGGAAATTAACAACAGGATAACAAACTCTATTATTCTTCAGCAATTCACAAATCCTGCAAATCCGGATATTCATAGAAAAACCACAGCCGAGGAGATATGGAAAGACACAAACGGTGAAATTGACATCCTGGTTTCCGGAGTTGGTACAGGCGGAACCATAACGGGAGTTTCGGAAATCATTAAAGAAAGGAAACCCTCTGTTAAGGTTATCGCGGTTGAACCGGCAGATTCACCTGTTCTTTCAGGAGGGGATCCGGGGCCGCACAAGATTTACGGTCTCGGAGCCGGTTTTATACCGGGTATATTAAACACAGACATTATTGACGGGATAATAAAAGTAGATAATGAAAATGCTCTCGAAACGACAAGGTTGCTGGCCAGGGAGGAAGGATTGCTTGTGGGTGTCTCTTCCGGAGCAGCTGCCTATGCGGCACTCACCATAGCCGGCAGACAAGAGAATAAAGGAAAAATGATCGTGGCAATATTGCCTGATACGGGAGAAAGGTACCTGAGTGCCAGCTTATTTTAAATGGATAACATTAAATATCAATGGTATGATAATAAAAGTTAACGGAAAAGAACAGGAAATAGGTAAAAATGAAATTTCAGTTTACGAGCTGTTGATGGAAAACAATGTTGGAAGACCGGACATGGTTTCAATTCAGCTAAACGGAAAATTTGTAGACAAAGATGAATTACAAACCACTCTGGTTAAAGATAAAGATGAAGTTGATTATTTATATTTTATGGGTGGTGGTTAAAACCAACGATTAGTTAATCATAAACATTATATAAGAATTCAAATGGATTATTCAGGATTTACTACCAGGGTATTACACACACGCTATTTAAAGAATGACCCGTATGGTTCGTTACATATGCCCGTGTATGATACGGTTGCTTTTGAATTTGACCTTGCCGAAGATATGGAATTGACTTTTCAGGGGAAAAAACCCGATCATGTCTATTCAAGGATATCCAATCCGACAGTGGAAAATTTCGAAAATATTATCAGGGTCGTTACCGATGCGCTGACAGTAACCGCTTTAAGCTCCGGCATGGCTGCCATATCCACTTTATTCCTTACGCTGTTGGAAGCAGGAGATAATATCATTACGTCCAAACATCTTTTTGGAAATACGTATTCTCTTTTTGAGACCACCTTAAAACCGTTCGGACTTCAGACCAGATATACGGATCTGACCGATCCCGGGATGGTTGCGAAGCAGATAGATGATAAAACAAGGGCGATATTCTTAGAAACGATAACGAATCCGCAACTGGAAGTTGCGGATATAAAAGCTTTGGCTGATATAGCAAAAAACAAGGGTATTCCTTTAATCGTGGATACTACAATTACGCCTCCGTATTTATTTAATTCGAAAAAACACGGGGTAAATATAGAGGTTATATCCAGTACCAAATATATTTCCGGCGGCGCCACAACCATTGGGGGACTGATCATTGATAACGGCACTTTTGACTGGAGCAGGAGCGGGAAGTTTGTCAGTGAAGCAACAAAATACGGTCCCTTTGCTTTGAGTGTTAAATTAAAAAGAGAAGTTTCCAGGAACCTGGGGGCATGCCTGTCTCCTCACAACGCCTATCTGCAGACTCTTGGCTTGGAAACCCTGCCCCTGCGAGTTGACAAATCCTGCCGGAATGCATTTGCAATAGCCGGGCATCTCGAAGAAATGTCTCAGGTTAAGTCCGTAAATTATCCCGGCCTGAAAAGCTCAAAATTTCATGATGTTGCACGAAAACAATTCGGAGATAAACCCGGCGCCATTCTCACATTTGATCTTGATTCGAAAGAACGGTGTTTCAGTTTTATGAACAACCTGAATATTATACGGCGGGCAACCAATCTGAATGATAACAAAACTTTAATTCTACACCCGGCTTCAACAATTTTTTGTGAATATGATGCGGATACAAAAAAACAAATGGGAGTCAGGGAAACCATGATCAGACTGGCCGTTGGAATTGAAGATGTAAAAGATCTGATCACCGATATTAATGAAGCAATGAAAAAAACGTACAATTAAGATATGAATTTATCCGAAGAACAAATTGAGAGATACAGTCGCCATATCATACTGGCTGACGTAGGACCCGAAGGACAGGAAGCCATCCTGCACGGGAAAGTACTGATTGTCGGAGCCGGCGGGCTTGGTTCGCCTGCAGCCCTGTATCTGGCTGCTGCGGGGGTGGGTACTATTGGCCTTATTGATAACGATGAAGTTGATCTGACAAATCTGCAGCGGCAAATAATTCATGCAACCCCCGATTTGAATAAGCCAAAAGTACTGTCTGCAAAAGAAAAAATAGAGAAACTGAATCCGGACGTAGAAACGGTTATTTATCGGGAACGGATCACATCAGAGAACATAATGGGGATCATTCAGGAATATGATTTTTTGATTGACGGTACGGATAATTTTCCAACCAAATTTCTGATAAACGACGCATGTGTTTTTGCGCAGAAATCTTTTTCCCATGGAGGAGTATTACGGTTTAAGGGTCAGACGATGACCTATACTCCCGGGAATGCCTGTTATCGCTGTGTTTTCCGGTCTCCTCCGCCAAAAGATGCGGTTCCGTCCTGCTCACAGGCGGGTATTTTGGGATCCATTGCCGGAATACTGGGTACCATCCAGGCTACCGAAGCATTAAAATACCTGATCGGGAAAGGACATCTGCTTACCAACCGGGTATTGACTTTTGATGCTATGCAGATGGAGTTCAGGACTGTAAACATTGAACGTGATCATCGTTGCCCGATATGCGGAGACAATCCAACGATAAAAGAATTGTCCGACGAAGAACAACCTGTATGTGATTTGAAACAATAATGAAAATGAGGGAATGATGAATAACTTAAGTGAAAATAAAAAACTATCCATTATATGTTTTAGCGGAGACTTTGATAAGCTTGTTGCGGCTTTTACCCTTGCTACGGGAGCTGCTGCAGTGAATTATGAAGTAAATTTATTCTTCACTTTCTGGGGATTAAATGCCATTAAAACCAGGAAAGGAAGACATTTTACAGGCAAGGGAGTTCTGGCAAGGATATTTAACTTTCTTATGGGTGGGATAAATAATGTGCCGCTGAGCAGACTGAACATTCTGGGAATCAGTCCTAAACTTATGAATTCGATGATGAAAAAAAGGAATGTAGCAACATTGAAAGAATTAGTCGGGGCTGCAATTGCATTAAAGATCAATATGTATACCTGTGAAATGTCCATGAATATACTGGGTATGACATTAAAAGATTTTATACCTGAAATAAAAGAGGTTATAGGAGTTTCAAGGTTCCTGGAATATTCCTCCGGCGGGGAAAGGATTTTTATCTGAATATAAATAGTAATAATAATAAAAGCACAATGACGATACACAAGCTTGACATTACAAAGGAACATTGTCCCATGACTTTTGTAAAAACAAAACTTGAAATGTCAAAATTAAAGGAGGGTGAAATCCTGGAGGTTCTGTTAAAAGAGGGAGAACCGCTGGAGAATATTCCAAAAAGTTTAAAGGAACAAGGTTTTGAGGTTCTCGGGATCAGCCATATTGAAAGTGATGTTTATAAAGTACAAATAAAAAAATGATAAGAATAACCAGACAGGTAATCAAAGATATTATTGATCATGCCAGAAGCGCTGTTCCGATAGAAGCGTGTGGATACCTTGCAGGGGAAAACGGGATCATTATAAAAAGTTACCCCATGACAAATACAGACAACAGTCCGGAGCATTTTTCTTTTGATCCGCAGGAACAATTCGAAGTTGTCAGGAAGACACGCAGCGAAGGGATGGAGATAATGGCGAATTATCACAGTCATCCGGCAACTCCTGCAAGGCCCTCACAGGAAGATATAGATCTGTCCCATGATCCGGACATAAGTTACGTAATCGTTTCCTTAGCCGGTGGCAGGGAAGATGTAAAATCGTTCCGCATAATAAACAGCGATGTCATAATACAGGAAATCGAAATAATAGACAAATAGGATCGGATTTGATTATTAACAACCTAATGGAAATGACAGACACAAAACAAATGTACAGGATACCCGTAACTTTAAATAAAGAAATTGATCAGTATGGAACTTTGATCGAAGAATACCTGGCGGGTAAAATCGAACCGGTAAAGTTTAAAGCCATCCGGGTGCCCATGGGTATCTATGAGCAAAGAAAAGATAACACGTATATGGTACGTATCCGTTGTGCTGCCGGATATATAAGTCCGGGCCAGTTGAAAAAGGTAGCCCGGATCGGTATGGAACACAACGCTTCGCATGTTCATATAACAACAAGACAGGAACTCCAGATTCACAACGTATCACTGGATAAAACACTGTTGGTTCTTCAGGATTTATATAAGGCAGGGCTTGCATCCAGGGGAGGTGGCGGTAATACGGTACGCAATGTGATGGCTTCTGTGGATGCAGGAGTATCAAAAGATGAATTGTTTGATGTGACTCCTTATGCAGTTGCACTGACGAATAAATTAATTGCCGAACCGGACTCCTGGACGTTACCGCGCAAATATAAAATATCTTTTTCCGGTTCAGATCAAGATAATGCGTATGCGGCTTTTAATGATCTGGGATTTATTGCCAGGATACAGAAAGGAATGCGGGGATTCAAAGTTTTTATCGGCGGCTCATTCGGCGACAAAGCCATGAAAGGACACGTTTTATTTGATTTCGTTCCCGCTGAAGAAATTTTTATTATTGCCGATGCTGTTAAAAAACTGTTTTCGAGGTACGGCAACAGACGAAACCGGCATAAAGCACGTTTGCGTTTTATTTTCTATAAATTAGGGAAGGATAAAGTTTTCGAACTGTTTTTTAAAATTTACGAGGAGATTAAACGAGCTCAAAACCTGTTATATGAAATTGAAAATCCCGAATTCATCTCCCCTATTTATAAACTCAAACCGGAAGTTATAAGGTCTGATGACTTCAATGCCTGGAAAAAAAGATATGTTGAAGATCAAAAACAGGATAATTTGAAATCGATAGTCATTCCTTTTGAACATGGCGACATTGATTGCGAAAGATTATTTAAGATCGGGGATTTTTTCAGTCAGTTCGGAGATGATGTGATACGTTTTTCCATGAGACAAAATATCCGCGCACGGAATATTCCTGAACAATATCTGGGTAATGTCTATAATTTTTTAAATGAAATAAATGTTCTCATTCATGATCCGTTTCTGCTTAATTCATTGGTATCATGTACAGGTGCCGATACATGCAGACTGGGCATCTGCATGTCGAAGGGTTTGGTGAGCAGTATCCGTAAAGAACTTGAAAAAGTTCATTTTCAATTGGATAATTTGAATAATCTGAACATAAATATTTCCGGATGTCCTAATTCCTGCGGGCAGCACAAGGCGGCTGATCTCGGATTTTACGGAAAAGTAGGCCGTAATTCCCGGATGTATCCTGCTTACAAAATTGTGGCAGGCGCTGTTACGGGAGGTGAAAACAGCAGGCTTGCCGAGACCGTGGATGAAATAAGCGCCCGTGATATTCCGCGATTCACTGTCGAATTACTTGAAATATACAATGCATGTAAGGATAAATATGAATCTTTTGCCGAGTATATGAAAGACCGGGGTAAACTTGATATTAAGAAGCTTTGCGATAAAGTACGTAACGTACCTGACTGGGATGAGGATAAAAATTATTATTTCGACTGGACAAGTGATCAGGTCTTTTCTCTTGTCGGAAGAGGTATAGGTGAATGTTCTGCCGGTATTTATGATATGATTGATGTTGATATGAATGCCATAAAAAGTTACAAAGAGGAAATAAAAAAACTAAAAGACATTCCTGTCGTAAACAAATTGCTATATAATATCATTTTTTCCGCTTCAAGGATGCTTCTTGTAACCAGGGGCGTTGAACCCAAAAATACATATGAAGTATTTGACAGCTTCATAAAGAAATTTATTGACGCTAAATTAATCGGCAATGAGTACCGCGGATTAGTTGAAGCAGCCAGGAATAATACAAATTTCAATTTCTTAGATGTAAAGGATAAAATATTTGAAATGGCCGGTGCAGTTATTGAATTATATAATAATATGGATGATTCCCTGCAATTTGCTATTCCTGAGGATACCGAATCAAAGGATGTCAGCAAGGCCGGGCCTGTTTATTTCCCGGCTCTTAAAAAAGATTACAGAGGCGTGTTATGTCCCATGAATTTTGTTAAAACAAAGATGGACCTGGCATCCATAAAATCCGGTGAGATTCTTGAAATTTTGCTTGACGACGGGGAACCTATTGAAAACGTACCCGGTTCGGTGAAAAGTGAAGGACACCGGATCCTTGAACAAAATAAAATTGATGATTACTGGTCTGTCAAAATAGAAAAAAAATAAATGAGAAGTATCAGAATCGAATTGGAGGATTCTGTGTTTGGAAAGAATAAAGTGAAACCGGAAAAGAAAATAATGAAATTAATATACAATCATCCTGGATCTCAACATAATATACCCAGAGTTTCCCTTGTAGGAGCCGGTCCGGGAGATCCGGAATTAATAACTATTAAAGGGGCACGGGCACTTGGTGAAGCAAACGTGGTTTTATACGATACATTGGTAAATGAATCTTTACTGGAATACGCATCCGGCACAGTCCTGAAAATATGTGTCGGTAAAAAACCGGGATATCATCATTATAGTCAGAAAGAAATAAATCATTTAATCGTGGATCTGGCTTTACGGTATGGTCACGTAGTGAGATTAAAGGGAGGGGATCCTTTTATTTTTGGAAGAGGGTTTGAAGAATTAAGTTTTGTCAGTGCATTTAATATTCCGGTAACTGTTATTCCGGGAATTTCTTCTGCATTGGCAATTCCTGCATTACATAAAATTCCTCTGACACATCGTGGTATCAGTGAAAGTTTCTGGGTGATTACCGGAGTAAATAGTAATGGCGAACTGTCAAATGACCTGATGTATGCTGCGAAATCAAACACATCTGTAGTCATACTTATGGGTATGAAAAAATTACCCGAAATAACCGAAGTGTTTAGTTCCGTCGGGAAAGAAAATATCCCTGTAGTGATTATTCAAAATGGTTCTTTAAAAAATGAAAGAATTGTTTCGGGGACGATACGCGATATTGTGTATAAAACCAAGGTTAAAAAAATACATTCCCCCGCTATTATTTTAATCGGCAGGATTGTCCGGTTGTACGAATATGACATGGCAGATAAGATCGAATCCTTTAATAATAAATACAGGGATGTCAGAAAAAACAGCAATAACAGGATTTTGAGTAATATATCATAATTGTGGAAAAAAAGAACAATTTATTCCCTGTATTTCTCAAACTTGACCAACTTAAAGTCTTACTGGTTGGAGCCGGTAAAGTGGGATACGAAAAGACCCGTGCACTTATTAAAAACAGCCCTGAAGTGTGTTTAACGATCGTAGCAAATGATATCTGTAGTTCTATTGTTAAATTATCCGGGGAAAAAGACAATATCACGATTATTAACAGAAAATTTATTTATAATGACCTGGATGAAAAGGATATGATTATTTGTGCAACGAATGATCAACTGTTAAATCAAAGAATTGCCCGGGAAGCCAAAAAAAAAGGTATACTGATCAATGTTACAGATGCTCCTGAATTGTGTGATTTTTATTTAAGTTCAGTGGTACAAAAAGGAAATTTAAAAATTGCCATTTCAACAAATGGAAAATCACCGGTAATGGCCAAAAGAATAAAGCAGCTTCTTGAAAAAGTGTTACCTGACAGAATTGATGAATTAATAAGAAATATGAATATATACAGGGATTCATTAAAAGGAGATATTCAAGACAAAGTTGAAAAACTGAATGATCTGACAAAATCATTTATTACATAATCCAATACTATATTACGTAAATTTAATGACTAAAAAAGCAAACTTTTTTGTCATTGTAAAACGGGAAACGGGGATTGAATGCTGACGCCCTCCGGGGTCAGCACCCTGACATCCC
>JAADHC010000056.1:0-28609 GCA_013152085.1 Chlorobiota bacterium
ATGTGTCCAGTACGGGGAATTCACCGTTTTCAACCGTGTAAACAACAGGTTCCCAGCGACTACCGGCCAGATATTTTACGAACTTCAGCCAGCGCTGTACCCCGGCGCCGCCTGCAGGTGGCCAGTAGTAGGTGATGATGAGAACACGTTTGGGCATAAAAAGGCAGAGTTTATAATAAGTTATTGATCCCTAGGGAATATTGGAACATTGGAATATTGAGTGTTGTTCATGGGTGATTGATTGATATTAGAAAGCGTCTTGCCAATCATTATTTTTCTTTTTCTTTTGTAAGGATTTAATCAACTGAAGGAGTTCATTTTCAGTTTGATAATGGAGTTTGTCCAGTTGTTCAAAATCTTCAGGAGATGATTGTTTTGCTTTATAAAATGAAAATATACTTGAATAATATTCCCCGCTGGATCCCAATGCAATATTCAAGTGATTGAGATATTCCTTGATACTTCGCCTGGAATATCCTTCGGCGATATTCCTGCTTATGCTATGGCATGCATCAATACAATTTGATACAGTTTTTTTTAATTCATAAGGGAATCCGGATAATATTTTGCAAGTGAGGATATAAAGCTCAATAGCATTGTTCCATACCCGCAACTGTTTAAAACCTCTATTTATGTTTTTCCTTTCCATTATTCCATTATTCCACTATTCCAGTTAACCTAACTCCTTTAGTAATTTTCTCATACTTACTTTTTCCCTGACGATCTCCGGTAACTGCTCAATCATTATCCTGTCCTGTTCCATCGAATCCCTGTCACGGATGGTAACCGTATTATCAACCGTTGTTTGATGGTCAATAGTAATACGTAATACAATAGGGGGTTCCGATGGCATCCTGCCGGCGGTAACGTCTGCCGATGGAGTCTTTTTCATCATGCCGGCAATTAAAATCAATCTTCAGGTTATCAATGATCTTCCGGGCAATTTCCGGCAGACCGTCTTTTTTAACCAACGGGAGAACGGCAATTTGCACCGGGGCCAGTGCGGGATGAATTTTCAATACAATCCTGTCTTCCAATTCACCTTCGGCATTCGGTGCTTTTTCTTCACTGTATGCATTGGCCAGTATAGCAAGAAACATCCTGTCAAGACCAATAGAAGTTTCCACGACATAAGGAATGTAGCTGTCCTTGGTGTCAGGATCAAAATATTGGATGCGCCGTCCGGATAATTCCTGATGCCGGGCCAGATCGTAGTCGGTACGGGAATGAATCCCTTCAACCTCTTTAAATCCTATCGGGAACTTAAATTCAATATCAGTAGCCGCATTGGCATAATGGGCAAGTTTGTCATGGTCATGAAATCTGAGCTTTTCAATGTTGCCGATCACCGATTGGTGCCAGCGCATTCTTTTATCCTTCCAGTATTCAAACCACTCCATTTCTTTTCCGGGTTCAACAAAAAACTGCATCTCCATCTGCTCAAATTCCCGCATTCGGAAAATGAATTGCCGTGCAACAATTTCATTTCTAAAGGCTTTTCCGGCCTGGGCAATACCAAACGGTATTTTCATCCTTGAGGTTTTTTGCACATTCAGGAAATTCACAAAGATTCCCTGTGCGGTTTCAGGCCGCAGATAAATGGTGTTGGCGTCTTCCCTTACCGATCCCACTTTGGTTTCAAACATCAGGTTGAACTGTCTCACTTCGGTCCAGTTTCTGGAACCACTTACCGGATCGGCGATTTCACAATCAATGATGATCTGGCGGAGCTCATTCAGATTACTGTCTTGTAGCGCCTTCACAAATCGTTGATGAATCCCGTCTTTTTTCTCACGTACCTGCTGAATCCTGGGGTTGGTTTCCCTGAAGAGTTTTTCATCAAACTTTTCGCCGAAACGTTTGGCAGCTTTACTAACTTCCCTGTAAATTTTATCATCCAGTTTTTGCAGATAATCTTCAATCAACTGATCAGCCCGGTAGCGTTTCCCGGAATCTTTATTATCAATCAGTGGGTCATTAAAAGCATCTACATGTCCGGAGGCTTTCCATACATCCGGATGCATGAAGATGGCAGCATCAATACCCACAATATTTTCATGCAGGCGGGTCATGGCAGCCCACCAGTATTTCCGGATATTGTTCTTTAGTTCAACACCATTGGGTCCGTAGTCATAGACAGCCCCCAATCCGTCGTAAATTTCACTCGAAGGATAAATAAATCCGTATTCTTTTGCATGAGAAATCAGTTGTTTAAATCTATCTTGCTGATTCATAGCGAATATGTGCTTAAAATGTTCGACAAAAGTAATTCAATTTCTTCTTAATCCCATTTGCCTGCCATTTTTTTGATGGTGATCGGATATCAAAACAGTTATAAATTTACGGGATCATAACTGAAAACATGTACAGGACATTGACAAGTCATTATCTTTGTCAGGATTCCGGATTGACACAATAATTACTGACATAGTACAATCCTTCAACAGAGGAGAAAAAATGAAAACAACCGTAGATTTTCTTGTCATTGGATCCGGGCTGGCAGGTTTACAGTTTGCCCTTAAAGCCAGCCGGTACGGCAAAGTAATAATTGTAACGAAAAGTGCGCCGGATGTATCCAGTACCTGGTATGCACAGGGAGGTATTGCAGCGGTCATCCGGGAGTCAGACACTTTTGAAAAGCATATTCAGGACACCCTGCATAGTGGAAACGGACTGTGTAATCCCGATATTGTAGAGATGGTTATACGTGAAGCCCCGGAGAAAATCAGAGAGCTCGTTAATATGGGAGTTGAATTTGATAAAAATGATAACGGAGACCTCGATCTGGCCCGGGAAGGGGGACATTCTGAAAACAGGATCCTGCATTACAAGGATGTTACCGGAAGGATGATCGAAGAAACCCTGATCCGCAGGGTACGGGAGAATAAGAATATCACCGTCCGTGAGCATACTTTTGCCATTGATCTGATCACACAGCACCATCTCGGAAAACTGGTGAAAAGGTGGCATACCGATATCACCTGTTACGGAGCTTATGTGTTGGATATAAAGGGAAACAAAGTAGACACCATTCTTTCTAAAATTACCGTTGTGGCTACGGGAGGTGTGGGAAATCTCTATCAGACAACAACCAATCCGCCTGTTGCTACCGGAGATGGTATTGCCATGGTTTACCGTGCAAAAGGAATCATAGAAAATATGGAATTTGTGCAGTTCCATCCCACATCGTTATTTCATTCCGGTGAACGGCCATCATTTCTGATCACCGAAGCTCTCCGGGGTTTCGGGGCCATCCTGAAAACTGCAGATGGAAATGAATTCATGGAAAAGTATGATGAAAGGGGTTGTCTTGCCCCTCGTGATATAGTGGCCCGCGCTATTGATAATGAAATGAAGATCAGGGGAGAAGACTATGTATATCTTGACTGCTCTCATCTTGACGGGGATAAGTTGATCAAACATTTCCCCAATATTTATGAAAAATGCCTGACCATTGGCATTGATATCCGTCATGATCCGATCCCTGTTGTTCCGGCGGCGCATTACCTGTGCGGGGGTATCCGGGTTAATGAAAACGGCAAAAGCAGTATACACCGGTTATATGCGATAGGGGAAACATCATCTACCGGGATGCACGGGGCAAACCGCCTGGCATCCAACTCACTTCTTGAAGCCGTTGTTTTTGCTGACCGTGCAGCTATCGAAGCAGTTAAATTGATAGACGTAATAGAAATCAACGAAAAAATTCCCGAGTGGAATATTGAAGGTACCACCCTGCCTGAAGAAATGATCCTGGTTACGCAAAGTTACCGGGAGATGCAGCAGATCATGAGTAATTATGTCGGCATTGTCCGTTCCAATCTTCGACTGCAACGTGCTTTATCCCGCCTTGAGATCATTTACCGGGAAACCGAAGAATTATATAAAAAATCTGTTTTGTCCCGGAAACTTTGTGAGTTGCGAAATCTGATCAATGTTGGTTACCTGGTCATTAAAATGGCACAGGAACGCAAAGAAAGCAGAGGCCTGCATTATAACATTGACTATCCGGAAAAGCGTCTAAACCTCTGATCATATGACTTCCGGAAGGAATTACCTAATTAATTAGGCATAGGCAGCTATTAAACGGCCTTTATTTAAGATAGGTCTCAAATAATTTCAGGATCCGTTTGTATTCATCCGTCCAACTGGAAGGTTCTGTGAAACCGTGTCTTTCCACCGGATAAACAGCCAGTTCCCAGTCGTTTTTGCCGAGTTCAATGAGTCTTTGGGATAACCGTACCACATCCTGAAAATGAACATTATCATCAACCATGCCATGGCATATTAACAGGTGTCCTGCAAGTCCTTCAGCAAAATAGATAGGCGAGCTTCGTATATAGGCCAGGCTATCCTCAACCGGTGTGTTCAGAATTTCAGCCGTATAGCCGTGGTTGTAATGTGCCCAGTCGGTGACAGGCCGGAGGGCTGCTCCGGCGGTAAAAACACCGGGTTGCGTAAACATGGCCATCAGGGTGATAAATCCTCCGTATGAGCCACCGTAGATTCCTATCTTATTTGGATTGACCTTATATTTCGAGACCAGGAATTTAACCCCGTCCACCTGATCATCCAGGTCTTTTCCGCCCATGTGGCGATAGATAGATGTTCGCCAGTTGCGTCCATATCCGGCGCTGCCGCGGTAATCCATGTCCAGAACGATATAGCCCTTATCCACAAGCAGGTTGTGGAACATATATTCACGGAAATAACTACTCCACCATTTATGGGCATTCTGCAGGTATCCTGCGCCGTGGACAAAAATTACTGCCGGTGTACCGTTAGTAATCTTTTCGGGTAGATATATCCTCGCGGGCACTTTAACACCGTCTCGTGCCCTGAAAGTAATAAATTCGGGTATCTTCCAGGGATATGCCCTAAATTCAGGATTGAGACTGTGTGTAATTTGTTGTGCCCGGCTTCCGGGATTGTTTTCTTTCAGATAGATTTCCCAGGGTTTGTTCGCAAATGAATAACGGATCGTAAGGTATTTCTCATCCGGCGACAGGGTTACATCATTCCTGCCTGCCATGTGGGTAAAGCGGATTTTATGCTTTCCGTCCAGGTCCATACGGTAAAAATGACGCTCTCCCGGGTTTCCTTCGTTGGATGAAAAATACCAGTATTTTCGGTCACGTGAAAAAAAAGGATGGTATACCTCAAATTTCCCTTGGGTCAGAGCCTTTTTTTTACCCGTTTCGATATCCGCCATATACAGGTGGGAAAAGCCCGTTTTCTCCGATTGATACCAGACATGCCTGTCATCAGGCATCCAACCGGAAGCATCTCCCCACCAACCGATACCGGGACCACCGATCCATGCATCGTCATGCTGTCTGTCCAGTAATTTGAGTTCTCCCGTGGCCGGGTCCAGCAACATGATCCAACGGTCTTTATAATCCAATGAAAAAATGTCTGTGTAAACGTTTTTTCCGTTGCCTGACCATACCGGCGGAGAAAAATCCACTCCCCGTGAATAACCTGCTGTATCTCTCTCAGGATAATCTTTCCAGAATGCAGGAATATCATGTAATCCGGGAATGTTTTTTTTATCAGCCTGATAAACGGTATCTTTTATTCTGTTATAAATAAAGAGGTCAACACCTGTATAATATGTAGTTCCGGCTTTTGTCCGCGCTTTTTGGATTTCCGTGTATCCCGACTCTGTCACAAAATGGGGGATTTCGGTTTGTTTGGTGTTCTGCGAACGATAATAAATCAGCCAGGTTATATATTTTCCGTCAGGGCTGACCGTGATCTGTGACGGATTATTCTTACCGGTATAAACAGGTAAGGGCCGAATGGGTTTTTCTTTATTTCTCTCTTTTTTACGAACTTCTGCCTTTTGTTTCCGTTCCCGTAATACATTAAACAGTTCAAGTTGCTGCTCATGCAGCCATTTCGCGTTTTTGTCTGTATATTCCGGTTGTGGTTCGGGCTTATTCCCCCTGCGAAAATCACTAAGCTGAACGATTTTTCCGTTTATTAATGAAAGTGAAAAAACATTATTCTCCAGCAGGAAATATATGGCAGTATCCTGTATACTGAATCCCAGAACCCTTTCCTCAATGGTGGTATTGGTTAATTGTTCCGTTTTCATTGTCCTGAGATCAAACAGGAAAACATCACCGTTTCTTGTATATAATTCCTTGTTATGGTCCTTATTGTATATCCCGGTTAAAGGAATAATCTGCTTTTTTTCTTCTTCGGATACAAGAACAGGTTTGTGATCCTGAATGGTGGCTTTATAAAGTTGCCTTAACCCGTTTGTGTCTTTTTTCCATTCGAAATAAAAGGTTCGGCTGTCGGGTGACCAAAAGGCTGAATTGGGCAGGGTCCCGATCCACTTGTCAGGATCCTGCATGATTTTTTCTACTGTTAATTCAGGCGGTACTTGTTCCCGGGTTTGGGAAAATGAAAAAAATCCCGGAAGGAGTATTAACAAAATAATCAGAATATGTTTGAACGTTTTCATGTTTTGGGATTATTAAAGATGATAAGCGAAGATAAGTTTTCGAAAGGAAAGAAAAAGTCAACTTCCGTATTTTTCTTCAATATGATCAAGGATTGAAAAAATTTCATCCTGGTTGAGGCTGGTGAGGAGTTGAATTCTTGTTGATTTGAAATCCGGCAATCCTTTGAAATAATGGACAAAGTGCCTGCGCATCTCATAAATTCCGCGAGGCACGCCTTTCCATTCCACTGATTTTTGAAAATGTTCTTTGGCGATATGTACTTTTTCTGTGACGGAAGGTTCAGACAATAATTCACCGGTTTCCAGGAAATGTTTTACTTGTCCGAATAACCATGGTTTTCCGATGGCAGCCCGTCCGATCATAATACCGTCTACCGGAAATTTCTCAAGCATTTCTTTTGCTTTCAGGGGACTGTCAATATCCCCGTTCCCAATGACGGGAATATGCATGACCGGATTTTTCTTTACCTCGGCAATCAGTGTCCAGTCGGAAACCTCTTTATACATCTGGGTACCGGTACGGCCATGTATGGTGATCGCTTTGATCCCGGTATCCTGAAGCAGTTCTGCCATACGAACAATATCCTTGTTCTGCTCATCCCAGCCCAGACGGGTCTTTACCGTAACCGGCAACGTAACGACTTCGACAATAGCCCGGGTCAGTTCAATCATGTAAGGAATATTTTTCAGCATTCCGGCCCCGGCACCCCGGCGGACGATTTTACGTACGGGACATCCGTAGTTGATATCAATCAGATCAGGGTTTGCCCGTTCAGCTATTTTGGCTGCTTCCAGCATGGCTTCCTTATCATGGCCATAGATTTGTATACCAACAGGCCTTTCATGTTCATAGATATTCAGCTTTTTGACGCTTTTTGCACCGTCCCTGATCAGTCCGTCGGATGAAATAAATTCGGTATAAACCATATCAGCACCGAATTTCTTACACATATACCGGAAGGAAGGATCGGTTACATCCTCCATAGGTGCAAGGAGAACAGGAGTTCCCTCAAATTTTATATGACCGATTTCGAACAAGGTAAATAATCGTTACTTTAGCGGGCAAAATTAGGAAAAAAACACCATGGTAAGACGGATACTTTCAGAGACCTCTCCCTTTGTGCAGTTGCTCTTTCTGCTTTTCCTGTCATTGCTGACCTTTCTGATCATTACCTTCTCAGGAACTTTACTGGCCGTACCCTTGTTTCATATAAAGCTTTCGCAGATCAATGAACTTGCCGGACATCTTGATGAACCGGCAACGGTTGGAATTTTAAAATACCTTCAGTTTTTACAATCCCTTTCATTGTTTCTGATCCCTTCCTTACTGTTTCTTTTTCTTACCCGTGATCGTTGGTCCCGTTTTATTGGTTTGTCTTCTACCGGGGGTTGGGTCGCAATGACCCTGGTAATCCTGATTATGATTTTTCTTATCCCGGTAAACAATGTGTTGGCCGGATGGAACAGTAAGCTTCATTTGCCTCAAAGTTTGTCGGGACTGGAGGATATGATGCGCAGGATGGAGGATAATGCGGCACAGCTTACGCAGGCATTTTTAAAGATGAACAGTTTTGGCGCTTTTCTGATTAATCTGGCGATCGTTGCCGTTCTGCCGGCCCTGAGTGAAGAGCTTATGTTCAGAGGAGCGATACAACCAATCTTTATAAAATGGACCCGGAATGTACATGCCGGTATTCTGATTACGGCATTCCTCTTTAGTTTCTTCCACTTTCAGTTTTTCGGGTTAATCCCCCGGTGGGTTCTGGGAGTTATTTTCGGGTATTTGTTTTACTGGAGTAAAACGATCTGGCTGCCTGTTTTAGCCCATTTTATAAATAATGGTCTGGCTGTTACGGTATATTATATTTACGGATCACAGGTTGTGGAACAAAAAGTGGACACTATTGGCACTGCTGATGACTGGAGCCTGGCAGTAGTGGGATTCGTTCTGGTAGGTACCTTATTGTATCTTCTTCGCAGGGAATTAGATGAGCAAAAAAAACGTCGGACGGACAGGTTTTTCTATAAGGATTAATTAATAGATTCGATATGCCTTAACTCATTGGAGCGATATACATATCGAATTCCATATTCTTCTGCTCTGGCCCGTTTGTGATTGCCTGGCAGATCGGAGAAACTCTGCTCAACCTCATCCCAGAGTTCGGTTACCAGCTGATTTGCCTTTATCCGGTTTTCCTGTACCTTTTTCTGTTCCCGGTCACGTGACTGTTGTAATATTTTCCATCTTTGATATTGATCAAGAAAGTGATCATAATGAACACGTACTACACCGGCCGTAGGATTGATAACCGGAGGCAACCCCTTTTGCGTACGGGCCATCTCCCCGTTTAGAACTTTATCGCTCCAGACAATTAAATCATCGTATGACTGGATGTGTGGTAACGACTCGAAGGTCGGGAGGTTGTAATAGTCTTTTGTGTCTTCGGGCAATTCTCTCCGCTGTACACTGAACGAGGCCACCTGGATAAAATGTGTCAAATACATTTTTGCCCGTTTGAAAAAATGATGCAGGGTTTTTGTTTCTTCCGAAAGTCTGTCTTTTTTATGCTGATATGATTGCAGATTGTTTTGAAAAACCGGAAGGAATGACTTGATCTTGTATAAAAGGGTGGCGGAAAATGCCAATTGGCGTGGAGAAAATTTTTCTCCCAGATCAATGGCTGTTTGTAATGCCTTTATCCGGGCAGCATCTGTGTTGGGCAATCTGCGATAGGGCATGTTTGTTTCGGGTTAACAAATTGTTAATAAACCAATACTTCTTTCGCGAATATAGAAAAAAAATATCCAATAACAGGCTATTCGTAATAATATTTTTTCCCATAAGATAAAATATTTTTGAGTGTAACGAATAAGATGTAAATTCGACCGATTAAAAAATAAAAAAATGTTTCCGAAAGAAAATTATGTGCAGCGACGCTCTGCGCTTCGAAAAAAACTGGATTCGGGTATTGTTATTTTGCCCGGGAATTCGGAAAGCAGTATGAATTATCCTGCAAATGCTTTCAGATTCAGACAGGACAGTAATTTTTTATATTTCTTTGGATTGGATCACCCTGATTTTATTGGCGTTATTGATATTGATGATCAGAAAGATTATCTTTTTGGAGATGACCTGGATATGGATGATATTATCTGGATGGGACCCCAGCCATCTTTACATGAAATGGCTATGGAAGTTGGGGTAGATGAAACGGGACCTTTCGGGAAAGCAGAAGAATTTATAAAAGGAGCTATTCAGAAAAAAAGAAAAATACATCTCTTGCCACCATACCGTGGAGATACAAAACTGTTGTTATCGCAAATTACGGGCATCAGACCTTTTAATATAGATCTATGGGTATCAGAACCATTAATAAAAGCTGTGATCGCGTTACGTTCTTACAAGGATGATCTCGAGATACAGGAAATTGAATTTGCTATGGATATTGCCTGGGAAATGCATACTACTGCCATGAAGATGGCCCGTACCGGCGTTGGAGAAAGAAAGATCGCAGGAACCATCGAAGGAATAGCACTTGCCCGGGGAAATGGCGTTTCATTTCCGATTATCTTGAGTATCAATGGTCAAACCTTGCATAATCATGATCATAGTAACATCCTCGAACCGGGGCGTATGATGATTACGGATGCCGGAGCAGAATCCATGCTTCATTATGCCAGTGATATTACACGTACCGTTCCGGTAGACGGAAAGTTTGATCAGCGTCAACGGGATATTTATGAAATTGTTCTCAAAGCAAATACGGAAACCATTCGGAATATCCGCCCGGGAGTGACCAATAAAAATCTTCACCTGATGGCTGCGAGAATAATAACGCAGGGGCTTAAAGAACTTGGGATTATGAAAGGGAATGCAGATGAAGCTGTCAGTATGGGTGCCAATGCCCTCTTTTTCCCGCACGGTCTCGGACATATGATGGGTCTGGATGTACATGATATGGAAGGCCTCGGCGAAAATTATGTGGGTTACAATGATGAATTCCGTCGCAGCGAGCAGTTTGGACTCGCATATCTCCGGTTGGCAAAAAAACTGGAACCGGGGTTCGTCTTTACTATCGAACCGGGAATTTATTTTATCCCTCCGCTATTTAAACAATGGAGAAAAGAAGGGAAGTTTACCGAATTCATCAATTATGATAAAGCAGAAGCCTATCTTGATTTCGGCGGAATAAGGATTGAAGATGATGTCCTCGTTACCGGAGACGGTTACCGGGTATTGGGGAAACCCATCCCAAAAACGGCGGATGAAATTGAGGCAATCATGTCATAAATAATCGTCTGAAAGAAAAGGGATGCTGTTTATGATATAATCTTTACTTTTTAAAAGAGAGTATTTACTTTACCTTTGCCTTATAAAACTCACGGTTTAGGTGTGCAATATTAGAAAGTGAGATTTCTTTAGGACATTCCGCTTCACAGGCCCCGGTATTGGTACAGTTCCCAAAACCCAACTCATCCATAGCTTTTATCATTTTCTGCACCCTTTCTTTTGCCTCAACCTGGCCTTGAGGCAGAAGGGCAAATTGGGAAACTTTTGCAGAAACAAACAACATTGCAGAAGCGTTTTTACAAGTAGCAACACAAGTTCCGCAACCAATGCAAATACCGGCATCAAAAGCTCTTTCTGCTTTTTCCTTTTTAATAGGGATAGCATTTGCTTCCGGGGCAGCACCTGTATTTACTGAAATAAATCCACCAGCCTGGATAAGTTTGTCAAAAGCGGTTCTGTCAACAATTAAATCTTTGATTACCGGAAAAGCTTTAGACCGCCACGGTTCTACGATAATTTTCTCACCGTCTTTGAAAACACTCATACTTAACTGACATGTGGTTACCCCTTTCTGCGGACCATTGGGTCTGCCATTGATATATAGCCCGCACATACCGCAGATACCTTCCCGGCAATCACTGTCATAAGCTATAGGGTCTTTTCCCTCCCTGATAAGTTTATCATTAAGAGAATCCAGCATTTCAAGGAAAGTCATTTCGCTGGATACATTATCCAGTTTATATTCAACAAATTTTCCTTTGTCTTGTGAATCTATTTGACGCCAGATATTAAGTGTTATATTCATGACAGGAAATATTTTTCATTTATCTTTTTAAAATATAAAGAAAGTACCAGACTCAAGTAATACATTTATTTATAGCTTCTTTTTGTCACCTTAACATATTTAAAACTAAGCTCTTCCTTGTTTAGTTTGGGAGGAGAATTCTCTCCGGTATATTCCCAGGCTGCTACATACATAAAGTCCTTGTCGTTTCGTAGGGGTTCTCCATCTTCGGTCTGATACTCTTCGCGAAAATGAGCTCCGCAGGATTCTTTACGATGTAAGGCATCAGTAATAATCAAATGGGCGAGATCGAAAAAGTCAGCTACCCTGAAAGCCTTTTCCAGCTCCTGATTCAATTCATTCATTTCTCCCGGAACTTTTACATCCTTCCAGAATTCTTCTTTCAGTTCGTCTACCAATTGTAAAGCTTTTTGTAAGCCTTTTTCGTTCCGTCTCATTCCGGAATATTGCCACATAATATGTCCGAGCCGTTTATGAAAAGAGGTAACTGTCTGATGCCCGTTGATAGAGAGAAGTCTGTTTAATTTTTCCTTGGCTTCCTTTTCTGCTTTTTCAAATTCAGGTTCATCAGTAGATATTCTTGGTGTTCTGATATCATCTGCAAGGTAGTTGCCAATTGTAACGGGAAGAATAAAATATCCGTCACCTGCACATTGCAGAAGGGAACTTGCACCCAGACGGTTGGCTCCGTGATCACTAAAATTGGCTTCGCCAATAGCATATAATCCCGGGATTGAAGTCATCAGATTATAGTCTACCCATAATCCTCCCATAGTATAATGCGAAGCAGGATAAATGCGCATTGGTTCTATATAAGGATTGATGCCGGTAACTTTCGTATACAAATCGAATAAATTTCCATACTTGTCTGCAATGACATCCTTTCCCTGATTTCTAATGGCGTCTCTGAAGTCCAGGTATACGGATAATCCTGTATCCCCAACTCCATATCCTGCATCACATCTTTCTTTTGCAGCCCTTGAGGCTACATCCCTTGGAACGAGATTCCCAAAAGCTGGGTATCTGCGTTCGAGATAATAATCACGCTCTTCTTCCGGGATATCATTAGGATGACGTTTTTCATTTTTTTCTTTCGGTACCCAAACCCTGCCATCATTTCTTAGTGATTCAGACATCAAAGTGAGTTTTGACTGATAATCATTTAAGACAGGAATACAGGTAGGGTGAATTTGCGCCATACTGGGATTGGCCATAAATGCCCCTTTTCTGTATGCTGCCATAGAAGCTGAGCCGTTTGAGTTAATGGCAAGGGTTGAGAGATAATAGACCGTGCCAAAACCTCCTGTGGCAAAAACCACAGCATGAGCAGAATGACGTTCGATTTCTCCGGAAACCAGATTTCGAACTATAATCCCTCTGGCTTTTCCATTAATAACGATCAAATCAAGCAGAAACCGGCGGGAGAACATTTGTGCTTTACCAGCTTTGATTTGTCTCATCAGAGCCTGATAGGCTGCTAACGTACATTGTTGTCCTGTTTGCCCCTGGGCATAAAAGGTTCTGGAAACTTGTACCCCGCCGAAAGAACGGTTTGCCAGATAACCGCTATATTCCCTGGCAAATGGTACACCCTGGGCAACAAATTGGTCTATAGTATTGTTACTAACTTCAGCCAACCTGTATACATTGGCCTCCCTGGCACGGAAATCCCCGCCCTTGATCATATCATAGAACAGACGGTAATCACTATCAGCGTCATTTTTATAATTTTTCGTTGCGTTAATGCCACCCTGTGAAGCAATAGAATGTGCTCTGCGTGATGAATCCTGGTAGACAAAAACTTTTACATTGTATCCTAACTCGGCCAGAGAAGCAGCGGCAGATGCTCCTGCAGCCCCGGCTCCTACAACAATGATATCAAGCTTTTTCTTATTTGCAGGGCTGACTAATCTGACGGATGCTTTATGATTATTCCATTTATCAGCCAACGGGCCTTCTGGTATTTTAGAATTTAATGTTACCATAACCGGGAATGCTTCAAGTTTATTTTAAATAAATTATTATAGGGATGATAAAAAAACCAAGAGGTATAAAAATGGCATAGATTAATCCTAAAATTTTGATAAGAGGTGTATATTTGGGATGATCCCAGCCTAAAGTCTGAAAAGCAGACCAGAACGAGTGGCTTAGGTGAAAACCCAGAATTGTGAAAGAAATCAGATATATGGCAAGATATGCCGGGATTTTAAATAACTGATGGGCCACACTATAAAAATTCTCAGGGTCTCCTTTTACCAATCCGAGTTTGATAAAATAGAAATTCATAAAATGGATAATCAGAAAAATGAAAATGATAAGTCCTGTCCAGATCATGAATTTCGAAAAAAATGAGGTTTGGGAATAATTGGGCACTTTATATCTTATGGGTCTGGCCAGCCAGTTTTGAATCTGCAAAATAATACCCCATATGATATGAATAACAAATGTGGCCAGTAAAACAACCTCAAATATCTTGATCACCCAAAAATTGGCCATAAAATATGCCGCTTTATTAAAAGGTTCCGGATCGCTTTTCAAAAGCATGAAATTAATACCCAGATGTATCGGTAAAAATAAGATCAGAAACAGACCCGCCAGGGCCATTACCAGTTTCTTTGTGATGGATGAACCTAAATACCTGCTCATAATGGTAGTTTGACGTTTTGTGTTCGACGTTATAGGTTGATGAATGGACAAATGTAATTAGTTCGATACGTTTTATCTATGCTAATAAGCAGGAATTTCATAATTTTAACCTGCATCTTTTTATCCCAATAAAGGTAATGAAAAGAAAAACAAATATTTAAACACTTAACTAAACTAATTCTAAATAAAACAACGTTGTTATGTATTGGGTTACCCAGGGTAAAAAACTTTTTTACAGGATCGAAGGAGCAGGATTACCTGTTGTTTTACTTCATGGATATCTTGAATCCAACGAGATATGGCAGGGGTTTGATCAGTTGTTGTCCGGACAGTACAAACTGTTGATCCCCGACCTGCCGGGACACGGAAGGTCTGACAGAATTGATGAAAAACAAACCATGGATATGCTGGCTGACCATATTCATAACTGGCTGAATGAGTCGGGTACCAAGAAGGTATTGATGGCAGGTCACTCCCTGGGGGGATATGTTGCGCTGGCTTATGCCGGGAGATATCCCGGGGAACTGGCCGGATTATGTCTCTTTCATTCTCATCCCTATGCCGATACGGATGAAACACGGAATAACCGTAAACGGGAAATCAGCCTGGTCAATGAAGGGAAGAAACATCTTATCGTCAATACCAATATTCCCAAAGCTTTTGCACCCGGGAACGTTTCACGGATGAAAAAAAATGTTGAATTTGCCAAAACAATTGCGCGTCGTACCCCTGATGAGGGAATCGTTGCCATGTTGCGCGGGATGATGGAACGCCCTGACCGTAGCCGGATATTTTTTAAACCTGACATCCCCACATTGTGGATCCTAGGTAAGAAAGACCAGTATATTCCGTATTCAAAAATGTTGGGAAATATACCTGAAAAGACTCCTCTTAAGGTGCGGGTTCTGCCTTTATCCGGACATATGGGATTTATGGAAGAACCTGATTTGGCTGCGCACTACATCAGGGATTTTATGGAAAATGTCCTTATCCCCGGTTCATATAGCTTATAGCTCTCAAAAGGGTTTTATCCACTTCCTGAATGATAGGATAAAAACCATCATTATCCAGGATATTCCGGGCGATGTATGCCCTGATCTGGGTTTCGATAAGATTTTTTGACGCCTGGATATCATCACGTGAAGCGTGAATCCCGTTTTTTTCCGTAAAAACAAGAAAACGGTTAAAAAGATTCTGCTTTAAGAGAAACTGATTTAAAACAGTTACCTTTTTATAGGTTGATAATTGTTCCCTGTATTGGTCGGTATAGGAGAGGGCAAAACGGTATATGAGTCCGAGATTACGGGATTTTACAAAGAAATCAGTGATGCCGGTCGTATCCATGGGGACGAAAATGTCGGGCATAATACCGCCACCGCCATAAACGGTTTTTCCCCCGGGGGTTGTATAACGCAAAGAGTCCGGAAAGTGGATGCTGTCGGCATATTCAAATTCCCCGTTTACAAACCTTTCGTGAATGTCCTGATAATAATCTGCAATCCCGTTTGTATAAGGTTTCTGGATACATCTGCCGGTGGGTGTGTAGTAGCGTGCTACCGTAAGCCTCAGTACAGAGCCATCCTGCAAAATAAAAGGCTCCTGTACCAGGCCTTTTCCAAAAGATCTTCTCCCGATGATCGTTCCCCGGTCGTTGTCCTGTATGGCTCCGGCAACAATTTCACTGGCAGATGCTGACCATTCATCAATCAGCACAACCAGTTTCCCTTTGGTAAATAACCCGTCTGCTTTGGCATAGACCATCTCTTTTGGTTTGGTTCGTCCCTGAGTATAGACAATAAGGGTTCCTTTATCGAGAAGCTGGTTTGCCACATTGATAGCGGCATCCAGGTAACCGCCACTGTTTCCACGAAGGTCCAGGATCAAATGATCCATACCTTTGGATTCGAGATCTTCCAGGGCTTTTTCAAATTCATGGGCTGTCGTGCGGGCAAATTTGCTGATTTTAATAAATCCTGTTGAATCGGAGATCATATAAGCCACATCAACACTTTTCAACGGAATCTTATCCCGGGTTATATTAAAATCAATGAGCGCCGGGGTATTTTTTCGTTGTATCCCGACTCTTACCGATGTCCCGCGCGGGCCTTTTAGCATCTTTACGATATCATTCTGATCGATGTGCCTGCCGGCTACCACAGAGTCATTAATGGTGATAATCCTGTCTCCCGGCCTGATGCCGACCTTTTCGGACGGTCCGCCTGCAATTACGGTAATAATTATTACCGTATCATAAGGCATGTTAAAAGAGACTCCGATCCCGTCAAAGTTCCCTTCAAGAGGTTCATTTACCTGTTGTACCTGCCTGGCAGGAATATAAACAGAATGTGGATCAAGATTTTCCAGTATCGTCGGTATGGCATTTTCTTCGATATGTGTGAGATTTACCGAATCTACATAAGCCAGTTGAATATATTGCAGGACCTGGTCCAGTTTTGATTCCCTGGGATAGATCATGACTCCGGGATGTTGTTCCGGATGCGGAAGCTTGCGACCGACAAAAATCCCCAGAATGAGTATCAGGGCAAAAAGTAATGGAAGATATATATTTTGTCTTTTCATATCAGTTATTTCTATTCGTTCGGAACAATCTCGACAATTTCAACGCCTGCTTTTTTAAGAAGATCCAGCCCTGTGTGATCACGATAACGCTCGGAAAACACTACCCTGCGGATTCCGGACTGAATGATGAGTTTTGAGCATTCCATACACGGAGAAGTGGTTACGTAAAGCGTGGCTCCTTCACTGCTGTTTCCGGATTTGGCGACTTTGGTGATGGCGTTCGCTTCAGCATGCAATACATAAGGTTTTGTCTTTCCGGATTCATCTTCACAGACGTTTTCAAAGCCGGCCGGAGTTCCGTTAAACCCATCTGAAATGATCATCCGCTCTTTAACGATCAGTGCGCCTACCTGCTTGCGTTTACAATAGGAGTTTTTTCCCCATATCGTGGCCATTTCAAGATAACGGCGATCAAACTGTATTTGCCGTTTCCCATATGGTTTTGACGGATTCTGCATAAGCTGGTAATAAAAAACCCTTTAACTTGAAAAGGGCATTTCTGTATTTGTACCCAGGGCCGGAATCGAACCGGCACGGTATTACTACCACTGGTTTTTGAGACCAGCGCGTCTACCTATTCCGCCACCTGGGCAAATATTAAACGAAAAACAAATATTAAAGAACCTGTAATCATAATCCTACAGCTTTTATCCCTGTTCAATATCTTCTGAAAACTTCAGCTAAAAGCATAGAGAATGTAAAAGGACATAGGGCTTGCGAAGATAATGATTTGTTTTAATTTGGTCAAAAAACCGGGAATGCGGATTAATAAATTTCTTCACCTGAAGGGTGTTTTACCTCATGCAACAGGATCTGTAGTGCAGTGTCATATATCCCCCGGCTGTCGAAGCCGCAAAGCCGGTGTAACTCATCTGGTTTGCCATGTCTGATGAATTGATCGGGTATGCCCAGCCGGGTAACGTTAACCGTGTAATGATGATCATTAAAGAATTCCATTACAGCGCTGCCAAATCCTCCTGAAATCACTCCGTCTTCAACTGTGATCACGTGTCTGAAATTTTTTCCAACCCTCTGAAGGACTTTTTCATCCAACGGCTTAACAAAACGCATGTCATAATGTAAAATACTGTATCCGGCAAGGGAAAGTTTCTGTGCGGCATCCCTGACATCATTTCCGGGATGTCCGATGGAGAGAATAGCCAGATCGGTACCATCAGAAATGATTCTTGCCGTCCCGGCGGGGATTTCACGGAAAGGTTGTTTCCATTTGGAGATCACCCCAAGGCTGCGCGGATAACGAATGGCAAAAGGACCTGAGATGTTTTTCTGGGCGGTATAAAGAAGATTTCGTAATTCAACTTCATCCATGGGGGCAGTAACGGTCATATTGGGAATGCTGCGCAGATAAGCCATGTCGAAGACCCCGTGATGTGTACTTCCGTCATGGCCTACCAGGCCTCCACGATCTATGCAAAAAATCACAGGAAGGTTTTGAATCGCTACATCATGGATAACCTGATCCATGGCCCGTTGCAGGAATGTGCTGTAAATGGTACAGTAAGGCAGCAATCCCCGGGTAGCCATTCCGGCAGCAAAGGTAACGGCATGTTGTTCGGCAATCCCTACATCAAAAGTCCTGTCAGGAAACTTTTCTGCCATGAGACTTAACCGGCTACCCGTTGGCATGGCTGGTGTTATGGCGACAATAGCCGGATTTTGTTCTGCCAGTTCTATCATCGTTTGGCCGAAAACCTCCTGATATTTTACAGGAGAATCCTTTTCCTTGTGAATGATGAAAATTTTACCACTTGTTTTATCAAACTGGCCGGGAGGAGCATGGAATAAAGTAGCATCCATCTCGGCACGTTGAAAACCCTTCCCCTTTTTTGTAACCACATGTAAAAGTTTCGGGCCTTTAATGTTCTGTAAATCGTTAAAAAGCTGGGTGAGGTAAATAACATCATGCCCGTCAACAGGACCGAAATACCTGAAATTTAATGACTCAAACAGATTGCTGTGTTGAAACAGGGATGTTTTCAGTGCATGCTCAACCTGTTGGGCCAGCAAACGGGTTTTAGGGGCAACCTTGCTTATTATTCCCAGCCAGTTCCAGATGTCGTTCTTGATTTTATTATACGTGGGGGAGGTTGTGATATCCAGAAGATATTCTTTCAATGCGCCTACATTTGGATCAATAGACATCCTGTTGTCGTTAAGTACTACCAGCAGGTCGGCATTTTGAGCGCCGGCATTATTCATCCCTTCGAATGCAAGGCCTGCAGACAGGGCCCCGTCACCGATAACCGCTACAACTTTCCGGTCTTCTTTTTGACGTTGTGAAGCGATAGCCATACCCAATGCGGCAGATATCGAAGTGGAGGAGTGCCCGACCCCAAAAGTGTCATATATGCTTTCTTCCCGTGTGGGGAAACCACTGATCCCACCTAGTTTCCTGTTTGTGTGGAACTTTTCCCGTCGTCCGGTCAGTATTTTATGTCCGTAGGCCTGGTGGCCAACATCCCAAACAAGGAGGTCGTATGGGGTTTGATAAGCATAATGTAACGCAACGGTAAGTTCGACAACACCCAGACTGGAAGCAAAATGTCCCGGATTCTCGGAAACGGCATCAATAATAAACTGCCTGAGTTCTTTGCACACCTGAGGCAATTGATCAGTTGTAAGTTGCCGAAGATCAGCAGGATCATCTATAGAGGTCAGGAGTTGTTTCTTTCCGGAGGACATTTTCCAATCCGTATCATTTGCTGCAAAAATAAACATTATTCCGTTACCGTTCATTATTCGTCACGGTCGTTTTCATATCTTTGCACCGGGGAACCTGATTATTGAAGGTGTTCACCATAAAAAAAATCCGTGTTATGAAAAAAAAATCAGTAAGAAATATTCTTTTAATACTGGTCCCGGTTGCTTTTTTCTCTTCCTGTGTTTCATCAAAACAGTTTAACGACTTAAAAGACAGTTTTGGCAAACTTCAGGAAGAAAGAGGAATATTGAAAGCCGAGAATGAAGCATTATCCGTAAAAAACAACGAGTTGCAATTCAGTATGGATATGCTGGGAAAAAAGATTGAACAATTGCAGCAGGACAGTATTCGCCTGTCGGAAGACCTGGCTACATTACAGGAGAAATACAGTACCCTTAACAAGAATTACAGAGATCTTAAAAAAGCACAGGATGAACTTGTGCAAGGGAATGTTAAGGAAACCCGGCGATTATTGCGGGAGTTACAGCGAACACAAGAAGATTTACAAACGAAAGAAGATAGCCTGAGGAAGCTTGAAAAATCACTGATTTCACAGCGGGCAAATCTGGAAAAACTGCAACTGGCCCTTAATGAGAGAAACCAACGGTTGCTCGAACTGGAGCGTATTGTCAATACACAGGATTCAATATTAACCGCCCTGAAGAAAAGAGTTAGTGATGCCCTGCTTGGTTTTGAAGGCGAAGGTTTGAGTGTCACCAGGAAGAACGGAAAGGTATATGTTTCCCTGCAGGAGAAACTTTTGTTTCAGACGGGGAGTTATAGTGTTGATCCGCGGGGGAAAGAAGCGCTGAAAAAGCTGGCACGTGTACTCGAAAAGAATCCGGATATTAACATTACGATTGAAGGGCACACGGATAATGTTCCCTATATCAGCAATGGCGGACCGATTCAGGATAACTGGGATCTCAGCGTTAAGCGGGCAACCAGTATTGTACGTATTCTGCTTGACGGAACAACGATCAATCCCAGGCGGCTGACGGCTGCCGGCAGGGGAGAATTTTTCCCGGTGGATCCGGCCGATACTCCGGAAGCCAGACGTAAAAACAGGCGGACGGAGATCATCCTCACACCAAATCTGGATGAACTTTTTGATATAATCGACAAACAGTAACAAAACCTCACCAGGATACTATATTATTTTAATCCGGGTGCCGGGGAGAAAAGCAACAGATGCAGGGAACCAGGGTCAGTGACGTCAGACGGTTTGTCGGGACATTAACCCTTCGTAAAGCGGGAAATCTGTTTCTGGCATATGCAGGATTGTATGCTTCAAGAATCTTCCGGCAGCCTCTTGTCCCGGGGAATCCCCATACACTTTCCGTTGAACCGACTACCCGGTGTAATCTGGCATGTCCCGAGTGTCCGGTGGGAAACCATACCCTTCACCGGCCCCGCGGTGATATGAAAACACTACTTTTTCAGAAAATTATTAAAGACGCTGCCCCTTACCTGACCCATCTTATCCTTTACTTTCAGGGAGAGCCGTTTCTGGCACCCCGTTTTTTTGAGATGATCCAGACAGCCAAATCACATGGTTTATATGTCTCGACTTCTACCAATGGCCACTTTCTTTCACAGGAGAATAATATAAAACTGTTGAAATCGGGCTTAGACCGGCTACTGATCTCTCTGGATGGCGCATCTGCGGAAAGTTATGTAAAATACCGGCGGAATGGGGATTTTAACCGGGTTGTAAACGGGATCAGGGATCTTGTAAAACAAAGAGAAGAACGAGGGCAAAAAAATCCATATATTATCCTTCAATGCCTGCTGTTTGCCCACAATATTGATGAAAAAGGAAAGATTATTCAACTGGGGGCAGCACTGGGAGTGGATACGGTACAATTTAAAACGGCTCAGTTTTATCATTTGAACGGAGACAATCAAATGGTTCCGGACAATCCTGAAGATTCCAGATACAGGAAAGACAATAACAGGAATTATGTCATTCGTGGCCGTCTGAAAAATTATTGTACAAGGGTATGGACTACAGCTGTGGTAACATGGGACGGCACACTGGTCCCCTGCTGTTTTGATAAGGATGCAAAATATGCTGCTGGAGAACTCCGGACGTATACACTGAAGAAAATCTGGAAGTCGGCCATTTTAATGAAATTCAGAAAGCAAATCCTGAAAGACAGAAAGATTATCGATATTTGCAGGAATTGTACCGAAGGATTAAAAAAAGAAATTACAGAAAATGGAAAAACGGACTTGTGAAAACAGCTTCATGGTTGTGGAAAACCTCTGAAAATCTTACCGGGATCAAATTTGTTGTCTGATGCGGAAATACGGCTGTTTTTTGCATTAACGAGTTGGCATAATTTTCTTAATTTCGTCAAAATCCCTGTTGCATGGCATTTCAGGTTTCATCTGTTCTAAAGGTTGTCCTTTTCCCGGTTTCGGTACTTTATGGCCTTGTTGCAGGAATCCGGAACAGACTCTATGATATGCAGATCCTGAGATCTCAGGATTGTGATGTGCCTGTCATTGTTGTCGGGAATATCACCGCAGGCGGGACCGGGAAGACACCACATGTTGAGTATCTTGTTGACCTGTTGCGGCCCTCCTGCAACGTTGCCGTACTGAGCCGTGGCTATAAACGCAAAACCCGTGGATTTATCAAAGCCCGGACAACTACACCCTGGTCGGAGATCGGTGATGAACCCTTTCAAATCAGACAAAAATTCCGGGATATAGATGTTGCCGTAGATGAAAAAAGAAAAAGAGGAATCCGGCTCCTGGTGGAGGAAAATGCAGAAAAACGGGTCATCATCCTGGATGATGGCTTTCAACACCGGTCTGTAAAACCAGGATTATCTATCCTGCTCATTGATTATAACCATCCCCTGTCCGGGGATTACTACCTTCCTGCCGGAAGATTACGGGAAAGTTGTTATGAATTCCGTAGGGCCAATATTATTCTTTTTACCAAATGCCCGGAAAAGTTGAAACCTATTGACGAAAGAATCCGGGTCAAAAAACTGAATCCGTATCCTTATCAGCAGGTTTTCTTTACCAAAATCCAATACAATCCACCGGTTTCGTTATTTTCTGATGAAGAACCTCCGAAAGATATCAAAACATTTTTAAAGCAGTTTTCTTCAGTGCTGGTGGTTACGGGGATAGCCAATCCGGATACGTTAGTTGTGTATCTGCAACAATATGTTAAAAAGGTAAACAGGATGCATTTCCCGGATCATTATCTTTTTAAACCGGCAGATATTGAAAAAATTTGCAAAAACTTTGCACAAATATCCGGTGATGACAAAATTGTTCTGACAACGGAAAAAGATGCTGTTCGTCTGCGATCAATACGGAAGGAAAGTTTTCAGCAGCCTGAAAAATGGTATTTTGTCCCGGTAAGTATCCGGTTTTTACAGGAATCAGAACAACAAGAATTTAATAAAATCCTCCTCAGTTATGTTGAAAAAGATAAAGGAAACCACTGGTTATCTTCAAAGCAGGGTTGAGATGATGCCTGAAATAGGAGTTGTCTTAGGTACCGGTCTCGGCGGATTTGCAGATACCATGGAAATTACGCATGAAATCCCTTATACGGAAATTCCGAATTTTCCCGTATCTACCGTAGATGGCCATCAGGGTAAACTGATATTCGGTCATGCAGGCGGGAAAGAAGTTGTAGCCATGCAGGGCAGGTTTCATTACTATGAAGGGTATGAGATGGAACAGATTGTTTTCCCCATTCGTGTAATGCGGCAGTTGGGGATTCGTTATCTTTTCCTTTCCAATGCCAGCGGAGGGGTAAATCCTGATTTTCAGATCGGGGATCTGATGATCATTACGGATCATATCAATTTGCTTCCGAATCCGCTTATCGGGAAACATGAACCGGAATTTGGTTCCCGGTTTCCGGATATGGGCGTTACCTACGATCCTGAACTGATTCGACGTGCCGGGAAAATCGCGGAAGATCTGAAAATTCCTGTGAAGAAAGGGATTTATACCGCTACCACGGGCCCGACGTATGAAACACCTGCCGAGTACCGGTATTTCAGGATCATCGGTTCTGATGCTGTTGGCATGAGTACTGTTCCCGAAACGATTGTGGCTCATCAGATGGGCGTGAAATGTTTTGCTGTTTCAATCATCACCGATCTCGGTGTACCGGGGGAAATAAAGACCATTACACATGAATCCGTTCAGGAAGTAGCTGCAGTATCCGGTGAGAAGATGAGTTTACTGCTCCTGCGTCTTTTTGAAACCCTTTAGCATACCATACAAAAATAAAATGGCAGATAAAACTTTCCGGACGGGGCCGGTGGCGACCATTGCGGTAGCTCATTTCCTGCATGATATATATTCTTCTTTTCTTGCCCCGGTTTTGCCTTTGTTGATTGAAAAGCTTTCCCTGCCGCTTTCCCTGGCAGGGTCGCTTTCGATTTTTCAAAGAATCCCGGCACTTTTTAATCCGCTGGTCGGCATTATGGCCGAAAAAGTGAACAGCCGGTATTTTATTATCCTTACACCGGGGGTCACTGCTGTTGCGATGAGCCTGCTGGGTGTTGCCCCGGGGTATGCTTTCCTGGCCGTATTATTACTGATTGCCGGGGCCAGTTCCACTTTTTTCCATGTCCCCACTCCGGTAATGATTAAAAATATGTCGGGAGACCGGATCGGGAAGGGGATGAGCTTTTTTATGCTTGGCGGAGAACTGGCCAGAACCATGGGCCCCATGGTTATTATCGGCGCCGTAAGCCTTTTTACCCTTAAAGGTTCCTGGAAAATCATGCCTTTTGGGGTATTGGCCACTTTTATGTTATATTATTTCTTTAAAGATGCGGAGATCCGTACAAACAAAACCAAAAATAAAATCCCTGTGGAATATGGGAAACTCGTCCAAAAACACAGGAAAACTTTTCTGTTGTTATCCGGTTTTATTTTTTTCCGTAGTGCCATGAAATCAGCTCTTACACTTTATTTACCTGTTTTTCTGATCCACAGGGGGGATAGTTTATGGATCGCAGCTATTTCTCTTTCGGTATTGCAACTTGCCGGAGCTGCCGGAACATTTTATTCAGGTGCGGTTTCCGATAAAATAGGACGGCAACGGATTCTCCTGATTATCGCTGTTGTGACCCCGTTATTGATGCTTATTTTCCTTCAGACCCATGGCATATTTTCCATCTTCCTGCTGGCGATCATTGGTTTTTTCCTGATCTCTCCCAATTCGGTGATGCTGGCCGTCGTTCAGGAGCTTGAAACCTCTAATCTGGCTTTTCTGAACAGCATTTATATGACCCTGACTTTCTTTATAAATTCGGTTATGGTTGTCCTGATGGGCTGGCTTGCCGATCATTTCGGACTGGAAGTCATCTATCTGGCCGCGGCTCTGTTTGGAATCCCGGCCATTTTCTTTGCGCTGGTTTTTAAGGATAAGCAGCTCCAAAACCATTAAATTATTTTTCCCCGGGACATATTCTGTTTATTTAGAAAAAATATCTGCGGGTTATCTTGCTATGTTTTATTTCCGGGACTATGTGAAAAAAGAAGAAGAAGCCTGCAAGAAATGGAAGCCTGGAGGGAAGCCCGATTCATAGATGCTTTGTTTATCAATTATATAAGAATGATTAATTAGGTATTTAAATCACTGCTGTCCAAAACGTTGAAAATTGTATGGAACTTATACTGATTTCCAGCGACATATGGATTAAAAATATTTCTTAGAGAAAACAACCCTCTATTACTTGACTTAATTGTCCGGATTTAATCGAAAAACGGATGAAAATATAAATATGCTATTCAAAATAAAGCATTAAAAGTTTCTTTAACTTCTAAAATTACATTTATGAAGATAAAGGAATTACACTTATTAATAGTGATAAATCAGTTCCTTGAGACGTGTCCCCCGCTGGCGGGGGAATGAAAGGGGGTGGAATTAGTTGTCTTTTATCATTTTTATAAATGATTCAATTTCGTTTGCCACCAAATCTATACGGTTTAAGACTTCTTCATCCGTAACCCTTAAAACGTGAAAACCTGCTTCCTCCAAATCCTGCTGTTTTAATTGATCTCTTTTTACGACTTCTTCATCCTGATGTGTAATTCCATCAACTTCAATTACCAAACACAATTCCTTGCACATAAAGTCTGCAATATATGACAATACCGGTCTTTGCCTGGTAAATGAGTACCCCATTGTTTTTCCTGCACGTAACACATATTTCCATAAACATGCTTCCGCTTTAGTCATATTCGCCCTTAATGCTTTTGCCAAAGGCCTGAGTTTATCATTGTAATGCCAGTTATTTTCAGGTCCTGCTTTTTGCATAGCAATCATCTTTGATTCCACCCCCTGCTTCGCTTTCCCCCTCAAGGGGGATACTATTTACCTCTGATACTCTATTTTAATCAAAGTTTGATGCAAATTTTAAATAATTTGTAATAACTGAAAAATCGTCAGGTTGCTATTATAACTTGGAAGGAGGCGAATTAAATAGGTAATTTATTTAATCTTAAGAATTCCCCGAGGCTGGCCTCGGGGTACTACTTGTACCTCTCCTTGAGGAGAGGTCAAAACTTTCACAGAAAGTTTTTTTGGGTGAGGTGTAATAAAGAAATTTCGGTTTTTGTACCTTTAGGTTAAAATAAAACGAGCGCCTGCCTGCTGCAGGCAGGAAATACCCCTATGGCTTTGCCTCGGGGATCGTTCGTTTTAAGAAATTTCTTTATTGTAACTTTTCCACACCCTGATGGTTAATACACAAAACTCCGGAAACCGCAAGGCCGCAAAGATGCGATGTTACGCGAAGAAGATTCCTTGCGAACCTTAGCGCCCTGGTGTCCTGGCGGTGGATTCAGAATAATCCCGAACCGTGAAGACGGCAGGATATGAAAATGCGCTAAGATAATTCTTTGTGCTTTCTATTCTCCGGATATTTCTCCCGGAATCACATCTGCTTCAGCGCATTGATCTCTTTACGGAGCTGATCGATCTGTTGCTGTAATACTTCGTTTTTCTGATTTTGTTCCTGGAGGGCTTTTAATAATAATACGCTGACACCGATATAATTTACTACCTTATCCCCTTGCCGGTCTGTGCTCACCAGATTCGGGAAAATCGCTTCCACTTCCTGGGCTACCAACCCGACCTGCCTTGCATCGGGAAATTTCCCTTTGGGGTTGCCGGCTTTATCCCAGAAATACGATACGGGTCGCAATCTCATAATATCACCTGTTACCGGCGATAGCGGGGCAATGTTCTTTTTCAGTTTCTGATCCGATTTCACCCATAATACATTTGTGGTTACATACCCCGCAACTTCCACATCCGCATAAAAGCTCAGATAATCGTTATCAAATTCTCCGTAAATCAACGGGTAAGGCGGATCTGCACCCGAATTATCAATATATAACCTGTTCGAGCCGGTCTCATTGATTCCTGCCTGGTATCCGATAAAGACATTACCGGAACCGGTCAAATTACTGTTTCCGCTCAGTGTTCCGATGGCCACATTAAAATTTCCTGTGGTATTGCCCTCCCCGGCCTGCTGGCCCAGGAAAACATTCTGCTGTCCGGAAGTGTTTTCCCAGCCGGTCATCGTACCGAGGAAAACATTATAGGACCCGTTTACATTGGAATAGCCGGCTTCCTTCCCGAGAAAAACATTCGAAATTCCCGTAGAATTGGTTAATCCGCTTTGTTCACCCAGGAAGACGTTATAATTACCGAATGTATTGCTGGACCCCGAATTGGATCCGAGGAACACATTAAAACTTCCGGTCTGGTTGGCCTCGCCCGAACTGGAGCCGATAAATACATTATCCTCTCCGAAGGTATTTGACCATCCGGCCACATCGCCGATAAAAACATTATAGTTACCGGTATCGTTGGAATAGCCGCTTTCGGTTCCGATAAATACATTTGACTCCCCGGTGGAATTGGTCAGTCCCGAGCTTTCGCCGAGAAAAACATTGGATGCGCCAACGGTGTTTTGCAGGCCTGCGGCCGAGCCCATAAACAGGTTATAGCTGCCTGTGGTATTGCTCAGCCCTGCATCCGCCCCGACAAAAACATTGGATTCCCCAACCGTATTGGCATTGCCGGCCAGATCCCCGATGAAAACATTCCATGAACCAATGGTGTTATTATAACCTGCTTCATCGCCCATAATGATGTTTGCATTGCCGGTGGTATTTGCCCAACCGGCAGTATTCCCGATAAAAATATTCCAGTTCCCGATGTTGTTTGAGTACCCGGTTTCATTCCCGATAAAGACGTTATTGTTCCCGCTTGTATTCATTACACCGGCATCGTATCCGAAAAACGAGTTATATAATCCGGTAGTAATTGAGCTGCCTGCATCATGGCCGATAAAATAGTTGTCCGGGGTCAGATGCAGAAAATCCGAAATGGCCCCTTTACCCGGGCTAAAGCCGCCGATGGCAAAACCGCCTCTCCTTCCCTTTGAAACGGTTTCATCAACGTAGACACGCACACTGTCCGGCGAAACCCGTAAATATTCCTGGCTGATCCCTTTTGCCGGCGTTCCGAAACCGCCAATGGCAAAGCCTCCGCGATTCCCTTTGACCGCACTTGTGTCTACATATATACGCACTCCCTGGGGATATACGGCAAAGACGGTTTGTCCGTCATTCCGTTTTACCTCGAAAAGTGCCGAATCGGCCGGCTGAGCGGTCGGACCGGTAATATTCAGTTTTTTCAGTGATCCCACCGATTTGGCACTCAGGGCATACGGAACCGCAAGAATCCGTGAAGCACCCAGGTCCTGGTAACCGCTTCCGTCCTGGAGATCCACTTTTACACCAAGGAAAAGATTTCCGGCAGACCAGGTGATATCTGTAAAACCGGTCAACGACCCTCCTGTCCGTGTAGCGGCAGGATCACCCAGGATCAGGTTAAACAAACCGAAATCATTGGTCGTCGCTGTGTGTTCTTCTTCCCATAAGAGTGTCCCCTGTGCACTTCCCTGAAGGATGGAAAACTTTACTTTAATAACACTGTTCGGGTAGATCGTTCCCGTGCCGTCACGGGCCACCGCCTGGTAGCGGAATCCGCCATCCTGGGCACAAACAGCCAGGGCGGCC
>JAADHC010000056.1:28616-29157 GCA_013152085.1 Chlorobiota bacterium
TACAAACAATAAAAAGGCAACTGTCTTTTTCATGGTTATTGGTATTAAGTTTAAAAATAAATAAGGCAACCCTTTAAATGCCGGGGGTGCCTTACTTAAGATGTATGATTTAAAAAATTCATTGATCACCGTTTTTCCACCTTGTACATTCGCATGATCTTTCGATCGCTGCTTGTAACGGAAACAAGATAAATACCGGGAGAGAATCCTGTCAGGTCAAGCTGTTCGACCTGGCCGGGGGCAACCCGGAACAGCCGTTTCACGATCAGTTTGCGGCCGCTCAGGTCGGTAACCTGCAGGATAAAGTCCTCCTCTTTCTCAAGTGAAAACCGGATATTCAGGTATTCCGTAACCGGGTTGGGGTAGGCCTCCACCGCCCAGTTTACGGGCAGGTTTTGTACCGCTGTTCCCACATCCAGTTCGAAAGGTTGCTGAAAACCCTGCGTCAGGATCAGGTTGCTGCCCCGGAGGGTGGTTACCGCCACCTCACCCAGGGTGAAAGAGACCGAAACATTTCCGTTTGACAGGTAGGCTCCCGCCG
>JAADHC010000056.1:29267-31823 GCA_013152085.1 Chlorobiota bacterium
CTGACTATGATTACTGCCGTTTTTGCAATAACCGGATTTGTTTTTTCAGCATTTCGATCTCTTTTTGCTGCTCTTTGATGGCTTCAAGTAAAACTACTGTCATTTTTGAATAGTCAACTGCTTTATAACCATCTGGACCTTCTGTAACAATCTCTGGGACTTCTTTTTCAATTTCCTGAGCAATAAATCCAATCTGAGGTCCATTAGCAAAATGCTTATCTTTAAATTCATCAACTCGCCATTCATATGTTACGCCCCGAAGCTTAAGAACTGTTTCCAACGCATTTTGATAAGTTGAGATATTCTTTTTCAATCTTACATCAGAACCATCCCAAGTACCACTAGAACAATATGTTGCTCCATAAACTACTAATCCATATGTGTCGTCTGCATCCTCGCTTATTGTAAGTGCCCAATTTGAATTTGGAGCATAATTTATTCCAACATCAGCATTAATTCTTAGTTTATCATTAGCAAAATCACCCCAGATCAAAGGAGAAGTTGTACTGGAATTATCAATATACAGTTTGTTACTGCCTGTTTCATTATAACCGGCGTTGTAACCCAGAAACAGGTTACCGCTGCCGGTGGCGTTATATCCGGCTTTTGTCCCGAGGTAAACATTATTATTGCCGGCGGCATTGCTGTATCCGGATTCCCTTCCGATAATGACATTATCATAACCGGTTGAAATACCAAACCCGGCAACATATCCTACGGTAGTATTATGATGACCCGAAGTTAATTTGCTCCCCGAATAATAACCCAATATGGTATTTCCACTTCCTCCACTGGTCTTGTTGGCGTTGCCAAATTCATACCCTGAAGCTTCACCCAGATAAGTATTAAAATGGCCTGTTACGTTGTATCCGGCAAGGAAACCGATCAGTGTATTATAATCTCCGTTAACATTGTAAAACCCGGCCCCGTAGCCTACAAATACACAACCATCATCATCATTGGAATGGTAACCTGCTTTGTTCCCGATAACGACGGTAGAGGATGCTGTCGTAGTACTGTATCCTGCTTCACGCCCGATCAATGTATTATTAGTACCGGATGTTAGTCCAATTCCACTGCTGTTACCAATGCAAATATTGTAACTGCTAAGAGCACCATAACCGGCACTGTCTCCGATAAAAATATTATTTGATGACGATGTAGTCGTATAACCAGCTTTAAACCCCATAAACAAATTTCTATCTCCAGTCTGGTTATTGCGTCCGCTTTCGTTTCCGATATACACATTATAGGAACCGGTCGAATTGCTATACCCGGCAGCATTCCCCATATTCACATTTTCATGACCGGTCAGTAATTTGTAGCCTGCTTCTTTCCCTACCGCAACATTGTTAAATGCCGTTGCATTGGCCTGTGAATATCCGGCACGCAATCCCAGGTAGGTATTATTATATCCTGTTTTATTGTAAAATCCGCTGTAATAACCCATAAAGGTATTGTCATTTCCCGTAGTATTGGAATATCCGGCATCCGGCCCGACAAATGTATTGTGATTTCCTGATGTATTGGCATAACCTGCCTGCAGCCCGTAAAAGGCATTCCAGTAACCGCCAACATTTGCGACACCTGCCTTCCATCCGACAAATGTGTTATAGTATCCTGTCGTATTTGCTTTCCCTGCTTCAGTCCCCACAAACACATTCAAATAACCGGTGGTCAGGCCAAAACCGGCCAGGTTACCTACAGCCACGTTTTGGGAACCCGTGGTAATAGCTGTACCGCTCCGGTCTCCGACAAAAGTATTCGAAGTCCCTGTAGTTATACCTTTACCGCTCTCATTACCGATAAAAACATTACTGCTGCTCACTGTAGTACCACTCACACCAAGCCCGGCACTATAACCGATCATGACATTCTTTGAACCGGCCGAGTTATACATCCCGCTCTGATAACCCATCATTACGTTAAAGGTTCCTGTTGTATTGGAAAAGCCACTGTTATAGCCGATGAAGGTATTGTAATTTGCCGTATTGGAGTATCCACTCTGATCTCCAAGGAAAATATTATAGGAACCGGAAACATTGTTGGTACCGGTTTTATACCCGATCATGATATTCCGGATTCCGGTGGTATTCCCGTACCCTGACCAGTTTCCAAACAGGATATTGTTGCTCCCTGTGGTATTCTGGTAACCCGATCCGTAACCCACGAAAACATTATAAGTTCCGGAAGAATTAATAAAACCACTCTGGTACCCGAAAAAACTATTGTAATTGGCATTGTTATTTTTACCGGTCTGATAACCGACAAATGAGTTCCCGCGTCCGGCGCGGTTGTTCCATCCTGCTTCCAGCCCGATATAAACATTACCAAAACCATCCACCGTATTATAACCACTTGAATTACCAATGAATACATTATTGTCTGCACCCAAATTGTAAAACCCGGACTGATAGCCCATAAAGACATTCCTGCTGCCTGTTGTATTGGAACGTCCGGACTGGTACCCGAAAAAGGAGTTGTATAACCCTGTGGTATTGTTCGAACCGCTTTCGTGACCGATAAAATAGTTATCCTTGCTCATGTACATCAGGT
>JAADHC010000048.1:0-21769 GCA_013152085.1 Chlorobiota bacterium
CCAGCCAGTGGATACAGCCGTCGATGGTGTAGCCTTTGTGTTTCCAGGCCGTGCACAAGCCTCCCGGCAAGTTGTGCATCTCAAATATCTGCGTGCGGTAACCATTCATCCGGGCATAGATTCCCGCCGAAAGTCCTGCAAACCCGGCCCCGATGATGATAACTGAGTTATCCTCCATATTATCCTTTCCTATTTGAATAAAGTTTTATTTAAAGTTCTGTAAGTTAATTAATTGTTATCTTCTAAATGTCAAAGGTTACTCCTGTTAGTTTTTCTGATTCAATCCATAATTGTTTTGCATCCTGTTCATTGTGAGATGCTTTGTTTGATTTAACCACAACCGGATTGCCTTTTTGTTCCATATAACCATCGGGGCCAAAATATTCTCCGCCTTTCGCATTTGCGTCAATTCCAGCTCTGACTTGGGGTAAAGCACCACCATAGGCATTATGATGTGTTGCCAGCATAATTAATGGTTTGAAAAGTTTGAACCAGAGTTCTTTCTCAGCATAACGACCAATTTCTGTTCTGGCTGTTCCCGGATGGGCTGCCAAAACTTTAATATCAAGACCTTCCTTTTCAATTCTTCTTTGCATTTCATATGTAAAAAGCAGGTTTTCCAATTTTGAACGTCTATAAGCATTCATCGGGGTATATTCTTTCCCGTTTTCGTATAACAGATTATTAAAATCCATTTTCCCAAACTTGTGTCCTGTGGAGCTTGTGTTAACAACTCGTGAACCTTTTGTTGCTTTTAACAAGCCAAAAAGTTGTGCCGTCAGGGCAAAATGTCCAAAATGATTCACTCCCTGTTGCTGTTCCAGTCCGTCTTCGGTTAAACCATAAGGTGTGGTCATAATTCCTGCATTATTAAAAAGAATGTCTAAACGTTCGTATTTTGCCTTAAACTGATTCACAAATTCCTTTACATTTTCCAGGCTTGCCAAATCGAGTTTCATTACTGTAATTTGCCCTTTAATTTTTCCTATTGTTGATTTTGCTGCTTCGCCTTTCTCTACTGAACGACAGGCAAGAACAACTTCTGCACCTTTCTGTGCAAACAGTTTAACGGTTTCAAAACCTAAACCGCTGTTTCCACCGGTTACAATAATTACTTTCCCATCAAGATTTGGAATATTATCTGATGTCCATTTTTCTTTTTTCGTTGACATAATGTATCCTCTCAATATTTTATGTTCTGCATCAAAAGAACTAAACTGATAAAAAAATTGCCTCCTTTTAGATTCCTGTTCTATATAAAGTACATTAGATTTATTATTAATAAATTCGGTAAATTTACAATTTATTTGAATTTCGCAGATAATATCTGCTGTTTCCCATAAACCAAATAAAAGTTTTTTATTCGTTAAAGATTGGTTACCGGGAAAACCTTTCCCAAACTCTTTCATTAATCTGTTTGAAAGTTCTTTTAAGAGTTGTCTGACATATTCTTCTCTTTTTTACCGAGTTACCTATTTTTATTGTCATTCCAACGGATAAACTGTATATTCAAAATAATCTTACGGTGCTATTCCGGCCTTTGGCGATATTTAGATAGCGAATAAAGTAATCCAAATTCAGAAAAAAAAATCAGAATAATATTTTTTAAAACATCCGGGTATAACGAAAATAATTGACAAATATCTTCCCTAAAAACTGCTTTGTATGGATATGCACCGTCAGCTATTATTTCCGCAACCGTTTTTGTATTATTGTGTCTCGCTTTGAAGATGTCACAAGAATAAAACGTGTTAATTTGGGAAGAAGGGATGTTTAAAATTCCAATCCGGCTTCCTGAAAAGCTTTTGTTAACAAATCTAAAAGACCTAAATCTTTCCCCCACTTTTGAAGATACTCATTATCCAAGTTTTTTTGCTGTACTTTAATTACACCAACCACATCCAACCATTGTCGTTCTGAAATTCGATTGCCCATTTCATACCATTGCAATTTATTAAGAATAATATCCTCTGGTGAAGAAAAATAGAATTCCGATGCATCATCTGAATCTTCAATTGTATCCTTTTGCTTACGCCGTAATGATTCTTCCTGATATGATTGATGCTTATGGATGAATACATCTATTTTTATCATTGTTTCTAAATGAATAAGATTAAATGAAGATGCCCTATTGACGGCATCTTTAATCATCCTTTCATCAATATAATATTCATTTTCAAGAATTTGTTTCAAAGAAGATATGTTCTCAACTTTAATATCAGCTATGATGTCAACATCCATTGTTGCCCGGGCGATTCCATAAACAGAGCTGGCAATTGAGCCACCGATATAATAAGGAACTGATAACTCATCTAATGCTGAGATTACAGGTTGGATTGCTTGAAGAATATCAGGAGTTTTCATCTTTAAGTCTATCTAAATAATTTTTAAGATTATTGGCAATTTCTTTACCATAAAGATTCGAAACAAAAAGTATATCTATTTGTCTTTCGGATAATTCCTTGTTAGCACGGGATAGCGCTCTTCTGGATAATTGTAAAGTAATTTGAGAAAGCGACCGGATTTGAGAAAACTTTTTTGCTGTACTTGCTTTACGAAATAAAGAAATTAAAACTGCTTCTGTTTCAAATCGTGTATCTACAGACTGGGTTTTCATATGTTTAAAATTTTTTGCATGAAAAATTAGCAAAAAATTTTCGCACGGTATGCAACCCTGCCTGCGGCAGGCAGGCGCTCCTGCGTCGTTCTCACAAGAAAATTTTATTCATTCTTGTTTGCGAAAATTTAATGCTTAAAATTTTCATGGGCGTTTCATGTGACAAAACTTTTTTAATAAAAATCCTTACAAAAAATAATACACTTGTGATAAAATACAAAAAAATTATTGATATTTAAAAATATACTTTAAAAATGTTTGACATTAAGAATCAAGGATGTTGATTTTGAACTAAATGAAATTATTGTCCGCGATGGTAAAGGGTATAACGACAGACGTACGCTTTTGCCTGTTTCACTTATTGAACCGTTGAAACTACAAATACAAAAGGCTATATTAAAATTTCAGGGAAACTTATCCATAAAGAACTTTTATGGCATTTCCGTACCCCAGGCACCCGGGCGGAAATACCCGAATATCCCCAAAGAAGTCAGCTGGCAATACGTTTCCCCGGCAAGGATTAATAAACAAATAAACGACTTATACTGCTGATAATAAGCTATATAAAAATTATCTACGTAGTTAACTACTACGTAGATAATTTTTCAGGCCTTCATAAATATGCTGATACTATTTTGCCGGATGTGTTTTCCGGAATGCCTCAAACCCGTGATCAAGGAAATCCACATATTCGGAAATATTCAGATTAAATGCCATCGGTTCGACAAGAACATGCTCTTCGGTATCCATAATCACATAATATGGCTGGGAATTGACACCGAATTTTGCAATCTGCAGATCCGCATTCTTTTTCCCGATGGTTTTTTTCACTCTCCCGTCATAAGATGAAGTTACCCATTCGGATTCGGGAAGTTTCGTACGGTCATCCACATAGAGGGCGATAATGACAAAATTCTCTTTAAGCCTTTTCAGGACTTCAGGGTCGGACCATACCTTTGCCTCCATCTCTTTACAATTGCTACAGGCATGGCCTTTAAAATCGAGAAAAACGGGTTTATTCAGTTTCCGGGCACAGGCAAGTCCCTGTTCGTAATCATAATATCCTGTCAGTCCGTAAGGCAGATGAAACAGGTCTGCATATTTCGGCGGGTCACAAAGTGCAGAGATATTACCTGCAGTTACCGCAACTGCCGGGGCAGTGCCGGCATACCTTGTAAGATCAAATTTCTGGGCCTTTGGTGGTGGGATCAAACCGGAAACAGGCTTCAAAGGGGCACCGAACAACCCGGGAATCAGGTAAACGGCAAAAGTAAAAGATATGATCACGAAAACAAGCCTCGGGAAACTGATATAAGATAAATCGCTGTCTTTCTTAAATTTTATTTTTCCAAGCAGGTAAAAACCCATCAGTAAAAACAATACGATCCAGACGGCCAGGTAAACATCCCTGCTGATGAGGTTAAAGTGATAGGTCTGGTCGATCGTTGAAAGGAATTTCATACTGAATGCCAGTACGATAAAGCCCAGGACCACTTCCACGCTGTTGAGCCAGCCGCCTGATTTCGGCAGTTTTTTCAACCAGGCGGGGAATATGGCAAACAGGGTAAAGGGTGTGGCAAATGCCAGGCCAAAGCCAAACATTCCCACGGTAGGTTTAATCACATCGCCGGAAGCCGCCTCAACGAGCAGGGCGCCAACCAGCGGTCCGGTACAACTAAATGATACCAATACGGTCGTGAGTCCCATAAAGAAAGCTGCCAGCATCCCTCCTTTATCCACCTGCCGGTCCGCTCTTGTGATCAGGCTGTTGGGCAAAACCAACTCGAACATACCAAAAAAGGCAGCAGCAAAGACCAGAAACAGGAGGAAAAAGATCAGGTTCGGGATCCAATGCGTACTGAGCGTATTGGCAAAGTCGGCGCCGGCACTGGTGAGCGAAACGATCAATCCTACCAAAGTATAGATCATCATGATGGATATCCCGAAAATAAAGGCCTGTAGCAATGATTTTGAACGGCTGCCCGTTTCGCGGGAGAAAAAGGCAATGGTCATGGGTATCATCGGGAATACGCAAGGGGTAAGGGTTCCGGCCAGACCGGCAAGTATGGCCAGGAAAAAGAATCCCCACAGGGATCGTTTGTCAGATTTCGTTTGTAATGTTGCCGCGGTTTCTTCCTGACCCACTGTCAGGGATTTTCCAGTCAGCAGATCAACTTTATTTTCAAATGTGACAGGAGCAGCCGTTTCAGTTTTTGCGGTAACTTCCTTCCCTGATTTGCCTAAATCGAATTTAAAGTCTACTTCTTTCGGTGGCAGGCAGCGCTCATCGTCACAACTCATAAACTCAAGTGTTCCTGTAATCGAAAAAGCTTTTTCGGTCAGGATTTTTATTTTTTGATGGAAAATCGCCTGGTCACTGAAGAGTTTCAGCTTCATATTAAAGCTGGGATCAAGGATTACTTCACCTTCTGTTTTTTCGGTAACCTTTCCCACAAGTTCATAATCCGGTGATTTGTTAAATGAAAAGGAAGTTGGGATCGGACCTCCCGGAGGGATATCCTGAGCATAGAGATGCCATGTCGGATCGATATCAGCCGTAAAAACAAGTACAGCTTCTTCCCGGCCGGTTTGTTCGACATGAAATCGCCATTTCACCGGATCGAGGATCTGTGCCTGCAGATTCAGTGACATGACTAAAACAACGATAAAGAGTAAAAACAATTTATTTTTCATTTGTTTCATCTCTATGAAATTTACGTATTAATGAACACCTGCAAAGATATAAATATTGAATTATCTGCTGCGGAAGCAAAATAAGAGGAATGCCAAACAGGAAACAGTCAGCGAAATGACATTTCGTGTCAGAGGTGGATTTCGTTCCCCTCGTTATCGAAAAACCTGTATTCCAGAAATGAGAGTGCGGTAATGGGTTCGACTTTAATGCGGCAATGATATTTTTTAGCCCATTTTTTTCGCAGGGACAAGAATCCCTGGTTAAGATAAGCGGCAGGATACGGGTGCAACTGGATTTTCAGGGATGTCAGCCTGGTTTGTTCCAATACGGAGCGCAGGTGGTCTTCAACTTTATCCAGGAACAGTATGCTCGAAGATATTTTTCCTGTACCCCGGCATACCGGACAGGTTTCGGTCGTCTGAATGTCAAGGACAGGACGTACCCGTTGCCTGGTAATCTGCATCAATCCGAACTTACTCAGGGGCAGGATATTGTGTTTTGTCCGGTCTGCGGACATGGCTTCTTTCATTTTTTCAAAAAGCCTTTGCCGGTGCTCGGCTTTGATCATATCGATAAAATCGATCACAATAATTCCACCCATATCACGCAGGCGTAATTGCCGGGCGATGGTTTCGGCAGCAGCCAGGTTAACTTCGAGGGCATTGGTTTCCTGGCTATCGGCAGCTTTCGACCGGTTGCCACTGTTTACATCAATAACGTGAAGGGCCTCTGTATGCTCAATAATCAGGTAAGCCCCGTTTTTGAACGACACGGTCCTTCCAAAGAGGCTTTTTATTTGCCGGTTTACGCCAAAATGTTCAAAGACAGGTAATTTCCCTGAATAAAACTTAACAATTTTTTCTTTTTCCGGTGCGATCGAGCGAATATACTCTTTCATCTCCTTATGGAGATCCGGGTCATTTACATGAATATAATTAAAAGAGACGTTCAACAAATCCCGTAAGACAGCCGTCACACGGTTTATTTCGCTAATTACGAGTTTTGGCGGGGAGACATTGCGCAAATGCAGAAAAGCACTTTCCCATTTTTTCACCAGCGAACGAAGTTCACCATCCAGTTCGGCAACTTTTTTCTTTTCAGCCGCCGTACGGACGATCACACCATAATTACCGGGTTTAATGCTCTGGATCAGCCGCTTGAGCCTGTTTTTCTCTTCGGCAGACTCTATTTTCTGAGAGACAGAAACCTTTTCGCCAAAAGGCATCAGGACGAGGTTTCGCCCGGCGATAGATATTTCGGATGTCAGCCGCGGGCCTTTGGTTGAAATAGGTTCTTTGACGATCTGAACCAGCACAGAATCGCCGCTTTTCAGGACATCAGCGATCTTCCCTTCTTTGTTGATATCCGGATGTTTCCGGAATCTGTGCATTGCCGGAATTCGTCCCTTGCGGGAAAGTGCCAGGAAGAGATAATTCTTAAGTGAACTAAACTGAGGACCCAGGTCAAGATAATGAAGGAAAGCATCTTTCTCGTAACCGATATCCACAAATGCAGCATTGAGCCCGGGCATAATTTTCTTCACCTTACCCAGGTAAATATCACCCACTGAAAATCTTACATCACTTTTTTCTTTGTAAAGTTCTACGAGAGCTTTATCCTGAAGTAACGCAATAGATATTTCAGAGGCTGCAGCATCAATAATCAGCTCATTACTCACACGTTCATCCCGTTAAACAGCATTGATCCGGACCTATACCGGAATAAAATCAAGAGAAACCTGAAGATACAGGTATTCAGGTTATCACAGAAGAAAAGTATAAACCAAAAAGTTATTTCCTCTTCTTATGGCGATTCTTTCTAAGGCGTTTTTTGCGTTTATGCGTTGACATCTTATGCCTTTTCCGCTTCTTCCCGCTTGGCATGGTATGAAATTTTTAGTATTACCTGATGCTGCTTAGCGCTTAACGTTTGATTTCACCTTATTTACGAAAGATTTCGCAGGCTTAAAGGAAGGAATGAAATGTTCCGGAATAATCAGTGTTGTGTTTTTAGAAATATTCCGTGCCGTTTTCTGAGCTCTTTTTTTGACGATGAAGCTTCCGAAACCTCTCAGGTAGACATTATTGTCTTTTACCAGTGAGTTTTTTACTGCTTCCATGAAAGCTTCAACTGTTTTCTGTACGGTCACCTTTTCAATTCCGGTGGTTTTCGAAATCTCGTTTACGATGTCTGCTTTAGTCATTTTAATAAATTCTTTAGTTATCAATATATTAGCTAAGTTTTTTCCTGTTGGGACTGCAAATATAAAAAGATTTCCTGTTATAAATGAAATCATTACGAAAAAAAATTTCAAGCCATCCTTCCCCCGGTTAAATCTCCGTTATCACAGGAGACTTTTTTACCTGAAGATTTAGGGATATCCCGTGAAAACCCAAATGAGTATATTTATCAAAATTTTTCCGGATCATGACAAGAGAAACATTCAGGTCGGCATTATTAATGTGGTATGCTTCCAACAAACGCGACCTGCCGTGGCGAAAAACCTGTGATCCGTATTTCATCTGGGTTTCCGAGGTCATTCTGCAACAAACCCGTGTCAGCCAGGGACTGGCATATTACAAACGCTTCATCCGGCAATATCCTGATGTTAGGACACTGGCATCTTCATCTTCCGATGCATTGATGAAGATCTGGGAAGGCCTGGGATATTACAGACGGGCCAGGAATATGCGAACGGCTGCTATCCGGGTGATGGAAGACTTTCAAGGCAAAGTCCCTTTCCGTTATGAGGAATTACTCACTTTAAAAGGTATCGGTCCTTATACTGCCGCGGCCATAGCTTCTATTGCCGGAGGAGAACCGGTAGCGGTAGTTGACGGTAATGTTTACCGGGTATTGTCCCGTATGTTTGGGATTACTGCTCCGAAAAGCAGCAGTACCGGACAAAAACAGGTAAATAAACTGGCGGCCAGAATGATAGACCCTCGCCGGCCGGGAGATTACAACCAGGCCATCATGGAACTGGGGGCATTGATCTGTACCCCACGAAATCCCTCCTGTGAAACATGCCCGTTCACCGGATATTGTTATGCCCGGGCACATGGATTGGTTAAGCAACTCCCGGTCCGTGAAATCAAGCCAAAAGTTCCTGTCAGATATTTTCATTATTTTATACTCTCTTATCATGACCGGCTGATCATCCGGCAACGCACAAGAAAAGGTATCTGGCATTTGCTCTACGATTTTCCGCTGATTGAACGTGCAGAAGAAATCAGTATTAAAAATCTTTTAAACTCCGGCGTTCCGGAACAGTTTCCCGGGATGAACCCGTATCCGGACAGAATATCCGGAATTATATCACACAAACTCACCCATCTGCACATCCGGGCCCGGTTTTATCATTTCGATCTCAGGCACCCGGATCAGCCCCTGCCGGAAAACCATTTACTCATCTCCCGGAAGGAGATAAAAAAATATCCGTTCCCTCAGATGATTGTCAAATATCTTAATGAAATTTCCCTGAATAATCACAGGTGACATCTGTTGGTGTACCGGTCAAATTATATGTTTAAAAGAATGGTAAACAGAAGAAGGTAAGACCTTTCCCGAAACTTACAGGCCGGTTTCCGGTTCTCTGTTTCTATGATTTATTTTTGTATCTTTACCGGAAATAAATGACAGATTATGGTTAATAAGGTTATTCTGGTCGGAAATGTAGGTAAAGACCCCGAAGTACGACATCTGGAAAGTAATGTGGCTGTGGCCAAATTTCCGCTGGCGACCAGTGAAACTTACCGCAACAAAGACGGAGAGCGTATCACGCAGACCGAATGGCACAACATTGTTCTTTGGCGGGGACTGGCAAAAGTGGCGGAGGACTATGTAAAAAAGGGTCAGGCGCTCTATATTGAAGGTAAAATCAGATCCCGGAAATACGAAGATAAAGAAGGCAACACCCGTTATATCACCGAAATTGTAGCTGACAATATGCAGATGCTTGGCCGAAAAGGAGACAGCGGAGAAGCCTCAACACCTTCAACACCGGCAGATACAGGGAAAACTTCGGATTCGGTTGAAGACCTTGAAGCCGGAGGTCCTGATGATGATCTTCCATTCTAGTCCGTCGATTTTTCATTAAATAATAGTGATTTTGGAAGCAGACGACCCTCCTCTTGATTTATCCGCTTATATTCACCAAATAACGTTTCAGTCCTTCACATGGCAGATACTGATATGGGTATTTATTCTGGTGATTCTACTGGTAATTTCTGCCCTGATTTCAGGGTCAGAGGTAGCTTTTTTTTCGCTTTCTCCGGGGAATATTAACTCCCTGAAGAAAGGGAAAGGCAGGAATTACAGATCTGCCCTGAAGTTACTGAACAAATCAAATGACCTGCTCGGGACGATCCTGGTATCCAACAATTTTGTAAATCTGGGAATCATCATTTTATCGGCTTTTATTACGAATTCTCTTGTAAATTTTAAAAATGCACCCACACTGGGATTTTTGTTCCAGATTGTTATAATCACGTTTCTGCTTTTGCTTTTCGGGGAGATCCTGCCAAAAATATACGCCACACAGATCAAACTGCAATGGGTACGATTTATGGCCGTACCGCTGGAGGTTCTCAATTTTCTTTTCCGGCCCGTGATCTACCTGCTTGTTTCCTCAACCCAAATCGTGAATAGACGGATGGGAAAAGTAAAACAGAACATCTCGATGGATGATTTGAGCGAAGCCCTTGACCTCCCGGCTACCGAAGTCCTTGAAGACGAAAGAATACTGAAAGGCATCACCAAATTCGGAAACCTGGATGCCCGTGATATCATGAAGCCCAGGATGGATGTCTATGCCATAGAAATTAAAACCCCCTACCGTGAAGCGCTTAAAGAGATCATTAATCAGGGGTATTCGAGGGTTCCGGTATATGAAGAATTTTTCGATCACATCAAAGGTGTTTTATACATCAAGGACCTGCTTCCGCATCTGCACAAACCCAACACATTCAAATGGCAATCCCTGCTGCGTCCGCCCTATTTTGTTCCCGAATCAAAAAAAATCAATGACCTTCTGGCCGAATTCCAGACCCAGAAAATCCATATGGCCATCGTTATAGATGAATATGGAGGGAACAGTGGTATTGTCACCCTTGAAGATATCCTGGAAGAGATTGTCGGGGAGATTGAAGACGAACATGATGAAGACCAGAAGATGATCAAAAAGATAGACAATCACCATTTTCTTGCCGAGGCTAAAATTCTGTTAACCGATTTTTACAAGAATTTCGGTATTGATGAAGATTATTTTGAAGAGGTTTCGGGAGAGGCAGATACGCTGGCCGGTTTGATCCTGGAGATGAAAGGACAGATACCCAAGATCGGTGAGGTGATCAGATTCCGGCATTTTACATTCAGAATTGCCGCAGCCGACAACCGGAGGATCAAGAAGATTCATATTACTTATCAAAAGTCCGGTGAAGATGAAGCATAAATGTATAAATATCCTGGTACTCATTCTTTCCGTTCTGTTGTGGAGTAACTGTAAAAGGCATTCAACGCCAAAACCACACGGATACTTCAGAATAACCTTTCCGGAAAAAACCTACCAAACCTACCACGGTCCGTGTCCTTTTACTTTCGAATATCCCACTTACAGTGATATCAGAAAGGATACCAGCATGCGTTCCGAGCCTTGTTGGTATAACATTATCTTCCCCCGGTTTAACGCTGAGATTCATATCACCTACAAACCGGTACACAATAATCTGCCCCGGATTCTTGAAGACACGTATGAACTTGCCTATAAGCATACGGTCAAAGCGGATGCCATTAAGGAAACCTCTTTTGTCAATGACAGTCTGAAAGTTTACGGAATATTATATGATATTATCGGGAATACTGCCTCGAACGTTCAGTTTTACCTCACCGACAGTACACATCACTATATCCGGGGAGCTTTATATTTCAACCTTGAGCCTGATAAGGATTCACTTAATCCGGTTATCCGGTTTCTGCGGAAAGATATCATCCATCTGGTAGAAACATTTTCCTGGCAATAACCTTTATTTTCATTCGTATTGACATATCCTCCCGGGACTTTTCCACACCTGAACTTTTAAAAAATTATTACTTACTTTACATTCTTCCGGGACCCTGAAAAAACAGATATGGGACTCAAATATATCAAGACATTTACAAGCGATTGCAGGCTGGGACTATGGGAGATTGAGGAAGATCTCAATACCCTTCACAATATGATTTCCCTGGAACCTGAAGAAGAAAAGACCATCAGGGGATATGGCAATGAAGCCAGAAAGGCAGAATATCTGAGTGTTCGTGTATTATTACATCGTATGTTAAACGGTGATGCGCGGATTAGATACGGAACACGGAACAAGCCTTTTCTTGCCGGAAAGGATTACGATATAAGCATTTCCCACTCCGGCCGTTATACGGCCATTCTCCTTAGTCGGGAACAACGCGTTGGTGTGGATCTTGAAAAGATGTCGCACCGCATCAGTAAGATTGCAGACAGGTTCATCAATCCTTCAGAAAGGATCACAGCAGATCCCTCAGTAAAACGTTATCACCTTTACATTCATTGGTGTGCCAAGGAAGCACTATATAAACTACTCGACAAAAAAGGTTTGAATTTCAGGGAACACATTATTATACAACCTTTTGTCCCAAAAGACGAAGGGCAGTTGTCGGGACACGTAAAGAATGAGACCATTGATGAATCGTTTGATTTATGGTATTACCGGTTGGTAGATTATGTTATTGTCTGGAGTTGTAAAGATAAAATGCAATGATTTTTGATCAGATCAGGGAAAAATTAAAAAAGGGGAAACTGTTTTCGATACTTATTGACCCGGAGAGCTATACCCTGTCAACCATCGATGGGTTGGCAAGATATATCGATCCCGGTGTGGTAGACTTTATCCTTGTCGGCGGCAGTCTGGTGTCCGGACAACTGGATCCGGTCATTGAGAAAATCAAAGCCGTTTTACAGCTCCCCGTGATCCTTTTTCCGGGCAGTATCTATCAGTTGAGCGGGAAAGCAGATGCCGTTTTGTTACTCAGCCTCATCTCCGGACGGAATCCTGAGTTGCTGATAGGCAATCATGTTGTTGCTGCACCGATCATTAAGAACCTGGGCATTGAGGCCATTTCAACGGGATATATTCTGATCGGTGATGGGAAAACAAGCTCCGTCGAATATATGAGTAACACTTTACCCATTCCTGCCGATAAACCTGAGATTGTTGTCGCTACAGCGCTGGCAGGACAGTATCTGGGACAACAGATGATCTACCTGGAACATGGCAGTGGTGCGGAACATCCGATAAGCACCGAAGTTGTGGCAGCCGTAAAAAGAGAGATCAACATTCCCCTGATCGTTGGCGGAGGGATTCAAACTCCCGGGGAGGCCAAAAATCTTTATGATGCCGGTGCCGACATTCTTGTGGTAGGCAACAGAATTGAAAAAGATCCGGCTTTTATTTCCAGAATGGCAGTATTACGATAAAAAAAGCCGCCTGTAAGCGGCTTTTTTGTTCAATGCAGGGTTTTCTACTGGCATTTCAATACCTGTTCAATTTCATATTTAGCCCTTTCATCATACGGGGGGAACAAGGCTTTGCGGAAGGCACTGCAAGCTTCGGATTTTTTGCTTTGTGCCTCATAGATCTCACCAAGGATAAAATAATATTTAGCTTTGACATTGTCCATTCCTTTATCAAGGGTAAGTGCTTTTTGTACGTTTTCTTCTGCTTTAGACCATTCTTTTTTACTCTGGTAGATTTTCCCCAGCTGATAATAGACCTCAGGAGAATCATTGCCATACTCGATCGAATAACGCAGATATTCTTCAGCCTGAGTCAAATTATTCCCCTGAATGGCTTTAATAGCCCGGTTAAAGGCTCCGGTTTGCATAAATCTCTCGGTCGAATTAACGGTTTTAGTATCATGTGATATCAGTCCGACTTCAACGGCTTTATCAGCCGCTACTTTCATTTTGGCAAAGTCACCCATTTTATCATATACCAGTGCTTTGCCGAGATATGGTTTGGCATAACTTTTCGTCAGTGCAATTGCCTCATTAAAATCACCAAGAGCTTCCTCATAGTTTTTCTTTTTGTAATTACCGGTTCCTCGTGTGTAATAGAGCTTTGGTATGATATTCGCACATTTCCCCGCTATTTTCCGGTCTCCGTATTTTTCAGCAACTTCTTTGGTTTTCTTAAAACCATCGATGGCACCATCAAGATTTTTTTTCTTGTATTCATCAAGGGCAAGTTTATAATATAATCCCGGTATCTGGGTTATCGCAAGATCTTTGGTTTCCTTGGCTTCGTCACCTACCTGTTCGGCCAGAGAGACACACTTTTCAAAAGCAGCCAGGGCTCCTTTGGTGTCAGAACTGATCAGTTTCACACCTTCATTGTATGCATCAATTACATCTTTCTGTGTTTGTCCGAAAATAACCAAACCAGTTACCAGGAACAAACCTGTCATGGAAAGTAAAAACTTCTGTAATTTCATAGTTGATAATTTTTTACTGAATTATTTAGCTTGCAAATATATAAATATCCACATATCTGAAAAAACATTTGAAGGTTTTTATGCAAGGATCAGGCTAAAAATTACCAGGATTCATTTTTATCAAGTAATTCAAGGAAAAGATTACCATCCGAACCGTTGGGTACGGGTATGTGGAGGAAAAAGGAGAGTGTGGGAGAAATATCACTCAGATCAACGGCTCTATACCATGAATTTCTTCCGATTTTCCAGCCATACAGGAAAAGGGGGACATGGGTATCATACCAAAAACCTGCGCCGGTAGCAGGTTCATCACCCACCTGTTCTACCCAACCCGGGTTTAGAACGATGACAACATCTCCCGATCTTTTCGGATAAAAACTCATCTGGAGGCGTTTAAATAAATCATTTGCCGCCCCCGAAGCAGAGAGTTCATGGGCAGCAATAACATGTCCAACCCCGCTGAATTGCACCATAAATCCGGCCACCCTGTCCTGAATAGCATTTAATGATAATCCTGCATTCTCGATAAGCGTCCGGTTAAGGTATACCTGGTGGTTATAATATCCTTTCACCCAATCGCCTTCGCCCAGCACAGCATTCAGGTAACTGCGCAACAATGCCACAGACTGATTCGGTCTAAAGCGGCCTGCCGGCATTTCCCTGTTAGTCAGAGAAGCCGTTGCCGGAGGGACACCCCTGGAAGCAGTCAGATAAATGATTACATTTTCTTTCCCGATTTCCTGATTGATAAAATTCAGCAAATGTGCAAGGTCCTGATCGAGACGTAACACAGCATCCTCCATCTCGACCGAATAAGTCCCGAAAGCATGATCAATGGTTTGATTTGCCGAAAACACTACGCCAAGAAAATCGCAATCGTCATCTTTACCAAGGTTTTCATTCAGGATCAGATTGATGGCAAAATCTTTTGTCAGCGTATTGCCAAAAGGCGTATACCGGATCAGGGAGAGATCTTCTTTTTTCTTACCCAGCGAAGAAAGTTTTTTCAGGTCATAGGGAAATACACTTCTGTTTTTGATGCCGGTTTCAAACTGACTTGTATCGCCGTTGCTGGCGACATATTTTTCCAGGGGGAACAATGGTTCCCAAATTTTCCGTAAATAAACCGACACCAGGTTTTTATCATTAAACCCGTTCACCCATGCGGGTAAAGAATCCATATAATAAGAGCTGCTCATCCAGGAGCCTGTATTGTCGTCATACCACCAGGCGGCATTTGCCATGTGTCCGGCAATCAATACAGCATTTTCGGCATAAAGGCTTATCCCGAAAACTTTTGACCTGTTACGGGTAGCAAGGCGCAGTTCATCGCCGAAGGTTGAAGCAAGAAGGTTTACAGGAGAATGAAGACCGTTCTCAAAGGTTCCGCCTACGGCATGTACCCTGTCATCCCGGGTACAATATACTTTTCTATCTGATAAAGGTTCATACCAGGAATTCCCAACTATACCGTGGGTTACGGGGTATGCCCCCGTTGAAAGTGTAGCCAGGCCGGTAACAGTTTCCGTAAAAAAAGAGGCATAGCTTGCATTGCGGTAAAACGTACCCTCACTGACAAACCGCTTAAAACCATCTTCGCCCAGGATATCCCAGTATCGATTCAACTGATCGATACTAAGCGGATCAATGACAATCCCCAATACCAGTTTCGGTTTTGCGGGAGGAATATTCTTCCGTACCTGTCCCTTACCCGGCCAGATTACTAAGGAAAACAATAAAGCAACCAGGATTGTTTTTAAACTTTTTATCATTTAATTATTCACTAAGTGTTTTTCTGAAAACGACAAAAATAATGTTTTCTGATGCAGGTGAAATGATTTTCCTGCATTTTTATAAAATAACCTGAAAGTAATTATTCCGGAAAAATGATAAGCTTCCGCATGACAGCATTACCCGACCCGGAAATATGCAGTAAATATAAACCCGGCATTAGGGTTGAAGGCACTGAGAATGTGGCTCTTCCAGAGGCAGGTACCCGAACGATGGTTGTTCCTGAGATTTGACCATCTACGGTATAAAAACGTATCCTGTAATCTCCGGGACGGTCAACCCTGAGCGTAACCATCCGATCTGCCATTACGGGGTTGGGAAATATGCTCAGGAACTTTGTTCCCGATACAGGGACAACATTGGCCCCGGGCTGTAAGAAAACCGCCAGCCGGGTCAGCTTATGATCCTGTACTTCAACCCCGGGGACGGATTTTGTAATGTATCCGGTAGCGGAAACGGAAAGATTGTAAATCCCGGCAGCCAGGTAGCGATGAAAGTAACCGTTCAGGCTGTCTGACGAAACTTCCGAACTGTCTGTATCATGTCCGGGGATCGTAATCACGGACTTTACCGGCAATCCTGTAACGGAATCCGTAACAAAGCCATCAATACCGAACATAGCCTCCCGGGCGTAATATAACAAAGACCTGTAATTGTATTTCCATAAAGTATCCAGATACGCTTCGGGTGTTATTTTGGTATAATCGAGTTCAATTGTTGATTCCCGGCCCTCCCTGAAATAGGTTACATAGTCCTGTCTGCCACCACTGATAGAATACCAGTCATAACCATTGGTTATACCATTATCAAATCCGGTCATATATCCGGAACTGTACCTGTGAACCGTATCTGCATATATTCTTGAGATCAACTGAAACCAATTGTCATCGGCATGGCGTTGCGGCCAGGTATCCCAGGGGTAGTTGACCACCTCATCGCCACTATGAAAATTTACAGAAATTCCGATATGCCTTGACTCATGAAAACCGATCATTGCCATGGTTTCGGGCTGATATTCATTTCCGTCGGGATGATCGCCATCCTGCGGATCCGGAAAATTTCTGTTCAGATCTACACCATTGGCATTATATCTTACCGCTCCGTTAACGGACTGGTCTCCTCCCATGTATGTTCCGTCAGGATTTGCCAGCGGACAGATCCATATTTCGAGACTGTCCACAAGTGCCGTTGCCAGGGAATCCGTGCCGTAATTTGAAAGGAGATGATTAATGAGCCGCAGCATGAGTATATAGCCACCGGTTTCGTCACCATGCATGGTGGATGAATACATAAATTCAGGTTCGGGTTCATCCTGATCCACATGATCGGATATTTTGACTGCCAACAGCTTCCGGCCGTTTACCGAGTATCCCAGGGTATCCAGCCGGCAGATGGCCGGATAATTCCCGGCAAAAGCCAGCATCACGGAATCGTATTGACCGTAAGTAGGATACGTATTCCATCCCTGCCATATCAATGCTGCGTTCTTCCTCCCTGCCGGACGAACTATTTCGTACACTGAAAATGGTATACCCGAACTGATAAATCGTGTGTATTGCTGTTTGTTCAGGCAAATCCTGGCAGAATCATTGTAAACCGCATCCACTGAGGAGAGACGTGACAAACGAAGCAGGCCGGAAGCCGAGCGGACAGGCACGACCAGGTAAACCTCCCCGTATTTTTTAAGAAGTGAATCTGCCTTTGATTTTTCAGCTTGCCGGTCCTGGCCATATAAAGGAGAAAGCATCCGGACAACCAGAAAAAACACCAGGTATATTCTTTTATTTTTAAGCATAGCGAATCAAGAAACGGCTAAAGCCGGATCACCCGGAAATGTACGTGAAAGATAATAAATTGTTTCCGGAAGGATCATATATTAAACCGGATATGCAGGATATCGCCATCCTTCACGATATAATTTTTTCCTTCGATATGAAGTTTCCCGGCATCTTTACAGGCATTCTCAGAACCCAGTTTAATAAAATCTTCATATTTCATCACCTCGGCACGGATAAATCCCCTTTCGAGGTCGGAATGAATTACCCCTGCTGCCATGGGTGCCGTAATTCCTTTGCGGATGGTCCAGGCACGAATCTCTTTGGGCCCGACCGTAAAAAAAGTTTCCAGGTTCAACAGACCGTAAGCAGCACGGACAAGCTTATTGACTCCCGGCTCGTTCAGACCGAGGTCATTCAGGAACGAAAGCCTGTCAGCCGGATCATCAAGTTCGGCAATTTCAGCTTCCATGGCTGCAGCAATGATCAGTAAACCTGCATTTTCCTCTTCGATGACTTTTTGTACTCTTCGAGTATAGGCATTTCCATCTGTGGCCGAAGCCTCGTCTACGTTACAGACATACAGAACAGGTTTATCGGTCAACAGAAACATATCCCGGATTATATTTTTTTCTCCCGGGTTCATTTCCAGGGTTCTTACCGGTTGAAAATTTTCGAGGTGACTTTTTATTTTTTTCAGTATTTCCAGATTGCGGCGAGCATTCTTATCCCCGGTTTTTACCAGTTTTTCAACTTTCTGCAGTTTTTTATCCACGGATTCCAGGTCTTTCACCTGTAATTCAAAGTCTACAATCTCCATATCCCTGACAGGATCAACAGATCCTTCAATATGGGGAAGGGCATCATTATCGAAACAGCGAAGTACATGAATCAGGGCATCGCAGTTACGAATATCGGACAAAAACCGGTTTCCGACACCTTCCCCCTGGCTGGCTCCCTTGGTTAACCCGGGGATATCGATCACTTCAACTGTGGCATGAATCACTTTTTCGGTAGGTTGCAGCTTTTCCAGTACCTGCAATCGCGTATCCGGAACCGGGATAATCCCCACATTGCTTTTATTCGATCCGAAGGCAAACTGTGTTACCTCGGCCTTATTACTTGACATACAGTTAAACAAGGTTGTTTTCCCTGTATTTGCCAGACCAATAATTCCGCATTGTAAACTCATAAACGATCATTTTTTTACAAAGGTATAATTTAAAATCCAGCCTGTGCATTCATGAAGTACAACAGTTTTCAAGCCGGGTGTAAAAATGGATCATGGTTTTTTCTTACTTTTATCCTCACATTTTATCAAACTCAAACGGTTAAAATGAAAAGAGCGGCATTTTTTCCCCTGATCTTATACTCTTTGTCATTAGCACTTCATGCACAGATACCATTAACAAATGTAAAGCCGGAGCCACAGGTTACACGAATATTATTTGTTTTCGACTGTTCGCAGAGTATGGCAGGGCTGTGGGAGAGTGATAAGAAAATCAATATTGCCCGCAAATTTCTCATCTCCACCATTGACAGTTTGGAAAAGATGGACTATGTACAGATGGCGTTGCGTGTTTTCGGGCATCAGAGTCCGGTACCGCCGCAGGATTGCAATGACACCAAACTGGAGGTTCCCTTCTCTCCGAACAATGCCGCAAGGATCCGGCAGAAACTGAGATTTCTTATCCCAAAGGGAACCACCCCTATTGCCCACTCCCTTGAGCTTTCTGCAGGGGACTTCCCTCCCTGCGACAATTGCAGGAATGTCATCATTCTTATTACCGATGGGATTGAAGCATGCGATGGTGACCCCTGTGCCGTATCACAGGCATTACGCAAGAAAGGCATCATCCTGAAACCCTTCGTTATCGGTATCGGCCTGGATATGGAATTTAAGCAAACCTATGAATGCGTGGGTCAATTTTACGATGCTGCCAATGAAGAACAATTTCATGAAGTATTGGATGTCGTTATCACAGAGGCACTTAACTCTACTACAGCCCAGGTTAATCTGCTGGACATCCATGGAAATCCCACGGAAACAAATGTCAACATGACCTTTTATAACAGGGAGTCCGGTAAAATCATGGCGAATTATGTTCATACCATGAATAACCGGGGAAATCCGGACACCCTGAACCTTGATCCGTTGGTTACCTACAGGATGGTGGTTCATACGATTCCGCCCGTTACGGTTGACAGTATCAAAGTTTACCGGGGGAAACATACGGTTATTGCTGCCGATGCCCCGCAGGGAACATTAAAACTCACTACCAGAGGAAACCTTTACCGGGACTTATCCTTCATCGTAAGGAAAGACGGGGATATGAACACATTAAATATGCAAAAGATCAATATGGAAGAAAAATACCTGGTTGGTAAATATGACCTGGAAGTTCCTGTCCTTCCGCGACTGTTGATCGATGATGTCCGGATTAAACAAAGCACAACAACATCCGTAGAGATCCCACAGCCCGGGCTGATTACGGTACTGATAAAAAATGAAGGATTTGCAAGCCTGTATGTCCGCAAACCGGATGATTTAACCTGGATTTATAACCTGAACCACAATAGCCGTTCCGAAACCATCATTTTACAACCGGGTGATTATGAAATTGTTTACCGGCCGCGTTTTGCAAAACGTTCTTTCTACACAACCACGCGAAAGTTTTCCGTCCGGTCAGGATCATCCCAGTCCATCCGTTTTTAAATATCTGCTTAAACCATTTACAGGAAAAAGTATCCAACAATCAAACTGCGGAAATTAGGTGGAATCAGGATCTGATACAACTATTCTTAATCTTTTTCAGAAAGAAGGAAGGGAAAAAGAAGCCTTTACTTTACTCATCAACGAGTATCAGCAACGCCTGTACTGGCATATTCGCCGAATTGTCCTGTCACATGAAGATGCAGACGATGCTGTGCAGGAAACATTTATCAAGGCCTGGGAACATCTCCATGAATTCAGGGGCAATGCCCGGCTTTATACCTGGCTTTACCGTATAGCCACCAATGAAGCACTGGCTTTAATAAAGAAACAAAAAAAACGCAACTGGCTACCGATTTCCGATCATGAACATTATCTTTCCGCTCATCTGGAAAGCGGGCCCTATTATTCGGGAGATGCCATTGAGAAGAAATTTCAGAAGGCATTACTGAAACTGCCGGATAAACAACGGGTTGTTTTTAATATGAAATACTTTGATGAGATGAAATATGAAGATATATCCGCAGTTTTGGGGACCTCTGTAGGAGCACTTAAGGCATCCTATCATCATGCGGTAAAAAAAATTGAAAAATACCTGCAACAGGATTAAACGAAACAGAACAAATATCATCTAACAGATAAACAGAAGCAAAAGCCATGAAAAATCAGCAAAACAAACGGCATTTCCCGCCTCCCGGAGATCATCCGGGTGGGTTTGGTGTCCCGGACGGTTATTTTGACCGTCTGCCCGGAAGGATCATGGAAAATATACGAAAAAGAACGGAGCACCCGGTCAAAACGGTTATCCTGACCCGTCGCATCTATGCTCTCACGGCAGCAGCAGCTGCTTTTCTTATCCTCCTGGGAACCGGCCTATGGTATCGGTATCAATTCAAGTCACAACACGTCGGGGAGGACGAAAATATTATGGCTGCCTATTATCACGCTGATTTAACTATCGATGAAGAGACCATCTATAATTTTATCGATGAAGAAGATCTTGAAATCACAACCCGGATACCCGGGATAAAAGATGAAACCATCATCACATACCTTCTTGATGAAGGCATTGATAACGACATGATCGCAGAACATTTATAAATTTTATATTATTATGAAGACGCCTGTTAACAAATTAGTTGCTATTTTGCTGATCATGCTTGCGGGTTTACCCCTGCGGGCACAGAATCAGGATCGTATCCAAAGACTGAATGCGCAGAAAATTGCTTTCTTTACCGAACGGTTGAATCTGACACCCGAAGAAGCCCAGCAATTCTGGCCGGTTTACAATGCCTATCAGCAGGAAAAGTCCTCTATAAATAAGGCCAAAAGGGAGATACTGCAGGATATAAACCGGAATTCCCGAAATATGGATGACAAGGAGCTTGAGGAACTGGCCGATCGTTTTGTGGATTATGACCGTCAGCTTGCCGACATACAGATAAAGTATCACCAGGAGTTTAAGAAAGTTTTACCCATCCGGAAAGTAGTGAGGCTTTACCAGGCAGAACAGCAATTTACGACTTTCCTGCTCCGGCAGATTCAGAACAGAAGGGAAAACATGCAACCACAACGAAGAAGGTAAAGAAATTTCTTAAAACGAACGATCCCCGAGGCAAAGCCATAGGGGTATTTCCTGCCTGCAGCAGGCAGGCGCTCGTTTTATTTTGACC
>JAADHC010000048.1:21789-87456 GCA_013152085.1 Chlorobiota bacterium
CCGAAATTTCTTTATTACACCTCACCCAAAACTTTCTGTGAAAGTTTTGACCTCTCCTCAAGGAGAGGTACAAGTAGTACCCCGAGGCCAGTCTCGGGGAATTCTTAAGATTAAAGGTCAGTGCAACGGCCCGACTTCTTTTTCCACCTCGGTGAGGATCTCACAGGAAGTAACGACATCCTTGATCTTGTTATGATCCACATATAAAGGCCGGTCTTCGTCCAGGAAATCAATATAATCCCGTATAACCTGATGCGCCCTGGACACACCTTTACCGAAAGTATAATCCCTGAAATCAAGTGCCTGGGCTGCCGCCATAAACTCAATTCCGAGGATAGCCCGGGCATTGTCCAGTATCTGTTCATTTTTCAGTGCCGTGTTCATACCCATGGAAACAAAGTCTTCCTGGTCGGCCGCCGCAGGTATAGACTGAATACAGGCAGGAGCAGAAAGCATCTTTTGTTCAACAATTTGCATATCAGCAGTATACTGGCTAAGCATCATCCCCGAAAACATACCCGCTCCTTTGGTCAGGAAAGGGGGAAGTCCTTCACTCAGGGCAGGATTCATCAGCCGGTTCAGTCTGCGTTCCGAAATCACGCTAACCATAGTAACCGCTGTTCCTGCCATATCCATAGGCAAAGATACGGGAGATCCCTGAAAGTTAGCCCCGGTAAGCTGAAGATCATCCTCCGGGAAAAATACGGGATTGTCACCAACACCGTTCAATTCGATTTCCACCTGCGAACGTGCAAAATCAAGGGCATCGAGTGCAGTTCCCAGCACCTGTGGAGTAGAACGCATGGAGTAAGCATCCTGCACACGATGGGGAATCTTTCCGCCTGACAGGTCACCACCATCGATGAGTTTACGAATGGCACGGGCAATGCGTATGGCTCCCTGAAATCCCCGTACTTCCAGCAGACGGGGATCATAAGGTTTCATATTTGCTTTCAGTGCTTCGAGAGACATTGCCGCGGCAATCTCGGCTTGTTTAAGCCAGCGGAAAGCATCATAAAGGAAAAGTGCACTCATTCCGGTAAGGAAATTGGAACCGTTGATTGCAGCCAGTCCATCCCTGGCTTCCAGTCCCGGCACCGTGATTCCGGCCTGTTCCATAGCCTTTTTCCCTTCTGTCAACTGACCCTTATACCATGCCTTTCCTTCGCCCAGCAACAACAGGGCAATTTGTGACATCGGGGCAAGATCTCCTGACGCACCAACGGATCCTTTACGACATACAAAAGGGGTTACTCCTTTATTCAGCATCTCTGCATACGTCAGGGGAATCTCCGGGCGACAGGCAGAATGACCCTTCGAGAGTACATTGATACGACTCAGCATAGCTGCTCTTACCTGTTCGACAGGAGCCGCCTCTCCCATCCCCGCAGCATGATTGTACACCAGGTACCGTTGAAACTTTCTTATCTGTGCATCGGATAGTGCAACCTCCGAAAACTCTCCTATCCCAGTATTCACGCCATACATCACCTCCCTCTTTTCCAATTTCCTTTCGAGCATTGCCCGGCATGCACGGATCCTTTCTATAGCTTTAGGATGAATAACCACGGATTCTTTTCCTCGGGCAACCTTGGTAACCTTATCAATGGTTAAGTCACTTCCCGTCAAAATCATAATTACTGTTTTTTAATGATCATAATTTTTTTATCCAATCAAAGTTAATTATCGGGAGGAAATGATATGCAACGGATCGTGTGTTTTGAAACATGCAGCAACAATGTTCAATAGCACGAGAATATTACCGGTCAAAACTCCGCAGGAATTCAACGGAGCGATCAATATATGGATACAGGGGTTGATCTTCAGTGAGAAAAGGTACCTGCCGGCGATAAGCCGACACAAATTTTTCAAGGTAAGGCGAGGTTTTTCGGGGGCGTCTGAATTCCAGCGCCTGGGCAGCATTCATTAATTCTATGGCCAGGATCTTTTCGATATTGGTTACCACCTCATAGGCTTTGATGGCTGCTGTAGCCCCCATACTCACATGATCTTCCTGGCCCTGAGAGGTTTCTATCGAATCGACACTGGCCGGTGTAGAAAGCTGTTTGTTCAGGCTTACCATGGCGGCGGCAGTATATTGGGGGATCATAAAACCGGAGTTGAGTCCCGGTTCCGAAACGAGGAAAGAAGGAAGACCGCGTTTCCCGGAAAGCAACTGATAGACTCTTCTTTCAGAGATATTTCCCAGTTCGGCCATGGCTATAGTCAGGTTGTCCAGGGCAAGGGACAGTGGCTGCCCGTGGAAATTTCCGGCAGAAATGATCAGGTCCTCATCGGGGAAAATGGTAGGATTGTCCGTTACCGAGTTAATTTCATTCTCGAAAACATAGGCTACATAATGAATGGCATCTTTAGATGCCCCGTGAACCTGCGGGATACACCTGAAGGAGTATGGATCCTGGATTGCTTTTCCCGGCCGGTCAATCAGGTCACTCCCCTGCAGAATTTCCCTGACCCTGGAAGCGGTCTGCTTTTGTCCTTTGTATGGCCGGATCTGCTGTATCAGGGGATGAAAGGGAGAGATATTTCCGTCAAAGGCATCGAGTGAGAGGGACGCAATAATATCCGCCTGGTCGGAAAGACGGAAAACGGTATGCAGGAGATGCACACCATAGGCACTCATAAACTGTGTTCCGTTAAGCAGGGCAAGACCTTCCTTGCTTTTCAGGTGTAACGGTTCCCATCCAAGTTTCCGGCATATTTCCGCTCCGGTTATCTTTTTTCCTTCGACCATCACTTCGCCCAGGCCAATCAACGGCAGACTCAAATGAGCCAGCGGAGCGAGGTCGCCGGAAGCACCGAGTGACCCATACCTGTATACCACAGGCAATACATCGTGATTAAACAGGTCTACCAGCCGTTGAACCGTTTTGGTCTGAACTCCGGACATCCCGTAAGAAAGTGCCTGTATTTTCAAAAGCAACATAATACGGACAATATCGGCCGGAACCTCCCCGCCTGTTCCACAGGCATGCGACTTCACCAGGTTGGACTGAAGTATCTCCAGTTGGTCATCAGGAATAATTTTATCGAAGAGCGCACCAAAGCCGGTGTTGATTCCATACAAGGGGGTTTTGGTTTCCCGGATCTTCCGGTCCAGATAATTCCTGCAGGTAGTGATCTTTTCCAATGCATCCCTTCCCAGCACCAGTTTCTTCTTATGGCGCAGGATGGTATGAATATCCGTAAGGGTTATTTTGTCAGAGGAAATAACATGAGTGTTTTCATCCATCCCTGGTTATCTTAATACGTTATTATTTCTTGATCAAAGAATCGGCAACTTCTTCAAACGTAACCCGGATTTGCCTGCCTGTTTCCATATTTTTCAGACTGACAACCCCCTGGCTCATCTCTTCCTCTCCTGTCAGAATAACAAAAGGGATATTTTTCTGATTGGCATATTGCATTTGTTTTTTAATTTTTGCCTGATCGGGATAAACCTCGGCGGCAACATTGTGATCACGCAGTTTCCGCACCAGCGGTAATATGTACGACAACTCCTTTTCTCCGAAATTCAGGAACAGTACCTGTGTTGAGCTGTCCTGCAAAGGAGGAAACTTTCCGGTCTGTGCAAGGACATCATAAATACGGTCGGCACCAAACGAGACCCCCACCCCCGATACATCCGGCAGTCCGAAAATTCCCGTAAGGTCATCATACCTTCCCCCGCCACAGATACTGCCTCCGTCCCATCCGGCAGCCACTACTTCAAAGATGGTTCCCGTATAGTAATCCAATCCTCTTGCCAGTGTAAAATCAAACTCACAACTTTTATCCACGCCGGTTTCTGCGGCATAGGTAAGTATTTTCGCCATTTCGTCAAGACCTGTTTGTTCCTGACCCGTATTTCCCAGTTTTTCGCTCAGGAAGCTGATTTTTTCATTGTTGCTTCCGGAAAAGGAGAGAAACGATTCCATTTTCCGGACAGCCGGTTCATCAAAACCTCTCTCCCTGAGTTCCGCCAGCACTTTTTCATCCCCGATTTTATTTCTTTTATCCAATGCCTGCGTCAGCCCGGTAAGTTTATCCGGTACTCCCATGTATTCTGCAATTCCCGCAAGTATTTTACGGTGATTCAGCTTTATCACCACTTTTATCCCCAATAACCGGAATACCTCCTCCATGATCATCAGCAACTCCGCTTCATTCAACAGTGACCTGCTGCCGATTACATCGACGTCACACTGGTAAAATTCACGGTACCTGCCCTTTTGTGGGCGGTCGGCCCGCCAGACAGGTTGGATCTGGTATCTTTTAAAAGGGAAAGACAATTTATTTCTATGCCGGACAACAAAACGGGCAAAAGGGACGGTAAGATCATAGCGTAGTCCCTTTTCACAGATACGGCCGGCAAGCTTTGACGGAGTAAGGCTAAGGCGTTCTTCCTCCGTTACCCCGGTAAGGAAATTTCCCGAATCAAGAATTTTAAAAATCAGGCGGTCGCCTTCGTCACCGTATTTTCCAAGGAGGGTAGTAAGATTTTCCATGGCCGGTGTTTCAATCGGGAGATAACCGTATCTTGTAAAAACATTTTCAATAACAGAGAAGATGTATTTTCTCCGGATGGCTTCGACCGGGGTAAAATCCCTGGTACCTTTAGGAATAGAAGGATTCAGTACTGACATCGTATTGCGGTTAGCATGGTTACTGCAAAGATAGGAAAGAAATTCACCCTCCGCAGGGAATATCCGCCGAGGCAACATTATGCAGAACCCGGATTAATATTTTCCGAGGCGTTTGAAGTCCGAAAGCAGCATTCCGTCAGGACGTTTTGCCGACAGGAGGTGAAAATCAAAGAAATAAATTTTCCCGTTGGTTCCCATCAGGATTTTATACACCCTGCCACTTTTTGCCGTTCCTTCGGGCCCGACCTTAAAAAGAAAGATAAACGGTTCGGGAGGATTTGCAATAGCTTCTACCAGTTCGTCACGGGAGACCACTTTAACCGGATGCTTATAAAGTTGTTCTATTTTTTTCTCAGAATCAACTTCTTTGGTCAAATCCTCACGGGCAAGCCATAGAGGATAATTCCTGACATGCGGGATATTCTTGTTATAGTAACGAAGATTCCTAAGAGGTTTTGGATTTGACAACGAAGACATTAGCTTCACATGCTCCTGCATAAACTTCAGGATCAGGGGCAACATGACGGGGTAACAGGGATCTTCAACTTTTGTATAGTTGAGGGGGAAGGAACAAAACTCCGGCATTTTCGACATATTGTTCACATTGTCACCCAGGAGAAGATTTAAAAAGTCATAATGGATGTTGGCCTTGTCGTTTTCAAATCCCGTTTCGGTAAGGATAATAAATGAATAAGCGGCATCCGACTTCTTCTCCTTAAAAGTATCGTAATCGATAAATTCATAGGGCGTTATCGTCCAGTTTTGTTCCATGGCTTTTTTGATCAGCGCATTGAATGTAGAGAACATCCCCTCCTCGAGGACAACAAGGGTCTTTGAGTTCATAAATTTTTCTATCTGCCCCGGTGTGGGAAAAGGAGCCTGGGCCGAAACAATCACAGAAAAAAGCAATACGTAAATCAACAGAAAGGTCTTTTTCATTTTTTATGATTTTGGGTTAAACCACCGGAAACTACCAACCCCCTGACTACCGGTTTACCGGCAGATATACGGGATTCCGTTCATTGAATTTCCGGATATAAAGGAATTTAAGTTGTTTCTTTTTTTTGTTTCTCAATCGAACATATTCGTCATATAATTGAGGATCGCGCATCAGGGCCATCTCAATACTCTGGGTATTGTATTCCATAACCTTTCCGGTCTCAAAATCAAGAATAAACTGTCGCATCTCGGTTTTCGTATAGGTTTCGGTAGGATAATAACCCGGATAAGCCCGGTAATAATAAGGATAATTAAACCGGTAGTAAGGATCGACATAGCGGGTATCGTAAGTAGTAATCATTCCGACGAAATGGCATATTCCGCCGACAATACTGATACGGCTAAAATTGTTATCGAGCTGAATATAGAGAATTCCGTTTTTGGCATATCCCCAGATATTTTCTTTTTTCACCTGTTTCCGCAGACCGAAATCATCAAAATAGGATATTACCTCCTGTTCGAAAACCTTATCAAAGAATTCCCTGTCGTTATAAGATACTGTCGTAAGGATACGGGCTTTAGGAACAGGATTATTGTTTTTCACCTGGTTAAAATCGAGAAAAATACCATTCCTGAATTTAAAGTTCTGATCCAATTTTTCCTTATCAGGCTTTACGGTCTGCGGGAAAGATGTTATCCCGACGCTACTCAGCAAAAGGAGCAACAACATGCCGATTTTTCGTTTAAAACCCATTTCATACATTATCTTCAGGTATTAAAAATACGCCATTCGGAAATGATACGCAACAATTCTAATCCATATCATACAAATATCATACCTCAACAAGCGTGAAATTTCATTGATTTTTATTACATTTCACCTCCAGAAAACGAAACACATGAGCAGGAAAAAGGAGAAACAGCATCTGTTATTTAAGTTTACCGGACGAGACGGGGTTATACAGGAAGTCCGGTACAAGTCTGTCATCATTAATATTCTTACCATTTCCTATATTCTGATTACGCTCATATCCTTTTTAATTAATATCGATCAGAAATGGTTAATATGGATTAATTCACCTGTTGTTATTGTCCTTTTGCTTTTGAATTATCTGTTATACCGAAAAAAAAAGTACATCAGGTTATATGCGTTGGGATTTCTGGGGATCGGGATACTTGATGTATTCTTTTCACTGGTTTTTGTCACTTCAAACACTTCCTGGCCTTTGTTATGGGTACTGATCATCCCTCCACTGGCTATTTTTCTCCTCGACCTGAAGTGGGGATCCCGGTTGTCAATTGCCTTATTTCTGGCACTTACCGGATTCCTGATTTTTTCCCCATCTTACCTGGATGCCCATTATTTTAATGAATTTTTCCTTTTTTCGTATCTGTTTACTTACCTTTTTCTTTTGGCCATTAGCAGTCTGTTTGTATTTTTTATTACAAAATCAATTCATCAGTTAAGGCAGGCAAATGAAAATATTACAAAAGCCAATGAAAACAGGGAAAAATTTCTTGCCCATCTATCCCACCAGATCCGAACGCCGCTGAACGATATCATGGCTTTTAACGAGATGATCCAGAAACTTGAAATACCTGAAAAAAGCCGGGAACTTTTTGAAATGATCAGGGCTTCCTCTCAAAATCTTGTTCATGCTGTCGGTTCCTTTAACCGCATCGGGAAAATTTCCGCCGGGAAGAAGAAAAAAATTTCCAAAGTCCCTTTTGATATTATCCGGCATTTAAGTCAACTGGAGAATTCTATAAACCGGCAGAATAAAGATAAAATGATCATCCGCATCCGGACAAAAGGATATCTCCCGGACCAGGTGAGCGGAGATCCGGTTATTTTAAACCAGATATTTCTGAGTCTGGTCGAAGGCATTCTGCGGAATACTACGCCACAACATCTCCTGGAGGTTCATATTGATGCTACTTTTGAAACCCATGGACGTAATGTTAATTTTACGGCCGTGACAACAAGCAATCCGCCTCTGCCATTTGTTCCGGAAAAATTCAGTCAATTACGTACTCTGGCAGGCGCAGGTGTAAATGCCATCAGTGCCAATGAGGATTTACCTTACCTGAACCTTTTATTATGCATGGATTTCTGTCATCAACTTAACGGGGAACTCGAGCTGACAGAGGATGAAGAAAACCAGCCACTTAAAATTAAGATCACCCTGCCGTTCATGTTGACTGAGACAACGATAAGGACTCCCACTACGCTGACAGAAGAACTGACACACGAGAAAAAGACGACACTCACAGAATCCAATGTACTACTGGTTGAGGACAATCCTATCAACCAGAAAATTGTCATGGCCAGTTTAAAACCCCATGTTAAAAACATTGATCTGGCCGAAGACGGGAAACAGGCACTGGAATTTTACGGAAAGAACCGGTATGACTTTATCCTGATGGATATACAGATCCCTGTAATGGATGGCATGCTGGTAACCAAAAAAATACGGGAAATTGAAACCAGTACAAGTACCCATACACCGATCATAGCTGTTACGGCAAATGCTATGCCCGGCGACCGGGAGACCTGCCTCTCGGCAGGCATGGACGAATATATTAGCAAACCTTTTCTGATCAACCAGCTTATAGACAAGATGAAAAGTTTACTGGACTGAATTGTTTCCCGCCACCAGGGGTTCTACCCCGATAATCAGAATATCATCTACCTGTTCAAGATCCCCCTTCCAGGCCAGAAAAGTATCGTAAATAATCGTTTTCTGCTGATCAAGCGGCAAATGATGAATGGAAAGCAACAGGTGACGAAAGCGGCGGTACATAAACTTTTTACCCTGCGGTCCACCGAACTGATCGGCATACCCATCAGAAAACATATATATTTTATCACCGGAGATCAGGGATAGTTTATGATTGGTAAAACGCTGGTTTTCTTCCTCTCCCAATCCTACCGAAAAACGGTCGGCTTTATATTCGATAAGGTTGTTATCCCTGATCAGGTATAAAGGATTGAATGCCCCGGCAAACTCAAGCAGCCTGTTTTCCCTGTCAAGAGCACAAAAAGCCAAATCCATTCCGTCTTTGAGCAGTATATTTTCCTCCCCTCGGGAGAAAGTGGCCGCGATACCCTGGTTAAGAATATTTAGAATCTCTGCAGGTTTATCCACCTTCTGATCATTAATGATCTTATCCAGAATCTCAAAACCGATCATAGACATAAAAGCTCCGGGTACCCCATGGCCGGTACAGTCAGCAACCGTAAAAAATATTCTCCCTTCCCGGCCGGTAATCCAGTAAAAATCCCCACTGACCATATCTTTAGGAAGAAATAAAATAAAAGATTCAGGCAGCAGGCGCTGGAAATAATAATCCGAAGGCAGCAATGCCTGCTGGATCTTTTGAGCATACCGTATGCTGTCGGTAAGGTTTTTATGCGCCAGGGATAACTGATCCCTCTGGCGGCGAACTTCTTCTGCAATTTTCTCCTTTTCACGCAAGATCTGGTTTGTATGCCGGAGACTTTTTGTACGGTACCGGATGATCAAAACAGTGAGTACCAAGATTATAAAAAGATATAACAATTGTGAAAATGGTGCTGTCCAGAAATTCCTGTTACCTGAAAACAGTGAACGAAATTTTGTGCCTGCGACGGCGGGAAAGGATTTATATCTGATCGTAACAGGAATCGGATTAAAATATCCGGCTCTACAAACCTCTTTGCAATGTCCCGAATAAGAAACCATGAAGTGGAATCCGGACAAAGTTGCCAAATTAAAATAATGCTTTACCTGCTTAACAGGTATTTGACCAGAAACCCCGGACATGGAAACCGCCCACAGAAACAAGAGCATGATAACACTTCGCAGTTTCATCCGTAAATTTTTCAATTGGAAAAGATAATAAATTTTATCGGGTTCATATATATTATTTTATTGCCTTTAGCCTCACCTGGTACATCATATTTTTATTTTGGACCGGGAGCATAAAAAAACCGCCTGTAAAAGGCGGTTTTTCAAAAAAAAAAATATTTCAAGATATTACACTCCCTCTTTTTTCTCCTCATCTTTTTTCACATCCTCTTCGGGAGATACTTTGGTTTCAATGTCTTTCTTCTCATCCTTCACTTCCGGTTTGTTTTCCTGTGCAGTATCTTCTGTGTCGGCAACCGGTGCCGTTGTCTTATCTTCCACTTTAGTTTCCGCAGCCGTTCCTTCAGTTTCTGTTTTCTTTTTACCACGGCGTCCGCGACGGGTAGTTTTTGCTTTTGCCTCTGCACTTGCTGCCAGCATATTTTCATTAAAGTCTACCAGCTCAATAATACACATATCAGCATTGTCCCCCAGCCGGTTGCCGGTTCTCAAAATACGGGTATAACCACCCGGTCGATCAGCAATTTTCGGTGAGACCTCACGGAAGAGTTCGGTTACAGCTTCTTTATCCTGCAGGTAACGAAAAACGATTCTTCTTGAATGAGTCGTATCCTCCTTGGATTTTGTCAGCAAAGGTTCTATATAAATTCTCAATGCTTTTGCTTTCGCCGTAGTTGTTCTGATACGTTTATGAATGATCAGTGAAGATGCCATATTTGTGAGCATGGCCTTACGATGCGTATTGGTCCTTCCAAGGTGATTAAATCCTTTCCTGTGTCGCATTTTATTTTCCTTTATTAATCCTTATCCAATTTATATTTTGTAATTTCCATCCCAAAGTTCAATCCGAGGGAAGCAAGCAGTTCATCCAGTTCTGCAAGGGATTTTTTCCCGAAATTCCGGAATTTCAACAAATCATTCTTATTATATTTCACCAGATCTCCGAGGGTATCCACTTCTGCAGCTTTGAGACAGTTCAATGCCCTGACGGAAAGGTCCAGGTCAACCAGTTTGGTTTTCAGCAATTGGCGCATATGCAGCACTTCTTCATCAAATTCTTCATTGTTCAATGTTTCATCCTGGTCAAGTGTAATTTTCTCGTCAGAGAAGAGCATGAAATGGTAGATAAGAATCTTTGCCGCTTCCTTCAATGCTTCCTTCGGCGGAACGGATCCATCGGTATTTACTTCGATAATCAACTTCTCGTAGTCGGTTTTTTGTTCGACACGGTAATTCTCCACCTGGTATTTCACATTTTTAATCGGTGTAAAGACCGAATCGATAGCAATCAGGCCAAAAGGAGCTTCTTCCGGATGATTTTCCTCCGAGGGAACATAACCCCGGCCTTTATTAATGGTAATCTCAATATTGAGTTTCACATCGGGTTCCATACGGCAGATTACCAGGTCAGGGTTAAGAATCTGGAACCCCGACAGGTAATTTCCCAGGTCGCCGGCTTTAAATTCGCTTTGTCCGGAAATATTTACCACCAGTTTTTCCTGGTCAACATCTTCGACAAGCTTTTTAAAGCGGATTTGTTTCATATTAAGGACTATTTCCGTAACATCCTCGATCACACCGGGGATGGTTGAGAACTCATGTTCAACACCGTCAATTTTTATAGTAGTGATGGCATATCCCTCCAAAGAAGAGATTAATATCCGGCGCAAAGCATTCCCTATGGTAATGCCGTAACCCGGTTCGAGAGGACGGAATTCAAATTTGCCGAAGGTATCGTTGGCCTCCAGCATAATAACTTTATCCGGTTTTTGAAAAGCTAAGATTGCCATGTATTTTATTATATTGGTTTATTTCGAGTAAAGTTCAACAATCAGGTTTTCCTTAATATTTTCCGGGATTTCTTCCCGTTGCGGAATACTCAGGAATTTACCTGTTTTCTGGCTTTCGTCCCATTCCAGCCAGGGGAATTGTGTATATCGGGCTGTTCCGAGCGATTGGGTAATGGCTTCGAGTGATTTGGATCTTTCCCTCACGCCTATACGATCGCCTGGCCGAAGGGTATATGATGGAACATTCACGATCTCATCATTCACGGTAATATGCCGATGAGAAACAAGTTGTCTTGCAGCGGCTCTGGTAGGGGCAACACCGAGGCGATACACAACATTATCCAGCCGGGATTCCAGCAGTTGCAGCAACACTTCACCGGTAACCCCTTTACTCCGGGAGGCTTTCTTAAACAAATTTGAAAACTGTTTTTCCAGTACGCCATAAATGTATTTGGCTTTCTGCTTTTCTTTCAATTGCAAACCGTATTCAGAAGTTTTTCTTCTTCTTCGATTCTGACCATGATGTCCGGGGGGATAATTCTTTTTCTCAAAAGTTTTATCCGGTCCGTAAATAGGGTCTCCGAATTTTCTTGAGATTTTCGTTTTTGGTCCAATATATCTAGCCATTTCTGTTAATTTTTCTCAGTCAGTAAGTAAAATCAAACCCTTCTTCTCTTTGGCGGGCGGCAGCCATTATGCGGCAGGGGTGTTACATCAACAATTTCCATCACTTCGATGCCGGTGCTGTGGATAGTTCTGATTGCCGATTCCCGTCCTGAGCCGGGTCCTTTCACAAATACTTTCACTTTACGCAATCCGAGGTCATAAGCCACTTTTGCACTATCCTGGGCAGCTACCTGTGCTGCATACGGGGTATTCTTCTTTGATCCTTTAAAGCCCATCTTTCCTGCCGAAGACCAACTGATAACCTGTCCGGCATTATTGGTCAGGGTAACAATAATATTATTGAAGGAGGCATGTATGTGAGCCTGTCCGACAGCCTCAACTTTAACGACTCTTTTCTTCGATGATCTGGTTTTCTTTGCCATTTCTTACCGGTTATTTGGTTGCTTTCTTTTTATTCGCGATGGTCTTTTTCCGTCCTTTTCGTGTCCGTGCATTTGTACGGGTTCGCTGTCCGCGAACAGGCATTCCTGTACGGTGACGGATGCCCCGGTATGCACCAATGTCCATCAGTCGTTTAATGTTTAACTGCACTTCAGACCGCAGTTCTCCCTCGAGCTTATACTCCTCATTGAGGATTTTCCTGAGTTTGGTAATGTGCTCATCCGTCCAGTCTTTCACTTTGATCTCACGGCTGATCCCGGCCTTATCAAGGATTTTCCGGGCCGTACTGCGACCAATCCCGTAAATATAGGTCAGACCGATCTCTCCGCGTTTGTTTTTAGGTAAATCTACACCTACTAATCGTGCCATATACTTAAATATTTAATCTCGTTAGTTATCCCTGGCGCTGCTTATAGCGAGGATTTTTTTTGTTAATCACATATAAACGTCCCTTCCGGCGTACAATCTTACAGTCGGGTGTGCGTTTCTTTAATGATGCGCGTACCTTCATGGTCTATTATTTACTGTTATTAATTTATATTCTATTTTAATATTTCTCTATTACAAAACCATATTAAATATGGTTTTTGATCAAAACCTCTTCCTGTTACGGACCTTCCGTCTTATTTATACCGGAAAGTAATCCTCCCTTTGGTCAGGTCGTAGGGGGACATTTCCACTTTCACTTTATCCCCCGGCAATATCTTGATGTAATGCATTCGCATTTTCCCTGAGATATGTGCCGTAATCACATGACCATTTTCCAGTTCCACCCGGAACATTGCATTGGACAAGGCTTCAATTATGGTTCCATCCTGTTCTATAGATGGTTGTTTCGCCATAATGTGTTTTTTATATTGGTTTAATAATTTCGTCAATATATTTAAACGTGGTCAACACTTCCGCTCCTTCTATCCGGACAACAACAGCATATTCGAAATGTGCCGAAGGTTTCCCGTCCACCGTCTGGATCGTCCATCCGTCCGACTTTTGATATATATCTTTTTTCCCCATATTGATCATTGGTTCGACACAAACGACCAATCCTGCCTTTAACTTAGGGCCTTTGCCACGTTTTCCGTAGTTGGGCACCTCGGGTGCTTCATGGAGATTTCTGCCCAGCCCGTGTCCTACCAGTTCTCTAACCACTGAGAATCCGTTTGATTCGGCATGATACTGGACGGCAGAACCAATGTCGCCAACCCTGTTTCCAGGGCGGATTTGCTTTACACCAAGTTCCAGGCATTCCCTGGTCACATGGAGCAGCTTCCGGGTATCTTTTTCAATATTGCCAACGGCAAAAGTAAAAGCCGAATCGCCATAAAATCCATCTTTCAGCACCCCGCAATCGACCGAAATAATATCCCCTTCCTTCAGTTGATAATCCGAAGGAATTCCATGCACTACCTGACTGTTGACTGATGTGCAAAGCGTATTGGGAAACCCGTTATATCCTTTAAATCCCGGTTTTGCACCGTGATCCAGGATAAACTGTTCGGCGATCTGGTCCAGAAACCGGGTAGTAACCCCCGGTTTGATTTCTTTTCCCACTTCTGCCAGCGTCCGTGAAACCAATAAATTATTTTCACGGAGAACAGCAATCTCCTCGTCGGTTTTTAATACGATCATCAAAGAACGTTATTATATGGCAGCCGCCCCACCGGCTCTGCCTTTTATTCTGCCGGTCTTCATCAGACCATCATAGTGTCGCATTAACAGATGACTTTCAATCTGTTGTAAAGTATCCAAAACCACACCTACCAGGATTAACAATGACGTTCCTCCATAAAAATGAGCAAACTGGTTGGAAACACCAATGTTCACAGCCAACGTAGGCAACAACGCCACAATGGCCAGGAATATGGATCCGGGCAGCGTAATCCGGGACATAATCGAATCGAGAAATTCAGCCGTTTTCCTGCCGGGTTTAACTCCGGGGATAAAACCACCGTTTTTTTTCAGGTCTTCAGCCATTTGCTGAGGATTTATCGTAATGGCCGTATAAAAATAGGTAAACACAATAATCAGGAAGGCCATTACCATGTTATACCAGAACCCGTAAATATTCGAAAAAGCCGTGGCGAAACCTCCAAGTTTATCAGATGAATACCCGATAAATACAATCGGAAGCATCATAATCGCCTGGGCAAAAATGATCGGCATTACCCCGGCAGCATTCACTTTCAGCGGGATATATTGTCGTACTCCTCCGTATTGTTTATTGCCAATAATACGCTTGGCATATTGCACGGGGACCCTCCTTGTCCCCTGCACAAGCAATATTGTCCCGATAATAACCACAAACCATAAGACAATCTCAATCAGAAAGGCGATCAGTCCTCCGGAACCATTCAATCTTGCGCCGAATTCTGCTACGGTGGCAAAAGGTAACCGGGCAATAATTCCGATCATAATAATCAATGAGATACCATTCCCGATGCCTTTGTCGGTAATCCGCTCACCCATCCACATCACAAACATGGTTCCGGTAGTAAGGATAATTACCGAAGAGATCGTGAAAAATGTTCCTTTCAGCACGAAGGCAGAATCAGGCAATCTTGCATGCAGGTTCATCAGATAACTGGGTGCCTGAAGCAGAAGAATAGCAACGGTAAGATATCTGGTGATCTGGTTAATTTTTCTCCGTCCGCTTTCTCCTTCTTTCTGCAGGCGCTGGAAATACGGGATGGCAATCCCAAGCAACTGCACCACAATGGATGCAGAGATATAAGGCATGATTCCGAGTGCAAATATCGAGGCCTGGGAAAACGCACCTCCGGAAAACATATCCAGCAGGCTCATGATCCCTGTTGAAGTCTGCTGTTTCAGGCCGGCAAGCTGAGAGGGGTCAACACCCGGCAGGGTGATATATTTCCCAAGCCGGTATATCAGCAGAATGCCCAGTGTGTAAAGAATCCTGTTGCGCAGATCTTCGATCTTGAAAATATTCTTTATGGTCTCGATAAAAGCTTTCATTCCGTTAAAGTTTTGTAACCGTCCCCTTTACAGATTCAATGGCTTTGGCAGCTGCCTGTGAAAAAGCATGTGCCGTCACGTCGAGTTTTTTTGTCAGTTTTCCGTTTCCAAGAATTTTCACCAGGGCATTTTTAGAAATCAGACCGGCCTTAATCAGTGTCTCAGGATCGATTTTCCCCAGGTTTCTTTTTTCAGCCAATGCCTGAAGGGTGCTCAGATTAATCGCTTTGTATTCCTTCCGGTTAATATTCTTAAAACCATGTTTCGGGATACGGCGCTGCAGGGGCATTTGTCCACCTTCGAAACCAATTTTTTTTGAATATCCCGAGCGGGATTTCTGGCCTTTATGCCCACGGGTAGACGTTCCGCCTTTACCCGAGCCCTGTCCTCTGGCTATTCTTGTCCGGTTTTTAACCGATCCCCTGGCGGGTTTTAAATTACTAAGATCCATCGCTGCTGTTCTTATTTAATATTTTCAACTTTTACTAAATGTCTTACTTTTTTTACCATACCAAGAATCTGGTGTGTAGCTTCCACCTCGACGGCAGCATTAACCTTACGCAAACCCAGCGCCTGTAAGGTACGTTTTTGCCGCTGTGTGCTGCCTATTTTGCTACGAATTTGTTGAATTCTGATCTTTCCCATCGATTTATTGCTTAACCATTAAATACTTTATTCAGATCTATACCCCTGTGTTCGGCAACCGTATAAGCATCACGCATTTCGAGAAGTGCCCGGAAAGTTGCCTTTACCAGGTTATGAGGGTTGGAAGATCCTTTTGACTTGGCCAGGACATCTTTCACACCGACACTTTCCAGCACAGCACGCATAGCACCTCCGGCTTTAACACCTGTACCTTCAGAGGCAGGTTTGAGGAAAACCCTTGCCCCGCCATATTTGGCCAGTTGCTCATGAGGTATGGTTCCTTTAATCAATGGCACCTTAATCAGGTTTTTCTTAGCATCCTCGATCCCCTTGGCAATGGCAGTGGTAACTTCACCTGCCTTACCCAGTCCGTATCCTGCAATACCATCTTCGTTTCCAACGACAACAATCGCAGAAAAACTAAAGGTACGGCCACCCTTGGTCACTTTTGTAACACGCTGGATACTGACCAACCGGTCTTTCAGTTCCAGATCACTGGTTTTTACTTTTCTTATCCCGTCTGACATAAGCTAAAAATTTAAACCTCCCTTACGGGCGGCATCTGCTAATTCTTTTACACGTCCGTGATATAAATATCCTCCACGGTCAAAAGTTACATTTTCAATACCTTTTTCCTTTAACCGTTTTGCAATCAATTCGCCAACCTGCCGGGCCTGCTCCTTTTTGGAGATTTTCCCCTTTCCGGAAATCTCTTTCTCGCGTGAAGAGGCACTGGCAAGCGTTTTACCGTTCAGGTCGTCAATGGCCTGCACATAGATCTGCCGGTTACTCCGGTAAACAGCAAGTCTCGGTTTTTCAGGGTGACCGTTTACGATCTTTCTGATCCGTTGTCTTATGCGTTTTCTACGCTCAATTCTTGTTAACGCCATTTTCTCAATCGTTTATCATCAAAAACTAAACACTGGCTGCTTTACCTGCTTTTCTTCGTATCTGTTCACCAACAAAGCGGATTCCTTTACCTTTATAAGGTTCGGGTTTACGTAGCGACCTGATTTTTGCCGCTACATGACCAAGAAGCTGTTTATCATGGCTTTTCAGGGTCACGATGGGATTGCTCCGTCTTTCGGTCTTGGTCTCAACCTTAATTTCCTGCGGAAGTTCAAATACAATATCATGTGAATATCCCAGGTTCATTTCAAGTTGCTGTCCTTTTGATTCTGCACGAAAACCGACACCTACAAGCTCGAGTTGTATTTCAAACCCCCTGGAAACACCCTCTACCATATTATTGATCAAAGAGCGGTACAGGCCATGCATGGCTTTGTGCCTTTTCTGATCGGTAGGCCGGGATACAATCACCTGGCCATCCTTGATTCCGACCGTAATGTCAGGGTCGATATCCTGAGATAACTCACCCAGGGGCCCTTTCACAAAAACGGTATGATCCTTAACCTCGATTGTTACACCCTGCGGTAGTGGGATAGGTAATTTTCCTATTCTTGACATCGCTAAAATTCTTTAATATACATAACATAAAACTTCTCCGCCAACGCCCATTTTCCTGGCCTCTTTATCGGTCATCACTCCTTTTGAAGTAGAGAGGATGGCAACTCCCAGGCCATTAAGAACACGGGGCAGGCTGTTTGAGTCGACATACTTTCGTAATCCGGGACGGCTGATCCGTTTCAGGGATTTGATAGCCGGTATTTGTGTCTTCGGATGGTATTTCAGCGCAATTTTTATAGTACCCTGAATCCCGTCATCCAGGAATTTATAATTCAGGATATAACCCTTGTCGTAAAGGATTCTGGTCAGGCTTTTTTTCAGGTTTGATGCCGGAATTTCGACCACCCTGTGCCTGGCTAATGAAGCATTTCTTATTCGGGTCAGATAATCTGCAATCGGATCGGTCATTTTCGCTAATAATTTTTAATTTTCTACCAACTGGCTTTTTTCACACCGGGGATCATTCCTTTGGATGCCATTTCCCGGAAAGTAATACGGCTCAGGCCAAACTGGCGCATATACCCTTTAGGTCTTCCCGTAAGGGTGCAACGGTTGTGCAACCGGACAGGAGCAGAATTCCTCGGCAAACGGCTCAGGCCGATATAATCACCTTCGGCTTTCAGCTTAGCTCTTTTTTCGGCATAACGTTCTACCAGTTTCCGACGTTTTACCTCCCTGGCTTTCATTGATTCTTTTGCCATAAGTAATTATCTTTTAATATTTTTAAATGGTATTCCAAACTCACGAAGCAGGGCATAACCTTCTTCATCCGTTTTTGCCGAAGTCACAAAAGTTATTTCCAGTCCCTGGATCCTGTTGACTTTGTCAATGTCAATTTCAGGAAAGATAATCTGTTCTTTAATCCCGATGGTATAATTTCCAAAGCCATCGAGATTAACCGGTGTGCCACGGAAATCGCGGATCCTCGGTAGTGCAACACTAATCAGGCGCTCAAGAAATTCGTACATTTTATCACGCCGCAGTGTAACCCGTACACCGATAGGCATTTTTTTCCGCAGCTTAAAGTTCGAGATATCTTTCTTGGCAACCGTCTGTACTGCTTTTTGACCCGCAATGATTGAAACTTCCTCTACACCGGTTTCAATCATCTTACGGTCGGCCGTTGCCTGTCCGATCCCCTGATTGATAATGATTTTCAGCAACCTCGGCACCTGCATCGGTGTGGTATAACCAAATTCTTTCATCAAAGCGGGAACAATCTCGTTCCGGAATTTTGTTTTCAGGCTGGGTATATATTCCATTATTTTATCTCCTCCCCTGATTTTTTAGCATAGCGTACCAGTTTATTGTCATCATTTAATCTGCGGCCGATCCGGGTAGGTTTCCCCGAGGAAGGGTCAACAAGCATCAGGTTGGAAATATGGACGGGGGCTTCCATTTTGATAATTCCTCCCTGGGGATATTTGCTGTTGGGTTTGGTATGCCGCGACACCATGTTTACCCCTTCGACTATGGCTTTATATTGATTTACCAATACCTCAAGCACTTTCCCCTGCTGTCCTTTATATTCTCCGGAGTTAATATAAACCAGATCGCCTTTTTTGATATGTAATTTATTTGCCATGATCAATATCTTTTCATAGATTACAACACTTCAGGTGCCAGTGAGATAATTTTCATGTATCCGTCACGTAATTCACGGGCAACAGGACCGAAAATACGTGTGCCACGTAATTCATCCACATTGTTCAGGAGGACAACGGCATTATCATCAAAGCGGATATAAGAGCCATCTTTCCTCCGTACTTCTTTGCGGGTACGAACGATAACAGCTTTACTTATCATGCCTTTTTTGGTTTCACTTCCCGGTATGGCACTCTTTACGGTAACGATAATTTTGTCACCGAGAGAGGCATATCTTTTCCCGGTACCTCCCAAAACACGGATGCACAATACTTCTTTGGCACCACTGTTATCAGCTACAGCTAAACGACTTTCCTGTTGTATCATGACTATTTAACTCTTTCAATAATTTCGATCAATCTCCAGCTCTTATTCTTACTTAACGGACGGGTTTCCATAATTTTTACGGTATCGCCTATATTGCAATTATTCTCTTCATCGTGGGCCATAAATTTCTTTGTTTTGTTTACAAACTTCCCGTAAACAGGATGCTTGATCTTACGTTTCACAGCTACCACAATGGTCTTGTCCATTTTATTGCTGACAACGATTCCTGTTCGTTCTTTTCTAAGATTTCTACTTTCCATTTCCTGCTATTTTTTTTGCGTTTCAGCCAACTGCCTTTGGTGAAGCTCTGTTCTTAACCGGGCAACATTTCTTCTGATTTCTTTGATTTTCAAAGGGTTATCCAGAGGCGAGATAGCATGGTTGAGCCGGAGTTTTAACAGATAAGCCTCCTCATTTTCAATGCGCTCTTCAAGTTCTTTGACAGTCAACCCGCGTATTTCATCATTTTTCATTTTTTTCTCTTTTTTTCAGATGATCAGAACTACGATTCATGTGCATAATCATGCCTGACAATAAATTTAGTTTTAATCGGCAATTTCTGTGCAGCAAGACGGAGTGCTTCCTTGGCAATTGGGTAAGGAACACCTTCGGCTTCAAGGATAATTCGTCCCGGAGTAACCGGTGCAACAAAAGCTTCGGGAGCGCCTTTTCCTTTACCCATACGTACCTCTGCAGGTTTTTTTGATATCGGTTTATCCGGAAATATACGTATCCATATCTGCCCTTCACGTTTCATATAACGTGTAACAGCCTGACGGGCAGCTTCGATCTGACGGCCGGTTATCCAGGCTTGTTCAAGGGCTTTGATACCAAAAGACCCGAAAGCCAGCTGATTCCCGCGCTGGGCATTCCCTTTCATTCTACCCTTCTGTCTTCTTCTGTATTTTGTTTTCTTCGGTTGTAACATGGTCTTTTTCTTTTTTCAGGATATAAAAACCGGTTAACGATTACGTTTTCCCAATCTTCTGGGCTTATTGCTTTTTTTCACACCAATATTGGGTGACAAATCCCGTTTCCCAAAAACTTCACCATTGCATATCCATACCTTTACACCAATCGTCCCAACTTTTGTATGTGCTTCGACCAGTGCATAATCAATATCGGCACGAAGGGTATGCAAAGGGATTCTTCCTTCTTTATACATTTCGGTACGGGCCATTTCTGCACCACCCAGACGTCCGGAAATTAAAACCTTGATTCCTTCAGCGCCCATACGCATCGTCGAAGCAATGGCCATTTTGATGGCACGCCGATAGGAAATCTTTCCTTCAATCTGACGAGCGATATTACTGGCAACGATAGCCGCATCCAACTCGGGGCGTTTAACCTCATAAATATTAATCTGGACTTCTTTATTCGTAATTTTTTTCAATTCCTCTTTCAGTTTGTCCACTTCCTGGCCGCCTTTTCCGATTATGATTCCGGGACGGGCTGTGTTTACCGTTACCGTAATCAGTTTCAGCGTCCGTTCTATAATAATTTTAGAAACGGAAGCTTTTGCCAGACGGGTGTTCAGGTAATTACGTATTTTTTCATCCTCAAGGATTTTCTCGGCATATTTTTTCCCGCCATACCAGTTGGAATCCCATCCACGAATAATACCCAGGCGATTTGCTATCGGATTAACTTTTTGTCCCATCTATTCGTTATTTGATGTGTTTTCATTTTCTGCTTCCTGCAAAACGAGGCTGTCGAGGATCATGGTCACATGATTTGATCTTTTCCGTATCCGGTGAGCCCTCCCCTGTGGAGCGGGTTGCAGGCGTTTCAGCGTACGTCCCTGATCGACAAAAATCTCTTTAACCACAAGATTACTGTCTTCGATACGTGCACCCTCATTTTTAGCCTGCCAGTTGGCGATGGCAGAAAGCAGCAGCTTTTCGACATCCTTACTGACCACCTTCGGGCAGAACTTCAGTAAATCCAAAGCCCTGTTTACATCCAGTCCGCGTATCATATCTGCAACCAGCCGCATTTTCCTCGGTGAAGTAGGATGATTTCTAAGCACGGCCACATACTGGTTTTGTCTGGCCTCTTTTATTTCGTTTGCACGGTTTCGTTTTCTTGCACCCATAATTCAAGTATTTAATTAATTACCTGGCTTTCCCTCCGTGCCCTCTCCAGATACGTGTAGGGGCAAACTCACCAAGCTTGTGACCTACCATATTTTCAGTGATGTACACCGGAATAAATTTATTTCCGTTATGTACGGCGATGGTATGTCCCACAAAATCGGGAGAGATCATGGAACGACGTGACCAGGTTTTTATCACCGACTTTTTCCCTGAATCATTCATTTCCAGGATTCGTTTCTCCAGTTTATAGTCAATAAATGGACCTTTTTTCAGTGAACGACTCATAATATCTTATCGTTTATTCTTACGTTTTTCCACAATTAACTTATTGGAAGGTTTGTTTTTAGCACGGGTGATATACCCTTTTGCGGGCAATCCCTTTCTCGAGCGGGGATGACCACCGGATGCTCTTCCTTCGCCGCCACCCATAGGATGGTCTACGGGGTTCATGGCTACACCACGTACACGGGGTCTGCGACCCAGCCATCTCGACCGGCCTGCTTTTCCTGAACGTACAAGGCCATGGTCAGAGTTAGAGACACTACCTATCGTTGCCTTGCAGGTTACCAGAACCATTCTGGATTCACCGGAAGGTAATTTGACGATGGCATATTTTCCATCCCGACTGGTAAGTTGTGCATAGGTGCCGGCGCTGCGTGCCATAGCCGCCCCCTTACCGGGTTTCATCTCAATATTATGGATTACTGTCCCCAGGGGAATATCAGAAAGATACAGGGCATTGCCGATTTCGGGAGCAATCCCTTTTCCAGACATGACCTTCTGACCCACTTTAAGACCATTGGGTGCCAGGATATATCTTTTTTCACCATCCTGATAGGATACCAACGCAATTCTTGCCGACCGGTTAGGATCGTATTCTATGGATTTTACCATAGCTTCCATACCGTCTTTATCACGACGAAAATCAATGATACGGTATCTTCGCTTATGGCCGCCTCCCATATAACGCATCGTCATTTTTCCGGCGTTGTTCCTGCCACCCGATTTTTTTATGGGTGCCAGCAGGGATTTTTCCGGAGCGGTGGCCGTAATATCGTCAAAAGTTCCGGCAACCTTATGTCTCTGCCCTGGTGTTACGGGTTTTAATTTTCGAACTGCCATGATTATTTCTTAAATATTGCTGTAAAAATCAATGGTTTCACCTTCTGCCAGCGTTACAATGGCTTTTTTATAGGTACTTGTTTTCCCATGCAGAATACCGCTACGTGTGTACCTTGATCTTTCTTTTCCGCTATAACGCATCGTATTTACACGCTCGACCGTTACACCGTAAAGCTCTTCAACAGCTTTCTTTATCTGGATTTTGTTGGCTTTACGATCAACAATAAATCCATAAGCGTTAAGCTTTTCGGAAAGATCGGTCATCTTCTCAGTAACTACCGGTTTAATCAGAATATTCATTTCTTTTTTTTTCTGTTAAGAAAAATTTTTATTCAAAAAGTCAACCGTCCCCTCAAACAGGATCAGCTTTGACGCATGAGTTATGTCATATGTTGTTAGCTGTGAGGCCATTACAACATCAACACGTTGTAAATTTCGCGAGGACAAATATAGGGTTTTATTTCTTTCGGGAATCACGATCAGAGATTTTTTCTCAGCGATCTCCAAATTGTGGATGACCTGAGCGACCTCGCGGGTTTTGGGAGTCTCCAGGCTAAAGTCTTCGAGAACCAGAATTTGCTTATTGCGGGCCTTATACGAAAGAGCCGAAAGGCGGGCAAGATGTCTGACCTTTTTATTGAGTTTAAGGTCATAACTTCTGGGTCTTGGACCAAAAACCCGGCCGCCACCACGGAAAATCGGATTAGAGATCATCCCGGCACGTGCCGTACCGGTACCTTTCTGCCGTTTAATCTTACGGGTACTTCCCACCACGTCACTACGTTCCTTCGTTTTATGTGTACCCTGCCTCGAGGCAGCCATATATCGCTTTACCTCAAGGTAAATGGCATGGTCATTGGGATCAATATTAAAAACCTCATCATTGAGCTTTACCTTGCGACCGGTTTCTTTACCTTCCTTATTAAATACTTTCAATTCCATTACTTCGTAATAATTAAGTATGAACCAATGGCTCCGGGGACAGACCCTTTTACCAGAAGCAGATTTTTTTCAGGAACTATTTTCATAATGCGCAGGGATATGGCCATAACCTTTTTCCCACCATAACGACCTGCCATTTTCATACCTTTAAAGACACGTGAGGGATATGACGATCCGCCCAGTGATCCCGGTGCGCGCATCCTGTTGTGCTGTCCATGTGTTTTATCGCCTACGCCTCTGAAACCATGGCGTTTTACTACACCCTGGAATCCTTTTCCCTTACTGATTCCTCTGACATCAAGCCAGGTGTCATCATTGAAAAGGTCAACGGTAAGCGTTTGCCCCAGTTTGATATCATCACCAAACCCGGTAAACTCGGCCAGTTTCCGTTTGGGGGTGGTTCCGGCTTTTTTAAAGTGACCCATCATCGGGTTTGGGGTACGTTTTTCTTTTTTATCATCAAAACCAAGCTGTACGGAATCATAACCGTCATGCTCTTTGGTTTTAATCTGCGTTACCACACAGGGTCCCGCTTCAATCACCGTTACGGGAATATTTTTACCGTCTTCATCGAAGACGGAAGTCATCCCAACTTTTTTACCAATTAATCCTTGCATGATCAATTATTTCAATGTTCTCAGACCTTAATTTCCACTTCTACACCACTGGGTAATTCAAGCTTCATCAACGCGTCAATGGTTTTGGGCGTAGAGCTGTAAATATCCAATAGCCTTTTGTATGATGCCAGCTCAAACTGTTCTCTGGATTTTTTGTTCACAAAAGGCGAACGCAAAACCGTAAAGATCCGTTTATGGGTCGGTAACGGGATCGGACCGCTTACCACAGCACCGGTAGATTTGACCGTTTTAACAATCTTTTCGGCAGATTTATCCACCAGATTGTGATCATACGATTTAAGCTTTATCCGAATTTTCTGACTCATTCTTTTGGTATTAATATATTTTAAACATGTATTATTCCTTTGGCATTTTCGATAATCTTTTCTGCCATTTCAGGCGGTACCGGTTCATAATGTGAGAACTCGGTAGTGGAGGTTGCTCTGCCGGAAGTAAGGGTACGTAAAACCGTCACATAACCAAAATTCTCGGCCAGAGGTACTTTAGCCTTTATCACACGGGCACCTGCTTTGGATTCCATCCCGTCAATTCTGCCCCTGCGTCGGTTAAAGTCAGAAATAACATCTCCCATATATTCTTCGGGTGTAACGACCTCCGATGCCATAATCGGTTCCAGAATGATTGGTTTGGCCTTTGTCGTTGCATTCCGGAAAGCACGTTGTGCAACCATCTGGAAGGAAAGCGCATCGGAATCCACCGGATGGAATGAACCGTCTTTCAGTACAACTTTAAGGCTGTCCAACGGGAATCCTGCCAACGGTCCGTTTTGCATGGACATGGTAAATCCTTTTTCTAAGGCGGGAATATATTCTTTCGGGACATTTCCTCCCCTGATTTCATCAATAAACTGTAATCCTGTTGTCCCTTCATCAGCCGGGCCGATCTCAACAAGGATATCTGCAAATTTTCCACGGCCGCCGGTTTGTTTTTTAAAAACTTCGCGGTGCAGAACAGATATAGTGAGGGCTTCCTTATAAGCAACTTGTGGCTGACCCTGGTTACATTCCACGCCAAACTCACGTTTCAGCCGGTCAACCAGAATCTCCAGGTGTAGTTCCCCCATACCACTGATAATCGTCTGCCCCGAATCAGGATCAATTTTCACACGGAATGTTGGATCTTCTTCGGCCAGTTTCCCCAGTGCATTCCCGAGTTTATCTATGTCGGATTGTGTTTTGGGTTCAATAGCAACGCCGATAACCGGTTCCGGAAATGTCATGGATTCAAGCGAAATGGGCCTGTTAATATCCGAAACCGTATCCCCGGTTTTGATCTCTTTAAGGCCAACAGCGCCACAAATGTCACCTGCTTCAATAACTTCTTTGGGATTTTGCTTGTTGGCATGCATCTGATACAACCTGTTAATACGGTCTTTTTTACCCGTACGCGGATTGAGCACCATCATCCCCGGTTTCAGACGTCCGGAATATACCCGCAGATAGACCAGCCTTCCCACAAAAGGATCGGTAGCAATTTTAAATGCCAGGGCAGCCAGTGGTACATCTGCATCAGGTTCACGAACGATCCGGTCGTTCGTTTTCGGATGAATCCCCGTGACGGATCCCTTATCGATGGGGCTTGGCAGGTAAGCAATGATAGCATCGAGAAGCCGTTGAATACCCTTATTTTTAAATGCACTGCCACACAACACCGGGACGATGGTACCGTTGAGTGTTGCCGTACGGATCACCGCTTCCATTTCTTCTGCCGAAATGGAATCAGGATCTTCAAAATATCTTTCCAGCAGGGCATCGTCATGCTCGGCAACCGCTTCTACCAGTTTTTCCCTCCACTCAGCCACTTCATCGGCCATATCATCGGGAATATGTTCGAGCGAATACCTGACACCCAGGGTTTCATCATCGTGCCAGACAACAGCTTTATTCAACATCAGGTCAATCACACCCTGGAAAGATTCTTCCGAACCAATCGGAAGCTGAACCGGGATAGGGTTGGCTTTCAGTTTTTCACGGATTTGGTCAACCACACCAAAATAATCGGCCCCGACGCGATCCATTTTATTCACAAAAGCAATCCGGGGAACGTTGTATTTATTGGCCTGCCGCCAGACTGTTTCGGATTGGGGTTCGACACCGCTGACCGCACAAAAGACTGCCACGGCACCATCCAGAACACGCAGGGATCGTTCTACCTCAACGGTAAAATCAACATGTCCGGGAGTATCGATTATGTTAATTTTATAATCGTTATTTTTATATTTCCAGAAGGTTGTAGTAGCCGCAGAGGTAATGGTAATACCCCGTTCCTGTTCCTGAACCATCCAGTCCATTTGTGCAGCCCCGTCATGCACCTCACCCATACGATGCGTGATTCCCGTATAAAACAGGATCCGCTCGGTAGCCGTTGTCTTACCGGCATCGATATGGGCCATGATCCCAATATTTCTTGTATGTTCCAGATGTTCAGCCATTATACTTTTTAAAACCGGAAATGGGCAAAAGCCTTATTGGCTTCCGCCATCCGGTGCATATCTTCTTTACGTTTAAAGGCAGCTCCTTCCTGGCTATAAGCGGCAACAATCTCGGCGGCCAGCTTATCACTCATATTTTTACCACTTCTTTTACGGGCAAACAGGATAAGGTTTTTCATGCTTAAAGAGATTTTCCTGTCAGGTCTCACCTCCATAGGCACCTGAAAGGTGGCTCCCCCCACACGACGGCTTTTAACTTCAACCTGTGGGGTAATGTTTTCAAGTGCTTTTTTCCAGATATCCAGTGCCGATTCCTCGCTGTCTTTCATCCTTGTTTCCACGATCTCAAGGGCATCATAAAACACATTAAACGCAAGGTTCTTTTTCCCCTTGCGCATCAGGTTATTTACAAAACGGGTAACCATCGGATCCCCGAACTTCGGATCCGGTAATATCTTTCTTTTTTTGGGTTTTGTCTTTCTCATGAGTAAAACAATTCAAAATATTATTGTTTCGGCCTTTTGGTTCCGTATTTTGATCTGCGTTGCGTACGTCCTTCTACCCCGGAAGTATCCAGAGCTCCACGGATCAGGTGATATCGTACCCCGGGTAAATCTTTCACCCTGCCGCCACGGATCAATACGATCGAGTGTTCCTGCAGATTATGACCTTCGCCCGGAATGTAAGCATTCACTTCCTTACCATTGGTCAGACGAACCCTGGCCACCTTCCGCATGGCAGAATTCGGTTTCTTGGGCGTAGTGGTATAAACCCTTACACACACGCCACGCCGCTGTGGGCAGGAGTCAAGCGCAGGTGCTTTGCTCTTTTCAACGATCTTTTTACGACCTTTCCTTACAAGCTGCTGTATTGTAGGCATAAAACTTCAATTATGTTATTATTTTTTTACAAAATTGGGTTGCAAAGGTATTCTTTTTTTTTAAAAAACAATAGAGAAAAAGAGTAAAATTTTTCCGGTATTTGATCTGTTACCCCTTTATATATTAAGATAGTAGAACCAAAGACCAAAACAATACCTTATTATAACAGGGAGCATTTTAATGGAAGATTTTAAACCCGTCACATCTATTCACCCGACAGTTATGTTGTCACCCGACGCTTCCTACAGAATATTTCAACGAGAATGTAATCCGGAAACGGGATTCCCATATCGGAAATCCATTTCGGGAATTCTATCCGGGGAGTTGATTGAAAACAAAAAATTATTACTTTTGGTGCGCTAAAATCGAGGGAGACACACAAGGTTCAATTATAGATAATTACAAAAGAATATGAAAACTTATCAAACCAAAGAAATCAGAAACATTTCATTGTTAGGCAATGCCGGAGCGGGGAAAACAACCCTTGCAGAAGCCATGCTGTTCAATGGCGGAGTTATTGAGCGCAGAGGTAGTATAGATCAGAAAAATACGGTTTCCGATTATAATCCGGTAGAACATGAACAGGGAAATTCGGTTTTTTCCTCGGTATTGTATGCTGAATTTAATCAACACAAGATCAACATCATTGATAACCCGGGGTTGGATGATTTTTCGGGACAGGCCGTTGCCTCACTCAACCCTGCCGATACGGGATTGATCGTACTTAATGCCCAGAATGGTGTCGAAGTAGGTGCCGAAATTCATTTCAGGCACGCTCAAGCCGCCAATATTCCGGTATTTTTTGTCATCAACGGCCTTGATCACGAAAAGACCAATTTTGAGAAAACCATTGAAACCATCCGTGAGAAGTTTGGTAATGCTGCTGTAATTGTACAATTTCCTGTAAATGAAGGAGACTTGTTCGACTCGGTGATTGATGTATTGATGATGAAGATGTACCGTTATGGAAAAGATGGGGACAAAACCGAAATAGCTGATATCCCTGAGGAGTTTAAAGAACGTGCCGATGAACTCCATAACGAGTTGGTCGAAAAAGCCGCCGAGAACGATGAAGCACTAATGGAACTTTTCTTTGAAAAAGACTCGCTCGATGAAGATGAGATGCGCAAGGGTATTAAAGAAGGCTTGCTTCAAAGAAGCCTTTTTCCTATATTCTGTACTTCAGCCAAGAAAAATGTTGGGATTGGACGATTGATGGAATTCATCACCAATGTTGCCCCGTCACCGGACGAAATGCCGGCACCTGTAAACAGCAAAGACGAGGAAGTAAAATGTGATCCGGCAGGGCCTGTCTCTCTCTTTGTTTTTAAAACATCTATTGAAGAACATGTGGGTGAAGTGAATTTTTTCAAGGTGCTTTCCGGAGAAGTTAAGGAAGGCATGGACCTGATCAACACAAACACTTCTGCCAAAGAACGTGTATCCCAGCTTTTTGTCACTGCCGGAAAGAAAAAAGATAAAGTATCTTCTATGGTTGCCGGGGATATCGGGGCAACGGTAAAACTAAAAAGTACCAAAACCAATCACACCTTGAATGCTCCGGGTCAGGACTGGACGATGTCTCCCATAAGCTTTCCGGAACCAAGGCACAGGACAGCGATCAAAGCTAAAAATGAAGGTGATGATGAGAAACTGGGTGAAGTTTTACAACGGTTTCATGATGAAGATCCTACCATACAGATTGAATATTCAAAAGAACTCAAACAGATTCTCATTCACGGTTTAGGCGAACATCACCTGAACATTTTAAAATGGCATCTTGATAACATTTTCAAGATTGATGTTGAATTTATCACCCCTAAGATCCCTTACCGTGAAACCATTACCAGAGTAGCTCAGGCTACCTATCGCCACAAGAAACAATCAGGAGGGGCAGGTCAGTTTGGCGAAGTGCATCTGGTTATCGAACCTTATAAAGCAGGCGCACCTGATCCTGCCGTATATAAAGTAAACGGAAAAGAGATAAAGGTTTCTGTTCGCGACAAACAGGAACAGGATTTGCCCTGGGGCGGGAAGCTTATATTCTACAATTGTATTGTCGGCGGTTCTATCGATGCCCGTTTCCTGCCGGCCATCCTGAAAGGGATTATGGAAAAGATGGAAGAGGGCCCCCTGACCGGTTCGTATGCCCGTGACATCCGTGTTGCAGTGTATGACGGTAAAATGCATCCCGTTGATTCCAATGAAATTTCATTCAAACTTGCCGGCCGGAATGCTTTCAGCATGGCATTTAAAAATGCCGGTCCGAAAATCATGGAACCCATTTATGAAGTGAATGTATGGGTGCCTGCAGACAGGATGGGTGATGTGATGAGCGACCTTCAGGGACGCCGCGCAATTGTTATGGGGATGAGCAGTGAAAAGGGCTTTGAGAAAATCTCTGCCAAAGTGCCGTTGGCAGAAATGAATAAATATTCCACTTCACTCAGTTCACTTACCGGCGGTCGTGCTATGTATACGATGAAGTTTTCGGAATATGCACAGGTGCCGGGAGAAATCCAGGAGGAGCTGCTTAAAGCATACGCAGCCGAACAGGAGGGAGAATAATAGGAAAAATAATATGGATCATCCGGAAAAGCTGTCTGAAAGGACAGCTTTTTTTTATTCTCTGAAAAGATAGACAAATCCACGGTATTCTTTACCCTCATACACAACATCATCCCATCCTACCGCACGGATAAGATAAAAATAAAGTCCCGGACTGGCTTTGCCATTACCATTCACACGGCCGTCCCATCCCTGCCACTGCTGTAAAGCCTCACCCCGGCCACTGAATTCATACACTTTCTGACCGTTCCGGCTGAAAACCTGCATATACACGAACCGGAGGGATTTGGACGAAATCCTGAAATAATCATTATACCCATCCCCGTTGGGACTGAATACATTCGGTATGGCAATCTCGGAAGGATCAACGGTTATTGACTCATACACCATACTGTCCACACAACCTTCTTCACTCCAGGCAGTCAGTACGGGTTTGTACTCGCCGGGAATATAATAGGTATGCGGTTCCGGAATTTCCATGATAGAAGTTGTATCGTCCCCAAACTTCCATTCAAAGGCAACACCATTGATGGATTTGTTGGTAAAGTCTACTTCGAGGGGAGCTTCTCCCTGATTGGGCTGCGGTTCAAAATCAGCTTTGACATGGATCGTTTTATAAAAGAATTCAGCATGATTTTCACAGAAAAAACTGTCCCGGACATCTAAACGATACCACGTATCCTCATAAGGAGGAGCATACGTGATCGGATTTATTTCCAGTGTCGGAAAGGGGATGTCCGAATCCGGGTCGGAGGACCACGCAAACTTAATTCCGTTTGTCAGGGATAAGGGCTGCTGATCACCGGGATCATAATAAGTATAGGGGGCTGAGAGGGTGTCACCCTGAAGTGCCACATAATCACAGGTAAAATTCTTTAATGATGCCTGCACGAAAGGGGTATCCACAAATACCCAGGCATAGAAAAAAGTATCCAGTACCGACGCATCGGTAACGTGAACCCGGTAACCTCCGCTTGCCAGGGAGTCAACCCGTGATGAGGAGACTCCCGACATGGTCAGAAATGCAGGATCATAATTGTCTGTCACCGGATTATATTTTTGCCAGGAAAAATCCCACCCCGGAGAACCTCCGGGCGGATAGGCGGTTATGCTGCCCGTTACCTGCTCTCCCTGATCATCAGGGCTGCAATATATATATATAGTGTCGGTACGTTCGAAACCACTGGTGTATTGTGTGGGAACCTGCAAAGAAGCACCATGCACCACCAACTGGCTGTAAACTCCTGATGAAAAGAGTGCAGATGCAGCAATGATCAACAGGATCATCAGCCATTTCCTTCTGCGAAGCTTCAGTAAGTTTTGCATCATCATTATTCAACACCCTGTTTATCAACACAAATCACAACGATAACCTATGATTTTCAGTGTCGTTGGTTTACAGGAAATAGTTCAGCAAAGATTGTAATTAATTAAGAAACGAAAATAAGATAATTTATTTTATCGTTCTTACTTGTCCGGAAAAGTATATGAACCCGGCCTTCCGGAGATTGTGGATAAAAAAGGGGTTCGGATTTTTCCGGACTGCCTGTATTATCATAAACAATCCGTATTTTTGACCCGAAAAAACGGGATGGTGGATATTTTTACAGAACTGAATAAAACCCAGCTTGAAGCCGTACAACACACTGAAGGCCCCTCACTGATCATTGCCGGAGCAGGATCGGGGAAGACCCGTGTTCTCACCTACCGGATTTCCTGGCTTTTGTCGAACGGCGTTCCCGCTTCCTCGGTTCTGGCCCTAACTTTTACCAACAAAGCAGCCCGGGAAATGAAAGAACGGATCCAGAACCTTGTCGGGGATGACCGTGCCCGGTATCTCTGGATGGGAACATTTCATTCCATGTTTGCCAGAATCCTGCGTAACGAAGGGCATCTTTTGGGATACCCTTCCAGTTTCACCATTTACGATACTACCGATTCCAAAAACCTGGTAAAAACCATCATCCGGGAAATGCAGCTTGATGAGAAGATGTATAAACCCGGTGAAGTTTTCCACCGTATTTCCACGGCTAAGAATGCCCTGATCACTCCCCAGGCATATGGCGGGATCACCGAACTGATATCTTTCGACCAATCGACCAGGAGAGAAAAAATCATAGATATTTACAAGAAATATGCCTCCCGTTGTCTCAAGGCCGGTGCCATGGATTTTGATGACCTGCTGCTGAACACCAATATACTTTTTCGTGATTTTCCGGACATACTCGATAAATATCAGCAAAAATTCCATTTTATTCTTGTGGATGAATACCAGGATACCAACCTTGCCCAGTATATGATCCTCAAGAAACTCTCCGAAAACCACCGGAACATTTGTGTCGTGGGAGACGATGCACAGAGTATTTATGCTTTTCGCGGTGCCCGTATTGAGAATATTCTCAACTTCAGGAACGACTACCCCGAAGCGAGGGTGTATAAACTGGAGCGGAATTACCGTTCCACACAAAATATTGTAGAGGCAGCAAACAGCCTGATTGAGAAGAACTCCGAAAAACTGTCGAAAAAAGTTTTTTCCAAAAACGATCTTGGTGAAAAAATCAGGGTGGTTCATGCAGCTACCGATACCGAAGAAGGATTCCTTGTTGCCAATGCCATTTTTGACGAACATCTGCAGGAACAGGTTCACTACCGGGAGTTTGCCATTCTTTATCGCACCAATGCCCAGTCGAGGATTTTTGAAGAAGCCCTGAGAAAAAGGAATATCCCTTATAAAGTTTATGGAAGTGTCTCTTTTTACCAGCGAAAAGAGATTAAAGACGTACTGGCCTACCTGCGTCTGATTGTGAATCCACGGGATGACGAATCGCTGAAACGGATCATTAATTTCCCGGCAAGGGGTATCGGTAAAACCACCCTCGACAAGCTGGAGGCCGCAGCACTGCAAAGCGGGAAGAATCTGTGGTATGTTATCACCCATCCCGGTGAGTTTGACCTGAGGATCAACAGTGGGCTGCAAAAACGGATTTCAGGATTTGTACAACTGATCTCCGGGAGTATGGATAAACGAAATCAAATGGATGCCTACGAGCTGGCCTACGAAGTAACCAAAAAGGCCGGTATTCTGAATTTGATGCAACAAAGTTCAGCCCCCGAAGAGATAAGCCGGTATGAAAACATTCAGGAACTGCTCAACGGGATCAGTGAATTTATTGCCGAGCCCGAACAGGAAGGCAGGTTTGTCTCACTAGATGAATATCTCCAGAATGTAAGTTTACTTACCGATCTGGATACCGATACGGAGGAGTCCGATGATTCGGTAAAAATCATGACCGCACATTCGGCCAAAGGCCTGGAATTCAGTCATGTGTTTATTGCCGGGGTGGAAGAAAACCTTTTTCCTTCGCAACTCTCCAACTCCACGCAACGTGAACTGGAAGAAGAGCGCCGGCTTTTTTATGTGGCACTTACCAGGGCAAAGAAAAGAGTAACCATTTCATGGGCACGCAGCCGTTTTCGCTGGGGAAGCACGATATCCTGCAACCCCAGCCGTTTTATCGATGAGATAAACCCGGAATTTCTGGACCTCCCCTCCGGACAAATTACTCCCCGGAATGGCGCCTTTGATACCATTCCAAATCCGGAATACACAACTTCTTCCGGCAGTCAAAAAACAACAGTAAATTTCAGGCCCCGGCAAAGATCAAGGTTTAGGCCTGTAAACGACCATCGCCCGGCACCAAACCCGCACACAGATTTCAAGTCCGATGATCCGGCTGAAATTTTTCCGGGACAGCGGGTCGAACATGCTCTTTTTGGAGAAGGGAAAGTGCTGCATGTCGAGGGAAATTTACAGGACCGGAAAGCAACCGTGTTTTTCAAAGATCACGGACAAAAACAACTGCTCCTTAAATTTGCCCGTCTGAAAATCATCCGTCAGCATGATAAAGAATAACAGTTCATTTTTGTATTTTTATCAAGATTATGTAGCTTTGCCGTGAATTCCGCTCCGGATAAGTTAATAATAGCTGAAAAAACGCATCGAATAATCATCGGAAAGACAATATTCTCTGATTTTTCTTTCCTATAAATAAATTTAAAAAAAAAAGATCATGGGTAAAAGAAAACCCCGTTATAATTACAATACAACACGCGAACCGTTAAAACTCCCGGAATATGGAAGACATATCCATGAGATGGTACAACATCTGAAAACCATTCCGGAACGTGACACCCGCAATAAGGCCGCGCAAACCCTTATCGCGATCATGCAAAACATGACTCCTCACCGGGACATGAACGGGGATTTCAAGCATAAGCTCTGGGATCATCTGACCATCATGGCAGATTATGATCTTGACATTGACGCCCCTTATGAACTGCCTACCCAGGATAAAATGGCTGAAAAGCCTCGAAAGGTTCCCTATGCTTCAGAGCAGATACGTTTTAAACATTACGGCCATCTGACCGAAGAATTGATTTCCACGGCATCCGGCATGCCGGAAGGGGAAGAGAAAAGCCTGCTCATCAAAATGATTGCCAACCACATGAAACGGCAATATCTTAAATGGAACCGCCAGCAGGTTACTGATGAAGTTATTTTCAATGATATGATTACGCTTGCCGGCGGGAAGCTTAAGATCCCTGACGAACTTATTCTAAAAGAAAACAAGGATCTTCTCGGTAAGAAGAAAAAGAAAAATTTCAGAAAAAAATAAATCGTATTTTTCCCCATGGGCACTTTTACCATCACCGGCCGGAAAAAGATTCACGGTGATATTGTCCCCCAGGGGGCAAAAAATGAAGCACTCCAGGTAATTGCAGCAACCCTGCTCACAAGTGATGAGGTTCTTATCCGTAACATTCCCGACATCCGCGATGTCCGGAAGATGATCGACATTGTTAAGCTTCTTGGTGCTGAAGTTAAACACGTAAGCAATCATACCTGGCGGTTCAAAGCAGAAAATATTGATATCCGCCAACTCGAAAGTAAAGCTTTTTATGAAGCCGCAGAGGCATTGCGTGGTTCCGTTATGATCACCGGACCGTTACTTGCCCGTTTCGGTTACGGGTTGATTCCCAAACCGGGAGGTGATAAAATCGGCCGTCGACGCCTGGATACGCACCTGAACGGTCTTGCCTGTCTTGGGGCATCCTTCCGGTATGATCAGGCAATCAATGCTTATGCGGTAACTGCAAAATCACTCCGGGGTACAGACATGCTTCTCGAGGAAGCTTCCGTAACCGGAACGGCAAATATCCTTATGGCAGCTGTAATGGCCGGGGGAAAAACCACTATTTTTAATGCGGCATGTGAACCATATATACAGCAACTTTGCCGGATGCTGATTGCCATGGGTGCCAGAATAAGCGGGATTGGCTCCAACAGGCTTACGATTGAAGGCGTAACACATCTTACCGGCTGTACCCATACCGTTCTGCCCGATATGATCGAAGTCGGCAGTTTTATCGGGATGGCTGTAATGACTGCTTCACAAATACGTATCCGCAACGTCTCTTACGAAAACCTGGGTCTGATCCCCGGGGCATTCCACCGTCTCGGAATCCGGATCGAAAAAGAAAATGATGATATTATTGTACCCCGGCAGGATCATTATGAGATCGAATCTTTTATAGACGGTTCGATTATGACCATTTCTGACGGAATATGGCCGGCTCTCACACCTGACCTGCTGAGCGTTTTTCTGGTGATCGCTACCCAGGCTCGCGGTAGTGTATTGATCCACCAGAAAATGTTTGAAAGCCGCCTTTTTTTTGTAGACCGTCTCATTGAAATGGGGGCCCAGATCATCCTCTGTGATCCACACAGGGCGACGGTTATCGGCCTTGATCACAAAGTATGCCTGAGAGCTACTACTATGACATCGCCGGATATCCGTGCCGGAGTGGCCCTGCTTATTGCTGCGATGTCGGCCGAAGGTGTGTCCGTTATTCACAATATCGAACAAATCGACCGGGGTTATGAACAGATCGATAAACGCCTGAATGCCCTGGGAGCTGAAATTATCCGGAAAGATTAATTCAGATCATTTTTAACAATTTTTCTGTTTTTTCATTACAACCACGATATTACCGGTAATAATATTTCCCCTGGCAGTTTGAAAGGGAAATTGGTCCTGATTTATGGGAATGGGGTAATTATCGGTAGAAACCTGCGTGGCCCAAACCTCGAAAACACACTGAAAAAATTCCTGAAATAAAAAAGGTGCTCAGAAAATACCTTTCCTCCCGGCATACCGGGAGGAAATACGAAGTTTTCTGATTTCATGAGCAACACGCTTCCAAACTTATTCTTGACAAACCAGGGTGATTATGCTCTATACCTGGAAAGGCATGTCATTTTGTCCTATCATCCAGAATGGCAGAAAATTTGCTGATGCGTCTTGACTTTTTTTATTAGGTTCGCAACGGTAAATATTAATACATGGCAAAAAAAGAAACTACAGGCAAAAAAACAGCTAAGGAAGAGTATCGGCAAATGCATGACAACGGTAAAAGCTCCACAACTTCTACCGGTCAAAAAGATACAGGCAGTCGCAAAGCCCGGGAAGCAGCCTCAAAGGAGAAAAAACCGGAGAAAAAAAGCAGCAGCAGGAAAACGCATTCTTATAAGGAAGAATATGAGGCTATGCATGACAAATACCTGAGGCTTTCTGCCGAATTTGATAATTATCGCAAACGTACCCTCAAGGAAAAAGCCGACCTGACAAAATTTGCAGGAGAAGGATTGTTGACCTCCCTGCTGCCTGTAATAGATGATTTTGACCGGGCCATACAGCTCATGCCGGAGGATGATTCCTGTCGGGCCATGAAAGAAGGGACATTGCTTATATACAACAAGTTTAAGGAATACTTACGCCAGAATGGTGTGGAGGAAATTGAGGCTTTACATAAAGATTTTGACACCGATGTACATGAAGCGGTTACCAAAATCCCTGCTCCGGAAAAAAAACTCAAAGGAAAAGTGGTGGATGTGATTCAAAAAGGATACTTCCTGAACGGGAAAGTGCTTCGTTATGCCAAAGTGGTTATTGGAGAATGAACCTTATGATGCTTGTCCCGTTAATGTAACTGACAAAAATGGCAAAAAGAGATTATTACGAAATATTAGGGGTTTCAAAGGATGCTTCGCAGGACGAAATTAAGAAAGCCTACCGGAAAATGGCTTTGAAGTATCATCCTGACAAAAATCCCGGAAACAAACAGGCAGAAGAAAATTTTAAAGAAGCCGCCGAGGCTTACGAGGTTCTCAGCAATCCGGAGAAAAGGGCACGTTACGACCAGTTTGGTCATGCAGGTCTTGGAAATATGGGTAGTGGTTTCAGTGGTGCCGGGATGACAATAGAAGATATTTTTGAACATTTCGGAGATATTTTCGGCGGATTCGGATTTGGAGGTTTTGGCTCACAAAGCCGCCGTTCCTCCCGTAGTCACAACAAAGGCAGCAATATTCGTATCAAGGTAAAACTCACCTTGTCCGAGATTACCCACGGTGCTGAAAAGAAAGTGAAAGTTCAAAAATATGTAGCTTGTAAAACATGTAACGGTACCGGAGCAGCCGATGCCACCAGTTTCACTACCTGTCCTACTTGTGGGGGTGCAGGTCAGGTTACACGCATTTCGCAAACATTTCTTGGCCAGATGCAGTCAACTTCCATCTGTCCAACCTGCCATGGTGAAGGCCGTATTATACAGAAAAAATGTCCCGAATGCCATGGCGAGGGTATTGTTCGCGGTGAAGAGGTTATCAAAATAAATATACCTGCCGGCGTTGAAAATGGGATGCAACTTTCTTTAAGTGGTAAAGGAAATGCCGCCAGACGGGGCGGAATTAACGGCGACCTGATCGTGGTGATCGAGGAAGAACCTCATCCCGACCTGATGCGTGAGGGTAAAAACCTGATCTATGCACTGTATCTTACCATTGCCGAAGCTGCCCTGGGGGCACAGGTTGAAATCCCTACAGTTGATTCCCGCGCAAAAATAAAGATAGATCCCGGCACTCAACCTGGAAAAATACTGAGACTCAGAGGCAAAGGCTTGCCCGACATTCATGGCTACGGACGCGGAGACCTGCTCGTTTATGTGAATGTCTGGATCCCGAAAATCCTGACACGCGAAGAGAAACGTACGCTGGAGAAATTGAACGAATCTCCCGGTTTTCAGCCTGCACCTGAAAAATCAGATAAAAAATTCTTTGAACGGTTGCGTCATTTCTTCGAACAATAAGCTTCCCGACATTTAATGGCTACGCATTAATTTTACAGATTTATAAAAATCCGGAGTTCATTTGCTCCCGATTAATAATAGTGTGCTGCTCCTGATATACCTGCTGTCCGGATTCATTCGTTATCTGAGATAATAATCTTTTGGCGCCGGAACAGATAAACAATTACAGTCAGGAAAGGCAGAATAAACATGGACATAACCCAGAAAATCTTATTGTGAATATTCCGTTTCAATAACTCACTTAATATTATGATCCAGGGAGCAATAAAAAGGGCATTCCCTGCTATCATTACATATAAAAACAGATCCCGGGTTGAAGTTCCTACCCATATACCAGTAACCAAAAGGATGATACCGGCAACAGCAAATACCCAGAGTATCGCCAGGTTGATTGTGATCACTTTTTTCTGCATAAAAGATGATTTACCAAAGATTTTTCTGTAAACAAAAATAATCATAAAAGCTAAAAATTACCAGGACTGCTGACTGGACAAAAGCTGCCATATTGATATTTATATATATAAATACATAATTCATACATAAATCTATAATGTTTCCAAGCAATATCCACACTTTATATTTAACTCCTCCGGCTGATTCATCCGGAAGAAACAACATCCGATTGCAAAAATCAATTTAAAGCTACCCGCTTTTTTTTATCTTTACCGGCGATAAAAAATATCACCCTAATGACTTTTTTTAAAGCAACGGATATCGTCAAGGAGTATGCGGGGCACAGGGCGCTGGATAAGGTTACTGTCGAAGTTCCCGAAAACAGCATTTATGGTTTACTCGGCCCCAACGGGGCGGGAAAAACGACGCTTATACGCATCATTAATCAAATCACCGCACCCGACTCAGGTAAGGTTATTTTTCATAACAGGGAAATGAAACCCGATGACATTTTCGACATCGGTTATCTCCCTGAGGAACGTGGATTGTACAAGAAAATGAAAGTTGGCGAACAAGCACTTTATCTTGCTCAGCTAAAAGGACTCTCGCGTCAGGAAGCTGCAAAAAGGCTGAAGGAATGGTTTGAGAAATTTGAGATGGGGGCATGGTGGAACAAGAAAGTTGAGGAACTTTCCAAGGGAATGCAACAGAAAGTTCAGTTTATTGTCACGATTATCCATAAACCCGGTTTGTTAATCTTTGATGAACCTTTTACAGGATTCGACCCGATCAACACCCGTCAATTAAAAGAGGAAATCCTGCAATTGAAAAAAGAAGGGGCTACCATCATTTTCTCTACACATGATATGCCTTCGGTAGAGGAACTTTGCGACCACATTACCCTCATTAACCGCTCCCGGACCATCCTGCAGGGAGCTACCGAAGAGATCCGCCACGAATACGGTGGCCATGAATATGAAATCCGTTTTACCGGCAAGGTAAACCTGCTTACCGCCACACTGAACACTGATTACAAGATCCTCGACCATCACCGGGAAAACGGGCACAGTTTGATTCGCCTGAGTTTGCGTGAAGATGCCTCTCCTAACGATATGCTGGCTTCGTTCCTGAAATCAGGACGTATTGTTTCTTTCCGTGAACTGGTCCCCAGTATGAATGATGTCTTTATTCAGGCCGTAGAAAAAGAAAATGAACAAGATACCACTCATAAAACACCTTAACGAGAACCCTTTCTGAAAACGGGAAATTATGAACAAAATCAAACTGATCATACAGCGTGAATATCTTACCCGGGTTAAGAAAAAATCGTTCCTGATCATGACACTCCTGGCACCGGTTCTGATGGCCGGGATGATCCTGGTCCCGGCTCTTATCATGACTTCTCAGGGGAAAGAAGTAAAAAGAATTGCCGTGATCGAAAACGGATCTCATCTTTTTGAAGGAAAATTTCATTCAACCGAATATCTTAAATTTGATTATCTGAAGGATGTCCGGCTGGAAGATCTGAAACAAAACTTCGGGGATTTAGGTTATTATGCCATTCTCTATATCTCTCCCAAAGTAGGTTATATGCCCGATGCTGTCAGGCTGATATCCCACAAGCAACCATCTCTTGAAGTTACCGAATACATCTCCACCTCAATCGAAAAGGTTATTGAACGTGAGAAATTACTGACATTTAATATTACTAACCTGGACAAGATTTTAAAGACCGTAGAAACGAAAATCCGCCTCCAGACCGTACTGATCAACGATGCCGGAGAGGAAAAGGAAACAAGTACGGGCGTCGCCATGGCTATTGCCTATATCAGCGGGTTGTTGGTTTATATGCTCACGTTTATTTTTGGTGCTCAGGTAATGCGCGGGGTCATTGAAGAAAAGACCAACCGGATCGTCGAGGTGCTGATTTCATCAGTAAAACCATTTCAACTGATGATGGGCAAAATCATTGGCATAGCCATGGTGGGGCTCACTCAGTTTTTTCTGTGGATTATTTTAACCCTGGTCATTATTGCCTCTGTTCAGGGCATAGTGTTTCACAATAACCAAAATTTACAGGAAAAGGTTCAACATTCGACCGAACTCCTTTCTGCACCAACAGGAGAGGCTGCCAGTGTTCAATTTAACGAAGCGGAAAAGATATTTCAGGCCCTGGGGGCTGTAAACTGGGGGCTGGTTCTCGGAGCATTCGTCATTTATTTTCTGGGAGGATATCTTCTCTATGCCTCGTTGTTTGCTGCCGTGGGTTCTGCGGTTGACAATGAAACCGACACGCAACAATTTATGATACCTATAACCATTCCATTACTGCTGGCACTATTTATTGCAATGGGCGCTTTTCAGAATCCTGACAGTCAGCTTGCTTTCTGGTGCTCATTCATTCCTTTCACCTCTCCGATCGTTATGATGGCCCGCATTCCTTTCGGCATTCATGCATGGGAACTTATCGTATCGGTAAGCTTGCTTATCTTGACATTTATCGGAACCACCTGGGTGGCAGCAAAAATCTACCGTACCGGTATACTTATGTATGGGAAAAAACCCACTTATAAGGAAATGTGGAAGTGGCTCCGTTTCAAACACTACTGATTCCTGATGACCATCGCTATCATTGACCTGGGTACCAATACCTTTAATCTGCTTGTAGCCCGCACACACCGTCAGGATTTCACGAGCCTGTATAACGAAAAACAACCGGTCAAGTTGGGGTCGGGCGGAATCCACCGGGGGATGATTACTCCCGATGCATTTAACCGGGCCGTGAAGGCCATGACACATTACCGTAAGATTCTGGAAAAGTGGAAACCTGATGAAATCCGGGCATATGGAACATCCGCGCTGCGTTCGGCCCGGAACGGTTCTGACCTGATTAAAAATATCTTCGAGAAAACCGGTATCCGGGTTAAGGTTATCAGCGGGAAAGAGGAGGCCGGTTTTGTTTTCAGGGGAATCTCCGCTGCCATATCTCTTGATGAACCTTACCTGGTGATGGATATCGGCGGGGGAAGTGTCGAATTTATTCTTGCCAACAAAAAAGAAAAATGGTGGGAGCAGAGTTTTCCTTTGGGTATTGCCCGTCTTCTTGCCCGGTTTCACCCTTCGGATCCGGTTTCAGACCTTGATATTAAGAATATTGAGGAGTACCTTGGAGAACAACTTGAACCGCTGATCGTCAGGATAAGAGAAACTTCTCCGCAATGGCTGGTCGGAGCCTCAGGAACTTTTGATACACTTTATTCCATAGCTGTTTCCGCAGGAACTATTAATGAAGAACCCGGCAAAACAGTTCATGCCATCCCTGCTACGGTATTCCGGCAACTTTATGACAAACTGATTGCCTCCTCCTACGCCGTACGTCGTTCTATGCCCGGATTGGTCTGGTACCGCGCCGATATGATCGTGGTTGCGGCCATTTTTGTTAATTTTGTCCTCTCCGGGCTGGACGCCGACAAAATCATTCAGACCTCATATGCCCTGAAAGAAGGCGCTGTCCTGCACCGGATGGAACAAATGCAATGAAAAAACAGGAAACAATATTATGGCTACGATCCTTGTAATTGATGACGAAAAAAGCATACGCAATACACTGAAAGAAGTACTTGAATACGAAAAGTTCCAGGTTGACCTTGCCTGCGATGGCAAACAGGCACTGGAACTTTGTAAGGAGAACACTTACGATGCCGTATTGTGTGATATTAAGATGCCTGAAATGGATGGTATGGAAGTTCTGGAAAAATTGTGCGAAACAACTCCTGATACTCCGGTTATTATGATATCGGGCCATGGAACCATTGATACTGCCGTTGAAGCCATTAAAAAAGGAGCCTTTGATTATATTGAAAAACCTCCCGATATGAACCGGCTGCTGGTAACCATCCGGAATGCACTGGACAAATCGAACCTGATTACCGAAACGAAAGTACTCCGCAGGAAGGTTAAAAAGATGTACGAAATGGTAGGTGAATCACCGGTCCTCAACAAGGTGCGGGAGATGATAGACAGGGTAGCCCCGACCGATGCACGGGTTTTGATCACCGGGGCAAACGGTACCGGAAAAGAACTTGTTGCCCGGCAACTGTACGAAAAAAGCCAGCGTGCCCACATGCCTTTTGTTGAAGTGAACTGTGCTGCCATCCCCTCCGAACTGATCGAAAGCGAACTGTTCGGGCATGAAAAAGGTTCGTTCACCTCGGCTTACAAGCAGCGAAAGGGGAAATTTGAACAGGCCCAGGGTGGTACCCTGTTTTTGGATGAAATCGGTGATATGAGTCTGTCCGCCCAGTCCAAGGTTTTACGTGCGCTTCAGGAAAACAAAATCTCTCGAGTGGGCAGTGACAAGGATATCGCCGTTGACGTACGTATCATTGCTGCTACCAATAAGGACCTGTCCGAAGAGATTAAAAAGAATACTTTCAGGGAAGATCTGTACCACCGCATCAGTGTCATTATTATTCATGTTCCGTCACTGAACGAACGGATCGAAGATATTCCGCTACTGGGAAAGCACTTCTCCGAACAGATTTGCGGGGAATATGGAATGCCGGTAAAGAAATTTACCGATGGTGCCATCAAAGAGTTGCAAAAACTTAACTGGACGGGAAACATACGTGAATTCCGAAATGTGGTTGAGCGGCTCATCATCCTCTGCGGAAAAGAGATCAACGCTGATGATGTTAAGGCCTATGCCCACCCGATGTTCACGTAATATAATCCGGTTTCCGCATCATTTTGCAGTTCGTTGAGTCCCCTGTTCCAAAGTATTTTCTTTTTCCCGGCATCCCGGAAAAACAAAATGGTTAATTTTACCGGTAATTTAATCATCATGGAAAAAGCAATAACCCTCCCTGTAACAGATGACATAACCTGGATCGGTATTCCCGACCCTAACCTCGTTACGTTTGATGTTGTCATGGAAACCAAGTACGGTACTACGTATAATTCCTATTTTGTTAATGCAGACAAGAAAACCATTATTGAAACGGCAAAGGAAAACTTCAGGGAAATATACCTGGAAAAGGTGAGGCAGGTTACCAACCCCGGTGAAATCAAATATATCATTCTCAATCACACGGAACCGGATCATTCGGGAAGCCTGAAATATCTTCTGGAAATCGCTCCACAGGCTACTGTTGTCGGGACAGGAAATGCACTTCGCTATCTGGAAGATATTATCGGAATGCCTTTCCGGTCAATGAAGGTCAAAGACGGTGACACGCTCGACCTGGGAAATAAGACCCTCAGGTTTATCGGAGCCCCCAATCTTCACTGGCCGGATACGATGTATACCTGGATTGAAGAAGACCGGGTATTGTTTACCTGCGATTCCTTTGGCGCCCATTATTGTGATGAAAGGATGTTCGATGACCTGGTAGACAATTTTGATGAAGCTTTTACCTATTATTTTGATGTCATTCTGAAGCCCTACAGCAAGTTTATGCTCAAAGCCATCGGGAAGATCGATCAACTGGATATCAGGATCATTGCTCCGGGCCACGGACCCATTTTGCGTCAGAACTGGAAAAAATATGTTGAACTTTCACGGGATTATGCCCGGAAATACCTCGAGGTACAGGAACATTCCAGACCTGTAATCCTGATTGCCTATGTTTCAGCGTATGGTTATACGGCAGAGATGGGAAAATCCATCGCTGACGGGATTAAGGATGCCGGTCAGGCAGAGGTGCGGTTTCTTGATCTCGAGCATGTGTCCATAAGAGAAATGGAAGAGAACCTGATAAAGGCAGATGGAATTATCGTTGGCTCGCCGACGATCAACCAAAATACACTTTTACCACTTTATAAGCTGATGAGTGTTATCAATCCGTTGCGGGATAAAGGGAAACCGGCAGCCGTTTTCGGCTCGTACGGATGGAGTGGTGAAGGACCTGAAATTATTGCAGGGATGTTGAGGAGCCTGAAATTAAAGCTTGCGGACGAGGTGCAGAAAATCAGGTTTTCACCCCACGATGCAACCCATGAAAAAACAAAGCTTTTGAAAGATTTCGGTAAAACCTTTTTTAGGCACCTGGGAAAATAAAAAAGCCGCCCTGCCGGGACGGCTTCCTGATCGCGGATACCTGTATCAAACAATCCTGATCTGACGTTTCCTGGTTTTCTTGATTTCCTGTTCTTTTTTCGGCAGATGAATGGTCAGAATACCATTTTTATGTTCTGCCGAAATTTTTTCAGCATCTACTTCCTCAGGTACAACAAAAGAACGGCTGAATGAGGTATAATTAAACTCCCTGCGCATATACTTTCCGTCCTTTTCCTCACTCTTCATCTCCTTTTCAGAAGATATCGTCAGGATATCATCTTCAAGGTTGATGTCCACATCCTTTTTGTCAATACCAGGAGCAACAAGTTCTACCTTGAATTCCTTTTCGTCTTCCAGAATGTTGACTGCAGGTACGCTGAAATGAGAAGTTGAGTCAAAAAAAGCAGGCCACAAATCACGATTGAAAAATTCATCAACGAATGATGGCCAGGTTTCGGTTTTTCTTAATTTCGGTAACATAGCTTAATCCTCCTTTCTTAAGTTTTTCTTGTTTTCTCCCTTCACCTTTCAATATGCATACCAAAAAGAAAATAGTGTCATTGTGGCATGTTTTTATTAAAACATATGCCATGTTGTCATTCTCACCAAAAAAGAGGACTGAAAAATGTCAGACAGGGATTAAAACGGAGTTAAAACCTGATAGCCTTTGGCCATAATCACGGGATCAATCGCTGAGACTGATGTTTGCACGGAATCAAAAGTAACCGTTATCATAGAATCATTATACGAGGCGGAAACCTTTGCAATACCGGGCAGGGTCTGAATACCTCCCTTGATGATATTTTCACAACCGGTACAGGTTATGCCTCCTGTATGAATGACTATAGTAGCCGTCAGGGTGCTGTCAAAGGCAGGTGAGGCGATCTTTTCTTCTGATGATTTTATTATTATTCTTTGCATGATTATAAGGCATAAGGCTAGAACCGTAAATGTTCACAGGATAATTCTTCTCATCTCCACGGAATGTTTGGTTGCTTTTACCCCTGCTATATTAATGAATATTACAGGTTCGCAGGAAATCTTCTTACAAAAAGTATTTCCAAAGCCTGTAAAAAATACTAATTTAGGCGTGCCAATAGCCACAAACCCGTTCAACAGACTTGAAAGACACCTGGAAATATATTCTGGCCGGTCTCGGTTTCATTCTCATAGCTTTTGTCCTATGGTACTTCAAGAGTATCATCGCTTACATTTTGGTGGCTGCTGTACTGTCAATCACCGGACGTCCGGTAGTAGATTTTATCGCAAGGTTAAGAATACGCTCCGTAAGAATCCCGCAAAGCATAGCAGCACTTTTTGGTCTTTTGACATTATGGGCTGTTTTTGCCGCCTTTTTTATCATTTTTGTTCCGTTGATTATCGGACAGGCAGAGGAATTTTCCCGCCTTAATGTACAAACGGTACTTGAAGGATTACAAGGTCCTTTTGATTCTATTTCAAGATGGCTTCAGGATATGCATATCCTTACTAAAAACATTTCCAGTTTCCAGGAATTCCTGGCTCAGAAACTTGTCTCTTTGCTGGATTTAAATGTAGTCTCAAATTTCGTAGGAAATCTGGCTGCTTTCCTGGGTGAAGGATTCATTGCTTTTTTTGCCATATCTTTCTTTACTTTCTTTTTCCTGAAAGACAAGCACCTTTTTGTTAACGGGGTTTTGCTTCTGTCCCCCACAAGGTATGAAGACAATGTCCGTCATTTTCTTGCATCCAGTAAAACGCTTCTTACCAGGTATTTTATAGGGATCATGCTGGAGATCACACTTCTGATTATTCTGGTTTCGGTCGGATTGATGCTGGTAGGCCTCGATCTTCAACTTGCCGTGGTTATTGCCCTGATCATCGGGTTGCTCAACGTGATCCCTTACCTGGGACCGGCTATTGGCTGGATTACAGGATTGATACTGGCAACGGCACACTATATCCAACTTGATTTTGGGCAGGCACTTTTACCCCGGTTGATCTGGATGGTTGTTGTTTTCGCCATCGTAAAAATAATCGATGATGTTTTATTTCAACCTTTGATTTACGGAACTTCGGTAATGGCCCATCCGGTAGAGATTTTCGTTGTGATTCTTGCCGGTGCCGGAATTGCCGGAATTACCGGGATGATTCTTGCCGTACCTGCCTATACCATTCTTCGTGTTTTCGCAAAAGAATTTTTTAACCAATATAAACTGGTCAAAAAACTTACGGAAAAAATTGATTAACCTCAAGCACATAAAACAATATTTTCTTCTGGCTCTGATCCTTCCCTGGACAGGTGGATGGCAACTCCTGGCACAACCGGATGCTTTTTTTACGGCAGATACCAACCGTGTGAATTCTCTCGAAGTAATTTTCCAAAGTAACTATACGGAAGCGGATACCCTGACCTATTCCTTTCAGTGGAACTTTGGAGACGGAGAAACCGGTGTGCTTCCCGTTGCAACACATCTTTACTCAAAGGCCGGAGTATATTTAGTCACTCTTATCGTGTCTGATCTTACTGATTCCGATACATTTTCATTACGTATCACTGTCAGGGACGAGCTATTCGTTCCCAATGTTTTTACACCAAACGAAGATGGATTAAATGACTTTTTTGTCGTCCGAACAGATGGGATCAAAGTCTATTCACTCACTATTTTTACCCGGAGTGGTGTACGCCTGACCACCATTACGGGGACAACGCTGGCGTGGGATGGCAAAACCACCTCGGGCAAAAAGGCCGCCCCCGGGGTTTATTATTATATCCTCTCAGACGATTTGGGTGTTCTGCGAAAAGGATTCTTACACCTCTTTTACTGACACAGAATCCTATTTATTTTAATTTTAGAACAAAATTAAAACAATCCTGTGTTTCAGTTGTATAACTTTATTTCTGAAAAATTATCAAGTCGCGGTTATTTTTTTCTCTTTGTATAGGGTTTAATTTTAAAAGAGAAAAATATTTAATAAGTTACATTATTTGATTTTTTAATATATTTGAAAAACAAGATAACATACTGTTTTCATGTCCTGGATCAGGAAAGTTTTTTTGTTTTACTATGACGGTTTCTGCAATATGACCGTAGGGAAAAGCCTTTGGGTTATTATCCTTATCAAGCTGTTCATTTTATTTGTTATTCTGAGACTTTTCTTTTTCCCTGATGTGTTAAAGAAAAATTTTGACAATGATGCCGCCCGCTCCGAATATGTTATTGATGAATTAACCAACCCAAAATAGCTTTATTAACCTAAATAAAACACTATGTTGCAAAACATCGACATGTCTCTTGTAGACTGGTCGAGGGGCCAGTTTGCCCTGACGGCCATGTACCACTGGTTGTTTGTTCCACTAACCCTTGGGCTTTCGTTTATTGTCGCGATCATGGAGTCGATCTATGTACGTACCGGAGATCCCGAATGGAAAAAAATAACGAAGTTCTGGATGACCATTTTCGGAATCAACTTTGCCATCGGGGTTGCAACGGGAATTATACTGGAATTTGAATTCGGTACCAACTGGTCAAAATATTCCTGGTTTGTAGGCGACATTTTTGGTGCCCCGCTGGCAATTGAAGGGATCATGGCTTTTTTTATGGAATCAACTTTTATCGCCATCATGTTTTTCGGTTGGAATAAAGTAAGCAGAAAATTCCACCTGGCTTCAACATGGCTCACAGCCATAGGGGCTAACCTGTCAGCCCTGTGGATACTCGTGGCCAATGCCTGGATGCAGAATCCTGTCGGGATGCATTTTAATCCGGATACAGCCCGTAACGAGATGTCCAGTTTCTGGGAGGTTTTGTTTTCGATGAGTGCCGTAAACAAATTCCTGCATACCATTTCCGCTGCTTATATCCTGGCTGCAATTGTTGTTGTCGGTATCAGCGCCTGGTACCTGCTGCGCAACCGGCATATAGTGTTTGCCAAACGCAGCATTGTAGTCGCTTCCGTCTTTGGACTTATCGGCATCCTGAATACGATCGGTACCGGAGATAATTCGGCACGTGAAATAGCCAAAGAACAACCTATGAAATTTGCCGCTATGGAAGCACTCTACGATGGAAAAACCCATGCGGGTCTGGTAGCTGCAGGTGCCTTGAAAGGAGAAAATAAAGAATCGGAAATCCGGCAGCGGGATTTTATTTTCAAGCTGGAAATCCCCAGTGCCCTTTCCTATATAGTACACCTTTCCCCTGAGGGTTTTGTACCCGGAATCAACGATCTTATCTATGGAAATACACGCCGTGGAATTTTGTCTTTTGAAGAAAAAGCCGACCGTGGCCTGGTAGCCATCAATGCATTACGAGACCTTAAGAAAGCCAAAGACAACGATCCGGAAAAATATGCAGAATTGAGGGCTCAGTTTGAAAATCCGGAGTGGGTGAATACCTATTTTAAATATTTCGGTTACGGATATTTTAAAGCTCACGAACCGGCAAAAATCATTCCCAATGTTGCCATCTCCTTTTATTCGTTCCATACTATGGTGGGTCTTGGATTCTTCTTTGTCCTGTTAATGTTCTTCTCGCTCATCTGGAGCATTAATAATAAAATTACACAACGACGATGGTTTTTATATGTTTTGGTCTGGAGTATTCCGTTGGCATATTTTGCACATGAAGCAGGATGGGTACTCGCCGAAATGGGCCGCCAGCCCTGGATCATCCAGGATATCCTGCCAACCATGGCTGCCGTTACCAATCTCACCTCTGCCACTGTGCAGGTAACCTTCTGGCTCTTTACCATTGTCTTTACCGCACTTCTTATCGCCGAACTGAAAATCATATTCAAGCAAATTAATCTTGGACCTAAAGATGGAGGGCAATAATCATGACTGCTGCAATATCATATTTGTTTCTTCAACATTACTGGTGGATCATCATTTCACTTCTCGGTAGTTTGTTGGTTTTCCTGCTTTTTGTACAGGGGGGACAAACCTTCATCCTTTCACTCGGCAAAAATGATGTGGAAAAAACCATGATTGTTAATGCCTTCGGCAGAAAATGGGAATTCACTTTTACCACGCTGGTAACTTTTGGCGGAGCATTCTTTGCCTCCTTTCCGCTTTTTTACGCAACATCGTTTGGCGGGGCATACTGGGTATGGGTTGCCATTTTGTTCAGTTTTATCATTCAGGCCGTGTCTTATGAATTCCGTAGTAAACCCGGAAATTTTCTGGGAGCAAAAACCTACGAAGTATTCCTGTTTATCAACGGATTATTAGGACCGCTGCTGTTGGGAATTGCTGTAGCTACCTTTTTTACAGGATCCGTCTTTTCACTGGATGAAATGAACCACGTAATCTGGCAGTCGCCCTGGAAAGGGCTGGAAGCGGTTACAAACCCCATGAATGTCATTCTGGGCCTGGCAATATTGTTCCTGGCACGCGTACTCGGACTGCTATATCTTCTCAATTCCATTGATCATCAGGATCTTCTGGAAAAAGTACGGAAAAAACTGGTACTCAATACGGTTATTTTCCTTGTATTTTTCCTCACGTTTGTTGTATGGCTGCTTTTTGCGACTGGTTACGCCTATGATGATACCGGTAAAGTATTTATGGAGAAAAACAAGTACCTCCATAACCTGTTTCAAATGCCCCTGAATACCTTATTCTTCCTTTTAGGCGTTATCAGTGTTTTGTGGGGATTGTTCATTTCGTTATTCAGGAATTCGGACAAAGGGATCTGGTGGACCGGGGCCGGAACTGTTCTGACGGTTTTTGCCCTGTTTATCCTTGTCGGGTTTAACCGTACGTCTTTCTATCCATCTTCATATGACCTTTCCTCCTCTCTTACTATTGAAAATGCTTCCAGCAGTAAGTATACACTGAAAACCATGTTTTTTGTCTCTTTCATGGTTCCCTTTGTAGTATGGTATATCTGGGTTGCCTGGAAAGCCATCAATAAAAAGAAAATTACCGAAGAAGAGATGAAAGAAGAATCTCATATTTATTAATAAAAAATTAATCTTATGTATCTGGGAGAATTATTTTTATATCTGACCTGGCCGGTTTTGATACTCATAGCTTATATATCCGTCCAACTGGCCTTACACTCATTTGAGCGAAACACAAAAATAAATGATGAATAAATTGCAACATCAGCAAGAAAAGAACGTCATATAGAATTATCTTTGAATGACATTCTTTTTTTATTTCATATCATTGAATTTTAAAACAACCATTTATGCGTATTTTAACCTTAGGCGTACCGAAGGTCGTCAGCGGGGTTTTTCTTTTCCTTATCGTCTCGCTGTATCTTCATGCCCAACCCGGCGGGTATTACACACCTGCCGAAACAGTCCGGATAATCAATGATCTGGCAAAGAAAAATCCTGATGTTACACGGGTAGTTACCCTGGCCACCACTCCGGGTAAAAACCCGGTGATCCTGCTGGAAATCGGGAAGGAAACAGGAAGACAAACCCGTACTTTACCGGCTCTGCTTGTTGTCGGAAATCCCGAAGGGGATGTTCCGATTGCTACCTCCGCTGCACTTTATCTTGCCGGAAGCGTACTGAAGGATCCGGCCCGGTATGAACACCTGACCTGGTATATTATTCCCGCACTGAATCCTGATGCGGAGGCGTTTTTTACCGGTACCCCAAAATACCGTGATCAAAGAAATGCACAACCGCACAACGACGACATGGACGACCTTACCGATGAGGATGGCTGCAATGACCTGGACGGTAACGGAATCATTACCATGATGCGCGTAAAAGACCCTGAGGGGCAATGGATTGCCATAAAGGACGACCCCAGGATCATGCGCAAGGCCAATCCCTCCAAAGGTGAAAAAGGGGTTTACAAATTATACACCGAAGGGATTGATGATGATGGTGACGGAAAATACAATGAAGACGGCCCGGGAGGCACGAATGTAGGCATAAACTTCCCGCATTTATTCAAACCTTTTACAGCTTCCGGAGGGAGATGGCCCGGGTCGGCACCCGAATCCTTTGCCCTGCTGAAGTTTGCAGCCGGGCATCCCGAAATTGCCATGTCCATGGTTTACGGCTCATCTGACTTCTGCCTGGTACCCCCTAAAAAAGGACGTAAAGGATCGGTAGATATGAACAAAATCAAAGTACCCGAAAATATGGCCGGAATGATTGGTGCGGATCCGGACAAAACCTATTCGATGAAAGAACTTATTAAAATGGTTCAGCCTATGGCCCCTCCGGGATTTGAGATCGATGAAAGTGTTATTGCCAGTTTTCTGGGCCTTGGTGCAGTAGTTAATCCACTGGACGAAGACCTGAAATTTTATAAGGAACTTTCGGAACAATATAAAAAGTACCTGAAAGACAAAGGCATGGAAGCCGAGCGACTGGATCCGGCAGCAGCCAAAGACGGATCGGTGGAATTATGGGCTTATTATCACCTCGGCCTGCCTTCATTTTCCATGGATTTCTGGACATTGCCCAAACCCAAAAAGGAAAAGAAAGAATCCGGCGGGTTAACCATTGACCAACTTGAAAAGATGAGCAAGGAGGATTTTCTTGCCCTGGATGAAGAAAAAATAGCCGCCTTTCTGAAAGAGAACGGAGCACCCGCACAATTTAAGGCAGCTAATGTCATCAACATGATAAAATCGGGCCAGGTCTCTCCGAAACAGATGGCCTCGATGATGAAACAGATGCCGAAAAAAGAGAAAGAAGAAGGAGAAGCTGATCCCAAAACAAAAGCCCTGATAGCATTCAGTGACAGCAATCTGAACGGGAATGGGTATCTGCCCTGGAAACCTTTCAAACATCCCACCCTCGGCGAGGTGGAAATCGGCGGGGCAGTCCCTTATGCGGATAACACGCCTCCTCCCGGGATGGTAGATTCCCTGTTAAAAATCCAGGTCCCCTGGATTTTTACGCTGGCAGACAAATTACCCTCTTTAAGCCTCCTTGATACTAAAGTTACACCAAAAGGGGGTGGCGTTTATGCCCTGGAGTTGTGGGTAGAAAACAAAGGTTATCTTCCTTATCCCACAGCCATGGGTAAACGTGATAAACACCCCGGACCGGTCGTGGTAACGATTGACGGAAATAACCTGACTTTTCTGGAAGGGAGAAAGAGGACACCTGTACAAACTGTCGCCGGTCTGAAAGCGGTTAAACTCAGCTGGCTTATTCAGTCGGAAAAACCAGGAACCCTGAATATTTCATTGACGTCACCCAGTGCCGGAAGTGACCGGAAACAAATAAAAATAGGAGGATAATCATGAAACGATATTATATTTTAACAGCTTTTTTGTTGTTTTTTGTTGTTGTATCCACAGGTATGGCACAGGACAGCAAAGTGACTGTTCCCCTGCGTTTTGACCATTACTATCCTTACGAACAGGTAGTCGCAGCCCTGAAGGCCCTGAACAAAGCCTATCCTTCCCTCACCCACCTCAACCTGGTGGGCCATAGCGAAGAAAACCGGCAAATCTGGGCCATAACCATCAATAATCCCAAAACCGGTAAAGAATCTGATAAACCCGGCGTTTATGTTGATGGTAATATTCACGGCAATGAAATTCAGGCTTCCGAGGTTTGCCTCTACTTTGTGAATTATTTACTGACCAATTACGGAAAAAATGATAAAATCACGAAGCTGGTTGATAAAAACGCCTATTATGTCATTCCTACGGTTAATGTTGACGGGCGATATCATTTCTTCCACGATGCCAATACGCCAAGTACCAACCGGGGTTTGCGGCGTCCCAAAGATGATGACCATGATGGGCTGGTAAATGAAGACTTCCCGGACGACCTGGATGGCGACGGAAATATCTGTATCATGCGAAAACGGGATCCGAACGGAAAATATAAGACCGATCCGGAAGACGCACGCCTGATGATCCGCGTAAAACCGGGTGAAAAAGGTGAATGGACCATACTCGGACAGGAAGGCATAGATAATGACGGTGACGGCCGGATTAACGAGGATGCAGAAGGTTATGTCGATCCGAACCGAAACTGGGGTTATAACTGGGCTCCTCCCTATGTGCAGAGTGGTGCCGGGGATTATCCTTTTTCCGGACTTGGCATCAAAGCCATTGCAAAATTTATCCTCGACCGGCCCAATATCATCATGGTATGGGCTTTCCATAATAATGGAGGTATGATTCTCCGGGGCCCCAGTACAAAGGCCGAAGGAAAACTTAATACTTCTGATATCAGCGTATATGACTACCTTGGAAAAAATGGCGAAAAGATCGTCCCCGGATACCGGTACCTTATCAGCTGGAAAGACCTCTATTCCACCTATGGGGATTTTACTGACTTTACCGATAATATTGTGGGCGCTTATTCCCTTGTCGGTGAACTCTTCAGAACGGCAGATGAAACTTATAGTAAACCGGGCAAAACTTCCGGTGGCGATGATGAAATATTTGGCGGAAGCAGTAACGAACGGTCACGTGAACGGCTCAAATTCAATGACCATCTGGCCATGGGAGAACTTTATAAACCGTGGACGCCTTTCCATCATCCGGTATATGGCGACATAGAAATCGGCGGTTGGGTAAAAATGAGTTCACGCCTGCCTCATCCTTTCATGCTGGAAGATCTTGTTCACCGTAATGCATCGGCTGTTATCTTTTCCGCAGAACAAACGCCTGAAATAAAAATGGAAGTTACAGGCAAAAAGAAAACCGGAAAAAACCTTTACCAAATCAGGATCAGGCTTACAAACAGCAAGGCTATGCCTTCCATGACTTATCATAGCGTTAAAAAGAAAGCTTATCCCATGGATATGCTGAAAGTGTTGGGAACGCAGGTTAAAGTAGTAGCCGGAGGGAAGCTGGTAAATGAATATACAGGTCAGACAAACTACAAAAAATATAAACCAGAAGTGCAGTTTGTACAGGTTCCCGGATTCGGAAAAACGGATTATCAATTCCTGGTAGAAGGCAAAGGAACTGTTACAATATTGTTTGAATCACGTAAAGCAGGGAAAAAAACGGTAACCTTCAAGCTTTGAAAGACCGGGAATCAGGAAGTAAAATGGCTCCGGTCAGGCTTAAGCTGACGGATCAGGCTTCACGGATCGTATATTCATAACCTTCAATGATAGGGTTGGTGAGAATTTTATGGCAAGCCTCATTAACCCTTTCTCTTGCTTTCTCCTTATCGGCTGCCTCAAGTTCCATAGTAATGTGCTTGCCGATCCGGACACTGTTAACCTCGGAAAAACCGATTTTTTTCATACTCTGCGTAACCGCTTTTCCCTGAGGATCAAGTAAGGCTTTTAACGGCATGACATTAATTTCGGCAATAAATTTCATAACGAACGGTTTACGATGTTTTTCCGGAAACGATGGCTGCTCCCAGTGCCATAAAAATATATAAAATAACAATAAGGAACAGGGCGCGGAAAGAAAATAAGATCAATAAGGCCAACGAAACAGCGAGAAAAATGTACGTCAATACATTTTCCCTGAAGTGGTAATTTTTGAATTTCAGTGAGAACATCGGCAGACGGCTGATCATCAGCCAGCCAAATAACAAGGCAAGAACGGCAAGAACGGAAGGATGCTGCAACCAGCTGACATACCCGTGAAAGTAGCCCGTTTCACGTACCAGCGGAAGCGAAATCATAAACAATGCCATAGCCGGCGTAGGTAATCCTTCAAAGATCCGGGAACCGGATGCCCCGGTATTAAAACGGGCAAGCCGCAAACCGGCACCCGCAACTACCAGGACAGGGGTAAACAGAAAAATAATTCCCGGAAATGACGCCGGGAAACGACCCCCGGTAGCCAGCATGATCTCATGAAAAAGGATTAAAGAAGGAACAACACCGAAACTTACCATATCCGATAGCGAATCAAGCTGTTTCCCTAATTCGGAATAAGCTTTAAGCATTCTTGCGGCAAAACCGTCGAGAAAATCAAATACGGCAGCGATCAGTACCAGGAAAACCGCTATGTTGACATGCCCTGTAACGAGATAAAGAATGGCGGTAAATCCAAAAGCCAGGTTTAGAATCGTTAACGTATTCGGGATATGCTTCCTCATCATCAATCTTTTCAACCTCAAAAGTAAAATAAAAATTGATCTTTCCCTCAGTGGAAAAAGGCTAGTCTGTTTAAATTCTTAAAGAAAGCAATAATCTCAAATGTTTACCCTATATTTTGGAACAGTGTTATATTAATATGTATTTTAATATATATTATTATATGTAATTCAATAAATAATTATATATATTTTATTATATATTATAATATATATTTCTATTTGATATAAAATATTGCTGCAGCCTGCCAGTAATAAAATTGTGCACCGGAAACCCTCAGGCACCTCTTTACTTTGTACAAATAAAGTTTTTAGTTTACTTTTGATAAAAATGTCACGGCGAAATGAGAGACCTTAATCTTCGTATAGCGGTTGATTTTGACGGAACCATCGTAGAGCATAAATATCCGGAGATCGGTGAAATAAAGCTTTTTGCATTCGAAACGCTTAAGTCCCTTCAGGAGCGGGGGTGCAATCTGATCCTGTGGACATTCCGTACCGGTACGGAACTGGATGAGGCCGTAAATTTCTGCCGGGAAAACGGCATGGAATTTTACGCGGTTAACAAAAACTATCCCGAAGAGGAGTGGAACGAAACCGTGGGCCGTAAAATCGATGCGGATATTTATATTGACGACAAAAATCTCGGGGGTTTCCCGGGATGGTCGAAAGTATGGGAAATCATCATTGGAGATGAGATAAAGATGCGTGAAGAAAAAGTTAAAAAGGACCTTCGGTTCAGACTGTTCCGACGCCGGAAATCCAAACAATAAAAGCCAAGAGGATGCTGGTAAAATATCCTGAAATCCGAAAGTACAAGCACCTGTTACGGGCTCAACGAAAAGACCAGTTACTTCGGTTGCTGGTGATCCTGATCTTTCTTCCCCTGCTGGCCTGTTGCAAACACGGGACCCCCACAGGGACAGGAAAGCAGCATGTTGCAGGAGACAAAACGCTTAAAAAACGTGTACGGATCGATATCTTTTCACCCGAAAACCGACAGAAAGTTTTTTATGGAAAGGAAGTGGCTTACAACCTTTCCGTCAGGGATACGGCCGTTGTTTCCGATTCATTACGGCTAAAACTGGATGACAGGCTCATTGCTTCAACAGCAGGAAAATCTTTAAAGGGGACCTTCAAAGTAGCCTTTGTTGGCATGGGAACACACACGCTGCGTGCCGAACTGTTTCATAACAGACAACTTACCGGTACCAAATCCGTTCATATTGTAGTTCTGCCCGAAAAAGCTCCCGAACCATTCACCTATCGGGTTGTCAGGGTATATCCGCATGATCCCTCTGCCTACACACAGGGACTGGTATACGAAAATGGTATTATGTATGAGAGCACAGGTCTGCGGGGCGAATCCACCTTACGAAAATGGGTTCCGGAAACGGGAAAGATCCTGGCCACCCTGAGCCTTCCGCCTGATCTTTTCGGGGAAGGTTGTACGCTGCTGGGTGATGAGATCTACCAGATCACCTGGACATCAAGGATTGGTTTTGTGTATGACAAAAATACTTTCGAAGTTAAAAACAAACTGAAATATTCCACCCAGGGATGGGGCCTTACAACCGACGGAAAGCAATTGATCATGAGTGATGGTTCTCATTACATCTATTACCTTGATCCGGCATATTTCAGCGTAACCCACCGTATCGAGGTATATGACAATAACGGGCCGGTTTCACAGCTTAACGAACTGGAATATATTCATGGTGAGATATGGGCCAATGTATATATGACCGATGATATTGTTCGTATCGATCCTGCTACGGGCCGGGTTGTTGCCAGGATTAACCTGAAAGGGCTGCTGCCAAACAAAGACTACGGTTCCGAAACCGATGTTCTGAACGGGATTGCATGGGATCCGGATCACGACCGTCTCTTTCTGACGGGTAAAAAATGGCCTAAGATGTTTGAAATCCGGCCGGTACCTTTGCCGTAACCGGTGCGGAAACAAATTTCTTCCCTGTAATCACCTGAATTCTGCGGTGCAGGATTTCTATTTCAATGGGTGAATGGCCCAATGATTCCCCGTCAACTTCAAGATGTATGGGAGGTTCACTGTCAATATGAATTTTCTTACCACGGAACCCGCTCACTTTCGGGTGTTCCAGAATGGTTCCGTCGTAGAGTTTTTTCAGACTTCTCACGATTTCCATTTTCTTCATCCGGCGCACTACGGTAAGATCGAAAAATCCGTCATCCGCCAGGGCATGCGGGGTTTGCATCATTCCGCCACCCGTAAATTTGCCAATACCGATGGAAATGGTAAAAACATCATCTATCAAAACAGCATCATCAATGCGAATCCTGGTATGGGTATGGCTGTATGAAGCCAATGAAGTAAGAAGATTCTTGAAATATAACATGACGCCACTCTTCCCGTTCTGCTTCTGGCGGTTACATTTCCGCACTACCACGGCATCGAATCCCATACCGGCGATATTGAGAAAATACCGTGACTTTTCCTGCGTATCCTGATAGTACCTGACAAGTCCTGCATCCTGATAGAAAGTCTTTCCCTGCCGGATGGTTTTTACCGCATCGGCATATTCGGAAGGGACACAAAACATCCTGCCCCAGTCATTGCCTGTTCCCACACTGATCATCCCCAGAACAAAATCCTGTGTGGGAATATGGTGTTTCCCGAAGATACCGTTTACAACTTCATTCATAGTACCATCCCCGCCAACGACAATAAAATGACGGGATCCCCGGCCGATGGCCTCACAGGTCAGTTCAATGGCATGTCCGGGACCTTCGGTAAATACGGATTGAAAAAATATCTCATTTTCCCTGAGCAGGGCAGAGATCTTTTCCCAGTCCTTCCGGCCTTTTTGTTTGCCAGCATTCGGGTTAACAATAACTTCCCACGGTATGTTGTTTGTCTGGATATGCATTAAATCCTGTTTTTGAGAGATGAAGGGACCCTACTATCTGGAAGTCAGGTAGAATAAGGCAGTTCAGAGGTGCGCTCTTTTATTGTTCCATGCCGTAAATGTTGATAATATGTTAAAAACTGCACCCAAAATGTTTACAATTCCAATCAAAGGCAACCTGTTTACAAGTGGCTAAAGTAGTAAATTTGACCGTTAATCAAAAGCCAAACAATATCAGCGAGAACATATGGGAAAAATCATTTCATTGGCCAATCAGAAAGGTGGCGTAGGAAAAACCACATCAGCCATCAACCTGGCAGCCAGCCTGGCTGCATTAGATCACAAAGTACTGATCATGGATGCGGATCCACAGGCAAATGCCACTTCGGGACTGGGGTTTGATCTGAAAAACATCAAAACCACCATTTACGACTGCCTTATCGAGGGCACGCACCCGAAGGATATCCTGCTCAATACCGAAATTGAAGGGCTGGATGTGTTGCCGAGTACGATTGACCTGGTTGGTGCCGAAATCGAAATGTTGAATCTTCCCAACCGCGAAATGGTGATCAAGGAGGTGGCAGAAAAGGTAAGCGACAATTATGATTTTGTACTGATCGATTGTTCTCCATCGCTGGGTTTGCTTACGGTAAACGCCCTCACGGCCTCCGATTCGGTGATCATCCCCGTGCAGTGTGAATATTTTGCACTCGAAGGGCTTGGCAAATTACTCAACACCATCAAGATCATCCAAAGCCGGTTGAATACCGCACTGCAAATCGAAGGATTCCTGCTAACCATGTATGACTCCCGCCTCAGACTTTCAAACCAGGTCGTCGAAGAGGTAAGGAAACATTTTCAGCAAATGGTTTTTGACACCATTATACAACGAAACATCAAACTGAGCGAAGCACCCAGCTTTGGTAAGCCGGCAATCCTGTATGATGCCGGTTCGAAAGGGGCCATGAATTATCTGAACCTGGCCCGTGAACTGCTACAAAAAAATGAAAAAACACGTGTGAAAAACGCGGAAAAAATTATTCGGTAGAACTTAAAAACAATATTTATGGCACGAAAAAATGCATTGGGAAGAGGATTGGGTGCCTTGATCGAAGATGTGGACAGGGATAAACTGGAGAATCTGGAGCGTATTAATGAGGTAAATATCGATAAAATAGAGGTAAATCCTTTTCAGCCCCGGTCTAAATTTGACGAAGAAGGTCTGAAAGAACTGGCATCTTCGATCCGTGAACTCGGTATTATCCAACCGATTTCGATCAGGAAGATGGAGAACGGAAATTATCAGTTAATTACCGGTGAACGACGTTTGCGTGCCGCCACGCTGGCCGGACTGAAAACCATACCTGCCTATGTCAGGACGGCAGACGACCAGGCTATGCTGGAACTAGCCCTGGTCGAAAACATTCAGCGTGAAGACCTGGATGCCATCGAGATTGCCATCTCATACCGCCGGTTGATTGAAGAGTGCCGGCTGACACAGGAATCCCTCAGCGACCGGGTGGGAAAAAAACGATCCACGGTAGCCAATTACCTGCGACTTCTGAAACTGCCTGCCGAGATTCAACTGGGTATCCGCGAAGGGAAAATATCCATGGGCCATGCCCGTACCCTGATCGGTATTGACGATGCGAAAAAACAGATCGATACGTATTACAAGATCATCAATGAGGAGCTTTCTGTCCGCCAGGTGGAAGAAGAGGTCAGAAGCCTGCAGAAGCAACAACTGAAAGATCCGGAGAAAAAGACTAAACAACAACAACTTACGCAGGAATACGCACAACTCAGCGAACATCTTTCCGGCTATTTTAAAACGGATGTTTCGTTCCGGATGAATGAAAAAGGGAAAGGTAAAATTGTGATCCCTTTTAACAGCACAGAAGAGCTGGAGCGGATTATCAGCGTCCTCGATAACCTGAACCGATAAAAATCCTTATCTTTGTTCCTGTGTTGTACGAATTTAGCAGGACGATAAGGTTTTGAAATCTGTATTTTTTAAATATATAACTTCCATTATCATCTCTTTTGCGGCTGCCACCTCGGGTGGGGTTATCGCACAGAAAAGTCATACCGGCACCTCAGCTAAAGACAGCACATGGTTGCCCTCACCGCGAAAGGCTGCCCTGTACGCAGCCACTTTCCCCGGGCTGGGACAGATTTACACAAAAAATTACTGGAAAGTGCCGGTCGTTTACGCCGGGTTTGTTACCGTCGGATATTTTATCTGGTTCAATATATCGCATTACGAAACCTATAAAAATGCTTACCTGGATTTCACGGATGTGGATCCCGAAACCGCATCATATCTTACCCTGGTAGGCCCGGGGCTTGACCCGGCATCTTTTGACCATGTGTTATATCCCGAGTCACAAACCTATACGGATGCCAATCGCGACTGGTTTAAGAATCAACTGAAAAACGGATTGGATTATTATCGTCGTTATCGTGATCTGTCAGTTATTGGAACGGCAGGCTGGTATATGATAACCATCCTCGATGCCGTGGTAGATGCACAGTTGTTTGATTATGATATTTCAGAGGACCTGGGGTTTCAGTTTCTTCCGGTAGCCCGGCCTGTTTACGGACAGGGGGTGCTGGGCGTGACATGTATCTTTCAATTTTAAATGATGAAGATGAAAAAAATTACCTTATTTTTCCTGACCCTGTGTTTCATATCAACAAGTTATGTTTGGTCTGACGAACCGGAAAAAAGTGATACCCTGGTATCAAACCTTGGGATGCCGGCGGTTAACTTTATGGATAACCTGGACAGCCTGTTAAACCTATGGTATGTCAATCAGGCGTTATCCAAAGACACCTCCCTGGTTTTACTGGAGTACGAAAGTGACAGCATCCGCCCTGCTTTTCCGGACAGTGTTTACATTGACAGGTTAAGCCGTGTCCCGTCCGTTGTCAATCTCCCCTTCAACCGTATTGTCAGAAATTACATCAACGTTTATACACAGAAAAAACGTGACCGCATGGAGGTAATGCTCGGGCTTAGCGATTATTATTTCCCGATGATTGAAGATATATTTGATCGTGAAGGTCTCCCCGTGGAATTAAAGTATATGGCTGTTATTGAGTCGGCGCTGAATCCAAGGGCAGTATCGCGTGCAGGAGCTGTAGGGTTGTGGCAGTTTATGTATGGGACAGGCAAGGTGTACGGGCTTACCATCAATTCGCTGGTTGATGAACGTCGCGATCCGGTGCGTTCAACCTATGCCGCCGCCCATTACCTGAAAGATCTTTATAATATCTATCATGACTGGATTCTCGTGATCGCAGCTTACAATTGCGGGCCCGGAAATGTTAACAAAGCCATACGCCGCTCGGGAGGGGTACGTAATTACTGGAAGATATATTACCGTCTGCCACGTGAAACCCGTGGATATGTGCCCGCATATGTGGCAGCTACCTACACCATGAATTATTTCCAGGACCATGGTCTGAGGCCGGTACCTGTTGAAATACCCCTGGCACGCGACACCCTGATGGTAAACCGTAACCTGCATTTCCGGCAGGTTTCAGATATTTTACATATTCCTATCCAGGTTATACGTGACATGAATCCCCAGTACAGGGCAGATATCATCCCGGGCAACATGAAACCGTTTGCACTAACGCTCCCGGTTTCCTACTCCGGACAGTTCATCGACCACCAGGATTCCATTTTTTCTTACAAAGATTCGATATTTTTTAATCCTTCAAAAAAGACCCTTGCCCCTTCGTGGACACATTATAAACCTCAACCGCCAAAAGGGAAAGCAAAGTTGTACTACACTGTTAAACCTGGTGATAATCTGGGTTTTATCGCCGAATGGTACCATGTGGGGTTGTCCAGCCTGCGTTACTGGAATAATATCCGCCACAACCTGATCCGGGTGGGACAGAAACTGGTTGTTTACGTTCCTCCCTCGAAAGCTAAGCAATACCGTAAGATCAATGCCATGACCTTTGCCGAAAAACAGCGGATGATCGGAAAAGCCATGCCCATATCTTCGCAAACCGCACAAAATACAGCCCCGGATCGCTCTTACAATGGCAATTATGAATATTACAGGGTTCGTTCAGGGGATAGTATCTGGAAGATTGCTAAGAAGTTTCCGGATGTCTCGGAGGAAGACATTCTTCGGGTAAATAATCTTTCACGCTATGATAAAATTCACCCCGGACAACAATTGAAAATTCCCAGAAAAACATAACCATTTTCCCGAGTCTGACATAATAGCATTTTGATATACAAAGGTTGATGTCCTATTTTTTTGTGAATTCTTTTACCAAAAGTATCTCTTATATCTTTGTTTTATTTATTCACTGCAAAGATACCATGGCACCAGGGTATCACTAAGTTTTACCTTGTCAAAGCCCTGTTTATTAATACTTAACATATAATCTTCATGCCAAATTCAGGCTATGTGTCTGACAGGCTGTGCAATGAATGACTTCCACGGTTTTTGTATCTTTAACCTCACCATGCCTTTCAGTCACCCGTAAGAGGGTGACCGCCGGTTGCAACAAAGGAAAATATGAAACGAACATAAATTTTTAAATGTATGAAACCGATTCGTATATTCCTGTTTTTATTTTTGCTCCTGCTTTTCCTGGTGGCCGGTTATGGATTACTCCCTTCGGGACTGCCAGGCTTTGCGGGACTTTCATTCAGGAATCCGATTCGAACAGCTCTTGAACGATATTCACAGACACCTCTGCACAAATTGCTACCCAATGCTCCCCCGGTACAGGATACCGGGAATATCATTCCTATGCTTAAACCGGTCATTTATCACCAACAGGCATTTACAGATTCACTGCTAAGCGCAATTCCACCTTTAGAATATACCGGAGCAACCGGGAAAAAATGGGAGGCACTGATCAGGTACTATCAAAACCTGAGGAAAAACGGACATTCCTCTCATATTCTTTATTATGGCGATTCCCAGATCGAGGGAGACCGGATCACCGGTCCCGTCAGGGATTCCCTGCAGCACTGGTTCGGAGGTGGTGGGCCCGGCCTTTTTCTGCCGGTGATGACGGTTCCGGTTACCGCAACATTGCGCATTGAGGCAGACCGTGCGTGGCATCTGGAAGCATGTGACCGGAAACCCGCGGCAGAAAGAACTTTTCCCGAAACCGGGATACTCCTGGAACACGTTTACCTGTCTCCTCTAAAAAATGATGGACAAACAACGCCGGTCCGGGCTTCTTTCAAAGCAACCTTCCAGCCGTTTGCTTCCCGGAGCGTAAAAACTCCGGACAAAATCAGGATATGGTTCCGTGGTCAGGAAGGGCCAATGGATCTCCGGATACAGTTTGATAACATGGAAATTACCCGGAAGGAAAATGTCTCGGACTCGCTACAGGAATTTTCCGGTGTTCTTACCGGAATATCATCAGGGGTTTCCTGCACTTTTGAAGTAACCCGGCCGGTAGTTGTCGAAGGGGTGTCATTGGAAAAATCTGCCGGTATTGTTGTAGACAATATACCCCTGCGGGGCAGGCTAATGGCATACTTCTCGCGGGCCGACCGGACCCTGCTGAAACAAATGCTGATAAGCCTGGATGTAAGAATGGTCATCCTGCAATTCGGTTTGAATTCTGTCGCCGGCGGAAAGGAACAGGTATCCGCATTTGCCGGCATCCTTCACCACCAGATTAAAACGCTCAGGGCCATCCAACCCGGTATTATGATTCTGGTAGTTGGCAACACCGATATGAATGTGACACCGGAAGCATCAGATTCTCTTTCCAAAAAACTAAGCGATATCCAGCGCAAGGTGGCACTCGAAGAAGGATGCCTTTTCTGGGACAGTTACCGGGCCATGGGCGGAAGCGGTTCGGCCCTGAAGTGGATGAAAAACAACCCGCCGCTGATCCGGCCCGACTATGTTCATCTCAGCATGGAAGGCTCCGTGTTGTTGTCGTCAATGCTTATCCGGGCGCTGCAACAAGAGATCATGCCGGTAATCAGTGCTGAAGAGACCAAAGCAGAATAAGCCAATGGAACAGGCGGTAAAAGGATTATGGCTCTATTCCGAAAGCAACCCGTTGCTTTTTACCCAGTTTGCATTCTGGCTTTTCCTGACTATTGTATTGCTGGGGTATGCTTTTGTTTACCGCAACCTGACCATCCGGCAAATTTATCTTTTCCTCATCAGCTTGTTTTTCTATTACAAATCGGGCGGGTTGTTCTTCATCCTGCTCCTGATTTCCATTGTTACCGATTATACTGCAGGTATAAAAATCCACCGTACATCAAACCGGTCTGTAAAACAACTGTGGGTGATGATCAGTCTCATCATAAACCTGGGGCTGCTGGCATATTTCAAATACACTTTTTTTATTACCGGATTACTGAATACTATTCCCGGGGTTCACCTGGCAGCCACCAATTTTCTCGCCGGATGGAGTAATCAATGGTTTCACACCCATTTTGATATCAGCAGGATTATCCTGCCCGTAGGTATTTCTTTCTACACCTTTCAGACCATCTCCTATACCCTGGACATATACCGCGGAAAAGTAAAGCCTGTGAGCCGGTTTACTGATTTTGCCTTTTATGTATCCTTCTTCCCGCAACTTGTTGCCGGTCCGATTGTGCGGGCAGCACAGTTTATCCCCCAGTTAAAGGAAAAATTCAGGCTTTCACGCGATGAATTCGGGCATGCCCTTTTCCTGATCATGTCCGGACTGATCAAAAAAATAGTCTTTGCCGATATGTTGGCTTATCTTATTGTTGACAAGGTATTCGACCAGCCGGCAGCGTACAGCGGGCTGGAGAACCTCATGGCCTGGTACGGATACGGATTACAGATCTTCTGTGATTTTTCAGGATATACCGATATCGCTATCGGGGTTGCCCTGCTTTTCGGTTTCCGGATACCGGCCAATTTCAATGCTCCTTACAAGGCATCCAGCCTCACTGATTTCTGGCGGCGGTGGCATATTTCGCTCTCATCCTGGTTACGTGATTACCTTTATATTCCACTTGGCGGAAATCGGAAAGGAACGGTGCGATCATGGGTAAACATACTGGTAACTATGGTATTGGGCGGATTGTGGCATGGCGCCAGCCTGCGTTTTTT
>JAADHC010000022.1 GCA_013152085.1 Chlorobiota bacterium
TTTTGGCCAGCCCGGGATGTATGCTGCGGGCAATCTCCAGTCCCGTAACCCCTTCAGGATATTCCCTTACGGAATGATCCGGAAATGTAATTTTGATCATAAATAACGCATAGTTTGTTTTGTCAGACAATTTGCAAAGATAAGGATTTCTCCCGATGCTTTCGGGTACGGGTTAAACAAACGTTAAATAAGGCTGAAAATTTGCTCCTTCAATGAGGATTCTGCAAATTTACGCGTCAAAAAAATCTTTAACACAAATCTACAGCATAATGAAATTGCGTATTCAAAGCTTCCTGATGTTTCTTCTGGTTCCATTAACCATGGCCTGGGGAGAAGATTATAAACAGATCACCCTCGAAGATATCTTCCGTGAAGGTACCTTCAAGACAACATCAATCTACGGTTTGCGCTCGATGAACGATGGCGAACACTACACAACTTCCGATTCCGGGAAATATGTGATCAAATTCAGGTACAAAACCGGAAATGCAGTGGATACCGTTTTTAATCTGGATAAAATCGGGACGCCACCTTTTACCGGTTTTTCCGCTTATGCTTTCAGTCCTGAAGAACACTTTATACTTTTTACCACCGGACGTGAGCGTATTTACCGGCGCTCCTATATCGCTGATTTTTATATTTACGAAATAGCAACCGGTAAACTGACCAAACTTTCAGAAAACGGAAAGCTGACGCTTCCTGACTTTTCACCTGACGAAAAATTCATTGCCTTTGTCCGCAACAACAACCTCTTTCTTTTCAATATGAAAACAAAGCACGAGAAACAACTTACGGATGATGGTAAGTTTAACCATATTATCAACGGTACAACCGACTGGGTTTATGAGGAGGAATTCTCCCTGACCAAAGGATTTTACTGGTCCCCGGACAGTCGCCGTCTTGCCTACTACCGTTTTGATGAAAGCCGTGTAAAACTATTCAATATGACGCGGTATGACCGTAAATTATATCCTGAAAATTATGCTTTCAAATATCCCAAAGCCGGGGAGGAAAATTCCATCGTAGAGATATTCGTTTACGATCTGGCTTCAGGCCGTAAAAGTAAAATGGATACGGGGGAAGAAGATGATCAGTACATCCCGGCCATACAATGGACAAAAAACAAACTGGCGGTGATCCGTATGAACCGCCTGCAGAACCGTGTTGATATCCTCCTGGCAGATCCGGTTTCGGGGGAAACAAGTGTCCTCTACACCGAAAATAATAAAAAGTATATTGAAGAACTGGCCGGAAATTACCTTACATTCCTGGATAACGGGAAACATTTTGTGATCAACAGTGAGATGGACGGCTTTAACCACCTCTATCTTTTTGACATGACCGGGAGAATGGTGAAACAGCTTACCTCCGGTCAATGGGATGTGGACCGCCTTGTCGGGATTGACCAGAAAAAAGGGAAAGTTTATTACACATCTTCAGAAGAATCCCCTTTACAACGGGCATTGTATGTTGTAGGGCTTGACGGAAAGAACAAACGGAAACTCTCCGCAAAATCCGGGACAAACCGGGCCGTTTTCAGTGCCACGTATAAGTACTATATCAACTACTTTTCTTCGGCTACCCAGCCACTTCTGGTAACCTTGCATACTTCAGGCGGTAAGGGGATACGTGTGCTCGCCGAAAATAGTGATGTGCTTGAGAAAGCCGGAAAAACCGGCGTGGGTTCGAAGGAGTTCTTTCAGTTTACCACTACGGAAGGGGTGACATTGAACGGCTATATGATCAAACCGCCCGGTTTTGATCCGCATAAAAAATACCCTGTCTTTATGTATGTTTACGGAGGACCAGGTTCGCAAACCGTACTGGACAGGTGGAGTTTCGGTTGGAATGAACTGATCGCTCAGCGCGGATATATTGTGGTTTCTGTGGATAACCGCGGTACGGGTGCCCGGGGAGAAGCTTTTAAAAAGATCACTTACGGGGAACTTGGTAAATATGAAACTGCCGACCAGATTGAGGCTGCCCGGTATCTGGGAAATCTGCCTTTTGTTGATGCTTCACGTATCGGAATTTTTGGCTGGAGTTACGGCGGGTTTATGGCTGCATCCTGCCTTTTTAAAGGCCATGATGTCTTTAAAATGGGTATTGCCGTAGCCCCGGTAACCAGTTGGCGTTTTTATGATACCATTTATACCGAAAGATATATGGGGCTTCCCCAGGACAATGCCGAAGGGTATGACGATAACAGCCCGATCAATTTCGCAGATATGCTGGAAGGAAAATTCCTGTTGATCCATGGTACAGCCGATGATAATGTCCATTTCCAGAATTCCATCGAACTGATCAATGCCCTGATTGAAGCAGAAAAAGCTTTCGATATGAAAATCTATCCGGATAAGGCACATGGCATATCAGGCAGGAATTATCACTTCCATGTTTACAAATCCATGACGGATTTTATCATGGAGAATCTTTAGTGATATTTCATATTATTCTTTAACCAAATAAAACCAAATTAAAAAATGAGTGATGCAAAAGTTGTCGAAAAAGTCGAGCCGCCGAAAGAGCGGATTGTATCAGTGGATGCCCTGCGTGGTTTTGATATGTTCTGGATTGTCGGGGGCAGTTATTTCTTTACGGTCATTTTTACGGCCACCGGCGGAAAACTGAAAGACTGGCTGGTGCCCCAGTTCGATCATGCTGCCTGGCAGGGATTTCATTTCTATGACCTGATCTTTCCCCTCTTTGTTTTTGTGGTGGGTATGTCTGTGGTATTTTCCCTGGGAAGACTGGTGAAGACCAAAGGCAAATCAGCAGCGTACAAACGGTTGATCCGCCGCTTTGTGATCCTTTATCTCCTGGGGATCATCTATTACGGCGGGATCAGTAAAGGAATCGAAGGAGTCCGCCTGTTGGGTGTGCTGCAACGTCTCGCCCTGACTTACCTGTTCGCAGGCATCCTGTTTATCCACCTTGACCTTCGCGGGATGATCATCGCCTTCTTTACCATATTGCTTGCTTACTGGGCTTTTCTTTCTTTTGTCCCGGTTCCGGGTGTGGGACATGTTTCCTTTGCCGAAGGAGAGAACTGGACCAACTGGATCGATATCCATTATCTTCCTTTCTTTAAATGGGACGGACAATGGGACCCCGAAGGGATTCTCAGTACCCTTCCGGCCATAGGTTCGGCCATGCTGGGGGTGTTTGCATCGCTGATCCTTCTGGATAAAAAAACCGAACCCATGAAAAAAGTATGGATATATGTTGGCGGTGGCGTGGTGATGGTTATCCTCGGATACCTTTGGGGTTTGCAGTTTCCGGTGATCAAGAAAATATGGACATCTTCCTATGTCCTTGTAGCCGGCGGGTACAGCCTGATCCTTTTGGGATCATTTTATTACATTATGGATGTAAAGAAAATCCGGAAATGGGCTCAGCCCTTTGTCTGGATCGGTATGAATCCGATTACCATATACCTGGCTATGGCCTGGGTGAACTTCAGGAAAATAGCTGCTGCCATTGGCGGAGGAGAAGGATTCTGGCACAACAATCCGTTTGGATCTGTCCTGACCGTAACCGTTTTTATCCTTTTGGTGTTCGGTTTTGTCGGTTATCTTCATAAAAAGAAAATCTTTATACGTATCTGATTTAGAAAACTATTGTTGCATTATCGAAGTGTCCGGAAGGCTGTTTTGTCTTTATTGCAATTTTGACGGGTAAGTAGGGTCGAAGAAGGAAAAAGTCGAATGGGTCTAAAGGGTTAAAGAGTTTACATATTCTAAATCCTCGCGACCCTTCGTGCCATCGCGTCCTGGCGGTGACTGTTAAATTCTTGTTTTAACCGCGAAGGCGGAAAGACGCAAGGGTACGCAAAGGTCAATGATACGCTTTCTCCTTTTAGTGAGGGGGAATTAGGATGAACTGAAAAGTAGAAGAAGTCGAATGGATCAAGAGGTCAGTAGGTGTAAAAAGTTCGAATAGGTCAAATAGGTGCGTGTATTTGGGGATTAAGTAGTCATTAAACAGTTATTCCGTTTGTATCCGGTTAACCTGCTATTCCGGATCCCGGAATTTCACCTTCCATCCTACTACCATTCTCACATTGGCTTAACGAAGGGAAATGTCCATTGAATGACAGTGAGCGGAGCGAACGAAGGACATGAGTGAAACGAAGAATAAATGTTTACCAAACCGGTTCTCAAATCTTTGGCATTACATTTGCATTTTCAATAACAGACCATTAAATCTTACCATCATGAAACGATTTTCCATACTTCTGATCATCATAGCCGGAATCCTTACTTCATGTGAAATCCATCCGTCGGCAGGCTTTTTTGCTTCGGATGAGGAAGTGGAAACAGGCGACCAGGTGTATTTTACCAACAGTTCGCTCAATGCTGTAACCTATGAGTGGAATTTCGGTGACGGAACGATTTCCAATGACCCCAACCCTGTCCATAGTTATGATGTAACCGGAACTTTTACCGTAACACTCACGGCTTGGTCGAAAACCGATGCCTCGGATCAGGCCTTTATGGATATTACCGTCTATTATCCGACAACACTGCAGGTTGAGGTGCTGGAATATTACGATGAGTATGCTGTCGAAAATGCCAGTGTGATCCTTTACCCGACCTATGATGACTGGGTGAACCAGACCAATTCCCTGATTGAAGGTTTTACCAATGCCAACGGGATCGTGATCTTTACCAAACTCGACCCGGTACGATATTACCTGGATGTCTGGGAGCAGAACCACAACAACTATACCCTGGCCAGTGAGGATATCGGTTTTATTGAAACGCCCGTTCTGGCACCACACGAAATCAACTATTTTACAGCCTGGGTCGATTATGTCCCCTCCAAAGGCGGTGAACGCAGCCGGACTCTGGTGATTAAAAAGCTGGAACGAAAGTATTCTGAGAAGCGGTAGTTCTGCGGATCATTTAAAGCGGACATATCTTTCGATTTCATCGTTTTCCCGGATTTGGCTGTATCGTAATGATTTCAGGTATACAATATTGTTTAGTACTCAAAATATCCTGAATTATGGGTTTATTAGTGGAATCAGGTTAAATTATAAAGAGAAATCCCGTTTTTTTTTGCAGTTATGAATAATTTTCTTTTACCTTTGTAGCCAAAGTATTGAACTATGAACATATACCGTCATCATCATCATTTTATGTTTCGCTTTGCGGCGAGGTGATGGTGGTGTATGGATAAAAAATATCTTTATGTTAACAAGCCCGCCAAAGCGGGCTTTTTTATTTTTATAAAATATGAAAACAGGTATATTACGATTAGCGGTACAAAAATCGGGACGTCTGCGTGACGGGTCGCTCAGGCTGTTGAAGGAAACAGGTATTAAACTGGACAACGGGCAGGACCAGCTCAGGGTGAGAACACCAAACTTTCCGCTCGAAATTCTATTCCTGCGAAATTCAGATATCCCTAATTATGTCCGTGACGGGGTAGCCGATATTGCCATTGTCGGTGAGAACCTGGTGTCTGAAAAAGGCGAAGATCTGAAGATACAACTCAAACTGGGTTTCGCCCGCTGCCGGTTGTCGCTGGCGGTCCCCAAAGCGGTGGATTATCCCGGACCGGAATTCTGGGAAGGAAAACGGATTGCCACATCCTATCCCTCCAGCCTCAGGAAATTCCTGGATGAGCATAACATCAATGCTGCCATCCATGAGATCTCAGGGTCGGTTGAGATAGCCCCCAATATCGGCCTGGCAGATGGTATCTGTGACCTGGTAAGTTCCGGCAGTACCCTGTTTCAGAACCGGCTGAAAGAGGTAGAGAAAATCCTGGACTCCGAAGCTGTCCTGGTATCGGGACAACATCTCGTGCCGGAGAAACAGGAAATCCTCGATAAACTTTTATTCAGGTTACAGGCTGTACTGGCTGCCTCGAGCAACAAATACATTCTGCTGAATGCCCCGAATGACCGGCTGGAGGAAATTACCGGGATCCTGCCCGGGATGAAAAGCCCGACTATCATGCCGCTGGGCCTGAGGGGCTGGAGTTCGGTACATTCGGTCATCGGGGAGGAAGATTTCTGGAACGTTATTGACCGGCTCAAGGATGCCGGAGCACAGGGAATTCTGGTGGTGCCCATCGAAAAAATGGTACGGTAATGAAAATAGTTGAATATCCGTTAAAATCACAATGGGATAGCCTTTTCAGCAGACCTGTCTTTTCACAGGTGCCGCTTGAAAAAACAGTCAGGCGCATCTTCCGGGCAGTGGCCTCGGAGGGTGATAAAGCGGTATTGCGTTTTGGAAAGGAATTCGACCGGTATTCCGGAACCCGATTGGAAGTATCTTCCGCGGCATGGAACGAACAGGTGTGCAATGTGGATTCGGATTTGAAAGCAGCCATTGACAGGGCGGCAGTCAACATACGCCGGTTTCATGAAGCCCAACTCCGGCATGAGAAAAAGATCGAGACAGAACCCGGTGTGATCTGCCGCCGTGAAATCCGTCCCATCGACAGGGTGGGGTTGTATATTCCCGGAGGTTCGGCACCACTTTTTTCCACGGTCTTAATGCTGGGAATTCCGGCATCCGTCGCCGGTTGCCGGGAATTATATGTATGCACACCTCCGGATCAGGATGGTAAGGTGAGACCTGAAATCCTGTATGCAGCCAAAGTTGCCGGTATCCAGCGGATTTTCAGGGCAGGAGGTATTCAGGCAATCGCAGCCATGAATTATGGTACCGAAAGCATACCGCCTGCCGATAAAATATTCGGACCGGGAAATCAGTATGTTACGGCTGCAAAGCAATATGCACAGTACCTGGGGACTGCCATTGATTTGCCTGCAGGCCCATCCGAGGTACTTGTCATTGCCGATGAAACAGCCCGCCCACGATGGCTGGCGGCAGACCTGCTTTCTCAGGCTGAGCACGGTCCTGACAGCCAGGTGATCCTGATCACCTGGAATAAAGAACTGATCCGTTATGTTCAGACAGAAATTGAAGATTTATTGCCACAGATCCCCCGCAGGGAAATTGCACGGAAGGCTCTGCAACATGCCCGCATGATTCTGTGCAGGGATGCAGGGGAAGCTGTTGCGATGGCTAATGCCTATGCTCCGGAGCATCTTATTCTTGCCGTAATTGATCCGGAGAGGCTTCTGAACAACATCCGGCATGCCGGATCGGTCTTTCTGGGACATTTTACCCCGGAAAGTGCCGGCGATTATGCTTCCGGTACCAACCACACTCTTCCCACCCGGGGCTTTGCCCGCGTGTATGGTGGCGTATCCACAGAGAACTTTATTAAAATGATGACCATTCAGGAAATTTCCCGGGATGGGTTGAAAAGCCTTGGGCCGGTGATTGAAACCATGGCCGGAGCCGAGAAACTTATCGCGCACAAACTGGCGGTTTCGGTACGGCTGGAAAATGAAAATACTTCAGGATGAAACGATCCATAAAAGATATTGTACGTTTAAATATCCGGAATCTCCGGCCGTACACCTCGGCAAGGGATGATTTTTACGGTGGCGCGGAAATCTGGCTCGATGCCAACGAAAATCCGTATGACCCCTTACCAGAAGACGTAAAAGAAAGCAAAGGGAATCCCCGTATTGCACAACTTAACCGGTACCCGGACCCGTATCAGCGTATCCTGAAAGAGAAAATTGCCCGTGTAAAAAGCCTCCGACCCGAACAGATTTTTCTGGGAAACGGCAGTGATGAGATCCTTGACCTGCTGTTTCGTACGTTTTGTGAGCCCGGGAAAGATGAGGTAGTAATCATGCCGCCTACTTACGGAATGTACCGTGTGCTGGCAGATATACATCCGGCAAAGATCAGGGAAATCCCCCTCGATCCGGCTTTTCAACCCGATGTACAGGCAATCAGGCAACAGACAGGCAGAAGTACCAAAATCATCTTTATCTGCTCTCCTAATAACCCGACGGGAAATGCCGTTGATCCTGAACGATTAAAGGATATCATGGCATTTTTTGACGGGCTGGTCGTTGTGGATGAGGCGTATATTGACTTCTCACCCGGAAAATCAATTTTGCCGCTGTTGTCAGCATATGAAAACCTGATCATCCTGCAGACCTTCAGTAAAGCGCGGGGACTGGCAGGGATACGCCTGGGTATGGCATTTGCCCATCCTGAAGTGTTATCCTGGCTGAACAGGGTAAAGCTTCCTTACAATGTGAACAGGCTTTCCATTACCAAAGCTGCCGAAGCGGTGGAATCGGATAATGCCTTTGATGCTGTTGGAGCGATTCTCCGTGAAAAAAAGGAAATGTTCGTATTCCTGGAGGATTTACCGTCAGTGCAACAGGTTTATCCTTCGGATGCGAATTTTATTCTGGTTTGTGTCAGGAATCCTGAAAAGCTTTATACCTTTCTTATTGAAAAAGGAATCGTGGTACGTTTGCGCAGCGGAATCCCCGGGTGTGGGAAAGCGATCCGGATTACGATCGGGACACATGAAGAAATGCAGCGACTGAAAGAGATCTGGCGGGAATTTGATCAGAAAATGATATAAAATAAACAATATAAAATGAAGAAAATACTGTTCATTGACCGGGACGGGACACTGGTAAAAGAACCGGATGATTACCAGCTGGATGATTTCGGTAAACTTGAATTTTATCCCGGGGCCATTTCATGGCTTGCCCGTATCGCAGACGAACTCGATTTTCTCCTGGTGATGGTAACCAACCAGGATGGCCTGGGGACAGACAGTTTTCCCGAAACGGAATTTTGGCCCGTTCACAATCTCATCCTGAAAACTTTTGAAAATGAGGGAGTTACATTTGAAAATGTGATCATTGACAGGACATTTCCCGAAGACAATGCGCCCACGCGCAAACCGGGTACTGACTTGTTGCAGGATTATATGGCGGGGGACTATGACCTGACCGGATCGTTTGTGATCGGAGACCGGATTACCGATGTCATTCTGGCACACAATCTGGGTGCCCGGGCCATCTGGCTGGATGACGGTACGGCACCGGGTGGAAATGAAACCGTATGGAACCACGAGAACCTGAAGAAGGCTGTTGTATTGAAAACCACTTCATGGAAGGATATCTACACCTTTCTCCGGGCGACCGGACGTCAGGTAACCCTGTCAAGAAAAACACATGAAACAATGGTGAACCTGACCCTTTCGCTTTCGGGTACAGGCAAAGCCGAAATCCGTACGGGACTCGGTTTCTTCGACCACATGCTCGGGCAACTGGCGTTTCACGGCGGGATGGATCTGACGCTGGATGTTAAGGGCGATCTGCAAGTGGATGAACATCACACCATCGAAGATACTGCCATCACACTTGGACAGGCCGTACGGCAGGTAGCAGATCACATCCCTGCGATAAACCGGTATGGTTTTGTCGTACCTATGGACGACAGTGTGGCTTCGGTAGCCGTGGATATGGGTGGGAGAAGTTATCTGCAGTGGGAAGTGGATTTTTCCCGCGAACGGATCGGTGATGTGCCTACGGAAATGTTCAAACATTTTTTCAGATCGTTTGCGGATGCTTCCGGATGTACCATCCGCATTGAAGCTGCGGGTGAAAATGAACATCATAAGGCCGAAGCTGTTTTCAAGGCTTTCGCACGTGCCCTGTCCGGAGCATTGGCTTTAAAGGAAAATAACCATGGCATTTCAACAAAAGGAGCGGAACAATGGCAATAGTTGCTGTAGTGGATTATGGTGCCGGGAACAGCCGGTCGGTTTTGTATGCTTTGCAACGCTTAAGTGTTGATGCGGTTTTTACTGCCGATCCTGATACCATCCGCAGGGCGGACAAGGTGATCTTTCCCGGTGTGGGGAATGCCGGCAGCGCTATGAAAAAACTTAAAAATACCGGCCTGGATACGGTGATTCCCGGCCTTCAACAACCGGTACTCGGTGTGTGCCTCGGACTGCAACTGATGTGCCGCCATACTACTGAAGAGGATACCCGCGGAATGGGAATCTTTGATTCCGGGGTTACCCATTTTGCTTCACAGGCGGAGCGGATGTCCGGACTGAAAATTCCACACATGGGCTGGAATGTGGTTGATGGGAATAAAGGGCATTTGCTTTCCGGGATCCCGGAGAATAGTTATTTTTATTTTGTGCACGGTTATTTTGCAGAAGTAAGCAGATGGACAACCGGTACTACTGATTACGGTTTGATATTTTCTTCGGTTATGGAAAAGGACAACTTTTTCGCCACCCAGTTTCACCCGGAAAAATCGGGCGATTCAGGTGAAGCGGTATTAAAAAACTTTTTAGCCTTATGATCGAAATCTTTCCGGCCATTGATCTGATTGACGGGAAAACGGTGCGTCTGCGCGAAGGCAGATTCAGTGATAAAACCGTGTATGGATCAGAACCTGTGGAAATCGCAAAAAAGTACGCAAAATCGGGATACCGGAACCTGCACCTGGTTGATCTGGATGGCGCCCGTACCGGCAGGATCAGGCATCTTGAGATTTTACGGGAAATTACGGAAAATACCGGCCTGCACGTGGATTTCGGAGGAGGAGTACGTACGGATGATGACGTGCACAAAATACTGAATGCCGGAGCCAGGCAGGTAAATGTTGGCAGTATTGCTGTCAGGGAGCCTCTCCTCCTGAAACAATGGATCACTACCTTCGGAATTGACCGATTCATCGCTTCGGTCGACCTGAGGAATGAAGTGCCTGCAGTATATGGCTGGCAGCAGGAGTCGGATATTTCCTGGCAAACGGTTATACAAAACCTGGAGGATCTGGGAATAACCTTTTTTTCTGTGACGGCGATCCGCCGGGATGGAAAGATGAAAGGGGCGGATATTGAACTATACCGTAAAATACGCGCTGCGTTTCCGGAAATTTCACTGATTGCCAGTGGTGGTGTCAGTTCAGTGGATGAAATCCGTATCCTGGATGCCATGGGAATGTACGGGGTAATTGTGGGGAAGGCTTTACTGGATGGGAAAATGGATATAAATGAACTAAAAGAATATTTGTGATGTTAACTTTCCGGATCATACCCTGCCTGGATGTCCGTGACGGACGAACGGTGAAAGGCGTGAATTTCCTGAACCTTGCCGATGCCGGCGACCCGGTCGAACTGGCTGCCACTTACCGGGATGAGGGTGCCGATGAACTGGTCTTTCTTGACATCACGGCAACTCATGAACGGCGGAAAACATTGTTGTTTCTTGTAAAAAAAGTGGCGGAAAAACTGAACATCCCCTTTACCGTGGGCGGCGGTATAAGTACGGTGGAGGATGTCGGGGCATTGCTGCAGGCCGGTGCGGATAAGATCTCCGTGAACTCTGCCGCAGTGTGCAGCCCCGAACTGATCAGCGAACTGGCCTGGCATTTCGGCAGCCAGTGTGTGGTGGTTGCCGTGGATGCCAAGAAAACATCCGGAGGAGCCTGGCAGGTCTTTACAGCCGGCGGCAGGACACCCACCGACCGCGAACTCTTTTCGTGGGTGAGAGAGGCAGAAGAGCGAGGTGCCGGAGAGATCCTTTTTACATCCATGGACCATGACGGTACACGGAAAGGATATGCCAATGAAGCTCTCGCCAGGATCTCAGAAACCCTGAACATCCCGGTAATTGCTTCCGGCGGTGCCGGCAAACCTGAAGATTTTTACAATGCCTGGAAAAAAGGGAAAGCCGACGCTGCCCTGGCAGCAGGATTGTTTCATTATAAAGAACTTTCTATTAATACCCTGAAAGAATACCTGCGTTCAAGGAACGTACCGGTACGGATTTAAAACAAACAGATAATGGATTTGAATTTTGAAAAAAACAATGGTCTGATCCCGGCGATTATCCAGGATGCAAACACCCGCCGGGTGTTGATGATGGGTTACATGAACCGTGAGGCCTGGGAGAAAACACAGTCCGGGAAGCTGGTCACCTTTTACAGCCGCAGCCGGAAAACCCTGTGGACCAAAGGGGAAACCAGCGGGAATTTCCTGCATTTTGTTGATGCGAAACCCGATTGTGATCACGATACCCTGCTTATCCGTGCGATTCCCGACGGTCCGGTTTGCCACATGGGAACGGATACCTGCTGGGGGGAGGAAAACATACAAACACCGGGTGACTTCTTAAAGGATCTGGAAGATTTGTTAAAAGAAAGAAAAACGAATCGTCCCGTGGGTTCCTATACGGTAAAACTGTTTGATGCAGGTATTAAAAAGATTGCCCAGAAGGTGGGCGAGGAGGCTGTGGAAACCATCCTCGAAGCCGAAAACGGTACCGATGAACGTTTCCTGAGCGAAGCCGCCGACCTGCTATACCATCTCTTAACCCTTCTTGTGGCGAAAGAACTGAGCCTGAATGATCTGGTGGAGGAACTGGAAAGGAGAAGGAGAGAGGGGTAAGGATAAAGTAAAAAGTAAAAAGGAAAAAGTAAAAAGTGATTTGCCTTGTATTAGATCCTCCTGAAACCAGGTTCGAGGAAAACCGCAAGGGCTCAATGTTGCGAAGATGCGCCAGGAAAGCACATTCCGGTATCCTCGCGTTACTTTGCGTCATAGCGTCTTTTCGGCGAGCAAGTTTGCAACTGATCCCGCATGAACACAGACGGTACGAGGTTGCGCGATGAGACATGTGAGAGGAGGATGGTTTTTGAAGTTCAAAGATTAATGCCCGAAGGTTGAAGCTTAACGTAACCGGATCAGGTCTGACAGGTTGTGCTTGACATTCTTGATGCCCTGAATTTTCTTCATACCCGGGCATTGGTTCATACCGATATCAAACCGGCTAACATAATCCTGCAGGATCGGGGGAAAGAGATATTCCATGCTCTCCTCATTGATCCCGGCGAAATGCCCTTTTATCACACTTCCTTCATCCTTCATCCTTCATCGTTCATCCTTCATCGTTCATCGTTCATCCTTCATCGTTCATCCTTCAAAAGGTGTCTGATCAGAAAATCTGCTGTGGATTCATCTACCAGCACCTGGTTCGAATGCAGCAGGAAATGATGGGTGTCATCAACGATCGTCAGTGTTTCCATGGGAACATTGCGTTTGAGCAGGCGTTGGACCAGGTCGGTGGAATGCACAAAATTTACATTCCGGTCATCATCCGCATGAATGATCAATACCGGGGAAGTCCAGGTTTTAACGTAAGCATTGGGAGAAGACAACCATGTAACCCGGGCCGCTTTTTCGGCATCGGGAGCCTTTTCGTATCGATGCGGATAGAGATAGTTTTGTACCCGACCCATACTGCGATCGTGGACGCCTGATATATCCACCCCTGCTGCAAAGATATCGGAGTTGCGTGCCAGGGCCATTGCCGTCAGATATCCGCCGTATGACCCTCCGTAGATTCCGATCCTGGATCCGTCAACAAAAGGCTGGGTTGCCAGCCATTCCCCTGCTGCCTTGATATCCTGATATTCCGAAGCTCCGCGCGGACCGGCATGTTTGGGATGATGAAAATGGTAACCGTATCCAATTCCGAGCCGGTAGTTAACAGACAAGACGACAAAACCCTTGTTCACAAGGTATTGATTGACGGCATAAGCATTGGAGTAGTAGGAGGAATAGTGCCAGCCGAGTAGCATCTGTCTTGGCGGTCCCCCATGTACAAAGATTACCGCCGGTTTTTTCTTTGTCCCTCCCTTTGGAACAAACAGATCGGCATGTACTTCTGTGCCGTCAGGTGCGTTAAAGATTACCTGTGTCGGGGTAATCAATGATTTCGTAGGGTAATCCTCAGGAATAAGATCTGCTCCCAACAGCGATGTTTTATGATCTGCCAGGTTCATAACTGCCGGAAGGGGAGGACGCTTTGCTGTGGCGCTGATGTAAATCATCGACTTCCCGTCTCCGGTAATAAACGGGGTCCACTCCAGTCCGGTACCGGGTGTTATTATTTCCATATCTGCTTTGTCTACCGAAACCCTTACGATATGTCGCCGTTCCAGGTCGAGAGGATCCGGACCGGTATTTCCGGCAAACACCAGTTGTTTTCCGTCTGCACTTATGGAAATGTATTCTGCCATGAAATTTCCGGGCGTGAGCAACAGGGCTTTCCCTCCGTTTTCAGGTATCGAGTAGAGGTGTGGCCAGCCATCCTGATAGGAAAGGAAAACTATCCGTCCGGCACCCCAGTGGAGATTGCTGCGCCCCTGCGTGGTAGGATAAGACCCTTCGGGCGTATCCGGCGATTTCCACACAATCCGTGCGTTGCCTGTCCGGATGTCTGCGGTCAGGATTTTCCATGGATTTGGTTCGGGACTGAGAATGGAGTCCGGGGCTCCGCCTTCTCCTGCCATCCGGACAAAAGCCACTTTCTTACTGTCCGGCGACCAGCGTGGAATGTTATCATAGGTAAAGGCCGGATCAAGCCAGACAATGGGTTTATCCTGCCCGGAAAAGATACCGATAAAAGCATGATCGTTCCGGTACGACCGGAATGCCAGCTTTTTGCCGTCAGGACTCCAGCGGGGATATCCATTACGCCCCCGTGCATTAAACAATTGGCCCGGTTTTGATGATCCGTCTATGGGAACGCCCCAGAGCTGTCCTTTCCTGACAAAAATAACGCTGTCGGAAAGGGGAGAAATAACAGGGGAGGTGCCTTCCCCAAGCAGGATGGGATCTCCCCCGGAGAAAGGGATACTCCAAATCTGTACTTTCGGTGGTTCTGGCAGGTGGCGCGGATTTACCGGCAGCGCATCATCCCAGTTGGCTCCGAAATCACCGCCACGGATATAAACACACCACTTTCCGTCAGCAGAAAGTTTTACACTACTAAGTTCCTGCCCTTCATCCTCGAGGTATGGAGTGAGGCGGCGCGGAGTGAATTCAGGACCTTCAGCTACATAAATATTCCGCAGTCCGTTGAAATTGATCGTCCATGCTACATGAGACCCGGTAGCAGCCACTGTCATTCCCGAAGGAAAAGGGAAACTGAGTACCTGCTTCATGGTAAAGGATTTGCCACGGGCAGAAAGATTACCGGGGGAGAATATCCACAGAAGTCCAAGAAACAACAGGGCCGGAAAATAAATCCTGTGCCTGTCAGGTTGATGATGAATTGATGTTGTTTTCATGATAAGATCAGTGATTAAATGAATATCGTGAATAAAATTATAATTAATATGTATTATAATATATATTATAATGAAGAATATAATATATATTTAAATATGTATATTATAGAAGCAGGTTCCATACATTACTTATTTGTTTCTACCTTCATACTTTCCTCAGAACTATAAACGATCCCTCTTTAAAACAGATAATTCAACCCGATATAAATTCCGGTGGTCCCGTCCTGCGGATCGAGGGCTTTCCCGAAATCGAAGGAGATAATAAAGTTTTCGTTCATAGCCACCCGTAGCCCGCCGCCGACACTGGAATGCAGCGATTCTTTTTTATTGGAAAAATAATCACTCATCTCCTCATCCGGTGCCAGGATCACCCCGGAAGTATTCACATCTACCTTTTGAACGACCATCCCTCCATCCCAGAAAGCATTCAGGGCGAGGTAAAGGTTCTGGTTCAGGAACCGTGTATGGACAAATTTCCATCTCAGCTCGGCATTTCCGTAAACAAATCCCTTTCCTACGATCCTGTCCCTCAGGATACCCCGCAATGTTTTCGCGCCCCCAAGGCCCTCTGAATAGGCTCCTTTCATAAATGTGGTCATCATCAGCGGATAGGAATAAAACGGGACTTTCCCGCCGAGTGTTCCCTGATAGGCCAGGCGATAGGCAAAGGAAAGATCTCGCTTGATGAGGGTGAAATACTGCCGGTGTATAATGGCAAATTTGGTATGGCCGAAGGATCCGTTGCCCAGGAATCCGGGGGCTGTCTGGATGACTGCTTCAGTCCATATGCCTTTCATCGGGTTGGGTTCATTATCGCGGCTGTCATAGGAAATCCCGGCTTTAAGATAATTCAGCCAGCCTCCGTCTTTTTCTTCCGGGCTGATGATACCCCAGTTTACATACTTATCGTAGAGTACATCAGTATCGGGAAGTTTTTTATCATCCGCTTTCCCTTTGTTAAGTTTTGCCAGGTCTATGGGACCGGCCTGGATATTATATAAGGCAAGACCGGCAACGCCCCAGAAATTACTGTTTCCCAACTGTTTCTGCAAATCAACTTTGATCCGTAACATTTTCCGGTCGTATGCATAAAACATGCGGGTATGGTAGTTTACCATATCCTGATCATCCACCCATGAGGGGTTATAGGATGATTCATACCCGTTAAATCCGAAAAAATCCATCTTTTGGTCAGTAAGAAAACTCAGGTCGAAAGTCGTACGGATTCCTTTCAGGAGCTGGTCCGAATCATAGAAAAAACGATTAATTCCGCTTCCTTTGGTAAATCGGGATACCTCAAAGTAGAGCGAATGATTATACCGGGGATAACGGCTCCCGTTACCGTAATCATACAGGTTCACTAAGGCCCCGTACTGAAATCCGAGGTCGGAATCAAAAGTGATCGTGGGCAGGGCTCCGAAGTTCCAGCCGGTTTTTGTTTCTGAAAGTTCTGTAGTTTTTTTTCCGGTATCCTGGGCGTAAAGGATGATGGAAAATAACCCCAGCCATAATATAAAGGCAAATTTAATCGGTAAATGGTTAATCTCTTTCATATTCATAAGGTTTGTATTATTTATAGTTTAACAAGGTTTTTTTTTGATGAACATCTTCTGGCAGGTGATAAAAGTATAAAAATATCTATTCGGGATGAAATTTTGCATAATTATTCGAAAACGTTTGCAAAAGTTATATTTAGTTCTATATATTTGTACTAACAGTATTTTTAACCTTATAAAAGTAGTTGTTCTTATTAATTTATACCTCTATGATATCCTCAGTCTGGGTTGTCTGACCGGAAGAATAAATTTATGTTAATTTTCTGAGAAGACAACAGCAGATCTTATTTGAATTAAACCTTTTTTATTAACCTAAATCTTTATTACTATGAGGAAAATTTTCACGTTTTTTTCTTTTGTGCTTATTATGTCCCTGGCATTTCAGGGTCTGGCTCAGGAGAGAACGGTTACCGGAACGGTAACTGCCGCCGATGATGGCAGTCCGTTACCCGGTGTGACTGTGTTGCTTAAGGGTACCACTACCGGTACCATTACAGGGAATGACGGGACTTACAGCCTGTCCGTACCCTCTTCGGGAGCAACACTGGTATTTTCGTTTGTCGGGTATGTTACTCAGGAAATCGCAGTGGGCAACCAGGCAACGATCAATGTTACACTTCAACAGGAAGTAAAGCGGCTTTCCGAAGTAGTGGTGATCGGTTACGGTACCACCAGCAGGGAAGCGATTACCGGATCGGTCTCGGAGATAGAATCGGCGAAATTTCAACAGATCCCCGCTGCTACTTTTCAGCAGGCGCTACAGGGAAATGTTGCCGGTATGCAGGTGAACAGTCTTGACGGACAGCCCGGTTCCAACCAGCAGATTCGTATCCGTGGTATCGGTTCCATTACAGCTTCCAGCACACCTTTGTATGTCGTTGACGGAATTCCGGTAACCTCCGGAACGATTGCGCAGACCGACTTTGGTAACGGTGGTCGCAGTTCGAATGTGATGACCGCCCTGAACCCTAACGACATTGAAAGTGTTACCGTTTTAAAAGATGCTTCTGCAACGGCCATTTACGGCTCACGGGGCGCTAACGGTGTGATCCTGATCACAACCAAACAAGGGAAAGCAGGTCAGTCGAAGATTAATTTCAACTCCCAGGTGGGTTTCAGTGATGCTGCCTATAAAGGCTTGATGAAGCCCCTGACTGCGGAGCAATATACCGAACTTTTCATGGAAGGGTATATCAACCGCGGGTTTACTCCCCAGGAGGCTCAGGATCAGTTTGATACCGATTATCCCACTCCGGCCCATACCAACTGGATTGACGCCATCACGCGTACCGGTATCACGCAACAATATGACCTGAGTGCAAGTGGTGGTACGGATAAAGTCACTTACTATGCTTCTGCCGGATATTTTGACCAGCAGGGCTACCTTATCGGTACGGACTTTAAACGGTTTTCTTCCCGTCTGAATCTTACCGCAAAATTAAATGACCGCGTTACCCTGACCAATAACCTGACTGCTGCCTATACGGACGAAAATGGCGTAACCGATGGTACACGCTGGGCAAACCCCATGTACAACGGCTACCTTCTCGCTCCCGTTATCCCGATAAAAGACGAGGAAGGCAGATATTATGCTGACCACAAAACTTTTTTTATGGGGGGCAATAACCCGGTTGGAAAATTGAGTGGTGATGATGAGCGTTGGATGAAAACCACCAGGGTGATTGACAATATCTCGGTCGGTTATGACATTATTGATAACCTTACCTTTAAAACGGCCTGGAGTTTCGACCTGATCGGTATCCGCGAATTTATATATCGTAATGGCCGGTATGGTGACGGGAGACGTCATGGCGGAGATGCCCAGGAATCATCCACAAATCATCTCAACTGGATCGGAACCCAGACCCTGGAATACAGCAGGACCTTTGGTGGGAAGCACAGCTTTAACGGATTATTGGGTTATGAAGCACAGAAAGCGGATCAGCGGATGGTATATGCCTATGCCCAGACTTTCCCCAATCCCACACTGCGTACCCTGGCCAGTGCTGCCAACCCGACAACAACCTCCTCAACGGGTACCATGTATTCGTTTGAATCGGTATTTTCCAGATTCTCGTATGATTATGATAGAAAGTACTTCCTGACGGTCAGTATGCGCCGTGACGGGTCATCCCGTTTTGGCGTGAACAAACGGTATGGTAATTTCTGGTCTGTCGGTGCAGCCTATCAGCTTTCGAAGGAATCCTTCATGGAAAATCTGGGCTTTATTAATGATCTGAAACTGCATGTCAGTTACGGGATTACCGGTAATGCCAGTATCGGAAACTTTGACCACATGGGTTTGTATGGCTTCGGTCAGGATTATAACGGGGTTCCCGGAAGTGCACCTTCCAGTATCGGAAACCCGAATCTGACATGGGAAACACAATCTACGATGGAATTCGGCTTTGATTTCGGCCTCTTTAACCGGATCAATGGAACCGTGGTTTATTATAACCGTGAAAACTCAGACCTGATCCTGAACCGTCCGATTTCCATGACCACCGGATTTGGTTCCAATATTCAGAATGTTGCTGACATGCAAAACCGGGGCCTTGAAATTACTCTCGATGCCGATGTGGTTAAAACCAATGACCTGCTTTGGACATTCGGTGGCAACTTCAGTACGCTGAAGAATGAAATTGTCAAGCTCGACGAACCGATCCTTAGTGATCCTTTCCGGAGGGAACAAGGTCGTGATTACTATGAGTTCTGGATGTGGCACTGGGCCGGTGTTGACCCGGCCAATGGTGATCCGCTGTGGTATACAGATGAAACCGAATCGGCAACCACAAACAATGTCAGTGAGGCCGAACGTTATTATGATGGACGCTCCGCCACGCCTTCATTCTTTGGCGCTGTCAATTCTACACTCACCTGGAAAGGATTTACCCTGGATGCCCAGTTAACCTTTACCTGGGATAAATGGCTTTATGATGCCTCGGCCTGGGTTATTACGGGTGACGGCAGGTTTACGCCGAGAAGTACGGTTCAGCGTACCTATTATAACCGCTGGACTACGCCCGGACAGGAAGCTTCTTTCCCGAAATTTATCTGGGGGGGGAACCAGTCCAGTAACCAGCGGAACCAGACCCGGTACCTGCTTGACGATACCTATATGAGATTGCGCAATCTGTCGCTTTCCTATAACATCCCGCAGAAATTACTCTCCAGGGCAAATATGAAATCCCTGCGTGTGTATGTAAGGGGCACAAACCTGTGGACCTGGGTCCGGGACAAGGATCTTTACCTTGACCCGGAACAGTCTGTAAGTGGTTTTGTGAACAGTGTTCAGCCGAACCTGAAAACCATATCGTTTGGCCTGGATTTCGGCTTGTAATTTTTGACACACACTTAACCTTGAAATTTATAAAAAATGAAAAATATATTTAAAATCTCGATTAAGGCCTTACTTCTGCTGGGATTTGTTTTTATCACTTCCTGTGGTAAAGATTTTCTTGATCTGAAACCCCAGCAGTCTGTTGACACCGAGTCAGCGTTACAAACGCTGGACGATTTTAAGGCCGCCATAACCGGTGTCTATGACCAAATGCAAAATGCCAACTATTACGGCCGCTATTTTGTCCTGTTACCCGATATCATGTCGGAGGATGTAAAGCAGAATGCCAGTGCCAACAGGGCTAAAGAATGGGCTGAATATAATGGTACGGCTACCGATTTTATACCGGAAAACCTGTGGAGTAATTTCTACCAGGTAGTTGACCGGGCAAACCGGATCATCAATAAGGATATTGAGGTTCCGGGTGCCGTCAAAGACGAATATGACCAGATCAAGGGCGAAGCCCTGGCTTTGCGTGCACTGACTTTCTTTGACCTCTGCCGTATTTATGCCCAGCATTATACTTATACGGCAGATGCTTCACATCCCGGGATTCCGATCGTCACCGAAATTGATCCTTCACTAAAGCCTGCCAGGAACACCGTGAAAGAGGTGTACGACCAGGTGATCAAGGATATGAATGATGCCATTCCGTTAATGAAAGTGAATCCGGGCAGTGATGTAACGCTATCCCAGACAGCCGTTAAAGCTTTGCTGGCACGGGTCTATCTTTATAAGGAAGACTGGGCCAATGCGGCTGCCATGGCCGATGCTGTAATCAGCAGCGGGGATTATACTCTGGCTACCAATGCCAATTACCTGGATGTGTTTAATACGACGGATCCTTCGTCTGTGGAAAATATTTTTGAAATATCCATGATTCCTACGGATAATAATGGTTCGAATGCTTTGGGTGGCATGTACCTGAATACGGGCTATGGTGACTACCTGCCTTCACGGGATTTGTATGATACCATTCCCGACGGTGATGTGCGTAAACAACTCTTTTCCATTGACAATACCCTCAGTGGAATTTATGACAGTATACGCGTTGCCAAGTATCCCGATGTCAACGGGTATAATAATACAAAGGTTATCCGTTTATCCGAGATCTACCTCATCCGTGCCGAAGCCAATTATCATTTGGGTAATGAAGCTGCTGCACAGGCTGATGTTACACTGATCCGCCAGCGCGGCCTGCCTTCGGCACCGGCCGTAACTACGACAGGTCAGGCTCTGCTTGATGATATTCTTCACGAACGAAGAATTGAACTTTGCTATGAAGGCCAGCGTCTCTGGGATCTGACACGATACAAGAAGGGCGTGCACAGGGTCAAGCAATGTACTTCGGTAGTTTGTGATATTCCCTATCCGAGCGATCGTTTTGTCCTGCCTATCCCGCAGGCTGAAATAGATGTGAACCCGAATATCGTACAGAATTCCGGATATTAATCCCGGAATGTATTCTTTTAAAAAGCTGTCCGGTTTCCGGGCAGCTTTTTTGTTTCTGTAAAACGGTATGGAGTATTTTCTTAATTTCGCATGACTAACCGCTACTTTAATGTCAAAGACTCTTATAAAAAATATAGGCAGTATCCTGGCAGCATTTTCCGGTGATGTCAGGAAGGTTTCCGGAAAAAAAATGAAGAATCTTCCCGGTGTGGATGATGCCTTTGTCCTGATCGAGGGAGCAAAGATCCGGTATACCGGACAAATGAAGAATGCTCCGGAAACTGCAGAACAGGTTATCGATGCAAAAAGAGGATTTGTGCTACCGGCTTTTTGTGATTCTCATACCCACCTGGTATATGCCGGCAGTCGTGAACAGGAATTCCGTGACCGGGTCATGGGTCTTTCCTATGAGGAAATTGCCCGCAGGGGCGGAGGGATCCTGAATTCGGTGAAACGGCTCCACAAAATCTCCGAACAGCAATTATATGAGGAAAGTCTCCCAAGGGTGCATGAAATCATAAATCAGGGGACCGGAGCAGTGGAAATCAAAAGCGGTTACGGCCTGAATACGGCAGATGAACTGAAGATGCTCCGGGTGATACGCCGCCTGAAAGAGTCAACCCCGCTGACCGTCAGGGCAACATTCCTGGGAGCGCATGCTTTCCCTGCAGGGTATAAAAATGATCCTGACAGTTATGTTGATCTTATTATCAGCGAGATGATTCCTGTTGTTGCCGGCGAAGGACTTGCCGATTTTATAGATGTTTTTTGCGACCGGGGGTTTTTTACTCCGGATCAAACCGCGCGTATTCTCGAAGCGGGGATGAAACATGGGCTGCAGCCCAAAATCCATGCAAATGAACTGGACTTTTCCGGCGGTGTGCAGGTGGGAGTGCAGCACCATGCCCTTTCCGTTGATCATCTGGAATATGTTGGTGACGAGGAAATCAGTGTACTGAAAAATTCAAATACAATCCCTGTGGCTCTTCCCGGAGCTTCCTTCTTTCTCGGACTACCTTATGCCCCCGCAAGGAAAATGATGGATAGCGGATTGCCTTTGGCGATCGCATCTGATTTTAATCCCGGTTCATCTCCATCCGGAAATATGAAACTGATGATGTCCCTGGCCTGCACCCATATGAGAATGCTTCCGGAAGAGGCTCTGATCGCATCAACGCTAAACGGCGCATATGCTATGGGGATATCTGATGAATTGGGAAGCATTGTCCCGGGTAAAAAAGCCAACCTGATCATCACCAAACCCATCCCTTCTCTTGCCTATATCCCTTATGCATATGGCAGTGATATAATATATAAGGTGATGATTGAGGGGAGGGAGGTATAGTGAAGGTTGAAAGCAAAGAAGGATACCGTTGGCTTTATCCGCCGGGATGTCGCAAAGCGACGGAGAGGTTCTGTTTTGAGCCCAGCGAACAACAGGAAGCAATTGACTAAATGACGTGAGCCATAACGAACAAATCCGGAAAAACAATATCTTTGAGACGGAAAACCGAAATGACGCATTATGGCACAGAATCAAATCATCGAATGTGTTCCCAATTTCAGTGAGGGCAGGGATCTTACACGCATAAAGCAGATTACGGATGAAATTGAAAAGGTGGAGGGAGTACGCCTGCTTGATGTTGATCCCGGCAAAGCTACAAATCGAACGGTAGTTACCATGGCCGGCGATCCGGAAGCGGTAATCGAAGCCGCTTTCAGGGCTGTGAAGAAAGCAGCAGAGGTTATTAATATGCGATATCATCACGGTGAACATCCGCGTATGGGTGCCACCGATGTCTGTCCCCTGGTACCCGTAGCCAATATTACCATGGAAGAGACTGTCGAATATGCCAGGAAACTGGCCAAACGTATCGGGAAAGAACTGGACATTCCGGTGTATTGTTACGAATATGCTGCATTTACCGAAGAACGCAGGAACCTGGCTACCGTCCGGGCCGGCGAATATGAAGGTCTGAAGGAAAAGCTGGCCGATCCCCGATGGAAACCCGATTTTGGTCCGGCCGCATTTAATGCCCAGGCGGGTGCTACGGTTGTGGGTGCCCGTGATTTCCTCGTTGCGTACAATATCAATCTGAATACTACCTCTACACGCCGTGCCAATGCCATTGCTTTTGATGTGCGTGAGCGGGGACGTGTAAAACGCGAAGGAGATCCGGTAACAGGGAAGATTGTAAAAGATGAAAACGGTAACCCGGTGATGATCCCGGGAACACTGAAAAGCGTAAAAGCCATTGGCTGGTATATTGAAGAATATGGTATTGCCCAGATTTCCATAAACCTGACAAATCTGAATGTCACCCCGCTCCATATTGCTTTTGATGAAATCTGCCGGAAAGCCGATGCCCGTGGTGTGCGCGTAACCGGATCGGAGCTGGTAGGGCTGATCCCTTTGAAATCCATGATTGATGCCGGGCGGTACTTTTTAAGAAAACAAAAACGATCCGCAGGTTTGCCGGACAGCGAACTCATCCGCATTGCCGTGAAATCGCTGGGGCTGGATGAACTTTATCCGTTTAAGCCGGAGGAAAAGATCATTGAATATGTGCTGGCCGGAAAACCGGAAAAACAACTGGCTGATCTGTCCCTGAGGGATTTTATGTATGAAACTTCTTCGGAATCGCCGGCACCGGGTGGCGGATCGATTGCTGCTTATATGGGTGCCCTGGGTGCTGCTCTCGGGACGATGGTCGCCAACCTTTCATCCCATAAACGGGGATGGGACGACAGGTGGGAGGTGTTTTCCGACTGGGCCGAGAAAGGAATTGCCATACAGAAGGAATTATTACGTCTGGTGGATGAGGATACCAAAGCATTTAACCGGATCATGGAGGCCTGCCAACTTCCGAAAGGGGATGAAGCCGTGAAAAAGGCCAGGGATGAAGCCATTCGTGAAGCTACGTGGCAGGCAATACTTGTGCCATTTGCTGTTATGGAAACCGTTGCCGGGGCTTTACCCTTGCTGGAAGCCATGACAACAGAGGGAAATCCGAATTCGGTATCTGATGCAGGTGTGGGGGCTTTGGCGGTCAAAGCTTGTGTCTCCGGGGCTTTTCTGAATGTGAAAATCAATGCTTCCGGAGCGGGAAAGGATAAGCGTATTCCTGAACTCATCGAAAAAGCTGATAAACTGCATAATTTCATCCTGGAGTCAGCAGAGAAAATCTTTAAAAATACCCTTGGGAAAATTGAAATCCGGCCATAGGAAGTCAAGGTTGACACAAATATATTTTATTCCGGATTCAATATCCGACAGTCCTGAAATCAGTTAATTATTCTAATGACTACTTAAAAGATAATTAGATAGTTAAGTCATTTACTCCTCCTTTACCCCCCTTTTTTATAACAAATACTTTGAATAATGGAAAAATAATACATAATTTTGAATGAATTAACCTATTTACATAAACCTAAACTATTCTTTTATGAAAAAACCTGTTACTCTCTTAGTTTTGTTTTTGTTTGCGTTGACCCAGATCTGGGCACAGCAAAAAACAATTACAGGTACGGTAACCAGTGCAGATGATGGACAATCGTTGCCCGGGGTTAATGTGGTTGTTTTAGGGACAACCGTTGGAACCATTACGGATGTAGACGGTGTTTATCATCTAACGGTGCCTGCAGATGCTACGACCCTTGAATTCAAGTTTGTAGGGATGAAAACTTATCAAGTAGATATTGGTGACAAAACAACCATTGATGTCTCCATGGAACAGGATGTTCTTGGTATCAGTGAAGTGATTGTTACCGGTTTGGGCACAAGTCGCACAAAAAAGGCGCTTGGCTATTCGGTTCAGGATGTAAAAGGAGATGATCTGGCTACAGCTATCGAGCCCAATGTGGTAAATTCCCTGCAGGGTCGCTTGTCCGGTGTGCAAATTTCCAACTCTTCGGGGAGTGTTACTTCCGGAGCGAGAGTTGTTATCAGAGGAATGAGTACTTTAACCGGAAACAACCAGCCGCTTTGGGTGGTTGACGGTGTTCCGATTATGAACACATATACTAGCAGCGGAGCCTATGGAGATGTTGATTACGGGAATGCAGCTTCCGACATTAATCCTTCGGACATTGAAAGTATCAGTGTCCTGAAAGGTGCCAACGCTGCGGCACTTTACGGTTCAAGAGCCGTGAATGGTGTGATTCTGGTAACCACAAAAAGTGGAAAGCTGAGACCCGGATTAAAAAAAGGCCTGGGCGTTACGCTTGAATCCAATTTCATGTGGAGTAATCCTTTACTCCTTCCCGAATATCAGAACCTTTACGGACAAGGTTCCGGAGGAGAGTTTGCTTATGTAGACGGTAACTATGGCGGCACCAATGACGGTGTGGATGAAAGCTGGGGGCCTCCGCTCGATCAGGGTCTGATGATCCCGCAGTTTGACAGCCCTTATGATCCTGTAACAGGTGTTCGTACACCTACTCCCTGGATTTCTCACCCCAATAATGTTAAAGACGTTTTTGTTACGGGTTTAAATGCTACCAATACCCTTTCATTACAAGGTTCTGATGAAAAAGCCGATTTCAGATTATCATTCAGTAATCAGAAAGTTACCGGTATTGTGCCTAACACTGACCTGGCAAAAAACAATGTTACCCTTAGTGCAGGTTTAAATGTCACTGAAAAGATTAGGGTTTCAGGTAACTTTAGCTATATTAATAATAAAAGTGGGAATATTATGCGAGGCGGTTATAGTGGAGGGAATATTTTACAGAGCCTCAGTCAGTGGTTTGGTCGACAGGTAGATACAAAGGTCCTGAAGGACAGATGGGAAGAGACGGATCCTGTAACGGGTTTACCCTTTAACTGGAATCACAGTTATCACAACAATCCTTATTTCGTGCTGAATAAAGCCACCCACTCCAGGGACAGAAACAGGATGCTTGGCAATATTAATCTTTCCTGGGATTTTACACCTTTCCTGAGTTTTAAAGGTATGGTTGGTAACGATTATTACAGTGAAGCCAGGGAAAATCGCAGGCCGATGGGTTGGGTCGGTGACCCGCTCGGCGGGTTCGATACCAATCTTACTTCGCGAAATCAGTTGGATGCCCGGGGTACGTTGAATTTCAATAAAACATTTGGCGATCTGAGCGTATTGGCTACTGCCGGTGGTGAGTATACCCATTACAATTATTTATACCATTCCACCAATGTACCTGACCTGATCGTTCCCGACCTTTACTCGGTAAGCAACTCTGCTGCTGCTGCAACTACGGGATTATCCGAGAGACATACTGAGTTACAAAGTATTTTCGGTCAGGTTAATATCGGGTTCAAGAATTATTTATTCCTTGATCTTACCGGGCGGAACGACTGGTCATCTACGCTGCCTCTGGATAACAATTCCTATTTTTATCCTTCTGCTTCTTTGGGATTTGTTGTTACGGAAGCGCTTGGAATACAGTCCACGGCACTATCTTACCTGAAATTACGTGCCAGTTATGCTGAAGTCGGGGGAACTGCCGATGCCTATGCTTTGCAGGGAACATACAATGCCGGTGAACCTTTTAATGGCAATCCTTCTCTTACTTATACCAATACAATGCCACCGGTAGGTCTTTTGCCTCAGGCCAAAAAATCTATTGAATTGGGTTTCGAGTCTAAATTCCTGCAAAACAGGGTTGGACTGGATTTTACTTATTATAAGGAAAATACCATCAACCAGATCATGAGTATTGATGTTTCGAGAACCACAGGATTCAACACCCAGACCATTAATGCCGGGAACCTGCAAAACATCGGTACTGAGATTACCCTGTGGGCTACACCGGTCAAGTCCAAAGATTTTTCCTGGAATCTCTCGGTGAACTGGTCGAAGAATGATAATAAAGTGGTTGAACTGTATGGCGATATGAAGGATATGACCCTCTTTTATATGTCATGGGGTACTTATGCCAAAGCCCGGTTGGGAGAACCCTATGGTCAGATTATGGCTTATGACTTTGTAAGGGAAAATGCTACTACCCATTACAAGGATGCCGATAATACCGTAGTCGATTATATCGAATATTCGGGGCGGCCGGTTGTATCTACATCCGGTAATTATATTAAAACACCCTACCGTACTTTAAAGGGGAATGTGATGCCTGACTGGTTTGGAGGCGTGAACAATGCTTTCAATTTTAAAGGTGTTAATTTCAGTTTCCTGATTGACTTCCGTAAAGGAGGCCAGCAATTCTCTGTAACCGACTGGTTCGGACATTATGCCGGGGTGCTGGCAGGGACGGCAGGGATCAATCCCAATGGCAAAAATGTCCGAGAAGATGTCGCCAACGGTGGCGGAGTGCTGGTTGAGGATGCGGTTTACGGCCGTTTGGATACCGATGGGAATGTAGTTTATACCGATGCTACCGGTGCTGACGTTTCCGCACCTGTTTCCAATACATCTTATGTAAATGCCGAAGATTTCTACCATAATTATTGGGGGAAACCGGCACTTTCCATATTTGATGCAAGTTTCGTGAAATTACGTGAAGTTATTTTGGGTTATACCTTCCATAATGTCACACCGTGGATCTCAGGCATCAATGCTTCCATTGTGGGTCGTAACCTCTGGTTGATCCACAGCAATATTCCCGATGTTGATCCTGAAAATGCTTTTAGCGCAGGAAACACCCAGGGTGTAAACAGTAATCCTATTCCTTCTACCAGGACCATGGGATTTAACCTGAGGGTAACCTTTTAGTTGTTTAAGTATAACGATATAAATTATAAGAATATGAAATACTTCATAAAATTTAACAAGGTTCTCCTCCCGATGGTATTGATCCTGACTTTTGGATCCTGTACTAAAAATTACGAGGAGATTAATACAAATCCCAATGACCCGACAGATGTACCTGGTAAAAATATCTTTACCAATGTGGTGATTAATTCTGTCGGTACTGAATTAGGTGGCTGGATTCAACACACTTACCTCGGAAACTGGTCGCAGCAATGGTGTAAAGTTCAGTATATTGATGAAGACCGTTACCAGACCAGAGACATGACCGGATATTTTGAAGGACCCTATAGGGGTACCCTGATGGACCTTCAGATTATTATTGATAAGGCTCAGCAGGATATTGATGACGGACATGAAGTGACTAATAACCAGACTTTATTAGCTGCTGCCAAGATCATGCGGGTCTGGATATTTGATTATCTTACCGACATTTTTGGTGATTTGCCTTATTCAGAGGCTTTACAAGGTCTGAAAAAAGACGGAATAACAACGCCCAAGTATGATACACAGGAAAGTATTTATACTTCTTTTTTCAATGAACTGGAAGAAGCCAATACACTGCTGGATCTAAGTACCGCCACTTCTTTTGGAAGTGCCGATTTGTTGTTTAACGGTGATCCCGCTCAATGGAAAAAGTTTGGCAACTCGCTTAGACTGAGGTTGCTGGATCGTGTCGCCGGGACACCCTGGTCTTTTACCTACAATATGGTGGGAGGAGGTCAGGTGACTACCGATGCAGGACCGGCTGCTTATGCAAATGCCGATGCGGATATTGCTATGATCCTTGGCAATTCTTCCAAGTATCCCATTATGGAAAGCAATGCTGATAATGCCAAACTGGTCTATCCGGGAATCCCTTACCGGAATCCTATTTTTAATGCACTTTACAGCCGTACAGACCAGGCCATAAGTGAAACAATGGTGAACTGGTTACTGGCAAGAAACGATCCGCGGTTACCCGTTTATGCACAGACAACCGTGGCAAGTGATACTTCTTCCTGGCCCCAGTATTATGGGTTCCAGAACGGAAGCGATAAAGCTTCTGCTTTCTTTCCGCAAATCTCTCTTCTGGGTACAGCTATTGCTTATGATGAAAACGCACCTTTATATATACTTACGTATGACGAAATAGAATTCATCATTGCTGAGTATCAGATGCGCAATAACCAGGATGCCGCAGCCCGGACTGCTTATGAAGCCGGAATTACCGCATCCATGGACCGGTGGGGCGCTGATGTGGGGACTTATCTTTCTGATCCCGCTGTTGACTGGAGTACAGCTGCAACTCCTGGTGAAAAATATCAGCGTATTTGTGAACAACGGTGGGCTGCTATCTTCGGTCAGGGTGTGCAGGCCTATAACCTGGTGCGCAGGACAGGTTTCCCTGAAAGGATTTTTGAATATGAACTTGCCGGAACAAACTACCCCGGTTTGGGTCTTCCTGTCAGGATTACCTATTCACTTAATGAGGAAGTTTATAATACAATGAATTTGCAGGAGGCTAAAACCCGGCAGAATGTTGAAACATCAAACGAAGGTATGTTCAGTACCAGCGGTACTTCAAGCCAGCTGTGGTGGCATACCCGTAAAAACCCTATTCCTACGGTTACTGATCCGCAGTAACATCGGTGTTGAATAAATAAAAAAGCCATCCGCGAGGATGGCTTTTTTATTACATGTTTTTTTTATATCTTGAAGTCATCAATTTACATTAAGAATCAAAAAAACCGGGAAAATAAAAGTTTAAATAAGCATGAAAATCTTAATTTCATTCTTTGTTGTCTTTACTGCATTTTTTATTCATACGAATATTTACGGGCAGGAAGAGTGTAAAGTCCTGATGACGCCAGTCTCCCTTCATTACCAGGGAGACTGTAAAAAAGGATTGGCGGATGGAAAAGGAGAAGCTTATGGTGTCGATTATTATCAGGGAGAATTTAAAAAGGGTTGGCCCGACGGACAAGGAACTTATAAATGGTCTACCGGGGAAATATACAAAGGAGAATGGAAAAAAGGAAAAAGAAATGGAATGGGTTCTTATTCCTTTAAACTGCAGGGTAAAGACACTACAATTGTCGGGAAATGGTTAAAAGATAAATTCATAGGCTCTGATCGTAGGGAAAATGATTATGTAATAACCTATAAAAACAATATTGGCCGTATTACGGTAACACGTATTGGTGACGGGAATGAAGTCAGGTTAAAGTTTCTCCGTCACGGGGGAGAAGTTCCCGTGTCAAATTTGCTTCTTTACGGGGATTCTGGCACCGTAATGAATGAATGGTCTTTTCAGGGTTTTGATAATGTGGATTTTCCCTTTATAGCAAAAATCACCTTTTCAGTATTGAATGATTTTGGAGCTGCTTCACTATTCTGTGAACTCAGAATACAAATCAATAAACCGGGACACTACCAGGTTTATATTTTTCCTTAAAAAGGTTGCTTGCTTTGGCGTTACCTGTTTATCTTATTTTTCTTACAGAATGAGTTTAACTTTCCGGAAAAGGATTCTTACAGGTACTTTATCCTGGAACTGTATAAATATTTGATCCTTAACTGATAGAAAATAATATATACTATTCTGAAACGTATATTTATACACTATTATCCGTTCTTCCAATATGATATATCAACGGTTACTTGTCCTGTATCACCTATAAATAAATGGTTTGATTTGTTTTTTTTAAAAAAAAACGTTTATTTTGGTCTACCTTTTTAACAATTAATTAATTAAACCTAAAATTTTAGTCTATGAAAAAACTTACGGCTTTTTTCGCATTTCTGGTGTTTGTAGGCTTACAGCTGACACAGGCACAGACCCAGACGATTACTGGTACTGTTACCGGTTCTGATGACGGGTCGGCCCTTCCGGGGGTTACAGTCGTAGTGAAAGGGAACATTCAGTATGGTACCGTCACGGATTTCGACGGGAAATACACGCTGAACGCTCCCGCCGATGCTACGGTGCTTGTGTTCAGTTTCGTAGGTATGAAAACTCAGGATGTGAGTATCGACGGAAGGTCGGAGATCGACGTGGTTCTTGAACCAGACGTATTTGGTCTCGACGAAGTTGTTGTTTCTGGTGTTGCCTCAGGAACGCCGAAGAAAAAATTGTCGGTTTCCGTTGCAACTGTTAGTGAAAAGGAATTGAAGGAAGTACCCGCTACCTCTGCTGCTACGGCATTACAGGGCAAAGTTGCAGGTGTGACCGTTGTTCAGGCAACAGGAACCCCCGGTAGCGCTGCTTCTATCCGTCTCCGGGGTGCTACCCAATTCCGGGGAAGCTCTGCACCGCTGATTATCGTCGACGGTGTACAACTCGAAGGTACCCTCGCCGACATTAACGTGGATGATATTGCCACCATGGAGGTGGTAAAAGGTGCTGCGGCATCTGCACTCTATGGCTCCCGTGCAGGAAACGGAGTTATTGTGATTTCTACAAAACGCGGTAAAGGACTGGCCAAAAACGAAACCGTGGTTACCTATCGCGGCGAATATGGTAAATCCGACATTGCCCATCTCATGGATGTGTCTACACATCACTTCTACAAACTGAAGGATGACTGGGCAAGCGAAAACCGTTATACCAAGTATGCCGGTACGGTGATCTACGGAGATTCGGCCAATCACACCAACACCGACAGTATCGGAATCCTGCTGGCCGGTAGCCGTCAGATTGACGATGACCACTACATGGACAACCCCTTTGGTGTGGTTCACAACCACCTGAAAGAGTTCTATACCGGTGGTGATTTCTATACCAACTACATCTCTGTTCAGTCGAATCTCGAGAAGACCAACTTCATGATCTCTTACGAGAACTCCGAACAACAGGGTGTTGTCTTCGACGCAGGCGGTTATAACCGTCAGAATTTCAGGGTGAACATTGACCACCGGTTTTCGGACAAGTTTTCCTTTAATACCAGTAACCTGATTATCTCGACAAAAACCGATAACAGTAATCTGGACTTTTTCTCCCTGATGCAGTTGCAGCCGGATATGAACCTGAATGCCGCCAACCCGGACGGAACACCATACAGGCTTAAAGTTGACCAGTTCGGGACGACGACTAATCCGCTCTATCCGATTGCCAACACCGATGACTACACCTATCGTTTCAGGTTGCTCTCCAGCTATAAATTTGCTTACAACCCCACGCCGTATCTGAAGTTTGATGTCCAGTATTCTTTTGAAAAGCAGGATATCAACCGTAATAGATATCAGCATGTAGGTTATCTGACACTGGGATCTTATGAAAGTGGCGGAAACAAGGGCTATATGAGAAAATGGTGGAGTAATGAATTTGCCCAGACTTTTATGGCTACGGCCAATTTTAACAAGCAGTTCGGTGATATTACCACCAAAGCCAAACTTTCTTACCTTTTTGAGCAAGACCAGTGGAAAGGGTTCAATACCTGGGGTTATGATTTTGCCGTCCGGAACATTCCTGATTTTTCGGCCATCGACCAGGATAAGGTTGGAAATGCTTCCAATACGGGTGAATGGGTAGCTGAGAATATCTTCGGTATCCTGGATATTGACTACAAAGCCAAGTATATCGGTTCATTCCTCTATCGTTACGACGGTGCTTCACAATTTGGCGCCGAACAGCGGTGGCATCCCTACTTCCGTGTATCCGGTGCTTACCGTATCACCGAGGATGTTACCATTCCGGGTTTTGATGAATTGAAAATCCGCGCCGCTTACGGTACATCCGGTAGCCGTCCGCCGTGGGATGCCCAGTATGAAACCTATAACCTGAGCGGTGGTAACGTAACCAAAAATACATTGGGGAACAATGAACTGAAACCTTCACTGATCAAGGAAATTGAAGTCGGTTTGAATGCCGAATTCCTCAAGAAGTTTGATTTTGAGATCGTTTACTCCAAAACCGATGCCGAAGACCAGTTCTGGCCCGTTCCGCTGCCTGCCAGTGCAGGGTATAAAACACAGTGGCAGAACATGGGAACGTTAAGTTCGAAATCACTTGAAGCTACCCTGAATGCGCGCCTGGTTTCCACCAGCAGCTTCAACTGGTCAGTTAATCTGAATTTCGACCGAATCCGTCAATGGGTATCCAAACTGGATGTGCCTCCGTTTACCATGGGCGCACGCGGAAACTCCACTTCACCCGGGACATACCGGATTGAAGAAGGAGGCGTTTTTGGTATGCTCTATGGCGAACGGTTCCTGCGTTCCTTGTCCGACCTGCCCGCCGGTGAAGATGCCAATGACTATACGATCAACAGTGACGGATATGTGATTCCGATAGGTACTGAAGGTACCCGTTTTGAAACCATCGTAAGTGACAAGGATGCCGATGGCAAACCCGTCATCCAGAATATCGGCGATGCCAATCCGGATTTTCATGTCAACTTTACAAATACAATCACCGTTAAGGGCTTTACCTTGTACGTACTTCTCGACTGGAAACAGGGTGGTGACATTTACAACCTTACCAACCAGTGGATGTATCGTGACATGCGTTCTGCCGACCAGGATGTTTACGGACTTCCGGCCAATCAGAAAAAAGCCTATGACTATTATCAGTCTTTGTATAATGTAGCTGCTCCTTCTTCACATTTCGTTTATGACGGAACTTATGTGAAGGTTCGTGAAGCTTCGATTTACTATACGATTGATAAGCAATTCTTTAATTTCTTCAAGCATTTGCGTATAGGGGTCCAGGGAAGGAACCTGTTTACCTTTACAAATTATAAAGGATTCGATCCTGAAATCGGTTCCACCGAAGGGTCCGGCGATGCCACGATCCAGGCATGGGATGAGTTCAGGTATCCGAACTTCCGTACAGTTACGGGTTCCATTGAGTTTAAATTCTAATTTGTGTAAACCTTAAACTTTGAAATTATGAAGAACAGATTCGTAAAATTTGTATATCTGGTGGTTGTCGGGTTTGGGTTGGTAACCTATAGCTGTGCCGATCTGAATGTGGAAAACCTCAATGACCCCGATACCAACGACGTGCTGGCGACCCCCTCCGACCTGATCAAACTGGCCGGTGGTGCTTACCGTGTGTGGAACAACGCCATTCAGGAATACAGCGGTCCCGGTTTGTCCATGTGTACCATGGCCGACCAGAACACATGTTCCTGGGGTAATGCCGCCATGAAAGACCTCTCTTCCGAACCCCGCGTGGGTTACAATAACGACATCACCTATTCTTATGCATATGTAAACCGTGATTTCTGGAACAGTTCCTATTCCGCCCTTTCACAGGTAAATGATGTGCTGAGAAAAATCAATGGTGATGGCGTGAAGATCATAGATAACGGGCAGGATGTAACCCAGATGGTAGCAGCCTGGTGTTATTTTATCCAGGGTGTCGTTCACGGTTATCTGGGACTGGTATTTGACCAGGCCAATATTATTGACTGGGATACCGACCTTGCTACCCTTGAATTTTCAACTTATTCGGATGTGGCTGCTGCCGGTGTGGCTTTTCTTGACAAAGCCATTTCCACGATAGATGCAGCTCCGGATTTTACACTGCCTGCCCCTTTCATTCGCGGGTATGAGCTGAGTAAAGCTGAATTTCGTCAACTGGCCAACAGTTTTGCTGCCAGGATTCTGGCGTATACACCCAGAAATGCCACACAGAATGCGGCTGTTGACTGGAGTAAGGTGCTGAGTTATGCCCAGAACGGAATTGACTATGATCTTTCCCCGGACACGGATGATGCTACCTGGATTGACAACCTCAAAGGTTATGGTGTATATCCCGGATGGGTTCGTATTGATCACAGGATCATCAACCTGATGGATCATGACTACCCGTCAAGGTGGCCCAATGACAATAAGAGCTGGAATACACCCGACGGTAATGATCCCGGCGAAGCTGTTTCTGCTGATGCCCGTTTGGCTTCTGATTTTCAGTATTTATCAGATAACAACTTCCGTCCCGAGCGTGGTTTTTATCACTTCTCACACTATCGTTATGCACGTTGGGATGACTGGCTGCAGACCTGGCAGGGTCCTGCTCCGACATTCTGGAAGTGGGAAAATGATATGCTTATTGCCGAAGCTATGGTCCGTACGGGTGATGTTTCCGGTGCAACGGCCATCCTCAATGACCCCACCGGCGCCCGCAAGGCCCGCGGAGGTCTCGATGATGTCGCACCTGCCGGTGCCGATGAAGCGCTTACGATTATCTTTTACGAAAGAGATGTCGAACTGATCCTTTCCCAGGGCGGTACCGGCTTCTTTGATATGCGCAGAAGAGATATGCTGCAACGTGGTACCATTCTCCATTACCCGGTTCCGGCCGCTGAACTGGAGATTATCGGTGTACCGAATTATACCATTTCCGGTGATCCCGACGGAGAAAATATTTCCAACGGCAGCTGGACAGGTTATGACGGTTTAACATCACCACCACCTGGTAAATAATGATATTATCCTGGAGAGAGATCGCTCTCTCCAGGGTTTTTCATGATTTTTGAGCTATTAATAATAAAAAATCACAATATGAAAAATAAAGTTCTTAGCATAATCAGTGTAACTGCAGTTGCTGCGCTCCTGTTGGCCGGATGTACCAAATCGGATATCGATAAGGCCCGGGAGGCTTACGACTTTAACAATGTTATACCAAAGATTGTTGAACTCAATGTGCCGTCTTCATTCGAGATCGGCAGAACCTACACCGTTGATGTCCCTGCAAGAGGCGGGTCCGTTTTTACATGGACGCTTATTAGCGGGGATGGAAGTTTTGTGGAACTCCCCGGTTTTGAAGGGAACGAGAATTCCTTTAAAAAAGGCCTGCAGCTGAATTCAAGTTCTGATACTATTATTATCCTTAGTGTTCAGGAAACAACGGCAGGCGGGAAAACCGATGAGGTCGTGGATACCCTGACAAACAGTTCCGGCGATTTTACGCCCTTTACTGCCCGTCCTATCCTTGGATCATCATTGGCTCCGGTCGGTTTTTCACGTGACTACCAGGTTGCCTTATTCAATGAAAATGATAAGGCATTCTCCTCTTATGCCTGGGGAATAGAAGGCAGTGGCGCTTCTGTGAGCCCGGACAGCGATAACCCATGGATGGCTAAAGTTTCCTTTACTGAATCCGGGGTGGTTACCCTCTGGATGGTTGAAACCAACAGCCAGGGAATGGTCGCGGATACTTCTACCTATGATATCACCATCATTAACTACTGTGCGGTGGCTAACTTTAATGATTTTGCCGGCACCTATACCGGTTACGATCACAATGCCTATGGTATTAATGACGATAATGTAACCTTTACGGTTAAGGTGAAGGATAAAAAGAAACGTACCGTGACCATCTCCGACGGTTTCTGGTATGCTTTGTATGGCCCGAATTACTGGGGTGAAACCGTAACCGGTGGTAACGCAGCGGTAGTAACCATAAATGTTGACGGAAGTATTACTTTCGAAAACCAGTTTGCTACCCAGACCGAAGATGCTTATGATTATTACATCGGACCCAGGTCTTCACCTGCATACTGGACCGGTTGTGATGGTAAGATTGTTTTGGTAATTCCTTATCAGGGTTATTGGGATGATGGATATTCCGGAGGCTTTTCGGCTCAATTGTATGGTGAGAAGAGCCTTTCCAAAGGTGCTTTGTTAGAAAGGTCTTTTGTGCCTGATGATACACCTGCGATGACCAAGGATCTCCCGCCATTACCTCAGAAGTAATTTCTTAAGGTATCAGAAAAAAGGAGTTGAGGTGTTGCCTCTGCTCCTTTTTTTTTATTTTTACATTCACGTATTAAACAAAAACCATTTTACAGATGTATTCCTTTGGTAAAAGATTATTCCCCTTTTTGGTCGTATGGGTTGGACTGGCATTCATGAATCATACACTGGCGCAAACTACGGATTTCGATCGTTATTTTCCGGACATTACAATTACGAAATCCAATGATCCCGCACCCGGGTACTTTTTTCTGGCCACAAAGAAAACTTATGTGGATACGGCAGAAAACTATGTGGCTATCATTGATAACTATGGTACACCGGTATATTTCAGACTGGCTGACGGAAAAGCTGCAGGGATGCAGGTCAGGGAGGATGGAATTTATTTTAATGAGGGACAGCCAAAAAAATACTACCACATCGATTCGATGCTCATAAAGACCGATACGTTTAATACGGAAGGATATAAGCTCGACGGACATGATTTTGATATTGATTCGAACAGGCATGTCCTCCTGCTGGGTACTAACCTGGTAACCATGGATCTGACTTCCCTTGGTGGCCTTGCGGATGCAACGGTCAAAGATAAAGTGGTCCAGGAATTTGATGAGAACGGGAACCTTCTTTTTACATGGAAAGCTTTGGATCATTTTGAAATTACCGATGCCAATGAAAATTCACCTTTTGTGGATTTTACAGCCAGTACCGTTGACTACCTGCATGCCAATTCACTTACTTTCGATTCGGATACCAGTTTTTTACTCTCGTGTCGTCATTTTGATGAAGTAACTAAGATTGACAGGCGTACCGGAGTAATTATCTGGCGGCTTGGAGGGAAACATAATCAGTTTACTTTTGTCAATGATACGCTGAAATTTTCTCATCCCCATACCATTCGTAAACTCGATAATGGAAATATCCTGATCTTTGATAACGGAAATTTTCATAATCCGCCAATCAGCAGTGTCATGGAATACAAACTGGATGAGCAGGCAATGACTGCTACACTGGTCAGACGACAGTATCACGATCCGGAAATATTTGCCAATCATGCCGGAGGGGAGATGATGCTGGCTAATGGTAACCTGCTTGTATATTGGGGCGAGGAAACCCCTTCATTTACCGAATACCATCCCGACGGATCGGTTGCGATAGAAATGGATTACTCTGCCCACAGCTTCAGTAACCGTGTGGCCAAATCCTCCTGGAGTCACAAGGTGTTCGAACCCATAACGGATAACGTGAATTTCGGTATGTGGGATGGTTATACGGAGAGCAATTATCTGCTTACCGTTCATAACAATACGGATTCGATCTTTACGCTGACCGGGTATGCCACACATACGGATAATTTTTATATCCGGGATACCTTTCCGGTTGAAATTCCTGCACATGGTGATAAGGATATTACCGTTACTTTTTTCCCTGAAAATGCAAAAACAGGTTTTATCACGGATATACTGACCTTACAGGCTGATTATCCTCATATTTATATTGCCAGTCAGGTAAAACTAACGGGTAATAAAGAAGATACGCAGACTCCCGTAGTTACCATACAACCCGATACGGTTAATGTCCCCCTTACTGCTGTAATTCAGGTCGATTTCACTGAGCCGGTCCGGTTAACAAACGGTACAGACTTAAATTACCAGAATATTGACAGTTTATTTATCTTTAATAAAGGCGGGATAAACGGTGAAGCAGTTCCCTATAATGCCAATATTAATACGGATAAAACGCACATAGAGATCATTCCGGCAGATTCGTTGCTTGCAAACCAGACCTATTATGTTTCACTGGACGCTGTTCTGGAAGATTATTCGGGAAATAGTATCGCTCCGACCTCTGTTCAGTTCTCAACAGGTACTTCCATTACTGCTGTGGATTTGCTCGGGACTCATCCCTGTAGGGTCTTCCCCAATCCCGGCACAGGAATCTTTACGTTCATTTTTGATAACAACATTCCAAAAATGATGATCATCTATGATATTTCCGGTAAGGAAGTATATCGTGAAAAAGATATCACAAGCCCGGTTTATCATTTGAATTTGACAAAACAGAAGCCAGGTATGTATTTTTTCCTGATACAGTCAAAGGGTCATGACATGCTGGATTCCGGAAAGATTGTTTTAAAGAGGGAGTAAAATATTTTAGATTCTTTTTTGATAATGATGCCGTCTAAAAATGCAGGGGGAAAACTCGTCCTGGTGTTCTTGTTTTTCTTGTTTTTCGATCCATACAATATTTTTTCACAGAGCCAGACCGTCTCATCTTTTTTCCCGGATGTAACCATTAACGTATCCAATGATCCGTCTCCCGGGTATTTTTTCCTGGCTGCTCCGTTATCTATGGATACGTTACACGCAGCCTATCTTGCTGCCATTGATAATACAGGCATTCCATTATTCTTCAGAAGGATGCCTTTTCCTGTCCTGGCCATGTCGCTTCAGCAGGACGGCAGGATCACCTATCTTTCATTGAAAACGGATTATTTATATTTCATGGATACCCTGCTTGAGGTTATTGACAGTATTACGACCGTGGGATACGATTTGAATTCCCACGATTATGCGGTTACAAACGACGGCCATATCTTCCTGTTGGGTATTGATATAAGACATAAGGATATGAGTCAGGTTGTTCCCGGAGGTGATCCGAATGCCACGGTACTGGATGCCGTAATCCAGGAATTTGATGAACAAAAGAACCTGGTTTTTTCCTGGAAAACTTCGGATCATTTCTCCGTTCTGGATGGCAATGAGAACTCCGATTTTGTCGATTTGACCGCAGGCATTGTGGATTATTGCCATGTGAATGCCATTGCTGTTGATTCGGATACTTCGATACTGATCTCAAGCAGGCACATGGACGAAATTACCAAAATAGACCGGCGTACAGGTGATATTCTCTGGCGGCTGGGCGGGAAAAACAATATGTTTACATTTGTTAATGATACCCTGAAGTTTTCTCATCAGCACAGCATCAGAAAACTTGCCAACGGAAATATCCTTCTGTTTGATAACGGAAACTTGCATAATCCGCCGGTATCCAGCGCCGTTGAATATGCTATTGATGAAAAGCAAATGACAGTTACGCTTGTGCGACGATTTAACCATCATCCTCCGGTTTTTTCAACGTACATTGGCTCTACCGTCAGGATGAAAAACGGAAATACTGTGGTTGACTGGGGGAATGTTTCCCCTTCTCTGACAGAGTATCATCCGGATGGCAGTGTGGCTCTTGATCTTGATTTTTCTGCACATAGTTATAGCCGGCAGGTATTTAAGTTTAACTGGCAACCCCGGGTTTTTTACACGGGCACTGATACGGTGGATTTTGGTATGTGGAATGGTATGGATACATTGAGAATGAACCTGCCTCTGCATAATAATCTCACGGATACACTCATGATTACCGGGGTATCGGTACTGGAGCGATCTTTTTTCGTGCTCGATTCTTTTCCGGTGAAAATATTGCCTGCCGGAAACAAAGATATTCACCTGGGCTTTTACCCTGCAGTTGTCGATTGGGGCTTGGTGAAAGATAAGCTGCTTATCTGTTCGGATAATGATACACAGCGCATTGCCCGGCAGGTAGTGCTTATCGGGCGAAAAGAAGATACCACCCCGCCTCAGGTTTCTTTTACCCCGGATTCTGCCGGTGTTCCCCGTAATGCCGTTGTCCGTGCTGATTTTTCCGAACCGGTGCGGTTAAGCAGCAATACGGATCTTGATTATCAAAATGTGGATACCTTGTTTATCTTCAGGAAAGATAATGCCAACGGGGAACCGGTCCCCTTTGATGCCGTTGTCAGTACGGATAAAATGCATGTTGTCGTCACTCCGGTCGATTCTCTTGAACCGGATCAGACGTATTATATAGCTCTGTATCATCCCCTTGAGGATTATTCGGGAAATGTCTTGTCGCCTGCTTCTGCTGCATTTTCTACCGGCGAAACCATTGCATCTTCCGGAAAACTTCACCGGGAACTGATCACTGTATTTCCCAATCCGGCTACCGGCCGGTTTACGCTTTACTTTCCAGATGCTTCCCGGCGTAAAGTGACGGTTTATTCCCTGACGGGGAAGGTGGTCTTTAAAAAACGGAATATTTTAACAGAAAATTATTCGTTTGACCTATCCGGCAGATTACCGGGCATGTATTTTATCCATATTGGTTCCCCGGACAACCTGGAAAATACCATACTCAGGATTATTTTGTTATAAGATTTATAAAGGGAAATAAAGATATTTTCCGGAAGTGCAGGCAGAAGCATTCCGGTATGTTTTTTGCATGTTTATTTATCCGGTAAAAATAATCTGTTGAGATTTCTCAACGAATATTCCGGTATGCCGGATAACGATGATGATTTCAAATAAAGATAAATAGACTGTTATCGTTAAAATTTTCGTTAATATTGCGCCAAAATCCTGAAGACCTATGAACCGAATCGTAAGTGGAATATTTTTGATCCTGATCCTGACGGCTGTTATGGCCGGTGGTTGTAAGAAGAATAAAGACGAAAAACCTACAGAGGTCATTCCGAAAGTGCTGGATTTTGAAGGCCCCACGGATGTTATAGCTTCGGGTATGGAAGCGCTGGAGTATTCGGTGGCTTACCGGGCGGGTTCCAGCTATGAATTTACATCCGAAGGATGGCCGGCACAGATATCCGTTCCGGATACTGCCTATCCCAACCGTATCAGGGTAATCTGGCAACAGGCTGATCAGGATACTTCGGCACTGTTGATATGTGTTGAGACTTCAACTTCCGGGAATGTGTCTGAACCTGATACCCTGTTTATAAATATCCTGAGATTCTGTGTGCTTACCATTGATGATTTCAGCGGAACATGGACCGGTTTGTCCAAAGGGGACAGTGAAGATACACTGACGGTCGAAATAGTTGTTGATCCGGGTGCCGGAGCGAATACTTTGCGGGTTAAACACATTTATGATACCGTGCCCGGGGGCGGGGAATACCTGCCACCCTTTATGCAGTCCCTGTTTAATGCCTGGGGTGAAAGATTCGTTCCCGTTAAAGGGAATGAAGGTGATGTGCTGCTTCACATAAATCTTTTGTCCGGCAAACTGATCATCGAAAATGATTACTGGGGTCAAACATTGCCCGGACCTTTTAATTACTGGACCGGCGGCGACGGATCGTGGGCAGGATGTGATACCTCCATGCATATTAATTTTGAATTATACTTGTCGACAAATTTCAGTAAACCCAACATGACCGGGTCTATCGATCTGAAAAAACAATAACCTTTTTATTTCCGGAATTATGCAATTGAATTTTTCAATTGCATAATTTGGGTTAATTTTGCGCTGAGTTTATCAAAGCCTTACCATGGACGGATATCATCTGAATCATCTTAGAGAGCTGGAATCCGAATCGATTTACATCATTCGCGAAGTAGCTGCCCAGTTTGAAAATCCCACATTGCTCTTTTCCGGCGGAAAAGATTCAATCGTTATGTATTACCTTGCCCGGAAAGCATTCTGGCCTGCCAAAGTCCCTTTTCCGCTCATGCATATTGATACAGGACATAATTTTCAGGAAACCCTGGATTTCCGCGACCGGCTGATGGAAGAAACCGGTGGGAAATGTATCGTCCGTTATGTCCAGGATACGATTAATCAGGGGAAAGTGGTGGAAGAAACCGGCCCCGAAGCCAGCCGAAATCTGTTGCAAACCGTAACGCTGCTGGACGCTATTTCCGAACTGAAGTTTGATGCTGCCATGGGCGGAGGCAGAAGAGACGAAGAAAAAGCCCGCGCTAAAGAACGATTCTTTTCACACCGGGACATTTTTGGCCAGTGGGATCCGAAAAACCAGCGTCCCGAGCTGTGGAATATTTTTAACGGCCGTAAAAAACTGGGTGAGCATTTCCGGGTATTCCCCCTGAGTAACTGGACAGAGATGGATGTCTGGCAATATATTTATATGGAAGATATTGACATTCCTTCCCTTTATTTTACGCATAAAAGGGAGGTTTTTAAACGTGACGGCGTGTGGCTTGCCAGAGCACCTTTTATACAACTTAAAGAAGGTGAAAAAATTGAGGTGAAAGACGTCCGTTGCCGCACCATCGGGGATATTACCTGTACGGGATTGACCCTTTCAAAAGCTGATAACCTCGAAGATATTATCCAGGAGGTGGCTACCACAAGAACCACCGAACGTGGCGGACGTGCCGACGATAAACGTTCCGAGGCCGCCATGGAAGACCGGAAGAAGGAAGGGTATTTTTAAAATTTGGAATTAGGTAATTAAATAGGTAATTAAATAGGTAGATAAATATCAGGTGATTGTTGGAAATGTTGAAAGATACATTGTTAAGACGAGGGAGATTGCCTGCCTGACGGCAGACAGGCTTCTCCTGACGATTCACTGCGTTCATGTCAGGATCGCAATAACCCGACTTTGACAAAAAGAAATGAGAAGAGCGATGTACTTATTTTAGTTTTACAATATTATAACAGCAACCGGAGCTTACCTCCGCCAAGGCTACGGCGGGCAAGGGGAGCAAGTGACCACAGAATGACGGTGAGCGACAGCGAACGAATGACATGTGCAAAGCGAATGAAAAATAGAGAGCGGCGAGAGCAAATGATCTGAAAATAATGAACAAAAACAAATACCATGTCTGAAATCACCAGCGGATACCTGAATATGGAACTCTTGCGCTTTACCACGGCGGGAAGTGTGGATGACGGAAAAAGTACATTGATCGGTCGCCTGCTGTATGACAGTAAGGCGATCTTCGAGGACCAGATGGAGGCGATCGAACGGGCCAGCGAACGTAGTGGCGGGGAAGAAGTAAACCTGGCCCTCCTGACCGACGGACTTCGTGCAGAGCGTGAACAGGGGATTACCATTGATGTAGCTTACCGTTATTTTGCCACACCCCGCCGGAAATTTATCATTGCCGATACTCCGGGGCATGTGCAGTATACCCGGAATATGGTTACCGGTGCTTCGACCGCCAATATGGCGCTGATCCTCGTGGATGCCCGTAACGGTGTGCTGGAGCAAACCATACGCCATGCTTATATCGCTTCCCTGTTACAGATACCGCACATTGTTGTGTGTGTGAACAAAATGGACCTGATGGATTACAGCGAATCCGTTTTTAATGAAATCCAGCAACAATTCCGCGACCTGGCCGGGAAACTCGACGTTAAGGATGTCAGGTTTGTCCCGATCAGTGCCAAATATGGGGACAATGTTGTGGACCGGTCGAAAAATATGTCCTGGTACGAAGGTTCTACCCTGATTTACCTGCTCGAAACCATCCATATACGGAACGATTATAACCATACCATTCAGCGTTTTCCCGTACAGTATGTTATCCGGCCCCAGAGTGACAAATACCATGACTTCAGGGGTTATGCCGGACGAATTGCCAGTGGTGTGTTTAAGACCGGCGACCGGGTGAAAATACTGCCATCAGGCCTGACATCACAGGTAAAAACCATTGAAATTATGGATAAAAAGCTGGATCAGGCTTATGCACCGCAGTCGGTTGTCATGACCCTCGAAGATGATATCGATATCAGCCGGGGAGATATGATCGTCGGGGAAAATAAATCTCCCGAAGTAAATCAGGATGTGGATATTATGCTTTGCTGGCTTAATGAAAAACCCATGAACCTGGGCGGAAAATACTGGCTGAAACATACTACCAGCGATGTGCGATGTATGATCACTGACCTGAAATATAAAATAGACATCAATTCCCTGAACAAGAATTATGACGATAAGGGTATCGGCTTGAACGAGATCGGACGTGTCAGCCTTAAAACCACCAAACCCTTATTATATGACGCTTACCACCTGAACAGGGTTACCGGCAGCCTTATCCTGATCGACGAAGCTACCAATAATACAGTCGGGGCCGGGATGATTATAGAGTAAAAATACTATTAACAATCAGCTTATCTGTGGGCGTGTATGGCAACACGCTCTAACGGAAGTTTCATTTATCCGGAAGCATCGCCATTACATCCGCAATAATTTCTTCATGATCAAATGCCAGCGGGGGAAGTTCTGAAAAGTTGAACCACTTTGCTTCAGCTGCATCATCACCGTGAACGGGTTCTGTGTCACATTTGTTTACTATGGTAAGGAAGGCAGCAGAGATCGTACGTCCCCGGGGGTCACGATCCGGTTTGTCATACAATCCGATAAATCGGAACTTGTCTGCAAAGATGCCGGTTTCTTCAGCCAGCTCCCGTTTTACGGCCTCTGTTATGCGTTCCTCCGGTTCAAGAAAACCACCCGGAAGTGCCCACATACCACGGAAAGGTTCTCTGCCGCGTCTGATTAAAAGAATGTACAGGTCTTCATAACGTTCACACAGGACAACAGCATCTACGGTAAAAGCAGGTCGTGGATATTTATAGGTGTACATACTATCGATCGGCTTTAAAATAACGGTGACGGCGGTCGATCCTTTTTCTGCGGGTGCGGATTCTTATGAAAACATAAAGAATAAGCAGTACAGCCGTTACCGCCAGAAGAACCATTACCGGCCTGAAAGATCGGGCTAAAGCCTGAATATTGTTATGGGTTGTGTCAGGTATCATGAATCATACGTTTAATGATACGTAATGTATGGCTGTATAAACGGGTTTCATGGTTGTAAATTCCCTGTGGATCCAGCGTGTCCATTCTTACCCCTCCTGAGGCGTGGATAATCTCATGATGTGCTGTTATGATACCCGTATGGCTAATATCTTCTTCCTTTCCGTTACTGAAAAAAGCCAGGTCTCCCGGAAGAACATCGTGAAGAAAATGAATATCCATACCGGATTCGGCTTGTGTGGAAATATCCCTGGCCATGGCAACACCGGCAATGCGGAAAACGGTTTGTACCAAACCCGTTTCGTCGAATCCGGCCGATGAAATCCCGCCCCAGAGGTAAGGAACCCCGATAAATGACCGGGCAACCCGAATAATGGTTTCCCGGATTTGTCGGACAGGGAATGGATTAACTTTTCCACCATCCAGGATCCACTTTTTTCCATTTACGAAGAATGTCTGATCCTGTTTTTCCCATTTTATAAGTCGTGTTCCTTCGTACAGTTGAAGCGGTGGAGTATCATTTCCGCCAGGTTTTGCAACAGCCCTTTGTGAAAGGATATTTTCGGGCAAAGGACCGGGCTGATCCGTAGCTCCGGCAATGCTGAAATATTTTTCTTCCAGCCAGCCGCTGTTTCCATCGTACAATACTTTTACCCGGTACCAATGCATAACCTGTTGCTCTATAACTACCGGTTCACCGAAAAAGATTTGTGAGATCATTTCGCTCCGGTGGGCAGGTTCTTTACGCAATGGAGCAAGAGATTGAATGATTATACCGTAATTACTCATTTCCGGTTACCGCTTTAAAAAAAATATAAATAACAGAGGTTCTCATATATTCTCATACATCAAAGGTAATAAATCCCGAACTTCAGGCTTCAATTTTCGAATAATTTGCAAATCCCGGTACTACAAAACCCTACCATACCAAACTGTTTTTCGGGTAGCTAAACAGGGCTTTATAATTTTTTTCTAACTTTGGCGCAGTGAACCAACCGGTTCATTTTGTAAATTATCCGATCCATGAAAGAGGTTATCAAATTTGTCCGTGAGCACAGTAAGGGTATTCTTCGCATCATCTACCTGCTGGCAACGATAGCCATTATTACATATATCTATCCCAGAGAGGGAAAATTCAGATATGAATTTCAGAAAGGGAAACCATGGTTACATGAAGATCTCTATGCTCCTTATGATTTTCCGGTATACAAAACTGATGTGGAGTTGCAGAAGGAGCGGGACAGTCTCCTGCAGGATTTCAAACCCTATTTTCGACTGGATACCAATATCAGGAATGTTCAGATAGCAAAGATGGATGAGGATTTTACTTCCCGGTGGAAGCAGTATCTGAAACAAAAATATAAGATCAAAACCGAACCTGCCGGGAAAACATGGCGTGAAAGACGCCTGATCGCAGAAAAAAAACGGTTGGAAGGGGATATTTATAAATGGTTTCAGCAGATTTATGATCAGGGAGTTGTTCAGGTTCAGGATGTTTTTACCATGGACGAAAACCCTTCGGCAGAGGTGGTGATCCTCAGGGGAAATCTTGCTGAGGAAACCGATACGTCTCATATTTTTACGCTTCGTTCTGCTTATCTGTTCCTGCAGAATCATATTCAAGGGTATGATCTTTCTACCTATGCCGATCCTTCCGGGATTCATGATTTGCTTTCCAGCCTGGATCTGAATAGTTATGTCAGGGCTAATCTGGAATACGATCCCGAGACTTCTGAACGGGTCAGGGAAGATATGGTTTCCGGCCTCTCACTGACACGTGGGATGGTTCAGCAGGGAGAGCGTATAATCTCCAAAGGGGAGATTGTGGACAGTCAGACCTTTCAAATCCTCGAGTCTCTGAAAATCGAATATGAAAAACGTGTAGGCAGTGCAGCCAACAGTGCCCTGCTGATCCTGGGCCAGGTAATCCTGATCGGTGTTCTCATGATTATGCTGTTCCTTTTCCTGATGTATTTCAGAAAACCGTTATTTGTCCATACCAAGGATTTGTTGTTCCTCTTTTTTATGATCATCCTGTTTGTGGGTATTTCCCGGTTGATCATTATGGCTCCATCGATTAGTTATTACGTTATTCCCCTGGCTATTGTGCCGATCATTATCCGGACATTCTATGATGCCCGGTTAGCCCTGTTTGTTCATTTGGTCATTGTTTTACTCGTGGGTTTTCTTGCTCCCAATTCGTATGAATTCGTTATTATGAACATGATCGCCGGACTTATGGCTATTTATTCCCTGACCAATATCTACCGCAGAAACAAGTTTATTATGGCTTCGGTGATGGCTTTTACCGGTTATGTTGTCGTCTTCTTTGCCAATACATTGGTACAGGAGGGAACTTTGCAAAATATGAACTGGACCAGTTACGTATGGTTTGCCGGAAATGGCTTCCTGGTCTTGCTTTCCTTCCCGCTGATCTATATTTTCGAAAAAACCTTTGGGTTTCTTTCCGATGCCACACTGGTTGAGTTGGCGGATACAAACCAGCCCCTGCTTCGGAAACTGGCTGAAAAAGCACCGGGGACCTTCCAGCATGTATTACAGGTTGCCAATCTTGCCGAAGAAGCCGCCAGGGTTATCGGTGGCCACCAATTGCTGATTCGTACAGGAGCACTGTATCATGATCTTGGGAAGATGGAAGAACCGATTTATTTTATAGAGAATCAAACGGAAGGGTTTAACCCCCATGATCAGCTTTCTTTTAAGGAAAGTGCCGTAATCATCATCAGGCATGTAGAAAAAGGGATGGAGATTGCAGAAAAACACAATCTGCCCAGACAGATCATAGATTTTATACGTACACACCATGGCACAACCAAGGTACAGTTTTTTTACAGGTCCTATATGAATAAATTTCCTGACGAAACGGTGGATGAAAACGACTTTACCTATCCCGGCCCTAAGCCTTTTACCAAAGAAACGGCTATTCTCATGATGGCCGACTCGGTTGAAGCTGCTTCCAGAAGCCTGAAGGAATATTCGGATACGCGCCTGGATCAGCTTGTTGAAGACATTATCGAAGAGCAGCTAAAAGATGGTCAGTTTGTTAATGCTCCCATTACATTTAAGGATATTTATATCACAAAGGAAATCTTTAAGAAAAGGCTGAAAACCATTTACCATGCCAGGATCGCCTATCCGGTAAAAAGATAATACCTGAATTACATATCACGCAGATCAATGATCTCGGTGTCGGGATGATCTGCAGGATTAAAGGTGAAATATCCGGGAGAAACCTTGATGTTGGGTTCTGTCTTTTCAATACGGAGGATATAATGAGTGCCGTTCTTGCCGAAGTAGTGGGCAGAATGGAGGACCATTTGTTTCTCATCCACCTGCAGGCGGATACGGGAATAGCTTTCTGCCAGGTCAACAGGATAAAGATCAATGACAAGCAGTGATTTTCCGCCGACCGTTTGTTTATCTACATAATGATATTTAAACCTCTGTTTGAAGTTTGTAAAAAGTTGTCCCGGATCCGTGAAAAAAGAATGATCCTCGGGATCGGGGTTGGTAATATTAACTTCATCAGCATCCGGAAGATAATTCCATAGGGTTTGCCCATCGAAGATAATTTCCGAGTCTTCGGTTTTTAACAGGTATTTCTTACCATATAAAACAAGGGATCCTTTGTAACTGCTTTCAGAATTGTCCTGAAGGTTTATGGTTGTGAAAGTGAAGGTGAGCCGGAAAGGTTCAATACTGTGTGTTTTTTCAGCTACGGCATCCAGATATTGCTCTGCTACAGGATCTTCCTGAGCCCGGGTTGTAAATATGCTCACAGTAGCCAGAATCATCCAAGCAAAGAGTCGTTTTTTCATTATTCCCGGTTTGATTATATGATTACTGATCCAGATTGCGCAAAAACTGTTCCAGAGCGTATTCGTCAGGGATCAATACATGCCGGGCCTTGCTGCCTTCAAAGGGGCCGACGATGCCAGCTGTTTCAAGCTGGTCGATGATCCGTCCGGCACGGTTATATCCTATGGACAGTTTCCGCTGGATGAGAGATGTAGAACCCTGCTGATGCAGGACTACAAGGCGGGCAGCTTCTTCAAATAACGAATCTTTCTGCCGTGGATCAAAGTCAGAGGGTTCACCGTTATCCTCTGAACTGTATTCGGGAAGCATAAATGCGGTAGGATAACCCTGCTGTCCGGCGATGAATTCGGTAATACCGTCAATTTCGCCGGTATCGATAAAGGCACATTGAACACGAATCAGGTCGCTTCCGGAACTGATCAGCATGTCTCCACGACCGACAAGCTGGTTTGCTCCCGTGCTGTCCAGAATCGTTCTCGAATCGATCATTGAAGTAACCTTAAAAGCAATCCTTGCCGGGAAATTTGCTTTGATAACACCGGTGATAATGTTGGTTGTCGGTCTCTGGGTGGCAATAACCAGGTGAATACCGATAGCCCGTGCCAACTGTGCCAAACGTGCCAGGGGTGTTTCTACCTCACGTCCTGCGGTCATGATCAGGTCTGCAAATTCATCAATAATCAAAACAATATAAGGAAGATAACGATGCCCTTTTTCCGGATTCAGCCGGCGGCCGGTAAATTTCTCGTTGTATTCATGGATATTCCTTACATGTGCGGCCTTCAGGAGATCATACCGTTGATCCATCTCTATGGTCAGGGCATTGAGCGTATTGATTACTTTCTGTGTGTCTGTTATAATGGCTTCTTCGGTATCCGGAAGTCTGGCAAGGAAATGTTTTTCGAGTTTGGTATATAGAGTAAGTTCAACTTTTTTTGGGTCGATCAATACAAACTTTAATTCCGCAGGATGTTTCTTGTACAAAAGTGAGGTAATGATCGCATTCAGCCCGACAGATTTTCCCTGACCGGTAGCACCGGCAACCAGAAGGTGCGGCATCCTGACCAGATCGAAAATATATGCTTCATTTGATATTGTACGTCCTAATGCAACGGGTAGTTCAAACTTCGCTTCCTGAAACTTTTTAGAGGTAATCATTGACTTCAAAGACACAATCTCAGGATGCTGGTTAGGGACTTCGATACCTATGGTTCCGCGACCCGGTATGGGAGCAATGATCCGTATGCCCAGGGCAGAAAGACTCAATGCGATGTCATCCTCCAGATTCTTGATTTTGGATATCCGGATACCGGGAGCAGGGACGATCTCATACAACGTGACGGTCGGGCCGATGGTGGCTTTGATCTTATCAATCTGGATTTTGTAATTTCCCAGGGTTTCGACAATTCTGTTTTTATTGCTGATCAGTTCTTCCTGGCTGACTTTGGAGTTTCCCGTTTCATGATCATGTAATAGCGATACCGGCGGAAACCGGTAACCGGAAAGATCAAGCTTGGGATCATATTTCTCCTGTTGAGATTTGATCTCCTTGTCAGATAACTGGTCTTCCTTACGGTTTTTTTGTTCAACCGTGAGAATTACATCGTCGTTGGATTCCGGGATTATCCTTTTTTCATTAAAGTCTGGTTTAACAGAGATTGTTTCAGGTTGAGGTTCGTTTCCGGGTTCAGTATATTCCGTATCCGGATGCACTTGTGAAAAGGGGACAGATCCTTCCACAACATCTGAAGTGTTTTTTTCCTTTTTAAGATGAAATCGGATATGGAAAACCGGAATACGGAAAAAGAAAACAAAAAAAGTCAGTAAGAGCAGGAGAAGGAATAAGCCTGTTCCCAGTTTACCCAGAATGCCATTCAGCCACTGAATCATATAGAAACCATGTCCGCCACCCGGTCCGCTGCCCAACCATCCATGAAAACTGCCAAACAGATAAGCCAGAGATAAAGAACCCAAAATGGTAAAAATGGTCAGCAACCAGAAAACCTTTCCCGGAGGAGCCAGCCGAATCCGGAACATATGCAGACCCACATATATTAAAAACAAAGGGACAGAGAATGAGAAAATGCCGAACCATTTATCCATAAATAACATCGAGAAGTATGCACCAAACTTTCCTGCCCAGTTTTCTACAATGATATCAGGTCGCGAGAGTACATGTGAACTTTCAAAACTCTGGTCTGTTTTCCAGGTAAAAAAATACGAGATAAAAGCAAAAGTCAGGTAAATACCTAAAAGAATCAGGAATGTGGCTGTAATAAAACGTATCCTGTCATCGGTAAAAGGTTTGAAACCTTTTATTGAATGTGTCTTCTTTTTTGTAATGTTTTTCCGGGTTTGCTTCATAATGCAAATCTAATCAATCCCTCCGGGTTATAAAAACAGCATGGCCTGCTTTCAGGCGCAAAAGGTATGCTATTATGACCGGAGTACGACATAATAGTCCTTTGATATACAAATATTTATATGTTATTCCGTTGTGAATTCCCGGTGTCTGCGTCTTTGTAGCTTTCAGCATTTTATTGTATACCTCCAGGGCACAAAGAAAAAGACAAACTATTCCATCAGTTTATCAAGAATTTCTTCCATTTGTTGCCGTGATATCCTTTGATATCCTTTTCTGGGTTCAAAATGGCCGTCATCAATATCTTTAAAATAGACACCCTCGGCCAACAGTTTCATTTTGAGTTTGCTGACATCAAGGTAAAATTCGAGAAGAATCCCGTTAATATCACTGTAAGGTGTTGCCCGGTTTGGGTTTTCGACCTTTATGGCTGAAGTATAGTAAATAGGAATGGGAATATCCTGATCAGGTAATTTTACAAAGGCTTCTTTTGCTTCATAGCCACAAAGCTCCTTTGTACTGTTTACGTATTTTACATCCAGCTTCGCAATTGTTCCGAACCCTACGGCCGGTTCGTTAAAATCACCCTGGTAATAAAACTTTTTGTCCAGAATACTCAGATAGGTGATATTGGTTTTTTTCCTTGCATTAATAATATTACTGATATTAAACAGACCGAAAAAACCGTCAATTTCCATATCAATATTGTCATCTTTAAACCGGACGATTAATTTTTTAGGCAAAAGATCTGTTGTGAACTTTTCAAGATCATTCTGGACGTAAGTTATATTGTAAACGATTTCGCCTTCCTGTTCCTGCTTAATCGATGATTTCTGACATGCCGATAGCCATAGCAATACAGCAAGAAGAAAAAGTATATGTCCTTCTTTTATGTTCATACTTGTCACGAAGATATTAAAGATATAAAATTATCTCTAATACTTTCTTTTTTTTTTAGTCTAATAATAGTGCACTAAGGTTGCTTTGAAATTAAAAGATATCTGAGGAAAGTTATAAATTAATGAATATTAACTATTTATCTTGTTATTTACCAAAGTTAAGTTTTTGTTATTGTTCCCTGATATATTTTATAAATTTAAACGGTTGAAATCATGGGCGTTGATTTGCCGGTTGGTTTTAACCTTCATCTGAAGCGGTGTGCCAAGTAACATAAATGCGGTATTATACTTTTTTCTGTCGAAGACGAAAAAATCTTAGTTTTGTAATTCATTAAAGGAATATGCTGTTTATGGGAAAGCTGGCTGTTATTGCACTAGGCGGAAATGCATTGCTCAGGGATAATCAGGTAGGTACGATTGAGGAGCAGGAAAAAAATACTACTGAAACGCTTGAGAATATTATCTTTTTGCTGAAGGAGGGCTACAACCTCGTCATTACCCATGGAAACGGGCCACAGGTCGGAAATATCCTTATGCGTAACGATGCCGGAGAGCAGTTATATAACATTGCCCAGATGCCTCTTGATATTTGTGTGGCTGATTCACAGGGCGGGATCGGGTACATGATCGAAAGAATGTTACATAATACCCTTCGAAAATACCGGATTAACCGGAAGGTTGTTACCCTGGTTACAGAGGTTATTGTAGATCCTGAAGATCCCGCCTTTATGAATCCCGAGAAACGGATCGGTAAGATTTATAAAAAGCCGGAAGCAGACAGGTTAGCAGCCCGAAAAGGATGGATATTCAAGAAAGAACTGAAGTCCGAAGGCGGATGGCGCAGGGTGGTTCCGTCTCCGGTACCCATAAAGGTACTGAATGCAGGCATTGTTGAAGAACTTGCCTGCCGCGGTCATATCGTAATTGCTGCAGGAGGAGGAGGGGTCCCCGTATATTACGACAACGAGGGAATGGTACGGACCGTCGAAGCGGTCATCGACAAAGACCTGGCATCGTCACGGCTGGCAACAACCATAGGTGCAAATGAGTTTTATATCCTTACCGATGTTCCATATGTTTATATTAATTATAAGAAACCTGATCAGGAAGTGAAAGAATTTCTTGACCGGGATGACTGTCTCTATTACCTGGAAAAAGGTATGTTCGGTTCGGGAAGCATGGCACCAAAGATTAAGGCTGCTGTGCATTTTGTCGAAAACGGAGGTATGAAGAGTGTTATTACCGAAGCAAAAAAACTGGAAGACATGAAATATGGCACCAAGATCACATTACATTACGAAAATCATTAAATATTCATACGATGAAGAGTATTCTGTACGGAAAAAGTTTATTGAAATTACTGGATTTTACACCGGAAGAAATTACCTGGATACTTGAACTTTCAGCATCGCTGAAAAAAGCCAAGAAAGATGGTAGTGAAATACAAAATCTGAAAAGCAGGAATGTCGCATTGATATTCGAAAAAACATCTACCAGAACAAGATGTGCCTTCGAGGTGGCAGCGTATGATCAGGGTGCCGGTGTGACCTTTCTCGATCCCTCCGGTTCACAGATCGGGCATAAAGAGTCTATCCGTGATACAGCGAGGGTACTGGGACGGATGTATGACGGCATTGAATATCGCGGGTTTGAACAAGAACGGGTTGAGTTGCTCTCACGTTATTCGGGAGTACCGGTTTGGAACGGACTGACCAATGAATTTCATCCCACACAGGTATTGGCGGATATGCTTACCATGACCGAACATTCCGGAAAGAATCTTTCGGATATCGCTTTCTGTTATCTGGGAGATGCGCGTAATAATATGGGAAATTCACTGATGATCGGAGCTGCAAAAACGGGGATGGATTTTCGGGCGGCCGCACCTGCTGATGTTCAGCCTGATTCCGCCCTGGTAAAGCAGGCAAAAGATATTGCCGGAGAAACAGGAGCCGGCATTACGATTACAGATGATGTTAAACAGGCGGTTAAAGGTGTTGATTTTCTCTATACGGATGTGTGGGTATCCATGGGTGAACCCGCCGGGGTATGGGATGAACGGATCCGGTTGCTAAAACCCTATCAGATCAATCGAAAGGTCCTGGAATGGACCGGAAATCCGGGGGTAAAATTCCTGCATTGCCTGCCTTCTTTTCATAACCTCGATACTGCTGTTGGAAAAAAGGTCTTTGAACAGTTTGGCCTGGAAGCGATGGAAGTTACCGATGATGTATTCGAATCTGAAGCATCTGTTGTCTTTGACGAAGCGGAAAACCGGTTGCATACGATTAAGGCGATCATGGTCGCCACGATGGCAGAAGATGTTTTATTGTGACCCGGGAAAACTTCGTTGACTTAATGATGACCTAATGACCACCGGATTCCCTCAAAACAGCGCCTTGAAGAAATAAAAAGTCATGATCCCGGATGCGATGAGTTTCAGTCCGATACCAATAAAAAAACCGAACAGGGCGCCAAGTCCGGCATGGAAAGATTTTTGAAAAGCTTCTCCTTTAAGACTTTCAGCAAGGACAGCGCCTACAAGTGGTCCAAGAATAATACCAACGGGTGGGAAAAAGAAGAGTCCGGCAATCAGCCCGATTGTTGCACCCCAGACACCAGCTCTTGAACCGCCCCATTTTTTAGTTCCCCAGACAGGTACAATGTAATCAAGAATGGTGACCACTACGGCGAGGCCGGCCATGATCAGCATAAAGGAAAGGGAAAAATGTCCCCACCGTGAGAAATTCAGCAGTAACAGTCCGATAAAACTAACGGGTGGGCCGGGAAGTACCGGGAGAACACAGCCCAGAAGTCCGATGATTATGGAGAGAATACCGAAAGTCAGCAGGATATAGTCAACCATGGCAATTGTGTTACTCCGGTTGCAAATTTACCTTTTTGTTTTCGGCAGGTTCATAGAACCGGCAAACAATAAGGTATTTAGGGCTGATGACCGTTTTATTATTCTCCGGAAATTTAAGAGGCGTGCCACTGTTTCCTGCAATATTTGCCGAGGTATCCGTGTCTTTGATAACCTTAAATAGCCCTTTGACCCGGATATTTTTTCCTTCGGTGTCAGCAGGAAAATCAGGCACATCCGTATCCAGAACAATCCGGACTGTTGGAAGGTTCTCATTCCAGAAAAGCGTGGCTTGCCGCCGGTTACCCCGGATACCGGATATCCGGGCAACAACATCGACTACTCGTCCCTGGTATTCCTCCGGATGCACGAGCATATAGCTGAATGATACTTTTACAGCCGGGATATTTGTTCCATGTTCATACTGATCCTTATTTTGATGCTTGCATCCTGCTAAGATCAAAAAGGTTATTACAAGTAAATGTCCGGCTTTTATGAACTGTCTCATTGCTTACCGCTTAATAACGAATACAAAAATAAAAAAAGGTTTTACAGCATCATGCTATTTTTTATTCGTATGGAAACTTCCTGTAATTAATGGTTTCCTTTTATCCTGTGAAGATGTATGGCACGAGCAGGATGAACATCCGGATTCTTTACGGATCATTCCCGAGTTAAAGGTACGGAAAAGTTTTAGTCCGATAAAAACAGTGGCGGAACCCAGGGCAATATATGTAAGAATATCCTGTATCATATCATATCGTTAAAAGAATAAACGGCCGGCCGTATGTATTATAAAAGCAACAATCCAGGCCAGTGCCGTTGTATAGGTTACGGCAAGTAGCGCCCATTTCCAGCTTCCGGATTCATGACCAATAGCTGTAATGGTAGCTATACATGGGAAATACAGCAAAATGAAGAAAATGAAACTTAAAGCGGTGATCTTATCAAATACGGACTTTCCGGCATTTTTACCCTTTGTGAATTTATCCTGCTTTATTCTTTCAGCAAGCATATTGTCGGATATCCCTGTTCCATTATCTGATAAGTAAAGCACACCCATTGTGCTAACGACAACTTCTTTTGCGGCAATCCCTGTCAATATGCTGACACTCATTTTCCAGTCAAAACCCAGCGGATGGAAAAAAGGCTCAATACCTTTTCCGATGCGGCCGATATAGCTGTTTTCAAGGGGAGATGTATATTTTTCAGAAGATGCTGATGTGGGCGTCATTTGCGATGAAGATATGATTTTGGCGGAAACCGTATCTTTTTTTTCAGTACGGGGAAAGTAACTTAATGCCCAGATGATCAAAGATGCAGCCAGGATAATATTTCCTATTTTTCGCAGGTATTGTTCCCCGTTATTCCACATATGTTTTAAAGTACTTCGCACTGTGGGCATCCTATATGGTGGCAATTCCATGACAAATGGGGCCTCTTCCTTACGGAAGAAAAATTTCTTAAACAAACGGGCGATAATCGCTGCCAAGACTATCCCGGTGATATAAAGACTGAAAAGAACAATTCCGGGATTCTTAGGGAAAAATGCTGAGATGATAAGTATATATACCGGCAACCGGGCACTGCATGACATTAACGGATTTATGAGCATAGTCAGAATCCTGTTATTATGGCTGGGAATCGTCCGGGTGGAGAGGATAGCCGGAACATTACATCCGAATCCCATCAGCAGTGGAATAAATGAACGGCCGTGAAGTCCTACCTTGTGCATGATCTTATCCATAATAAACGCGGCACGTGCCATGTACCCTGAATCTTCCATAAAAGCAATAAAGAGGAAAAGTGTCAGAATATTAGGCAGGAAAATGATCACACTTCCCACGCCACCGATAATACCATCGGTCAACAAGTCACGGAATGATCCGGGTGGAAGTATGTTGGTTGTTATGTGCGATAACCATCCGACCATATCCTGCAACCATATCACAGGATATTTCCCCAGTTCAAAAGTGGAATAAAAGGTGAAAAACATGAAGAAAAGAAAGATAGGATAACCCCAGAATTTGTGGGTGAGGATATTATCCAGTTGTTGTGTCCTCTCTCTTCTGTTTTTTTTGCTTTTACGATAGGTTTCTTTTAATGCACCTGAAATAAAACCATACCGGGCATCCGTAATCAGGGATTCTGTTTCTTCGTGATAAAGGTCCGTTAATCTTTTTATTTCTGCATCCGCAGTGGCTTTAATCTTTTTATAATTCTCCCATCTGGACAAACTGAATTGTGCTGCTTTGTCCTTTTCGAGCATTTTAATGGCATAAAAACGGCCGGAGATTTTATCCGTGAGTTTTTTGTTTTCCCGGATGACTTCCTGGATGGCCTGAACCGAGTTTTCAATCTCAGTTCCGTAATTTATATATATCTGCCGCCGGCTTGGATTCCGGTCTTCATAAATATCGATAACCTTGCTGAAAAGTTGATACAAACCTTTCCCGCGGGTGGATACGGTAGGGATGATGGGAATGCCAATCATGTCACCCAAAACCTTATAATCAAACCGGTCATTTCTTTGAATAAGTTCGTCAAACATGTTCAGGGCGATAACCACCCGCATATCCATATCAATGAGCTGGGTTGTAAGAAAGAGATTCCGTTCGAGATTGGAGGCGTCCAGTACATTGATTACGATATCGGGCATTTCTCCCAGCAAATATTTACGGACAAACAATTCTTCGGGGGTATATGCCGAAAGGGAATACGTTCCCGGCAGGTCCATCAGGTGCAAGGTGTATCCCTCAAATGAAAAAGCAGCAGATTTTGATTCGATAGTGACACCTCCGTAATTACCAACGTGTTCTTTGGAATGGGATGCATGATTAAACAGGGTTGTTTTCCCGCAATTAGGATTTCCTACCAGGGCTATGGAAATTTCCTTACTGCGGGCGATGGCCGTTTCAAGTAATGCTTCTTCGGAAAGTGTACCATTGAATTTATGTGGGGTGAGCTTTCTGGCTTCTTCTTCGGTAATGACTTCAATGAGCTGAGCTTCGCTACGCCGTAGCGATACATCATAACTCATAATCGAATATTCGATGGGGTCTTTTAGTGGGGCATTACGCAAAACGGTAATTTTTTTACCCCTGACAAAGCCCATTTCACCCATCCTGCGCCGGAAACTGTCTCTTCCGCGTACCTTATAGATAATCCCTGATTCGTTATTCTGAAGATCAGAAAGATGCATTTCCCCGGGTTCTGTAACGCTGCAAAAGTAGTGTCATTCCGGCATACAACCAATACCTAGTAATAGGGATTTTTCAATGATTTCGTAGCTTTGCCTCCGAATCATAAATTAAAAGGATGAAAAGAGCTATGCATAATGTCAATATTTCGCTACAGGTTATACCCATATCAGCAGGTACCAATAGCTATGAACTGGTTGATCACGCCATCAGGGTAATCCGGAAATCCGGTATTGTACATCAGGTATGTCCTATGGAAACGGTCATGGAAGGTGACTATGATAAAATCATGAAGATTATAAAACAAGCACATCAGGCTGTCCTGGATGCAGGCGCAAAAAAAGTGCTTTCAGTAATAAAGGTTGAGTTGTCTGCCTCAGCGGATGTCAGTATGAAAGCAAAAACCGCTCACTGGCAGAATCAAAAGGCATAACCAGCCGCCTTCAATGTGAGTATAAGCTGAAAGGATATCGAATCTGCGGCATCCGATAGAAAATGTATAAATGTCAGAAAGAAAAGCTATCCCGTTTTGTCTTCCAGATCCTCAAACTCAACATTTGTAAAATCTTCAGTTACTGTTGCTTTTGCTTCTGCTTCAGCTTCAGCTCCTTCCTTTACTGGTTTTTGTACTGGAGTTTCAGTTTCGTTACTTACAGGAGCTTCCCGCCTGACCTCGTGTTCGACAACAGGTTGTTCCTGTGTGATAAAAGATACTACTTCGCTCAGGCCCTCGGAAAATTTTTCAAAATCTTCTTTATATAAAAAGATCTTGTGTTTCTCATAAAATGGCTGGCCTTCCTTGCTAAAACGCTTCTTGCTTTCGGTAATGGTAAGGTAATACTCATTCCTGCGCGTGGCCTTTACATCGAAAAAATAGGTCCGCTTTCCGGCACGTACCGCTTTGGAAAAAATCTCCTCCCTTATCGGTTGTTCCCTGACCTCATTTTTCTCATTTCCGTCTTCCATCATGCTTGGTTTTTAGGTTTTTGGTTCATCATTGGATTCTCAAATGTATAAAATAATTTTTTAAATCACGTGAATCAGTGAAAAACATCATTCATCAGGTGGTGAAAATAAACTGGTAAGCATAAGGTTTAATGATAGAAAAAAACCGCACAGTACTGAATAAAATTTATTTACCTTTGCGCCGGTAATCAGTTACTATATGATTAGCAGACGACTTATTCGTATTAAGGTTCTTCAGATATTTTATGCTTATACCCAGAAACCGGGAACAAACCTGGCTCAGGCGGAAAAGGAATTGAATATCAGTCTGCAACGTACACTCTATCTTTATTATGCCCTGCTTCTCTTAATCTTCGACATGGTGGATTATGCATACTTGAAAATAGAAATTGCCAAAGTGAAGAAAATTCCTACCCGGGAGGACCTGAATCCGAACATGCGGTTTGTAAACAACCGTATCGTACGAATTTTACGCGAAAATCCTGCATTTAAAAATGCCTTGAATACTTCGAAAGTTTCCTGGGCAGATCATGAAAACCTGATCAAAAAACTTTATAACAGCCTGATTGAATCAACAGCATACCATGATTATATGACTGCCGGTGAGGATTCATTACGTAATGATGCCGGCATCATTCAATATATCATAACAGACCTTTTTCCCGATTGTGAGGAGTTGGAGAGTGTTCTGGAGGAACAAAGTATTTACTGGAATGATGAACTTGAGTTTATTCTCTCGGTTTTGTACAAATTCGTAGACTTTTTATCCAGAAACAATCATGTACGGATTGCTCCGCCGGTATTGTTTCGAAATAAAGAGGATAAAACCTATGCGAACCAGTTACTTCATCAGTGTATCCTCCACTACCGGGAATATCTCAGGTGGATTGAGGAATCTGCTGAAAACTGGGATGTTGAGCGGATTGCGATCATGGATATCCTGATCATTACTCAGGGAATTGCCGAGGTGATTTATTTTTCCGATATTCCCACACGTGTTACCATAAATGAATATATAGAAATTGCAAAGTATTACAGTACCCCTAAAAGCGGGGTCTTTGTCAACGGAATACTTGACCGCATTGTCAATGACCTTCGAAAAAAAAATATCATTAAAAAAACCGGGCGTGGTTTGATCGGTGAAAAGGAAATACCTTAACAGGAACAGTTGTCCATGTGGTATTTTTCTTGTTATTTTGTGGAATAAATGATTTGAAATGGATATACGTTTTACTTTTTTACTTTTGGTTTTAATATTTACCGTTTCCTGCAGGAACCATCAGGGCATGGATAAGAATAATAAGATAACCGGTTCGGCGGATACGGGGAAAGCGATCATTACTTTTAATCATTATGAGCACGATTTCGGTATCATGACAGAAGGTGAAGCCCTTTCACACACATTCTTCTTTAAAAATACAGGTACCGGAAACCTGCTGATTCGGTCCGCTGCTACCTCATGCGGGTGTACGGTATCCAAATATGATAAAAAACCCATTGCCCCCGGCGACAGCGGCCGGATGGAAGTGGTCTTTAACAGTACCGGTAAAATAGGAAAACAACGAAAAACCATCGCTGTACGGGCCAATACCAACCCACAGGTTACTTTGTTAGCCATTTATGCAGATGTTCATGAGAAAGAATAAATCACTTAAAATCAATAAATATGTTAAATCTTAGTATGCTCAATTTTATTTTGCTGACAGCACAGCCACAGCAAGGCCAGAATCCGATGATGTCGCTTTTGTTTCTGGTGTTGATCATTGTTGTCTTTTATGCATTCATGATCCGGCCCCAGGTGAAAAGACAGAAAGAACTTAAAAACTACCGGGAAGCTCTTAAGAAGGGTGATAAAGTGATTACAACAGGTGGAATCTATGGTAAGATTACCGATGTAAAGGATAATACCGTTACGGTAGAAGTGAGTGATAATCTCCGCCTGAAAATTGACAAAAGTGCCATTCTGAAGGATGCTTCAGACCTGAACAGCCAACAAAGGAAATAGCTTTTACAAACGAATGCTGATGTCTTGAAAGTTCCGGAAAAAATAGTACCTCCTTTTATCAGGAGAATAAAAAAGATCAGATTTGACCGGAACTTTTTTGTTTTTCTTTTTTTCCTGGTACTTGCATCTATTTTCTGGTTTTTTAATCAGTTAAGTAAAGATACACAGGCGGTTATATCTTATCCGGTGCGCTATGAAATTACTTTTCCTGACCAGATTCTTGTGAATAAATTGCCCGGAAAGCTTAAGTTCAGCCTGAAAGGAGATGGATATACCCTGCTTAAATACATTATTCAGCCTAAGATCAACCCTATCGTACTCAATGTGCAGAGTTATCCGCTTCGTCCTCTCCCCGGTGAGGATGAGGGGACCTATTACCTGTTGACATCTTATATTCGCGGGGCCGTAAGTGACCAGCTTTCTCCGGAACTGAACCTGATCGGTATATCCCCGGATACGCTGGTTTTTGTCTTCGACAGCATTGTAAGAAAGAAATTACCTTTGATACCGGATATACAACTGAACCTCACGCGCCAGGTTATGCTTAAAGAACCTATGAAATTAACCCCTGATTCAATCATGGTTACCGGACCCGGCAGGGTTTTGGATACCCTGGACCAGGTAAAAACCGTTTCTTTACGGTTTGATGAAGTTGAAAAACCTTTTCATAAGGAGATCGCCCTCAGGGCCATGAATGATGTTTCTGTTAACCCGCGGAAAGTTTCTCTTGATGTTGAAGTGGAACAATTCACCGAAGCCTCGGTTGAAATACCACTTGCAGCATGGAATGTCCCTGACAGTCTTGTCCTTAAAACATTCCCCTCAAAGGTAACCGTGCTTTTTCATGTAGTACTGAGCCGTTATAATCAGATTGGACCGGAATTATTTGATGCCGGAGTGGATTTCAATAATATTTCATCCTCAGGTACCGGAAAGATCAGGGTGGAATTGAGAAGAATCCCGGAAAATATAGAATCTGTAAGGATAAACCCGGCAAGAGTAGATTATTTGATCGAAAAGAAACCGTGATTACTGTTGGCGTTACAGGTGGTATTGGTAGTGGTAAGTCACTGATTTGCCGGATATTTACTGCGATGGATATCCCCGTTTACGAGGCCGACCGTCGTGCTGAAACGATTTTAAACGATGACCGGGATGTTCAACATGCCTTGTCCGGCCTGTTGGGAGAAAAAATATTCCGGGATGGAAAACCGGACAAAAGACTTATGGCGGATATCATCTTCCGGGATAAAGAGGTACTGAAGAAAGTGAACCGTATTATCCATCCAGCCGTACTTAACGATTTTATACTGTGGAAACGGCAGTACACGTTTTTACCTTATGTGATTCATGAAGCTGCCATTCTTTTTGAAAGTGGCGCAGACAAAATCATGGATTTTGTTATTACGGTTTATGCCCCGGTTGATATGCGTATCCGACGCATCATGGAACGAGACGGTGTTACAGCTTCGGATGTAAGAATCCGTATGAAAAATCAATGGAGCGAAAAAAAACGGCAGGAGAATGCAGATATTGTGGTTTATAATGATGAAAAACACCTTGTAATACCACAGGTTCTTTCCATCCATAAAGCATTGGTGAAAAGAGCCGGTAATAAAATAACCGAAAATAAAAAATGGCAAGATTAGGAAAATGGATAGCCGGTGGCCTGGGATGGGCCTTTTTCGGCCCCCTGGGCGGAATCCTGGGTTTTGTACTCGGATCGCTTTTTGAAGAAAATAAGATCAAACCCGGTGACCCGAACAAAACCACACCGGCAGGTTTTACCATGAGCCTGCTGGTATTACTGGCTGCAGTAATGAAAGCCGATGGTAAGGTCGTAAAATCTGAACTTGAGTATGTTAAAAAATACCTTATTCAGACCATGGGTGAGGAGCGTGCCAAAGAAGCATCCATTTATTTACGGGATATACTGAAACAGGAAATCCCGGTTCGGGATATTGCCATGCAAATTAAACAACATCTTGATTATTCAAGCCGTTTGCAGTTATTACATTTGTTGTTCGGACTTTCTGCTGCCGACAATGTTTTTCATCCTTCCGAGGTGGATATGATTCGAAACATTGCAGGATTTCTTGGGATTTCTTCCCGGGATTTTGAATCCATACGGCATATGTTCCTTCCGGATACGGATGCAGCTTACCGGATACTGGGTGTCGAACGTACGGCTACAGATGAAGAGATAAAAAAAGCCTTTCGTACCATGGCTGTGAAGTATCATCCCGACAAGGTTAGCTATCTTGGTGAAGCTTATCAGAAAGTTGCAAAGGAAAAATTTCAGAAAATCAATGATGCTTATGCAACCATTAAGAAAGAGCGGGGGATGGCCTGATTTTATCCCCGGGCCGGTTGTTTTATAACATGGTTGTTGCAGATTATATTTCTCATTTTATTTTTGTACAGGATTTTATTTAATAATTACAGGTATATGGAGTTTAAAGACATTATGGCAATATCAGGCAAACCCGGATTATATAAGTTTGTCGCACAGGGTAGAAACTCGGTTATCGTTGAGAATCTCGAAACGGGAAAACGTATCAGTGCTTTTACCACCGAACGGGTAAGTTCGCTCGAGGAAATATCCATTTTTACTGAAAATGAGGACATTCCACTTACTGAAGTCTTCAAAAACATCTCCGATAAGCTGGAAGGAAAGGAAGCTCCTGGACCAAAGTCCTCTTCCGATGAGCTAAAAACCTTCTTTACCGAGGTTTTACCGGATTATAACGAAGAAAGAGTATATGTCTCTGATATTAGAAAAATTGTTTTGTGGTATAATCTTCTGCAAAGACTTAACCTGCTGAATGAACTGATGGAAGCCCTGGGAAAAGATGTTGAATCCAAAGCAGAAGAAAAGGCTGATGCAAAAGCTGAAGATGAATCCGAAGAAAAAAGACCGGCTGAAAATAAGGAAGAATAGATATGTCCGGAAATCTTAATCCTGGTAAGGCCAGGTTAAAACGACGGTTCCTTCCGGATACTTTTTCTGTTACTGATCTTGATTCCCTGCGCCCGTATTTTACACAACTTCTTGATCGCCAAATAACCACGTTAGAGGATGCGCATCGCTGGCTGGATGATCGCAGTGAACTGAGCTTTGTACTGGAAGAAGAAATGGCGTGGCGTTATATCCGGATGAATTGTCATACCGATAACAATGAATATTCAGAGTCCTTCCGGTATTTTGTAACCGAACTGGAACCACAGATATCACGTTGGTCTGACCAACTGGATGACAAATGGCTGGGTTTGTCCCTGGTAAGCCGTATGGAAGCTCCGGAAGAAAAAATCGTCATCCGGCAGATCCGGAACCGGCACGATCTTTTCCGCGAAGAGAATGTCGAAATTCAGGCGGAGTTACAGGTTCTGGAACAGGAATATGGAAAAATCGCTTCTGCCATGACGGTACATGTCGGCGGGAAGGAACTGACCCTCCAACAGGCGGCAAATTACCTTCGTCAGAATGACAGGGATTTGCGTCGGGAGGTTTTTGATAAGATCGCTGTACGGCGCTTGCAGGACCGGGAGGTTTTACAGGAAAACTTTTCCCTGCTGGTGGAAAAAAGATCCCGGATTGCCCGAAATGCCGGCTTCGATCATTACCGGGATTATCGTTTCCGTGAGCTTGGAAGATTTGATTATACTACAGAGGAATGCTTTGCTTTTCATGATGCTGTGGCGGCAACCGTCGTTCCCCTGGTAAATGAAATCAATGAAAAACGTAAAAGAAAACTGGGTGTTGACATCCTTCGGCCGTATGATCTGGAAGTTGATCCCCTTAACCGGCCACCGTTACATCCCTTTTCCCGTATTGAAGAGCTGGTAGATAAAGCCATAACGGGCCTGAGCCGGATTGATCCCCGTTTTGGCGAATTGCTGGATTATATGAACCGGAACGGATTCCTGGATCTTGAATCACGTAAGAACAAAGCTCCGGGAGGGTTTAATTATCCGTTGTATGAGCAGAATATCCCGTTCATTTATATGAATGCCACCGGCAATCTCAGGGATCTGGAAACGATGTTTCATGAAGGCGGACATGCTGTGCATTCATTCTTAAGCAGCCATTTGAAATGGGTTGAAAACAAAGAACTACCGGCTGAAATTGCAGAGTTGGCATCCATGTCTATGGAACTTCTTTCCATGGATTACTGGGATTTATGGTTTTCAGATCCTGCCAGTCTGCGTAGGGCAAAGCGCGAACAACTCGAAGGTATTGTGCGCATATTGCCATGGATTGCTGCCATCGACCGTTTTCAGCATCTTCTCTACACCACACCCGGCCATTCTCCCGAAGAGCGAAACAGAATTTGGCTTGAAATTATGGATCAGTTTGGTTCGGACATTGTCTCCTGGGACGAATATGATGAATACAGGGCTTTCTACTGGCAGACACAACTTCATCTTTTTGAAGTCCCCTTTTATTATATCGAATACGGGATTGCACAAATGGGGGCCATAGGCGTGTGGCGGAATTACCGGAACGATCCTGTTACAGCGTTGAAAGCCTATAAGAAGGCCTTATCTCTGGGATATACACATCCCGTACCTGAAATTTACCGCAAAGCCGGAATACGGTTTGATTTCAGTCAACCTTATATGCAGGAACTTATGGAATTTGTAAAAAAAGAGCTGAACGAGCTGGAAGATTAAGATTTTTCCTCCTGTTCTGCAGCTTTGGTTTGCCGCCAGAGATCTTCCATCTCCTCAAGGGTCAACGCTTTCAGTTCCGTACCGTTATTTCTGCTGATATCTTCCATCTGCCTGAAACGACGTATAAACTTCCGGTTACTGCGTTCGAGGGCTATTTCCGGATCCAGGCCGTATAACCTGGCCGCATTGACCAGTGAAAAAAGTAAATCACCGAATTCCAATTCGACATTATCCGGATTCTTGGTTTGCTGATTTTCTTTCAATGCCTCCTTAACCTCGGTTATTTCTTCCTTAACCTTTTCCCATACTTCACTCTTTTCCGTCCAGTCAAATCCTATACCTCTTACCTTTTCCTGGATTCGGAATGCTTTGGTAAGCGCCGGAAGAGACTCGGGGACTCCGGAAAGAACGGAATTTTTTCCTTCTTTCAGTTTCAGCTTTTCCCAGTTTTCCATCACCTCACCGGCATTTTTTACCTGGGTTTCTCCATATACATGCGGATGCCTGTAAATGAGTTTGTCACATAATCCGTTGATCATTTCAGCCAGGGTAAAGGCCTGCTGTTCGCGTGCCAGCCGGGTATAAAATACAATATGCAATAACAGGTCTCCCAGTTCTACCCGTATTTCATTCATATCCTTTTCAACAATGGCACCGGCAAGTTCGTAAGTCTCTTCAATAGTCAGTTTACGCAATGATTCGAAAGTCTGTTCACGGTCCCAGGGACATTGTTCCCTCAACTCATCCATGATGGTTACCAGCCGGTCAAATGCCATGAGATAATCTTTTTCGCTGTCCGTAGTCTTCATACTGTTTGCTAATCTTTAAATTTTACCCGTATGGCCGAATGAATATTAAGTCCGAGTAATTCGGCGGCATTGCCCTGATAAATCCCGATTTCCAACAGGTCGAGTGAGTTGAATACGGCAAAAATATCTCCCGGGTCGATCTCATGATATCCTTTACTGATCCTGGTGATCTGGTAATGATTGCTCCCGGGAAAAATCAGGAAAGATCTTTTCTTGCCAATACGTTCAAATAACTTTTTCTGGATATTGGTTATCGCATTCCGGTACGAGTCGATATGGATCACACTGCCTGTAATGACCGATTCTTCAATAGCAGCCCTTACAGGTGTCACTTCCAGGTAGGTATCTGTTAACTCACCGAGTTTTTCGGGTTTTTCTCCAGTAATCAGCGCGGCAGCTAAAGGAATATAATCATCCAACACCGGAAATGTGGAGTCTTTTTTATGCTTTTTAACTTTATAGACCGCTCCGGGAGTATCGGGAAACATCAAACTGACGAGTCCTGAGTCGGAAAGGATAAAAAAGTGGTTGTTGTTAATGACCAGCAACGGTGCATGAGAAGATGTATTACTGTGGCTCAGGACTGAGATGATATGAATGGTTCCGGGCGGAAAATGCCGGTAGGCATTGCGGATAATATAAGCAGCATGACGAAGATTAAAAGGAGGAATCTGGTGAGCCAGATCAACTACCGTGGTATCGGGACAGGAAGCATAAATCATCCCTTTTACGGCACCAATGTAAAAGTCCTGTGTCTGCCAGTCGGTGGTAAGTGTAATAATCTGCATGAACGGAAAAAATAGCTGAAAAATATGACCGTCAGAAAAAATAAACTTATTTTGCAGGAACAAATGTAATAATAACTTACAAATCTTAATGCCGGAAAAAATTATATCTCTTGAAGGGGCAGACCCGCGTGAACTTTTTGGACCACACAATAGTTTGCTGGAACGGATAAAACAGGCATTTCCAAAGCTGAAGATTATTGCCCGTGGTAATGAACTTAAGGTTGTCGGAGATCAGGCGGAAATATCCCGTTTCGAACAACACGTCCGTTCGTTTCTCAAACATCTGGATGAATTTAACCGGATTACCGGGGAGGATATTGATAATCTTTTGGTTAACAATGTACCCCGGACGGACGGTCAGGACAATAAGGAACAGGTAATTATTCACGGTATCGACGGTCGTCCCATACGGGCGAGGACAGCAAATCAGGCCCGCCTGGTGCAGGAGCAGGAAAAACATGACCTGGTACTGGCAATTGGCCCTGCCGGGACGGGCAAGACCTATACGGCTATTGCCCTTGCAGTCAAAGCGCTGAAAAATAAACAGGTTAAACGGATCATTCTAACACGGCCCGCAGTGGAGGCTGGCGAACACCTGGGATTTCTGCCCGGTGATGTGCGGGAAAAACTGGACCCTTATCTCCAGCCTTTGTATGATGCGCTGCGGGATATGATCCATTATAAAAAGCTAAGCACTTACCTGGAGGATGAAACCATACAGATTGCTCCCCTTGCATTTATGCGGGGACGTACCCTGGAGAATGCCTTTGTTATTTTGGATGAGGGTCAGAATGCTACCGTTAATCAGCTTAAAATGTTTCTTACCCGGATGGGAATGAATGCCAAATTTATTGTTACCGGAGATATTACACAGATCGACCTTCCCGGAAAACACCAGTCGGGTCTGCTGCAGGCTATACACATCCTGGAGCCGGTATCCGGAGTATCCATTGTTTATTTTGGAACTGAGGATATTGTCAGGCATCCGCTTGTCAGGGATATTGTAAATGCCTACGGGCGTGAAAATGACAACGGAGGAAACAATGCAGATGAAGACAAAAGTGAAAATGAAAATACCAAAAACTGAAATAGAATGACAGAAGCCATATTGCACTCCGGATTCCATTTCCCGGGACAGACGGAAAAATATGAAGGTAAGGTACGGGACACTTACACTATTGACGGAAAATATCTCGTGATGGTCGTTACTGACCGTATTTCTGCTTTTGACGTAATCCTCCCCCGGGGGATCCCTTTTAAGGGACAGGTGCTTAACCTGATTGCAGCAAGGTTTCTGGATGCTACCAGTGATATTATTCCCAACTGGAAGATTGAAGTTCCCCATCCGAATGTAATGATCGGACGAAAGGCTGAACCCTTTATGGTGGAGATGGTCGTCCGGGGATATCTTACCGGCCATGCCTGGCGGGAATATCGGGATGGAAAAAGAGAACTTTGCGGTGTCCCGTTGCCCGAAGGTATGCGTGAGCATCAGAAGTTCCCGGAACCGGTAATTACACCTACTACCAAAGCGGTAACGGGTCACGATGAAGATATCTCACAGGAAGAAATTGTAGCGCAGGGCCTTCTTTCATCCGACGAAATGAAGAAATTGTCCGCACTTTCCCTGGATTTGTTCCGGAGAGGAACAGAACTGGCTGCCCGCAAAGGTCTGATACTGGTAGATACCAAATATGAGTTTGGTAAGGTTGACGGGGAGATAGTGTTGATTGATGAAATACATACCCCCGACTCATCACGTTATTTTTATACTGACGGTTATCAGGAGAGATTTGATAAAGGTGAAAACCAGAAACAGCTTTCAAAAGAGTTCGTCCGGGAATGGCTTATTCAACAAGGGTTCCATGGTCAGGAAGGTAAATCCGTCCCGAATATGTCCGATGAATTTGTGCTGGCGGTTTCTGACAGATACATCGAACTCTATGAGAAAATTACGGGAGAACCTTTTCAACGTGGAGATCTGAAAGATATTTCCGGCTCAATTGAGGAAGCTGTCAATCTTACATTGAAAAAGTTACGGTAAGCCAAAAGCAGGGAAACCCTCATGTATCCGTATCTGACTTTTGTGGAATAACAGGTCGGATCATTTTACCGAACAGATTTATATTTATAATATGCATAAATCCTGCACTGATTCTGCATCAGTCTTTCAAGAAAACCGTTTGGTTTACAGAGTATACCGATTAATCAATTGTTGGATATGCTGTTCGATTTGATCAAGTTCTGTAAAGGGTTTTTCCGCAAAGATTTTTTTTTGTCTTACCTCCTCAAGGCTTTCGGGCTGGCCGGGATGATAACGGAGTTGTGTTTCGGTAACCCCCATAATGACGGGCATTTCTTCAAAAACAAAACCGTAAACTTTGCCGAGAACTTCGGCTTTCTTATCCTGGATCCCCAGGAAATCAAGCGCACATAAAAAAGATTCCTGTTCTTCAAAACCGCGTACTTTATTAAAGTACTGATCTTTTCTTTTATGAAAATCCCCGATCTGTGCGGGATCCAAAACGCGGGCCATATCCATGGCAAACTCTAAAAAACGGTAGGTAAGGTAATCGCTTTGTTCTTTACGGCTTTTACCCCTGGCGGCAATATTTGCGGCAGAACGGAACCATCTCCGTTGCATACGTATCAGTAGCGAGCGGTTGATACCGGTATCCCAGAAAGTTTTCGCTCGTTGAAGGTATTCCCTGGCTTTGTGCATTTCTCCTTCATTCCCATAAAAATCACCAAGTTTTATCAGGTGATAATAGGTGTCGGCTGAAGGAGGATGTTCCCGCAGGAAATTTTCCAGGTATGCAATGGCTTCCCTGCGGTTTTTTACTTCAATCAGTTCAGCCATGGTAATATGCAGGTTCAGAAAATAAGGATCTGCCGCGGGGATTTTTCTCAGAATATCTACCAGATAATCATATGTGGAAGAGTAAGTCTCTTCCGTATCTTTTTTCATATAAGGAATCAACTTATTTATACAGGTAACCAATGCCGTATTTTCCTGCTGCAGGTAAATTCCGGCCAGATCTTTTAAAAAATGAACAGCTTCGGTATATCCTTTTTCTCTGCGGATACCGGTTGCCTGGATCATTAAACGGTGTACATCCGCATCCGGACGGCGTGGCCGGGTATGTGACACAGCGGGACCCAGATCAAGGGTCGGTTCCGTACTGGCTTTAGTGTTCCCGCTATGACGAACATTTCCTGAAAACCACTTTCTTAAGAATTCAAGCATAGTATATATCTTCTTTATGGCTCCTTAAAATACAAATAAATTCCTGATTAATCAAACCTTATCATCAATCGGTGTCAGCAATATTTCCCGGGGATTAACGTTTATCCATATTTAATCTTACCGGCTATGGCAAAGACAAAGAATTTGTTACCTTTGTAGTAACCAAATATTTCATAAGTAATTGATAATTAGAGTAATGCCAAGACGTGTCCGGTTTCTTTTTGTGTTGTTAGGTCTCGTTGTTTTGAGCACTTATTCTCAACAGGTTCCTGTGCCTGTTGAAAAATCAAATGAAAAGGTCATCATCGAGGGAAAAATTTATTTTATCCATGTGGTGAAACCGGGACAGACATTGTACGGGATAAGCCGGGCATACCATGTGTCAGAGAAAGTAATCTCGGCAGAAAACCCGGTTTTGGTTACAGGATTGCAACCCGGCCAGGTGTTGAAAATCCCTTTTGTCCGGGATATTAAGCAGAATGAAGAGGTCAGGGATACGGAGAAATACATTTATCATACACTGGTTGAAGGAGAAACGCTTTATTTCCTTTCCAAAAAATATAATGTCCGGGTAGATGAAATCATGTCGGGTAATCCGGAACTGCAAATTGATGATATTCCCGTAGGGACGGTTATAAAAATCCCTAAACAGCAAATTGCGCCTAAACGTGAATCCTTTGCGCAACAGCCGGAACATTTCAAATATCACCGGGTGAAAAAGGGCGAAACATTGTATGCTATTGCCCGGATGTACAAATTGTCTGTAAGGGATATACGAAAAGTGAACAAAGGAATCCGAAATCAGCTTAAACCCGGCGAATTTATTAGAATCCCTGTAATTTCACCGGAGGAACAGGCTTCCGGTAAACCGGAAAAACAAGGAATGCCGGTTACGGGTTCGGGAACGGTGCCTTGTGATTCCCTGCCGGGAACGTTTCGTTACCATGACGGACAGGTAGTCGTTATGCTGCCGTTATTTATTCGTGAGAATGCTGAACGTTTTTACATTGATTCCTCCGAAGTAAATCCCGAGACCGGGAAAAAGATCAGGAAAGTAATTTACCGGGATGCCAACTGGATCTATCCTCCCAGCAAAACTTTTCTTGAGTTTTACGAAGGGGTAAAGCTGGCTGCCGAAGATCTTTCCGAAAAGGGGGCAACATTGTCTGTTGCGGTCTATGATACCCGCCGTAACCCGGCTACTGTTGATTCGCTGATTGGTGCAGGAGTATTGGATCATGCCGATTTGATTATCGGCCCTGTGTATCCGTTTAATGTTTCCCAGGTAGCTGAATATGCCCGGCAACGAAGTATTCCCATGGTTTCTCCATTATCGAGGAATGCCGGTTTTCTCCGTTTTAATCCGTGGGCAATACAGATCAGGCCTTCCGGGTTGGCAGAGCAAAAGGTAATGGCTCAATATATTGCCCGGAACTACCAGGATAACATTGTCCTTGTACATACGCTGGACAGTACCCGTTATCATGAAATTACGCAGATAAAATCATTTCTCACCGAGGATGTATCGGAATATACTTATCCCGAAGATGTAAGCATCAAGGAGGTTTATCTTCCTGAAATTATTTCACCCAGAGATACGGTAAATACCCTTGAACTGGCTTTAAAAAAGGATATGCGGAATATCGTGTGGGTAGTCTCAGACAGGGAAAGTTTTGTAAGCGAAATTGTCTCCCGGCTAAATTCCATGTCCCGTAATTATGATATCAGTCTTTATGGTAACAGCTCGTGGCTTTATTTTGTAAATATCCAGCCGGACTATTTTTTTAATCTGCACTTACAAGTGTTTACTCCAAGATTTATAAATTACAAGGATTCTGTTCAGGTGTCTTTTTTACGAAAATTCAGAAGAAATTATTACACGGATCCGGATATATACAGTCTTGCCTGGGACGGATATGATATTACCTGGTATTTTTTATCAGCCTGGTCGCTTTATGGTAAACAGTTGCCTGAATGTATTCCCTCATGGCATCCACAGCTTACAACCACATCCTATTGGTTTAAACGTACCGGATGGTTCAGTGGCCTGATGAATACTCATTTCTCCCTTGTCAGGTATGATGATCATTTTATGATCAACCATATTCCCTGGACAGATGATAAGCGCCTGACGGATCCGGTTCCTTAAGCATTTGTTTTTATGGTTAACAGGCATAGTGGTAAAAGCATTGAAAAATCTACAGACGCACGGCGAGGGCCAGAAACCCGAAAACAGCCCCAACGGTCATATTGATAAGTTTAACGTAAACAAATTGTAAGCGGGATTCAGCCAATAATGGCAGCGTTCCATGTCCGTCCTGTACAACAGAGCTGGTCAGTAAAACACTGAAAGGGATCGCCCCCTGGGCAAAGAGGGTTACGAAAATCAGATGAGGGCCTGATTCCGGAATGATCCCGATCAATATTGCAAGAACGATCATATAGGCCGGATTAGCACGTATCCAGTGATTGATATCGATAAATTGTCCGGCTAACAGCAGAAAAATAAATGTTCCCCATGTCCAGAGAAAGATACGCAAAAGGTGTTTCCGGACAACATGATCCCACAAATGTTTGCTTAGAAAATGGTCGGGAACGGTAGCAATAATAAAAATAGTAACGGAGAGCAGAATTACAAAAGTAACTTTTACCCAGTTCCATTTTCCCGGACCGATTTCACCGGCAATCAGGAAAATAAGGTAGATGAGAAACCCCAGCAGCATTAACACTCTTTCAGTGGTTATATTGTGTAACTGTTGCTTTAATGTTTTAAGATTCAGGCATGTGCAGCCTTCAAATCCTTTGTGGAGCTCCAGTTGCCCACGTACCGGAAACCGTGCAGGTCGTTTTTTTTCATAGGCCAGAAGCAAGAATCCGACAGCTATCCCGATAAGGAAGGTTATGCCGATGATGATTAAACCGGTTTTCGGAATCATCGCCAGCATAACGAAAGCTTCGTCACCTGCCGTGGCAATCATCACCGTGACCAAAGATGAAAAGCTTACGATTCCATGTGTATAAAAAGATACGACGGTAAAAGCACCGATACATCCTGGTGTGGCTCCCAGCAATGCGGAGATCAGGATCTGTATCCAACCCTTCTTCTTAAGAGCATTGGTCCAGCGGCCTGTGGTTTGCACATGGATATATTCCACTACCAGCAGTATAATCAATACAAAACTGGTAATGGTTAATGCCTCCTTAAATGTTCCGAAAAAGGACTGAAACGTCATGAATCAGCGAATTATATTTCCACTTTTTGTAAGGATGTTCCGGTATAGTCGTATAAAATGGGTTTTCCTGTGGGAATTTCCAGACCCAGGACCTCAGCTTCGGTGAGGTTTTCCAGGTACATGACAATCGAACGCAGGCTGTTGCCATGTGCTGCTACAAAAACCTCCTGATTCTCTTTAAGCCGGGGTAGGATGTTGTCCTTGAAAAAGGGGATGGTCCTGGCTGCAGTGTCTTTCAGACTCTCACCGTTTGGCGGGGGGACATCATAACTCCGGCGCCACAGATGTACCTGTTCATCCCCATACTGTTCAGCCGTTTTGGCTTTATTTTTTCCCTGGAGTTCACCATAGTATCGCTCGTTAAGATGCCAGTCACGGATTACCGGTATAACAGCTTGTTCCATATTGTCATCATAAATTTTCGCCCATGCACTTTCCTTTCCCTCTTCATTATGAATGATTACCGGTAAGCGGTCACTTTGGTTGTATGCCATGCAGATCATAGCCGTTTCCATTGCCCTGACCAGTGTTGATGTGAAAATGATATCAAAGGAGAAATCCTGCAGCTGTTCCCCTGCCTTTTTAGCTTCGGTAATGCCCTGCGTTGAGAGCGGAACATCTACCCATCCCGTAAAAACATTCATTTTGTTCCATACGGATTCTCCGTGTCGGAGTAATACGAGTTTTGCCATAATTTTTTTATTTGATCATGCAAAAGTAATGAAAAAATATTTGTATAATGAACATATGTTCATTATATTTGCAAAAGAAAAAATATGTTTCATTATTCTTAAAAAGGAGGTAATTATGCCACTTGGAGACAAAACAGGACCAGAAGGACGTGGTCCGATGACAGGTCGTGGATTTGGATTTTGTGCCGGATACAGGCACCAGGGATATATGCATGGTGTATCCGCCGGCCTGGGGCGTAGCTTCGGATATGGCAGAGGGTATGGCCGTGGTTACAAATGGGGTTTTGGAGCAGGTTATACCGGTCATTATCCGGAAGATTTTTTTCCGGCCGAAACGGAAAAATCGTTTCTGGAGAATGAAATCAGGTATCTGGAAAGACGCCGGAAGGACATTCACAAAAGACTGGATGAATTGAATCAGGAGGATAAAAAAAATGAATCCTGACAGGAATGGATGTTTTAATTAGCAGGTCGTGTGATTCAGTTGGGTTAGTAGAAAGCAAGCCGGCATTTACGTGCCGGCCTGTTTTTTAGCGTAAATTGAAAAACAGGATATGAAGATTGCTGTTGCCAGTGGAAAAGGGGGTACCGGGGAAACGACAATTTCGGTAAATATAGTGGGTTTTTTAAGAGATGTTGCCGGAAGACAAAAGTATGTTGAAAATTAAAGAGGCCATTCAACTATTTCTGTCTGAAGACCATTGCCGTTCCTGATATGAAGGGGGATTGAAGGGATACAGAAAGTGTTACCTTTGTATTTAAAAATATTTAGTGTATGGAAAAGCTATATCCCGATTCTGAAGTAGAATTAACACCTTTTACGGCAAAGCATTATGACAAGCTTTTAAATGTAGCAACCCTTGGTTTTTACCGGGGATTTATTCGTCGTGCTATTGCTGCCATGCAAATCGGACCTGATGATCAAATCCTTGATATGGGTTGTGGCACAGGCCGGAATGCATGCCTGATGTATAAATATCTTAAAACAGGGAAGGTTACCGGGCTTGATATTTCGGAGATTATGGAAAAACAATTTATCCGTAAATGTGTCGGACCCAAAGGTGCTGAATTTAGCAGGCAACGTATTGATATACCTTTTGATCTGGACAGAAAATTTGACAGGGTATTTATCAGTTTTGTCCTGCATGGATTTCCGCATGAGATCAGAGGAATTGTCATTAATAATGCAGCTGGCCATCTAAAGGAAAATGGTGTTTTTCATATTCTGGATTATGCCGAATTTGACCTTGAAGCTGCCCCGGCTTATGCGCGGATTCCGTTTAAAAAGATTGAATGTCCGTATGCCTTTGATTATATAGAGAAAGAGTGGAAGGAAATCCTGAAAAAGAGTGGATTCAGGGAATTTGAAGAGCAATATTTTATGAAAGGATATGTAAGATTACTTTCAGCAAGGTTGTAAATATTCTGATAATCTTAAGAAAATGCCGCGTATTGAGCCTTTTAACCTGTTTCCGCATGAATACAAAGCATGGTTTGAAAAATACCATATTGCTTATCAGCCGGAATTGAATACCATCCGGAACCTGATACCCCGGGAGGAGAAGGGATTGAGATTGGCATCGGAGATACCAGAGAGTTCGGAGAAACTTATGATGCCATTCGCGATGGCTATCCTATTATATTAATACTTTTATTAACAACTGAAAAAGATGAAAGCATTTGGACCGATTCCATCGAGAAGGCTTGGGAAAAGTTTGGGAATAAACAATATCCCACCAAAAATATGTTCATATTCCTGTGTTTACTGCCAGTTGGGGAAAGCCATTATTATGGATACCGAACGGCAATTTTATTTCGATCCGGATGAGCTGGTTTCAGAAGTGAAGGATAAAATCCGGCAGGTGAATGATGCCGGAGAAACCATTGATTACCTTACTTTTGTGCCGGATGGTGAACCGACACTGGATATAAACCTCGGGAAAGAGATCAGGGCGTTGAAAAATACGGGAATTAAAGTTGCAGTGATTACCAACAGCAGTCTGCTATGGCGCGAGGATGTACGGGAAGACCTGTCAGCAGCCGACTGGGTATCGGTAAAAGTGGATTCGGTGCTCCCGGATAACTGGAAAAAAACGGATTGCCCGCATAAAACCCTTGACCTGAATAAAATCAGAAAAGGAATTCTTGATTTTGCAGATATATACCAGGGTAAACTGGTAACCGAAACAATGCTGGTCAAAGGATACAATGACGATCCGCAGTCCATTCTCATGACAGCCACCTGCCTGGAAAAGGTGTATCCTGATGTTGCCTATATCGGAATTCCCACACGACCGCCGGCAGTACCAACGGCTGAACCGGCAGGCGAGGAAGCCATCAATCTCGCATATCAGGAATTCAGCAGAATGGTGCCTCATGTCGAACTGATACTGGGCTACGAAGGCAATGCTTTTGCATATACCGGGAATATCGAAGAGGATATTCTCAGTATTACGGCAGTGCACCCCATGCGCCGCGAGGCTGTTGAAGAAATGCTCAGAAAAGCTGAGCTTGACTGGTCGGTGATTGATCAGTTGATCAGGCAGGAAAAAATCAGTGAAGTTGATTTTAACGGGCATCATTTTTATATGCGGAAACTGAAGAAAGACCTTTCGGTTTAATTTTATGAAACGAACATGAACTGGGCGAAGCGATATCAAGAATGAAATGAATAAAATATTTTGCATGAATAATTAGTAAAATATTTTAAACGTTTGAAAAATATAAAAAAACTTTTTGCCCGTTCGGAAGATGTTTGTGTGTTTGATGATAGAGAATCCTGGAAATAAACCCGGAAGATTCAGCGGCTGGAAAACACATCCTTTATCCTTCTCACCTCGTTTCCCTGATCTCTCTGCCAAAGGGTGTCAGGCTGACAGCAGCAAGCTTGATATGCTGCCGCGCAAATGGAATTCCGATAATAGTTATGGACAGTAAAATGGCAAGGATCAGATGGGAGAGGGCAATCCACAGCCCTCCAATGAGAATCCATAAAACATTCATAATAACAGCCAGACAGCCGTTTGCTCTTTCGGTTTGCACTGCTTCACGGCCGAAAGGCCACAAAGCCAGACTGGCCATTTTCAATGTCTGCAGCCCGAAAGGAATACCAATGATGGTAATCATCAGCAGGATACTTGATACCAGATATTCGAGGGCCATCAGAAACCCGCCGAAGATCAGCCAGATTAAATTTCCCAATGTATTCATACAATGATTTTTAAAAGATGAGATGGTTTTAAAAGTTCCATCTGAATTTAACCCAGAGTTTATCTCCCAGTTCCCACCACCGGTTGATGGCTGCCCGGGCAAAATCGTTGGAATATCGTGTCAGATACTCATTACACAAACGGGTTTCTTTGCCTGCTTTGGCATTTTCCACATCCTGATTGTACAGTGCAAGTGCTTTTGTCTCTACAGCCATGGTTTCGTCAAAAGCTTTGTCTTCAAAAGCTTTGACTTCAGGCTCGATGATCTCTTTTCCTTCTCCCCACTTCACCATGGCCAACCGGTTTGCCCTTCGGAAGGCCCACAAAGCAGATCTGGTTGTAAACTGGTCCTGTCCGCAGATCAGAAAAGATTCCGGGACAGATAAGTTACCGGCATAGAAGGGAATTCGCGGGCTTAAACGGGGTATATCGAAGCTGAACCATAACCTTCCGCCAATGGCATCCGGCATTCCTTCGCGCAGTTGCACGATCCAGGAATAGGCACAATATTGTACGGCAATGGGCCGGTCGCGCTTAACGACCCCTTTTTTCAAACTATTCAGCAATTCCCTTTTATCGCGGGAAAGCCAGGGGTGTGCTGCCGGACTGATAATGGTATCGGTATGCAGGCTGTCCTGTTTATCACGAAAGGTGTTGGGTACTTTCAGGTTCCGGATCATTTCCCACTCCGTTCCGTCGTATGTGCTCCTGTAAAATGCGAGAATGTCACGTATATCCACTTTCTTTTCCGGTTTGACAGAAAAAGGAAGCTCATCGCTGTTAATATCCAGATCGAGTGACGGCGCCAGGGTACTTAAAACAAAGTATTCCCGTATTGAAAACGGTTTTCTGGAATTTCCGTAAGCTTTCCAGAACTTAAAAGGTTGCTTTCCATCCCAATATCCCATTTTCCGGGCAACATCAAATACATTTTCCGATGCCATAAAATAGTCTTTATTTTTCAGGTCGATGATTCCGATCCTGGCAATATTGGCTGCTATGCCAACATGGTTATCCGGAATGCGTTGTGCAGCCCATACACCGCCAACTTTATCGGGTCCCTCACCTGTAATCTCCATCTGCCAGACTTCTTTGGTGTCGGCTATCGTAATACACTCACCATAATCACCGTAACCATAGTTGCGGATCAGATCACCAATGAGCCTGATGGCCTCACGGGCATTGGTACATCTCTCCAGTGCAATCCTTTCCAGTTCTTCGATAAGGAACAGACCTTTCTTATTCCGTAAATCCCGTTTACCGCCAAAAGTGGTTTCTCCAATAGCCAGTTGCTTTTCATTGAGGCAGGGGTAAGCTGTATTAATATAGGCGTAAGTATGTTTGATTTCCGGAATCTCACCCATTTTAACCATTCCGTTTTGACTCCATACATCGCGGGTATGTAAGGTACCCCAATAAACAGGATGCATTTCATCAGCCTGGTGATCTGCTGCAGGTATGATATTGAGCCAGGTACGGTAGTAAGCGTCGCATGTGTGACTGGTAATTACGGAACCATCGGCACTCGCTGCGCGTCCTACCATTATACTGGTACAGTCGTCATCCGGTGTCGTGACGGAAGGAGATGTAATTTGATCCTGTCCAGAAAGTAATGATACCGGCAGTATAAGACAAGTCGTGAAGGACAAAATATTTTTTTTCAGGCGATTCATAACAGGATCGTTTTTAAGGTTATTCGGAAAATGACAGAGATCCGGATAAAAATAGCCTGTAAAATTTATAAAAACAAGGAAAATCGTTTTACAGCACCTTTTCTGAGTTAAATTGCATGACTGTTGAGTTTAGGATAATCAAACGGGGAAAGGGACTCACCAGGGAAAATAAAATATTTTGTAAAATATTTTGGAAGCGGAGGGAGAAGAAACTAATTTTAAGGGTTTTTTGAGACAAGCTGATGAATATAAAAGAGGAGATCGTATTTCCTGATCATATATTCCTTTTACCTGGTCATTCCGGACTTGCCAGACTGGATAGCAGGGGAATGATCAGGGAAGGTGATTCTGTATTTGCGTCCCTGCTTCATGGATGTCATATTCAACCGGATAAAGTCAACCTGTTGGAGTTTCTGGAAAAAAAAGCCGAAAAAATTCCTGGCGAAAGTATCTCCGGAAAGCAAAAAGGGATCTCTCAGCAAAAGATTTACCGTTATCACTATACCGGGCAAGGGAAAGGAACGGGAAAGAAAATTCTTGATTTCCGGGTTTGTCCTGTTTCAGGTGAAGCATCTCAGGAATATATTGTCAGTGTATCTGATATTACCAACATCTGGAAAAAGGAAATATTGCTCCAATTACTTGTGGATATTTCCAATGCTGTTATCCTGTCTCATGATTTGACGGAATTGATCCATGATGTGAGGGAAGGCCTTGGTAAGATCATGGATACAACCAACTTTTTTGTGGCATTATATAATGAGGAAGATGATTCACTTTCTTTTCCTTTCTTTGATGATGCCATGGATCATTTTGAAAAAGTCCCTGCGAAGGGAACCCTTACGGCACATATTCTGCATTCGGGAAAAGCATCCCTTTTGAAAGAAGAAGATTTCCGGTTGCTCCGGAAGGATGGAAGTGTGGATCTTGTGGGTACTGACTCCAAGGTATGGATGGGGGCGCCCCTGCGTGCAGATGGTGAGGTTTTTGGCGTGATCAGTGTACAAAATTATGAGGATGAGGATACATATGACGATACGGATAAAGAGATTCTGGATATTGTTGCTTCTCAGATCGGGCTTGCCATAGACCGGAAACGTAAACAGGAAGATATTTCTGCCGGAAAGACTTATTTTGAAAAGTTATTTCATTATGCTCCGGTACCCATTGTTATTCAAAAGCATCCCGGCATTATTTCTGATGTAAATGATGCCTTCGAATCCCTGTTTGGTTATAAAGCCGATGAAGTGATCGGGAAATCTATTGATGAAGTAGTTGTCCCTGAAGAATACCGGGATGAAGGTGTTGAGATTACGAATAAAGCTTTTTCCGGAGAACTCATTGAACGGGAGGTGTTTAGAAAGCACAGGAATGGCACGCTGCTGCAGGTGGCACTGAAAGCCAAATCTTTTCAGATCAGCCCCGGAGAAACCATCGTATATGCTATCTACCAGGATATTTCGCAGAAAAAAGAGTATGAACGAAAACTTGTTGAGGCTAAGAATAAAGCTGAAGAAGCTGATCGTTTGAAAAGTGCTTTCCTGACCAATATGTCGCACGAGATCCGAACCCCGATGAATGCCATTTTAGGATTCAGTCAGCTGTTGGCATCAACTGGTATCCCTGTGGGAAATAAGCGGGAGTACACCCGGATCATCCTTGACAGCGGGGAAAACCTGCTTCGTCTGATTGATGATATTCTGGACCTCGCTAAAATCGAATCAGGACAAATGGAAATCCGTAAGGAAAGTGTGGATGTTGAAGATATGATGAACGCCCTGCAGGCCACATTTCTGGAAATGATAGAGAAGAAACTGCAAAAAGATCTTGAACTTAAGCTGGTGATACCCAGATCGGCAAATCCCCTGTTATTAAATACGGATCCGCTTCGCCTGAAACAGATCCTGGTGAATCTGATCGGGAATGCCATCAAATTTACGCAGAAAGGAAAGATCGAAATGGGTTATACCCTGCATGAGGATAAAAACGAAGTCGAGTTCTTCGTGAAAGACACGGGTATCGGTATTCCTACAAACAAACTGCAGCTGATCTTTGACAGGTTTCAACAGGTAGATAATTCCCGGACACGCCAGTATTCCGGTACGGGTCTGGGTCTGGCGATATCCAAAAAACTCACCACACTTTTGGGCGGAGATATACGGGTTAATTCGAAAGAAGGGAAAGGATCGGAATTTACCTTTACCATCCCACTCCCCGGAGAGATAAGAAAACCGGAAATAAAACCGCAGCCTGGAGTTATTACTGATTTTCCCGATTTAAGCCGGTTTAAAGTACTGTTAGCAGAAGATGACGAGATCAATTTCCTTTTTATGAGGGAAATCCTGAAAAAAACCGGCGTAAAACTTATCAGGGCAACAAATGGCTTTGAGGTAATGAAATATATCAGAAAGAATAAGGGTATTGACCTGATCCTGATGGATATGGAGATGCCCGAAATGAACGGATATGAAGCCACGATGCAATTGAAAAAGGATTATCCTCAAATCCCGGTTATTGCCCAGACAGCTTATGCCTCACCTGAGGAGAAAAATAAATGCCTGGAAACCGGATGTGACGATTATATTGCCAAACCCATACAAATGCACAAACTTTATACCCTGCTCCGGCAGTATTTAAAAGATTGATGAATAAATGAAAGATTCTCATTTGCTTGAGCAAAATGCAGGATTTCCGTGGTCTGCTGCCGGAATGTCATTTATTCCTGAGGTTTTGGGGAATCTCAATCTGGCCTGGTTCTCACTCAACCCCGAAGGGTTGATTACTGCAGTCAGTGAGAATCTGTCAGCGTTGGTTGGGCAACCTGCTCAAAAGGCAGTGGGTAAGAAATTTACAAATTTCCTTCATCCGGATGACAGGGAAAGGGTGATGGAACGCTTTGCCGAGCTGGAACAAAACATTATAGAACCATTCGAATACAGGATCACATTCCGGGATAATGACTTTTTTTACGTGCGTACATCAAGTTTTCCTGAATTTGAGAATGACAGGCTTGTTGCCATTCACGGTTTTATTCTGGTAACGGATTCACGAAAAAATACTTCTGAAAATGAACGTTTAAAGCAACTTGTCAGGCATCTTCCTGTTATGGTCAATGCCATTGACGAACAGGGAAATTTTGTCGTGTGGAATCATGAATGTGAAAGGGTTACCGGCTATAGTGCTGACGAGGTTATTCGTAATCCTGAGATAATGTCGAAGCTTTATCCTGATCCCGAATTATACCATAAAATGGTGTTGGAAGGAAATTTTCGTAAGGATTACAGGGACTTCGTTGCTCCGTTGCGTACAAAAGACGGAGCCATAAGAACTATTAGCTGGACCAATGTCTCCTCGTCCATACCGATTCCCGGTTGGCAGGAGTGGGCGGTTGGACTTGATGTAACGGATAAAACCCGTGACAAACAAAAGCTGATCGAACAGGAAAGACTTTTTCAGTCGGTTTTTGCACTCTCACGGGATGGTATGGTACTTACGGATATAAATGGAAATATCTTTGAAATAAATCCTTCGGCTCTTGAGATTATAGGACTTCAGGACAAAGAAGTGGCTGAAGGTTTGAATCTTTTTGAAAAACTCGGATATGATCATGAACTTTTTTTTCGGCAATTTGTGCAACCGGATAATAGTCCTGTACTGAATAAGATAAGCCGGTTAAAAAGGGATGAAGGAGACGAGTTGGTTATAGATATGTCTGTTGCCCCGGCATACGACCACACAGGAGATCCCTGGTATCTTACCGTTACCTTACGAAACATTACTGAAAAAATAAAACAGGAACAGGAACTTAAAACCGCTCTGGAAAAAGCCGAACAGTCTGACAGACTGAAAACAGCTTTCCTGACCAATATGTCGCATGAGATCAGAACCCCGATGAACGCGATCGTGGGTTTTGCCAATATTCTGGCACAACAAACACTGCCCGAAACCGAACAGAAAGAATATGCTTCATATATTGAACAAAGCAGCGATACATTACTTCATTTAATCAACGATATCCTCGATATCTCCAAAATCGAAGCCGGCGAAATCAACCTGCATAAAGAACAGTTTTTGCTGAATGATTTTATGAAATCGCTCATACCGGTATTTGAAGAACATAAGAAAAAATATCAGAAAGGGAACCTGGATATTCAGCTTATTGCTCCTGAAAATAATGAACCTATTGTCCTTTATACCGATAAGACAAGGCTACAACAGATAATAACCAACCTGGTTACCAACGCAATCAAATTTACTGCCGAGGGATTTGTTAAGATTCGTTTTTATAAAAAAGAAAAAAAGGTTGTTTTTTCTATTGAGGATTCCGGCCCGGGGATTCCCCCGGAAGAACAAAAAGTTGTTTTTACCAGGTTCCGCCAGGTAGATAACTCTTTAACAAGAAAATCCGGAGGAGCAGGCCTGGGCCTGGCTATCTGCCGGAATCTTGTAAACCTTCTGGGAGGAAAAATTTCACTTGAATCTGCCCCTGACCGGGGGTCCTGTTTCATATTTAACCTTCCTGTACAAGAGGTTGAAAATATTCCTGATCGAATTGTCCCCCTTTCAGCATCAGAACATCCTGACTGGTCGGATAAATCAATTATCGTAGCCGAGGATGAAATATTTAATTATGTATATGTTGAGCAGGTTTTAAAACCTACCGGGATCAAAATAATCCGTGCCGGGAATGGAGCAGAAGCTGTTGACTTTTGCCGGAAGGGGAAGCTCCCTGATCTGATCATACTGGATTTGAGAATGCCTGTGATGGATGGTTTTTCCGCACTTACTGCTATCCGGGAACTTTATCCGGAAGTACCGGCCATTGCCATGACCGCTTTTTCCATGTCTAATGAAAAACAAAAATGCCTGGAAAACGGGTTTAATAGTTATTTGGCAAAACCTGTCCGGCCCGTCCAGTTACTGAATGAGATTAACCGTATCATGAAATCATAAAAGAGTACATCATGAAAAGCTTTTTTTACGTATTAATTTTTAGTGTGTCTTTAGTATTTACAGGTTGCACCCATAAAGATAAACCGGTTTCATGGGCTATTGTTATACATGGTGGGGCAGGTACCATTCTCAGGGGAAATATGACTCCTGAAAAAGAACAACAGTACCGGCAAAAGCTGAATGAAGCCCTCGATACCGGTGCTGCCATTCTTGAAAAGGGAGGGAATGGCCTCGACGCTGTGGAAGCCACAATTCACGTTATGGAAAATTCACCTTTATTCAATGCCGGTAAGGGTGCCGTCTTTACACACGATGGTCATAATGAAATGGATGCTGCAGTGATGTCTGGAAGTGACCTGAATGCCGGTGCTGTGGCAGGAGTCGGGGATATAAAAAATCCAATATCTGCTGCCCGGGCTGTTATGGAAAAATCCGAACATGTCCTGCTTTCCGGTAAGGGTGCGTCCGAGTTTGCCCGGCTACAGGGACTGGAAATGGTTGACAGCAGTTATTTTTTTACCGAGCGCCGCTGGAAATCCTTACAACGGGCCATCAATGCCGAAAAACATGGTACCGTAGGTTGTGTTGTCCTGGATAGCCATGGTAATCTTTATGCCGGTACATCTACCGGTGGTATGACCAACAAGAAATTTGGCAGAATCGGGGATTCTCCGATTATAGGAGCAGGAACGTATGCAAATAATCATACCTGCGCACTGTCTGCCACCGGACATGGCGAGTTTTTTATTCGTTATACCGTAACCCATGATATCAGCGCACTGATGGAATACCGTCATCTCTCCTTACAGAAAGCGGCCGGGGAGGTAGTGATGAAAAAACTGGTAAATGCAGGTGGAGCCGGTGGAATTATCGGGGTTGACAAAAACGGAAATGTCGCTATGGTGTTTAATACCCCCGGTATGTATCGTGGCTACAGGAAAGCCGGAGGCGAAAACCACATTGCTATTTACAAAGACGAGAAATAACGATTTCCGGAATAAATTTTACAGATAATCAGGAAAATTTTGTTGAAAGCCTGCTGAGACAGCAATAAACCATGGATTTAGGAGATCCTTCTTGTTAAATTCAAGCCTTGAGCCGTCGGCAACGGTAACCGTCCCCCCTGCCTCTTTTACAATGGCCACACCGGCAGCAATATCCCATTCCATTGTCGGTCCGAAACGCGGATAAATACCTGTTGCCCCTTCTGCAATACGACACAGTTTCAGTGAACTTCCGGCTGTAACCTGTTCCAGAGGACCGGTTTTTTGTTCCAGGTTTGTGATATAGGTACGTGTTTCGTCTGATAAATGCGAACGGCTTACCATGACAGACATGATATTTTGTTGTCGGGCCGGCAGGGCGGTGCTGTGGCTTATGAGTTGGTTCCGGTTCTTTCCCTCAGCATTGAAAAGGGAGAATCCTTCCATTTTCCATGCGCCCGATCCTCTGGATGCATAATAAAGTTGATCGTAAACCGGAATGTATATAACCCCCAGCACAGGTTCTCCTTTGCGGATGAGTGCAATATTTACCGTAAATTCATCATTCCGTGAAATAAATTCTTTGGTTCCGTCAAGAGGATCTACCAGCCAGAAAGTATCCCAGGAGATCCGTTTTTGGTATTCCTGATGTTTGGATTCCTCGGATAAAACAGGAAATGGCGTCTTGTTTAAAACGGCAGTAATCTTTTCGTCTGCACGCCGGTCTGCCAGTGTAAGGGGAGAGTGGTCCGACTTTATTGAAATATGAAAATCGTTGCCTGAATAGACTTCAAGAATCGCTTTCCCCGCAGTTGCTACAGCTTTTATGGCAGGATTTATCCAGTTTTCAAGATTTTCCATAAAATAATTAACTGAAAATGAGATATATTCATGGTACATTATATTGTTAGAAGTATTTCCAGCTTAGGATGGTCAGGGCAACAACCATATAAATGAGAGTTAACGGAAGGCCGATGCGCATAAAATCTTTAAAACGATATCCGCCCGGCCCGTATACCATCAGGTTGGTTTGATAACCGATAGGTGTGATGAAATTTGCAGCTGCAGCAAAAGCCACCGTAAGGATAAACGGCATTGCCGGGAGTCCCAGCTCCAGCGATGCGGAGAGTGAAATAGGGAACATAATGGCAACGGCAGCTTTATTGGTTATATATGCAGCCAGAAATACCGTAACCACATAGATTCCGATGAGTACGGCCAGCTTTCCCATCGGAAATAAAAAAGCGATGAAATAGTGCGCAAGGATCCCGGCTGCCCCTGTCTTGATCATCGCCGTGCCAAGGGCCAGTGACATCACAATAATTAACCCCAGGTTATAATCGATACTTTTGGGCAGATCTTTGGGATTTGTCATTTTAAGGATGAAAGCGGCCATCAGAACAACAACAAGACTCATAAATAATGAAACCAGGTTAAATGCTGCGAGAATAATGGATATGAGAAGTCCCCCCAGCAGTATGACAATTTTGTATATTTCGATTTTTTCCAGTTCATCTACTTTGGAGAGAAAATAGAAATCACGTGCATCTTTGGCACGTTTGAGAAAATCGGTACCTGCATAAAGCAGAAGAACATCCCCGGCACGTATAACCGAATCCCGGATACGCGGTGGCAGAACCTCTTCATTACGGTAAATGCCGATGACCGCAGCATCGTATTGGGCCCGGAAATTGATATTCTTCAGTTGTTTCCCGATCATTTCCGAATTGGGAGATATGACGATTTCAATCAGGTTAGCCTGACGTTTCTTTTGAAGCATTCCGGCAGAAGGAATGGTCAATCCGAAATCAGGTTTTGTCAACAGTACGATTTGCGTATTGTCTCCGGCAAATTTCAGAACATCCCCTTTTTCAATAATAAGATTATTGGAAACGACAAATATCTTTTTTTGCATTCTGTGTATCTCAACAAGATATATCCCGGGCAGGTTTCGAAGGCCCGATTCTTCAATAGTCTGGCCGATAAGCGGAGAATTTTTCTTTACCTGGGCTTCTATAAAATAGGTCCTGCTCCTGATTTCATTCTCTTCATCCGGAGCTTTATAAGCAGGTAAAAACCTGTTACTGAAAAGGAGCAGGTATAAAACCCCCAGAATAATCATCGGGATACCAACCAGTGAAAAATCAAAGATGTGCAGGCCGGTAAGCCCTGGAATGATCTGTTGGTCAATGACCATTCCGTTAACGATCATATTTGTGGAAGTGCCGATAAGGGTTGCACATCCACCAAGAATAGCAGCATAGGAAAGGGGAATGAGCAGCTTGGAAGGTGAAATACCATAACGCCGGCTCCAGCTATTTACATAGGGCATCATCACAGCTACGAGTGGCGTGTTGTTTAAAAAGGCGGAAAAAGCGGCAACCATCAACAGCATACGCCGCATAAAACCATCGTAAGTCCGGGCTCTGCGGAAGTAACGGTCAAAAACAATCTCAGCAATGGCTGTCTTCCGGATGATCTCGCCGATGAGTAAAAGGATCAGAATGACCATTACCTGTTCATTGGCAAACCCACTCAGAATCTCCCGGGGTGTGAGAACACCGAAAAATCCCAGGATTACCACACCTACTACAAAGGTAAATGCCGGGCCGAGAATACCGACATAAAGAGAGATTATGATGAAAACCACCACAACCAATACCAGAATTACCTGAAAGTCAAACATAAAGATTTAACGGGTCATTAGATAAAATACATCTGAATATGTTAATTACAATCAAAGTTAACAAAACCGTTCGATTTATATCAGTGGGCGGGATTTATAACCTTTCTTTAAACGGAAGGTAGGTCATGAAATCGGCATGATGAACCACATACGCTTCTACCGATCTTTTTATCAGATCCCCTTCTGCTGCATGTGCGGCAATGATGTGACAAACTTCCGGGGGAAGGCCATGGGCTTCGGCAAGCGAAACGCCCGAAAAGGGATGACGTATAAACCTGCCGTAATTTCCCTGGATAGCATTCCCATTTTCATCAAGTTCATATTCAAATAATTTCCCGACATCAGCCAGAATCGCCCCGGAAATTAAGATATCCATATCCACCGGAAGCGTATCGCCGAAAAAACTTTTCATCTTCAGGCCGCTTTCCCGGGCAATATGTACAACACATCTTTTGTGGGCCATGAAACTAACGTTAAGGGCAGCGCCTGCTTTTAATGTGAAAGGGATGCGCTGCAGATCATCGGCATCAAGCACACTTTTTTCCAGGGCAGATTTCCAGACTTCAGCTGTTTTGTGTCGCAGTTCTTCATCTTCAATCCAGTTTAGTTCGGGCCATAATTTATAAACGGTTTCCATAGGCCGGGTTTTAGATTAAACTTATTTTTTTTATGATGGCATCTGTCATCTGACGGGTGGATACCGCACCGCGGGACAATACATCCGGCTTTCCCGGAAGTTTTAACATATCGTAGGTTTTAACTTTACCTTCGGCAACAACCGCAGCGATTGCATTCCTGATTTTTTCAGCCATGGTATGTTCTTCCAAATGCTCCAGCATCATACATGCCGAGAGTATCATGGCTATGGGATTTACGATAGATTCGGGATAACCGGCATATTTGGGAGCTGATCCGTGTGTCGGTTCGAAAATAGCTGTACCGGATTCGTTAAACTGGGCACTGCAGGCAAATCCTAGTCCCCCGGTGAGGCCGGCAAATCCGTCGGAAACGATGTCTCCGAACATGTTCCCGGCAACAATAACCCCGTAGTCTTCCGGATTCTTGGTAAGCCACATCATCTGCGCATCGATATTCGTATTCCGGAGTTCTATGTCCGGATATGATGCCTCTTTAATCTCCCTGGCCAGCCGGTACATCATCCCGGAGGTTTCACGGATCACATTTGGTTTTTCACATAGGGTAACCGAAGGATATTTGAATTTACGGGCGTAGGCAAATGCAGCTTTAAGTATATGTTCGGTGGCTTTGCGGGTAAAAATACGGGTGGATACAGATAATTCTTCCCGCGGAACATGACTAAAATTTTTTCTGAATTTAGGATGTGTCATAAATGCCTGGTATACCTCTTCCGGTGGGTTGGTCCATTCAACACCCGAATAGAGTCCTTCGGTATTTTGTCTGAAAATGACAACATCGACCCGGGGTTCCTCGATTTTTCCGTCCTTCCCGCGCCGGATAAAATTCAACGGATTCCCGGTAAAGCTTTTACAGGGACGTATGCTGACATCCAGACCAAAATACTGCCGCAAGCCTACAATAGGGCTTGAATAAACAAATCCCTTGTCGTGCAATGAAGGATCCAGTTCCACGGCGGCTTCTTCTTTAGGTTTTGAGGTAATGGCTCCGAAAAGTCCGGTATGGTATTTTTCGATCAGGTCAATCGTTCGCCGGGGCAGGGGATCCCCTTCATGCTTCCAGAATTCCCAACCGATATCTCCTTCAATATATTCGGCCTGAAATCCGGCGGCATCCAATACACGAAGACTTTCAAACAATACGGTTTTACCAATACCGTCACCCGGTAAGATAACAATGGTACGCCTGGTCATGGTTTTAAAGTTTAGCTGTTTTTATGGCGTAAATATATGCCTTTTCTGCTTGACTTCAACCTGCTGTCATGACCAAAATCTTCCTGTTTTGCAACAGCAGGGTCTGTAGTCCTGATATCCCGAATAAAACGATATGATATGAAACATATTCGTTCAGGAATCGTTTTTCTATATTTACCGGCTCATTGAAAAGAACTGTATGACTACTCCAAAAAATATTAACATCTGGGATTTTTTCGATGCAATATCGAAAATCCCCAGAATCTCCAAACATGAAGAAAAAATTGTTGCCTGGCTGGTAGAATTTGGCAAAGAGCATCACCTGGAAACGCATATTGATACAGTTGGAAATGTGCTGATCAGAAAAAATGCGACAACGGGTTTTGAAAAAAGGCAACCTGTTATCCTTCAAAGTCACCTAGATATGGTAGCAGCCAAAGCCCCATCTTCAAACCATGATTTTTTACAAGATCCTGTTTCCTGGTATAAAGACGGAAATTGGATACGTTCACGGGGAACAACCCTTGGTGCTGACGATGGTATTGGCGTTGCAGCTGCGCTGACCGTTTTAACTGATGATACCCTGGAGCATGGTCCGCTGGAATGTCTCTTTACGGTGGATGAAGAATCCGGAATGACCGGAGCTAAAAACCTGCGGAATGACTGGCTTAAAGGTAAAATCTTAATCAACCTGGATTCTGAAGATGAGGGAGAACTTTTTATCGGATGTGCCGGAGGTTTGGATACTACGGCATTTTTCAAACCGGAAACTACAATGCTTCCGGAAGAATATGCCGGGTTTACCCTGACACTTAACGGCCTGACAGGCGGGCATTCGGGAGACGAAATTCATAAAGGTCATGCAAATGCCATTAAACTGATGACCCGTTTTCTTTGGCATGCAGATAAAATGTTTGGAATTTATCTTTCCGGCTTTGAAGGCGGAACACTGCGAAATGCCATCCCTCCCGAAGCGGAAGCATCATTTTTCTTACACAAGAAAGATACGGAAACTTTTAAAGAATGGGTTGATGTTTTCACCAGGACGCTCCGGGCCGAATACCATGCCACCGATCCCGGAATGAAGTTTAACCTGTCCGAAACACTTCTTCCTGAAAAAATCCTTTCTGATGATCTGAAGCGCAGACTGATACTTTCACTTTATGCTTGCCCGCATGGTGTTTATTCCTGGAGCCGGACGATTCCAGGGCTTGTGGAAACTTCTGCCAACCTGGCACTTCTCAGAATGGCTGAAGGTGAAGATATTATGGTGGGGACCAATCAACGAAGTGCGGTAGAATCAGCGAAAACAGACGTTTCGGATATGGTAGCCAGTGTTTTTCTTCTTGCCGGTGCTGAAGTCCGGCAGGACGGGAACTATCCCGGGTGGGAACCCAATCCTGATTCTGAAATTCTGAAAATTACTTCAGAAGCATACCGGAATCTGTTCGGTCAGGAGCCCGCTATGAAAGCCATACATGCCGGACTGGAGTGTGGATTGTTCCTTGAAAAATACCCTGCGCTGGATATGATCTCTTTCGGACCCACCATCCGGGGTGCCCATACACCCGAAGAACGCCTGGATATCGAAAGTACCGGAAAATTCTGGAAACTTCTCACAACGGTTCTCCGGAACATCCCGGAATGTTAAAATGAGCTTTCCCGCCGGCTATCGGTATAAATTAATTCTCCGGAGGTTCAAAATCTTCTTTGGAGATCCCGCAAATCGGACAAGTCCAGTCTTCGGGAATATCCTCAAATGCCGTTCCGGGTGCAATATCCCCGTCCGGATCACCCAGATCGGGATCATAAATATATCCGCAAACCATACACCTGTATTTTTTCATTATCCCTTGTTTGTTTCGTTTTTAGAAATATCTTAACCGTATAAGTTTTGTAATCTGTTCATTGTTAAGGCTCTTATTGCTTTTTAATCATCGTGCAGCGATACACGGCATCTTTTTAAGATTAAAACTATATATTTTTTAACTTCGTACCCAATTCGAATTAAAGATAAACCAAAGATCGATAAAGAATTTCTGTTAATATGATTTTTTCACTTTTGTTATCGGATCCCCTTCAGCTTTTTGGGATTAATGTTATCAATACCTTTGATTTCTGGGAACTGGTGGTACGTTTCCTGTTTAATCTGGTTGTAATTCTGGTTCTGGTAAGGCTGGTGTATTATCCCGTAGCCCGTCGGAAAGACTATTATTTTAATTTTTTACTTACCGGGGTGATTATTTTTCTCATCACCTTTTCTCTGATAAATGTTAAGGATATCTCTGTGGGTGTTGCGCTGGGCCTGTTTGCCATTTTTGGGATCCTCCGTTTCAGGACATCACAAATACCGATCAAGGAAATGACCTATCTTTTTATGGTTATCGGACTGTCGGTTATCAATGCACTGGTAACACAAAAGATCAGCTATGCTGAAACCCTGTTTATCAATCTGGTTGTTATTTTGACGGCATGGATCGGAGAAAAGCTCCTCTCGGTAAATAAAATCAGTCGCAAAACCATTCTCTATGACCGGATGGACCTGCTGAGTCCTGAAAACCGTGACCAACTGATTGCTGATCTTAAAAACAGAACTGGATTAAATATTATACGAATTGAAATCGGGAAAATAGATCTTGCCCAGAATATGGCGCGAATCCGGATCTTTTTTCAACAGAAAAATCAGGAGAATGGTGGTTTATTCATTAATGGACAATCCTGAATTCCGGAACATATTTATTTAATACATAGCATAACAGCTATGTTCTGATTTAAGGAGTTCTAATATATTCCAGACTTAACAAAAATCTAAAAACCTGACAATGAATAACCCCAGGCTTCAGCCTGGGGTAGTAGATACAGTTTAAACAAGAAAATTAAAAAATTTTGTAGCTTATAAAAAAAATCAAAATTTTTTAATTTTCATCGGTTTTGTTTGTTTTTATACCCTGTCCTAAAGGACGGGGTTATTTATTTGGCGAATTGTGGTTATCCGGTTTTTATTTTTCTTACCGTATCAATAACGGTTCCGTCAACCCATTTTATGACAGCCACCGGCTGGTCTTCAAATTCAGGCTTATCAGGAATCCCGCAGATCGAATCGGCCATATCTTTTAGCTCTGCCATGGTTTTTAGCGGTAATCCTGCCTGACGGGCTTTCCCCAGAAGATCTTTACGCCGCGGGTTTACTGCTATACCACGTTCTGTCACCACAACATCAATCAGTTCTCCCGGCCCGCACAAGGTAGTTACCTGATCGACAATAATGGGTATGCGGTCCCGGAATAAAGGAACAGGTAAAATAACGGTTTTTGAAAAAAGACAATTTTGCCATCCTCCGATACCATGAAGCAGGTATCCGTCCGAATGAGTAACAACATTGGCATTAAAATCAAGATCAACTTCTGTAGCTCCGAGAATGACAACATCAACCATTCCCGCAAAATTTCCTTTACTGTGGTAGTTATAGGATGTAAAAGGACTGGTCCAGGTATGGTGTGGATTCTCAGCCATTGAGCGTATTCCTTCAAGGTCGAAAGTTTGTCCGTCCAGGATATACTCAATCATCCCTTCTTCAAGCATGGACACCAGGTATTTGTTGCTGCCACCTCGGGCAAAACGGGCTTTGATCCCCTTCTTACGCATGATCCGGGCAAAATAATCACTCACAGCCAGAGAGGTGCCTCCGGCGCCGGTCTGGAACGAAAATCCGTCATGAATGATTCCTGTGGCATCGCAAAACTGAGCGGTTAGTTCAGCCAGATACAGCCGGTCCGGACTGCGTGTGATGCGTGTGGTTCCGGAAATGATTTTTTCAGGATCTCCCAGTTTTTCTATTTCTACGGTATAGTCTACATAGTTTCCCTGAATTTGCCAGGGGACACAAGGGAAAGGAACCATATGATCAGTCACCACGATTACCTTGTCGGCATACTGCGAATCTGCCAGAGCAAATCCCAACAGGCCTGTGGCCGAGGGTCCTTCAAGTCCGTTGGCATTCCCAAACGGATCAGCCTTCCCGGCTCCGATCACTGCAATATCAATGTGTACTTCCCCGTCCTGTACCGCCTGATACCGGCCGCCATGTGAACGCAGTACCCCAATCCCTTTCATTTTTCCTTCGGAGGTAAACCTACCCAAAGGACCGTTCATACTTCCTTCAATATGATGAATGGTCCCGTCTTCGAGATAGGGGATCAGGTGTTCATGACAGGGAAACGATGCAGAAGGGAACCAGCGTAGGTTTTTAATACCCAGTTCATGGGCAATATCAAAGATCATGTTGGCAAGAAAATCACCGTTACGGAAATGGTGATGGGTAGATATGGTCATGCCATCATGTAACCCGGATTTGATCAGTGCTTCCTTCAGGCTTACTACCTGCTTGTTTCCGTCTGCCGGAAAATCTTTGCAACTGGGGATAGGTGGGCCGTATTTCCGGCCTTTGGGTAAATATTTTCCTATCCCCTGGTATGGAATGACAGGATGGCCATTAACCTCTGACGGAACCTTCCGGCCGGCGGCATTTTCAATCCATTTCCGGTTGTTTTTATTCATTATTGTCAGCTTTTTCATGTGTTACCGGTAAGAATTCCAACTCCATAGCTTTTGCCAATTCCAGGATATGCAGTGCTCTTTGAACCACCGGCGGATCGATCATTTTTGTTCCCAGCGAAACCACACCCAGCCCTTTCTCCCTCGCTTCATCATAAGCCTTTATGATTCGTTTTGCTTTATCAATTTCTGCAGGAGAAGGGGCAAAACCTTCATGGATTGCCCTGATCTGACGGGGATGAATACATCCCATACCTTCAAAGCCCATGGCTTTTGACCGTTGTACGGTTTTCAGCAATCCTTCCATATCCGAAACATCGGAAAACACCGAGTCGATAGGCTGGATGCCTGCGGCTACACAGGCATTAACCATTCTGCTTCTTGCCCAGAGTGTTTCGTTCCCTTCGGATGTGCGGGTAACACCAAGGTCAGCAGTCAGGTCTTCCAGCCCGATAGCCATCGCTACGATCCGGCCGGATGACATTGCGATCGAATATGCATTTTCAATTCCTTTAGCCGTTTCGAGTATAGGCATAAAGTATACGGATTGACCGGTATTGTGTTTAACCGGAATTTTATCCACAAGAGTATCCACCTCAGTGATCTGATCCGGATCTTCGGCTTTCGGAATGAGAATGACATGAACATTGTTCGGAATAACTTCCTTCAGGTCTTCAGCTCCCAGTGGTAGCGGATTGATTCTGACCATCCTTTCAGCACCATAAAAATCCAGTGCCCGCAAAGCATTTCGAACCAGCAGGCGGGCTTCAGTTTTTTTTTCCGGGGCAACAGAATCTTCAAGGTCAAGGATGATACCATTGGGTTTGTGGATTCCTGCGTTAAGCATCAACGCAGGTGAATTACCGGGCAGGTATAACCGGGATAGCCTGAATCGTTCGGGACCGGTGGAATATAGATTTTGAGTCAACATCTCCGGTAAAAACTTTTGTGAAGTTGACGAAATTTTTTGCACTGCCGCCTCCAACCGGGCCATAATCACAAAATCCAGGGCACCGGAATCTGTGATTTGAACCCGGGCATCTGTCAGGTTGTAAAAATTCATCTGTTTGGAAACCAATGCGCGGATATGCCGGCCAAACATGCTGTTAACCTTGGATCTTAAATCAATCACGAGGCCTTTTCCGGTACCGGTTTCTATCTGCACATGGCAATCAGACCTGACTTTTTCACCTCTGTTGCCTGCTTCCGTTACCTTTTTCCGGGTTGCCTTTTCCATATATTGAATAAATTAATTTTAAGAAAATGATCAGCTTTGATCTTCATCCGCACCGGCAGGTTTACATAACTCAATGAGTACCCCTGAAGTGGCGGAAGGGTGCAGGAACGCAATTTCCATCTGATCGGAACCGGGCCGGGGTCGCTTGTCAATCAGCCTGACCCCTTTTTTATCCAGCTCGGAAAGCGTCCGGGTAAGTTCACCGGTTTTGAAGGCGAGGTGATGTATTCCTTCGCCTCGTTTCTCAATAAAACGGGCTACGGGTCCTTCCGGGTCTGTGGATTCCAATAACTCAATTTTTACTTCCCCTATCCGGTAAAAAGCTGTCTTTACTTTCTGGTCCTCAACCGTTTCTGTCTTGTAACAACGGAGTCCCAGAATCCCTTCATAAAAGGTACGGGCTGTTTCCAGATTCCTGACAGCTATCCCTATATGTTCGATCTTTTTAATGTCCATACACGGTTATTTTTTGTAAAAATACACACCTAATCCTGATTCTCCTAATGATATTTTCCGGTTGTTGTTAATCTCCCGGAAATGTTATAGAATGAGGCATATACAAAAAAAATGTATTCGTTCATTCCATATTTTGATGATATATCTCATTATTAAATGGTTAAATATATCATTGCTTTTCCTGAAACATATTGAAACAGATGTGTTATTTTTAAACTAAATATTGAATTAAAATATTTTATTAACTTTCAGGTCAGTTTATTAACCATACCTGTAGGATTGATAAGAATGTTATATGGTCATCCGGTAATAGATCGGACCGGTAAAAATAAAATATGCTTTATTAAACAATCGGATTATGCCTGTGAAATAAGATAAAAACAACTAAAATTTAAACTTAAAATTAAATGTTATGGAAACCAAAACTGCCACAACTTTTTCTGTGTTGAAGGAGACTGAAGTTCAGTATCTCCAATCGATCCTCGCTAAAGGTGGACCCGACCTGGAAGATTATCCGGTATTTGAGGAGTATGTTAACAAGCTCAATGATCAGGGAATCGAAGAGTTACGTATATTACTGAAACCGATTTTGAATAAAGAGAATATGATCGGCTACGGTTATGTAAAACCTTACGGTTATGCCGGGGATTTTCATGTTATTGACATGATCTACCAGGTAAAAACCAGTGATGATCCCCGCTATCACAAATGGGATAAATGGTATCATGAGCAGCATGCTCCACAGGCTGTAAGAAACCGGAAAGAATTTTTCCTGAACCTGTGTGCCGAACTGGATGCCAAAAATGACAAACCCAAGGAAATGTTGATCCTGGGAAGTGGTCCGGCGGCGGATGTTTTTGAATATCTGGAAAGTAATCCGGACTCAAGGATTCATTTCGATTTGCTTGACCTTGACCAACGGGCGATCGATTATGCCCGGGAAAAAAATCTGAAGTATCTAGATCGACTCAACTTTATCCGTATAAATGTTTTGCGTTTCAAAACGCACAAGTTTTATGACACGATCTGGAGTGCCGGGTTGTTTGATTACTTCAAGGAAAAACATTTTGTCTATTTGGTCAACAAATACAGGGAATTTATTGCCGAAGACGGGGAAATGGTTATTGGTAATTTTGCCGACGGTAATCCCTCTGTTAAATTAATGCATGTATTATGCGACTGGAATCTCAATCTCCGCTCGAAGGAGGATTTGACGCATTACGCTGTTGCGGCAGGTGCCGACCCGTCATCAATCAGGGTTGATAGTGAGCCGCTGGGCGTGAACCTTTTCCTGAGAATCAAAAACAATAAAAATTCTTTCAAAACTGCTGAAAACTTCATATCTTGGCTCGAGTTTAACAACAACTAATATGGATGTGGGATTCGGTCAGGAGGAAAGATAAACCTTCTGAGGATGGGGCTCCCAGTTCCCTGGGAATGAAGCTCCATCCTCTTTCTTTGCGCTTTATTGACGATCAGGCTTATCTGGAAAAAGAATACAGGGAAACCTATTTTCGTGAGTCGGTTGGTCAGTTGCGTTTTGCCATTTTACTTTCACTGATCTTCTATACGCTGTTTGCCGGCCTGGACGTGGCTGTTGCACAGTCTTTTAAGAAAGAACTCTGGCTGATTCGTTTCGCTTTTGTCGCTCCGGCAATGATCATCTTCGTTGCCATCTCTTATCTTCCCTGGTTTAAAAGATACTGGCAAACCTTGCTTGGCCTCATTATGTATCTGGCCGGATTAGGAATTGTATTGATGATTTTTTATGTCTCGAAGATTGAGGTCTATTCCTATTACGCCGGACTGCTGCTTATTTTTATCGTTGGTTATACTTTTATCCGGGCGCGGATCATTTCCGCTACATTGGCAGGTTGGACATTGGTACTTACTTACGAAATTGTAGCTTTTTTCTTTACAGATACTCCGCTGCAAAACCTGATCAATAATAATTTCTTCTTTATTTCTGCCAATATTATCGGGATGATGATCTGTTATTATCTCGACCGAACCAACAGGAAAGACTTTTTTATGCGGAAACTTCTCCAGATTGAACAGGAGAAGGTAAAAGCTGCCAATGAGGTTCTTGAGCAAAAAGTCGAAGAACGCACCCGTGAACTATCCGAGACAAACGTCGAACTTAAAAAAGAAATTGAACTTCGTAAACAATACGAAGCGGAACGGGCAAAACTGGAAGCCCAGCTGTTTCAGCTTCAGAAAATGGAAACTATCGGGACCCTGGCAGGTGGTATCGCTCACGACTTTAACAATATCCTGACCCCTATTCTCGGGTATACAGAAATGGCATTGGAGGAAATAGAAGAGGATAATACCCTTCGGTTTGATATAGAACAAATAAACCATGCAGCACAACGGGCCAAAGACCTTGTGAAACAGATCCTGACCTTCAGCCGCCAGGTAGATGTTGAAAAGAAACCTTTAAGACTGGATCAGATCATTAATGAGGTGTTAAACCTGGTCAGGGCTTCCCTCCCCAGAACGATTGAGATACAGACCGACCTGGATCCGTATTGCGGAACCGTCATGGCTGATCCTACCCAGATGCACCAGGTGTTGATGAACCTCTGTACCAACGCTGCCCATGCCATGAAAGATAATGGCGGAATTCTTGAATTACGCCTTCATGAAGAAGATATTGACTCAGCCAGGTCAAAGGATTTAAATAATGTCTCCCCCGGTAAGTATGCAGTATTCACGGTAAGAGACACCGGCCATGGCATGGATACCCAAACCATGCAGCGGATTTTTGAACCCTTTTTCACCAAGAAGGAAGTAGGAGTTGGTGCAGGCCTTGGCCTTTCGGTTGTCCATGGAATTATCAATAGTTACCGGGGCACTATAACCGTTCATAGTAAACCTGGCGATGGAACCATCTTTATGATCTATTTACCGCAGTTTGCCGCAGAAAGTGAAGTGGAAATTTCTGAAGAATTTATTAAAGAAGGCATGGAACATATCATGTTTGTGGATGACGAGGAAGAAGTAACCTTTATGGGGAAAAAGATGCTCGAGAGCCTCGGTTATTCTGTAACCGTGAAAACCGATGGTCACAGGGCCTATCAGGAGTTTAAAAAACACCCCGATGAGTATGACCTTCTGGTTACCGATCAGACGATGCCCGGTGTTCTGGGTACTGACCTGGCTTCAAAATTCAGGCAACTGAATCCGAAACTGAAAGTGATTATTATTACCGGAACACATAATTCGGTAAATGAGCAGATGCTTGAAGATTCTAAAATTGATGAATTACTTTTAAAACCGCTAAAAATTAGCGAATTTAGCAAGGTCATCCGGAAAGTCCTGGATGAAAATAAAAATGTAAATAATAACAATTGACATTATGGCCAGAATTATTGTAATAGATGATGAACCGTATATCCTCCTGATGTTGAAAAAAATGCTTGAGAAAGAAGGACATGAGGTGGAAATGGCAACTAACGGTGTTGAAGGTTCCGAACTTTTTGAGCAAAATCCTGCCGACCTGATTATTACGGATATTGTGATGCCTGAAAAAGAAGGTCTCGAAACAATAATGGATTTACGGGTTAAAAATCCACAATTAAAGATCATTGCCATTTCGGGCGGTGGCAGGGTAGATTCGAGAGAATACCTGAATTCCGCGCAATTGCTCGGTGCAAATAAAACCATTCAGAAACCGTTTAAAAAGGATGAGATCATCCAGGCGGTCAGAGAACTGTTGAAGTAACCCGTAATTATTTGTTTTTACTTCCGGATTATGCCGGAGAACAGTTCCGGTTGATATCGGTTTTTATACTTTTGAAGACGATTATTCCATGCATATTTAAAAAATAGAGAGAGATGAAAAGATTTTTCTTAATATGCCTTGTCAGTGTATTCTGGCTTGGTTTACAGGCTGCTGATACCGGTGAGGCCCGCTTGATGAGATTTCCGGATATTTATGGAAACCAGATCGTTTTTTCCTATGCCGGAGATCTTTACCTTGTTCCTTCCGATGGTGGCGTTGCCCGCCGGCTTACATCGTCGGTGGGATATGAATCCTTTCCCCGGTTTTCACCCGACGGTAAATACATTGCATTTACCGGTCAGTATGACGGAAATACTGAAGTTTTTCGTATCCCTTCATCCGGAGGGGAACCACAGCGGCTTACCGTTACGGCTACACTGGGAAGAGATGATATCGGCGACCGGATGGGACCGAATAATATTGTAATGGATTGGACCCCTGACGGAAAATATATTGTTTATCGATCGCGAAAACAATCTTATAATTCTTTTGTCGGACAGCTTTTCAAGGTCCCTGCTGACGGAGGAATGTCAGAAGAGATCCCGATCTCCAAAGGAGGATTTTGCAGCTTTTCTCCCGACGGAAACCGGATGGCCTTTAACTGGGTATTCCGCGAATTCCGTACCTGGAAATATTATCAGGGAGGTATGGCAGATGATATCCGTATCGTGGATTTTAACAAGGGTACGGTAATAAAAATTACCGACAATCCGCACCAGGATATCATTCCCATGTGGATAGGCCGTACGATCTATTATCTTTCTGACCGTGACAGGACAATGAACCTGTTTGCTTACAATCTGGATACTAAAGAGACGAAAAAAGTTACCGACTTTACGGATTATGATATCAAATTTCCCGGATTTGACCGGCAGTATGTGGTTTTTGAAAAAGGCGGCTACATCTATAAGTATGATGTGGAAAACGGAAATACGGCGCAGGTGCATATCCGTATCGCCAATGATATCGAATGGAGCAGATCCGAATGGAAAGATGCATCAAAAATGATAAGAAGTGCCGACCTGTCACGGAACGGTGAACGTGTGCTTTTCGGAGCACGTGGCGATATCTTTTCTGTTCCTGCAAAACATGGAATTACACTGAATCTGACAAAAAGCTCAGGAGTACATGAGCGGGAAGCCACATTCTCACCAGATGGCAGATATATGGCCTATCTTTCTGATCAGTCGGGTGAGTATGAAATTTATATGCGCCCTGCAGATGGCAGCGGAACCCCGGTTCAGATTACCTCGAATACAAAAACATACATTTTCAATCTGGCATGGTCACCGGATTCAAAAAAGATACTTTTTAATGATAAGAAACAAACGTTGAAGTATGTTGATATCGGGACAAAAAAAGTAACGATGGTTGATCAGTCGGACGAAGCTCCCTGGTTTAGTTTTGACTGGTCTCCCGACAGCCGCTGGATTACCTATACAAAAGCGGAGAAAAGGATGACCCGTATCCGGCTGTATAATCTCGAAACAGGAAAATCATACATCCTTACCGATAGCTGGTATAGTTCAGGGAATCCTGTTTTCAGTACCGATGGTAAATATATCCTCTTTACCTCGGCACGGGATTTTAATCCGATATACAGCCAGACAGAATGGAACCATGCGTATGTCGATATGAGCAGGATCTATATGATCCTCCTGTCCAAAGATACACCTTCCCCTTTTGCACCTGAGAATGATGTCATAGAAGTAAATAATGTAAAACCAACTGCCAGGGCACCGGAGAAAAGCAAACCCGGAAACAAGAAAAAATCAACCTCAGAAACCAAGGATACGGGAAAAATAATAATAGACATTGACGGTATCAACGAGAGGGTTGTCGGTTTGCCGGTCAAACCTTCCAATTATTTTGGTATAAATGGTGTAAATGATAAAGTGTATTTCCTTGAACGTTCGTCTACCGGCCGGGACGGAGCGCGTTTTGCTTTTTTTGATCTTAAAAAGAAAAAGGAAACGGAACTGGGGCAGGGGATGAGTTACGGTTTATCTGCCAACCATAAAAAAATGCTGGTCAGACAGAAAAACCGTTATGCGGTGATCAACCTGCCCTCTTCGAAAATTTCACTGGAAGAAACCGTCGACCTCTCCGGCATGAAAGTAAAAGTAGACCTGCACGCCGAATGGAAGCAGATATTTAACGAGAGTTGGCGTCAGATGCGGGATTTCTTTTATGCACCTAATATGCATGGTGTTGACTGGCCTGCTATGCACGATAAATATGCCGTTTTGCTCCCTTATGTAAATCATCGTTCCGATCTTACCTATATTATCGGTGAAATGGTAGGCGAACTGAGTATCGGGCATTCTTATGTGATCAATGGTGAAGCTCCGAAACCTGAGCGGATAGCTCTTGGTTTGCTGGGTGCTAAAGTAAGCCGGACACCGGAGGGATGGTTCAGAATTGACCATATCCTCCCCGGAGCCAACTGGAGCCGTCAGCTGCGGTCGCCCTTAACGGAAATAGGAGTTAATGTGAAAGAGGGAGACTATATCCTGGCTGTTAACGGCCGGAATGTGAAGGAGAAAACGGACATTTTCAAAACATTAATCGGCCAGGCCGGCAAAACAGTAGAACTTACGGTGAATAACCAACCCGACATGAACGGAAGCAGAAACGTACTGGTCCGTCCTCTCAGGGATGAATCGGCCCTTTACTATTACGAATGGGTAGAGAATAATATCCGTAAAGTTAGCGAGGCCACTGACGGGAAAGTGGGATACATCCATATTCCGGATATGGGCGTTGACGGGCTTAATGAGTTTGTAAAACATTACTATCCGCAACTGCAGAAAAAAGGCTTGATCATTGATGTCCGTGGTAACGGAGGCGGGAATGTTTCGCCTATGATCATTGAGCGGTTGATGCGTACCATAACCTACATGACGATGCATACAGGGGAGAAACAGGGAGATCCCAATCCGGTAGGTACCTTTGTCGGACCGAAGGTTACTCTGCTGGATAAGTATTCGGCTTCGGACGGAGACCTGTTTCCTTACCGGTTTAAATACAAAAAACTCGGGAAACTGATCGGTACACGTTCCTGGGGTGGCGTAGTTGGTTACAGCGGTTCCATTTCATTGATTGACGGCGGTTCGCTCATTACACCTTCCTATGCACCGTATGCTGCTGACGGAAGCGGCTGGATCATTGAAGGGCATGGTGTTGACCCGGATATTTTTATTGAAAATGATCCGGTACGGGAATATAAAGGGATTGATGATCAACTAAATAAGGCGATTGAAGTGATTAAGGATGAGTTACGGAAAAATCCGCCCAAACTGCCATCTATTCCTCCATTTCCCGACAAAAGCGGCAAAAAATAGGAAACCTGTAATCCCGTTATATTAAAAGCCGGAATCAACCGGCTTTTCTTTTTATTATGTATTATAATATAGATTATAATACATAATAAAATACATAAATTATTCAAATTATTGAGGTTAAACCGGGAACCGGGAACCCTTCTTTATTTTCCCATCTTAACAATCCGTATTTCCGTGCGGCGGTTCGCAGCGCGTCCTTCTTCTGTATTATTGTCTTGAATGGGTTTGGTTTCACCATAACCGACATAGGTCAACCGGGAGGCTTCAATACCATCCTTGATCAGATAAAGATAAACAGCCCGGGATCGTTGTTTGGAAAGTTCGAGATTGTATTCATTGGTTCCTATCCAGTCGGTATGTCCGCTGATCTCAATATGCAGATCGGGGTACTGTTTCAGAAATGTTTTGAGTTTTTCAAGTTCAACCATACTTTCCCTTTTAAGCTTGTAGGAATTAAAAGCAAAAAAGATATTCCGCAGGATCGTAGACTCACCAACACGGATGGGATTCATGGGTACATCTTTTATAAATGGATGATCCACGGCGTGCATCCCTTTCAACGGGAAATGGTCTGAAAAGAACAAATATCCTTCTTTGGAGACATTCAGGGCATAGTTGTGATCTGTTGGGATACAGACCAGGAAGGAGCCGTCAATCCCTGCATAAGCTTCCATGATCAGCGTGTCATTGTCAAGGTCTGTCAGCTCAAAGTGGGCATTGAGCGGGCGGTTGGTTTCGGAATCATATACTTTACCTTTCATGTAGGTAACAAAACCCGGTCTTGCTTCTTTATAAAGATCAAAAGCATAAATGTCTTTCCCGTTTTCCTTGATACGGTCAGAAGAAAAATAGGCGGTAGTCCCGGCGGCATTTACAATAAATCCGATTTCGTCTCCATGAGTATTAATGGGGTATCCCAGGTTTTCAGGTTTACTCCATGTGGTGTCCGTCCCTTTATTCCGGGTGAAAAAAAGGTCAAATCCGCCAAATCCGGGATGACCGTCTGAGGAGAAATAGAGGGTTTTCTTATCAGGATGGATGAAAGGAGACATTTCATTTCCTGATGTATTGATCGCTGCTCCTGCATTCAGGGGTTGCTGCCATTTCCCGCCGGCATAATGACTGATCCAGATATCCATCTTCCCGAATCCTCCGGGCCGGTTGCTGACGAAATAGAGGGTATGGCCGTCTGCGGATATGGAAGGCTGGGCATCCCAGTATTTTGAATTAAGTGGCGGTGACAGCGGATTGGGGTTGGTCCATCCGCCGGGATGCCTGTAGGAAAGATAAATATCACAACTTCCCATTCCGTCCGATCGGTTACAAGCTGTAAAATACATCATCCTGCCGTCGACCGAGAGAGACTGTGCGCCTTCATTGCGAGGTGAGTTGATGGGCTTTCCAAGAGGTTTTCGTGTTTGCCAAACACTGTCGGTGCGAACAGAAATATAAAAATCTTCCTGAAATTTCTTTTGACTGAAACCGGCGATCATAAATTCACCTTCCGGAACCAACACGGTAAAAACCAGAGTTTGTTCATCGGCAGTCAGGGAGGGCCAGTACTCATTCATCGGGGTATTTACCCCCGGACCAAGGTTTTGTAATGAAAGGGGAACGGGATGTTTAACCCCTTCGATTGAAAAAAGGCAACCAGCCAGGTCTTTCCGGGCCTTTTTTATGATAGAGGGCTGTAATCCCTTAAACTTTAAAAAAGAGGTTAAATGCTGCCTGGACGCTGTGTACATGCCCGAGAGAAACTCGATATGACCCAGGTTGTACATGGCATTTGGATAAAATGAAGAATCGATACTGACAACCTTTCTGTATGATTCTATTGCTTTGGAATACTTTTTAATATCTGCATTGAGTTCGGCCCTGAGCAAATGAGCTTCAAGAAAATCCGGATCGGCCTTTACTGCCATATCAATTTGATTGGATGCCTTATCCAATTCCATGAATTCATAAAAATGCCTGGCTTCGTTGTATAACTTCAAGGCCTTCCCCGAACGTGTATGCAATTGACTAAATCCGGTTATAGGTATATACAGCAGGAAAATAAAGAAGATATGTACGGATAATTTTTTCATCATAATCAAAACGGCTTACTCCCGGTTACATTATGTAAAGTTAAATAAAATAGACCACATCTTATGTTAATGGGAAAGCATTCGGGAGCTAAGGAACATGCATGAATTTATGGGCCTGTAGTGATATTCGCCATTTGGGGTTTCTCTTGACGTATTCAACGAGTATACCGATGATTCTTTCGTACTGACTCCATTCCGGTTGGAGGAAAAGGAAACATTTGTCGGGAACTTTTCCGGCATTTTCCTCAGCCCAGGCCAGGTCATTTTTTGTCTGAATGATTACTTTCAGTTCGTCGGCCTGTGTATAAATGTTGCGGAGCGGTTTTTTACTCTGTTTCGGAGAAAGGCATATCCAGTCGAAAGTCCCCTGCATGGGCCATGCCCCCGAAGTTTCGAGATAAATATTGAATCCCCGGATCTTTAATTGTCTGGTAAGATAAATAAGATTAAACATCAGTGGTTCTCCTCCGGTAATGACCATATCCCGGGCTCCGGATTGTAGTGCATTTTTTATAATACGATCCGTCTCAACCATAGGATGAAGATAAGGATCCCATGAAAATTTCGTGTCACACCAGCTACAACCTACGTCACACCCGCCAATGCGTATAAAATAAGCTGCCTTACCCGTATGGAAACCTTCTCCCTGAATGGTATAAAACTCCTCTACCAGGGGCAGCATCTTCCCTGCGGCAAAAAGGGTCTCTTTCTTTTTATTTAATGATTTCATAACCCGCAATGGCCACAAAATTAGTAATTTTACTTCTGCATAAAATCAAATATTTATTAAACATCGGAAACCCATGAAATATCTGCCCTTTTTCTTTTTTCCCGTGCTGCTTATGATCTCAACCGGATGCCATTCAGACCGTTCCGGAAAGTTTATTGCGCGGGCACCCGCCGGTGAACGGTACACCGGTATAGATACTACGGGCGTTACGGTGATCCCCAATGGCCGGTTGGTTACGCCGGTCGGGCAATCTTACCGTATCGCTCCTCATCCTTTCGGCCTTACACTCAGTCAGGATGGTTCTATTGCCGTCACTGCCAATTCCGGTGTCCGTCCGCTTTCCGTTTCCATACTTCAGGGTATCGGAACAGATTCGGTTCGTATTACTCAAATCCCTCCGGGCCCGGTTACCGATAAGGGTGTTCTGGCCTCGGTTTTTATGGGTTTGTCCGTATCACCGCAGAATGATACCTTGTATGTTGCAGGAGGCCAGGAAAATAAAGTGTATATGTTCGGGATATCTACCGGTGAATCTCTTGGATTTATCAATTGTGCCTACAAAAATGACTCCGTAGATTATTCAGACGGATACATTGGCGACATGACGATCACACATGACGGAAACTTTATCTATGCGGTAGACCAGATCAATTTCAGAATGGTCATTCTGGATACACGTACACAACAATTGATCCGCAACGTTCCTGTAGGCCGGTATCCTTTCGGAATAACCCTTTCACCGGATGAAAAAACCGCATGGGTAGCCAATGTGGGAATGTATGTGTATAAACCTATTGAGGGAATTGATCCTGACAACCTGCAGGAGACTGCCCCGGCATTTCCACCTTTCGCCTACGGTACCCCGGAAGCTGAAAAGGGTATTAAAACCGATACACTCGTTGTTCCGGGTTTGGGAAAATCCAACGTCCCCGAATCATTTTCTGTCTGGTCTGTTGATATTTCACAACCTGACGATGCCCGTGTTGTATCGAAAATAAAAACCGGTGTACTTGTTGGTGAGATGGTGGAGGATTTTCCGGCCGTTGGCGGGAGTTCCCCCAACTCCGTTGCAGCAACCCCGGCTTATGTTTTTGTCAGTAACGGAAACAATGATAATATTTCCGTTATCGGGGTCCGTGAAGATACGGTAGTGCATACCATCCATCTTGATCTGGATCCCAGGATAGACCACTTGCGTGGGAAAATACCTTTCGGGTTGGATGTTTCTCCTGATTACAAAAGATTATATGTGGCTGAATCGGGGATTAATGCTGTTGCCGTTATTGATATCCCTTCATTTCGTGTTGTCGGGCACATTCCCGCAGGATGGTTCCCGTCTAAAGTATGCGTAACCCCGGACGGCAAAAAACTGGTGGTGGCTAATGCCAAAGGATATGGTAGCGGACCTAACGGTGGAAAAAACTTTGACCCGGGGAACATCGGTTCATACATCGGTTTTCTGATGCGTGGAACCGTTACCGTGATGGATATCCCGTCGGACCGGGAATTAAAGGAATATACCCGAAAAGTCATTGCCAACAACTTTTCTTTTACCCGGATTGATGATCCCGGTTTTGCCCGGAGAAAAGAGAATCCCATTCCATTGTACCCCGGAGAACATCGTGAAGATAGTCTGTCGCCTGTGAAATATCTTGTTTTTGTTACCAAGGAGAACCGCACTTTTGATGAAATATTTGGCCAGATTGCAGGTGCAGACGGGGATTCATCACTGGCACGTTACGGGGAAGGTGTGACATTTTCAAATCGAAAGCATACGGATACCGTTCGGGATGCTGTAGTGATGCCTAACCATCTGGCCCTGGCAAGACATTTTGCCATCGGGGATAATTATTACGTCGATTCTGATGTTTCGGCCGACGGGCATCGCTGGCTGGCCAATACCTATCCGAACGAATGGGTGGAAACCTGCGCACCGGCAAGCTATGGTGGAAACAGGAATTTTAAGGAGGGATCACCTTCTCCGGGTTATCTTGCTTTTACAGGAGCTGCAGGGGCTATTTATCCCGAAGATTATAACGAAGCGGGCTCGCTTTGGGATCAGCTCGATCGGTATGATATACCCTTTTATAATTTTGGAGAAGGGGTAATGTTTGAACCTGCTTCTTACGAGCGTTCCTATAAATATACCGGGATGAGATATCTGTTCAATTATCCGCTGCCGGCCCCGCTCTTTGAAAATACTTCACATACCTATCCGACATTTAATATGGGAATCCCTGATCAGTTCAGGATTGATATGTTTATAAAGGAAGTTAATGAAAAGTGGCTGAAACCCGGGAACCCATTGCCCCCGTTGCTGACGATTATTTTGCCGAATGACCATGGTGCCGGAGAACGGCCTGAAGATGGTTATCCGTACCGTGAGAGTTATATGGCCGACAATGACCTTGCCCTTGGCCGGATGGTGGAGTTCCTGTCTCACACACCTTACTGGAAGAATATGGCAATTATCGTAACTGAAGATGATGCCCAGAATGGTGTTGACCATATAGATGCCCATCGAAGTGTCCTTATGGTAATATCTCCCTGGGCAAAGAAGAATTATGTGGGACATGTACATTATAGTTTTGGTAGCATTTTTAAAACGATTTGGAATGTGCTGGGTGTGCCCTATTTAAATGAATATGATGCCACAGCGACAGACCTGGCAAATATGTTTACATCTGTCCCGGATTTTACACCCTATAATGCTTTGCCTGTAGATAAACGGATTTTCGATCCTGTTGTGGCATTAACTCCCCTGGATGAGAACTTTAACTGGCAGGCTGTCGAAGAGAGCCCCGAAATAGATAATGTGAAGGATATGATCAGGGATAACAAGGAAAATGAGGCTGACAGAATGAAGTTCCGTGAGTCTGAAAAGATAAAAAAATAGGTTTTGAATATCACGAAATGCTATGGAACGGGGGATAAACTTTTTGCCATACATATGAATATCTATCCGTTTTCCCGAAAATGAACGATACAATTTGCAAAACCATTAAAATTATTTTACGAGTTAAATAACGATATATCAGCATAATAGAAGTTTATCTGATCGCATGGCAAAAAAAAACATCTTTTGTTGTAGGGGTAAGTATACGGTTGGAGTGTGATATTCTCGAAAACCGTTTATTTAACGAAAATGTTTAACTAAAAACAAATAATTATGAAAAAGCTAAGTTTATTTTTCGGTTCTGCTCTTTTAATAGCATCACTGTTATTCAGCGGATGTGAAAAAAATCCCGCACCCGGTCCGGGAGAAGATTCGATTTTACCCCAGTCTTTTAAGGTGGATATCCCGGATGCCATCAGCCGCCAGGCATCTACAAACAAAAGTGCCACGGTAGATACGCTCAAGGGAAATGATATCTATGAGCACCTGGCCAACTTTATCAATATTGGTGAAGGTGCCGCAGGGATCGTCCAGGATGTTATAGGTGCCATTACGGTTTATCATATCAATAAACCGATGAGTTTCAGTTTCCAGAGTGATGATGACGGCAGGACAAAAAATGTCACTGTCGTAGCCAACAGTTCTTATGACAATGCCACCTGGGAATTCCAGATGACGATTACGGATGCCGAATCAGAAGGCAATGATGACGGTGGAAAAGCGATCCAGATCTTTTGGAACCGTGATCCGGTTGAAGGCATAGCTTTGCTGAAACCTTATAATATAGATCGAAGGAATGACGGAAAGGATGCCAGTGCCATGTTCCGTATTGATTATAGCGAAACCGGAGATCATGGTTATGATGCACACATGCTTGTTTATATTGCCGGATTGCCTGTTGCCGATCCTCTTGAAGATCCTTATAGCATGAGTGCCCTGAAAATGTTTGTCGGTAAAAAAGGTGATTATGTGGATGTGTATGGAAATTCAAACCATCCCAATGCCACTTTCTTTGCCGGTCATGCGGGATTTAACTGGGCATTTGTTGCTGCAGGCAATGGTAGCGATGACATTGGCGTAGCTGAAGTCGGACTGCCACCCAGCAACCTGGATGAACCCAGCCGCAGTGTCCTGCTTGGTTATTATTCCATCAAGGATGTCTTTACCCGCGAGATTATGGAGGTATGGCCGGGTATTGATCCTGCAAGTATTGAAGCTTTCCTTTACAATACCTCAGCTCCGGGATTCTTTGATGCTGCCGGTTTTGTTTCCGGAGGAACATCTCCCGGATCACAATATGATGACCTGGTGGCCAGAATTCAGGACCTGAGTCCCTATAATCCCAAAGAGATCTCCAACCTGGTGATCGCTTTCAAAGACTGACTTGTGCAGGAATGAAAAAAGCCGGGCATATATGTCCGGCTTTTTTTATTGTTTTACGGCTTTTATCAGTTGATGTCAGTATAGCTTGACACTTCCGTAACGGGTCTCAATGCTAACCGTGGATGAAGGGTTTTGTTGCTTGCCAACAATCCCGCTGTAGGTTGATGAGGTGTTTTCAACAATACGACTCAACTGTGAGGATTCCGGAACCGAGATCTTGCAGTATTGTGCTTCAGCTTTCAGCTTGTAGGATGCGTCTTCATCGATCCCCAGAGAGATACTACCATATTTATTATCAATTTTGATACTTTTAAAACCGGCCGGAATATGTTCGATATTGATTCCTGTATATCTGGATTCAACAGAAACTTTGGCGGTTACTTTATTGGCACTTACATGGCCGTAAGCAATGTCCAGGATCAGATTCTTAACGGTTCCAAGTTTATAAGTATCATATTTGGACTCTGCAACCAGCGAGCTCAATTCGTCAATGGTAAGTTTGGAGTAAGCTGTTTCGCCGGCAAGTGCCTGTGCTTTGCCAATTTCCAGTTTTGAATATTTCATATCCAGTTTTAACCACTTTGCTTCATCAATAACTCCTTTGCCGTAACCGATTACAATTATATTCAGAGGTTTGGCATCGGCACGTGTTAATTTGTTGACTTTGAGATTTCCGTATTTGACGGAAAGAAGTGCATGTCCCGATATCTTGCTGACAAAGGTGTCACCGTATTTATTCATCAGTTCGGCATCTATCGATGCGGGAGCATGAATTGTGTAATCGATACTGAATTTCTTTCCTTCCTTACCCCAGCGATTCCATCCTGAGCGTGAAAACCGGTTGTCAATGGTGGTGGTGGCTTCAATACGGCTGCCAGCCTGTGAAAATTCCACATCAAGATAGTCCAGCATCTTCTGTGCCCTTTCGCGATCGGGAAGATCAACAGATATTTTGACATCTATCTCAATGGCATTTTTATCCCAGTCTTCAAAATTGACATCTCCGTATTTATTGGAGATTACCAGTGTGGTCTGATTATCTACCGCATACTCTTTATGGTATGTTTTCGATATCTCATCCTGTGCGGCAGCAGGTTGTAATGTTCCTGCCGTGAATACAAGCAGGGTGAAAACTCCTGTATTAGAGATTCGTTTTTTCATGGTCTGTCTGTTTGGTTTGATGTTGCAAAGCGTTTAATTGTTGTATAATATTATTGAGTACATCCAGTTTGACCTGATAGTATTCGATCATGGCCTGTAACACCCTTTCGTCACCCGGATTGGCATTCAGGTCATGTTGCAGTTCAAGATATAAGCTGTCCATGCCGGTAAGTTCTTTCAGCATGATCTCTTTCTGGGCAGTATCCCCTAGAAAACGGATATGTTTCAGCTCATTATATTTCAGATTTACCTGGGTGGCATAAAAATGTTCTGCTTCGGCATATTCGGGTATAGGTATAAAACTTGCTGTCACAGTCGATTGCTTTAAAGTATGATCAATAATCCACATTCCGGAAAAAATAATCAGCAGGATAACAGCGGCAATTTTTGTTGCAGGCCACATTAACTGTACAAGTTTTCTGCGCTGCTGCCGGGCCATCTTCCGTTGAAAACGGTCTGCATGTCCTTTTTCGGGTTCCTGCTCAAAGGTATCCCTGTGGTTGATGATATATCGTTCCAGGTCAGTCATTTCCTTTTTCCTTTTTTAATATTTGAATCAGCCGCAGCCTCGCCCGCGAATATTGCGACCTTGAGGTAGAAGGGCTTATCCCCATGATCTGGCTGATTTCATCATGGTCATATCCTTCAAACAGGTATAGTGACAATATGGTTCTGTAACCTGTAGAAAGTTTCTCCATGGCACTTTTAATCTTCCCGATATCATAATTATTTTCCTCTGTGAAAGTTCCGGTTTCATCAATAACCTCTCCTATTCCTTCCATGTCCTGCAGTCCCGGATTTATTTTTCGCAGATGGTCAAGAGACCGGTTAATAACGATTTTTTTCAGCCATGCCCCGAAGCTCACTTCACCTTTATAGGTATCCAGCTTTTCAAAAGCCGACAGGAAAGATTCCTGCATGATATCTTCGGCTTCATGTGTGTGGTTTACAATACGTAGGCTGGTGTTATACATGGCTTTATAATAAAGTTTATAAACCTTAAACTGTGCCCGCTGATCACCTGCACGACATTGCTCGATCAGGTCCTGATGCAGATTCGTAAATATTTTTTCAGCTGCACTCATCGGTTAATTTCATGATAAAGACGCAGGAAAGTTGCAGGTGTTGCATTGTAAGAAAAATACCTGGCACACCAAGGTTAACGGGTAATTTTGATCAATCTCGGTTTTTACTGAATAATCATTCTTGCTTTCCATAGCTGGCGCGAAGAGGTAACCGTTAATATGTATAACCCAGGTGACAGGTTTGCAGGTTGCAAATGTATATTCTCGCCGGGAATGATGTTCGAAACGGCTTTTTCCAGGAGTATCTGTCCCGTGGAAGAATAGATTCGGATGATTCCCCTGTTTCCCACAGGTGAATTGAAATGCAGCGTAAAACTTCCGTTATTCGGATTGGGATAAATATCAATTTCCCTGCCGGTATTTTCGGTTTCTGCATCGTTTACTCCAAGAGGCGAGTCATAAAGATCCAGATAAAATGTCCCTTCACTGTTTCCCCCACTGCCATCAACCTGTACCCAGTATGTTTTACCTTCCGTAAGTCCGCTGATTTCGGTAATGGCAGCGGCAAAACTCATTGATGCATCATGGTAATCATCGTTAGCTGCCAGCAATGTATATGCACCACTTAACAAACTGTCGGCATTATCCGCCTCATAAACGGCTATTTGTTCATCAAATCCCCGTGAATCAATCGAGACAATTCCACCGGCAGGTCCTGAAAAAGTAAACCAAACCGAATTTCCCAGATAATCCTTTCCTGTATTAAACTCGTCACACCAGGTACTTTGTGTATTGCAATCCCCTGCAGGAGGCATCGGTTCATTCACTTCCACCGATGCCCCGTTATTGATAAATGGTCCGTTTGTGCCGGTTTGCAGGGACAGGGCATAGCGGATAAAATCATTCGGATAGACATCTATCCGGATGGAATCTTCATCCTGGCAGTTTCCTTCTGCGGCAGAGATATAATAAGTAATCGAGCTGTCAGGAGAGGCAAATACTACAGAACCTGAAGTGGTATCCAGTCCGGTGGCCGGCGACCAGGTATAGGTTTCTGCCCCTGAGGATACGAGCTGTGCGGTATCTCCTCTCCAGAAATAAGTATCAAAATCAGTGGCTATGGAGATATCCAATGATAAAACAGACTTAACATACCCGATACGGGTCAGCGTATCTGTATTTCCGTTTTTGTAAACAATGAGCGTAATGTCATGCTTTCCGGACAGGTTAAAGTCAACCAAAACCGTATCGCTGTTTAAAACACTTTCCGGAGTGGCATTTGCTCCGAAGATCCAACGCATACTGTCCCGCACTTCGGAACCATGATAGAAAAACCGGAATGGGCTTCCCAGACAATGGGAGAGCTTATCAACGGAGAAATCCGCATAAGCGCTGGTGTCGGGAGGATAGATCAACGGACTTTCCCATAATCCCCGGCCATAGGTTGCTGCCCGGATGACACTGTCAGGATAAAAGATTTCCAGCTCATTGACGATAACATTGGGTAAACCGTTACCGAAGTCTTTCCACCGGTCCATACTTTTGGTACGGTAATATACCCCAAGGTCAGTACCGGCATATAACGTTCCTTTGCTGTTGTTCTGATATACAAGGCAGTTGACCGGGATATTAGGCAACCCTAGTGAATAATTTGTCCACGTATTTCCACCATCTTCGGAATAATACACTTTATCCCCGATCGAATAGTTGGAAAGCGCTGCCCATACGGTATGCGGATCATACTGATGTATGGCAAAATAACGAACCGTGCCAGTGCCCAGGCCATTTTGGATATTTACCCATGTTTTTCCATGGTCGTCACTGCGCCAACTGTTGCTGCCGGTGGTAGCATAGATAACATCGGTATTAAAGGAAGATATGGCTATTTGCCTGAAATTGTTACCCTGACCCAGATTAGAAGTGATCGCTGTCCAGCTTTTCCCCTGATTAAATGTTTCATAAATTTCTTCATACCCGGCCAACAAGGATTTATGATTGTCCGGATTGATAATATAAGGCGTAATCCAGCCTCCTTTGCCTGCACCATTGGGTTTAATGGAGTGAAAAGTAAACCCGCCATCTGTAGAGCGCTGTATTTTCCCGTATTGTGAACTGACATACAGGGTGTTGGTGTCTGTATAATCCACAATACATTCCATACCGTCGCCTCCGATAACCACATACCAGTTTGTGTCTGTAGCCATGATCGAGCTGTTATCCTGGCTGCCCATCAGGGTGAGGGAGCGTTTCTGTGGTGATATTCCGATACGGTATATCTGTAAAACGCCCAGGTTGCTGCTTATGTCAGTCCAGGTTTCACCCTTGTCATAACTGCGGTATATACCGCCGTCATTGCCCGAGTAAAGAGCACCGGTAGCCGGATGAAATTTCAGGATATGTTGATCTACATGTACATAAGGGGCAGAACTGACTCCCCATTCCGGATAACCGAAAGAGGCAAGTTGCCAGCTGCCTCCGCCATTTATGGATTTCCAGATGTTAATGCCGCCGGTAAAAAACTCCGTATAACTGTCCGGCGACATGGTTATCGTAAGATCATACCATCCCTGGCCTCCGGTTCCTGTGCCATCCGGTTCGGTAGCCAGCAGGTTTTTTGTATTTCCGGATAAAAGGGATGTCCACGATACAGCGGCATTGAATGACCGGTAAATAGCCTGTAATCCACTGGATTCCTTGTCAGAGCAAATTGCCATGACCATATCAGGACGGGCAGGTGTGACCGTGAGATCAATACGCCGGATACTGGTGGTGTTCATCCCGGAACTGCTTTCCGTAAAAGTTTTACCCCCATCGGTCGATTTATAAACGGATGCACCACCATACTGATAGCTTGCCGCATAAACGATCTCCGGATCATCCGGTTTAAATTCCATGTCCTTAATATGTTTGCCCAAAACATTGGAAGCAAAGGTTACTCCGTTGGTGATAAAATACAAACCGTTGTTGGTTCCGGCAAGGAGGGTATCCGGATGATTGGGATTGATCAACAGTCTGTTAACGACATATTTGTCTGATTGCTGAAAGTTAAAACCGGTGTTTTGCCAGGTTGTCCCCCCATCATAGGATGCAAGGATACCAGCTGCATAAATATCACCGGCATCACGATCTCCGGTTGCAACATATATCGTATCCGGGTGCCTGGGATGAATAGCTATATCCGCAATACCGAGACTCGGCAGGTTGTCTGTCAACGGGATCCATGTTGCCCCGTCATCTGTAGTCTTCCATAAGCCTCCGGTTGGTGAACCTATATAAAAAGTAGATGTGTCGGTGGGATCAAATGCAATGCAGTCGATCCGGCCTGCGCCGACGATCTGGCCGGTTCCCAAATCGGTAGGAGGTGATTGTGGTCCGAGAAAATACCAGTTGCCCGGAATGCTTTTCCCCTGTGAATATTCCTGTTTTGCCAGGTATTCCTGCCATAGAATATCCGCACCGATTCTCCCGTCAGCCTGTATCCGTTCCCCTACCATCCAGGCCCATCGCATAAACGGTTTATAGCCACTGCCGTGACCGGGTTCTTTGTCTTTCCAGTAAGTATCAAAAGCTTTTACCAGGGCATCGTATTCTTCCTTGGGATTTGTAGACTTCCCCGGTGAATAATATTTTAACCAGGGCTGTGCCGTGATGTTTAACGAAGTCAGAAATATAACCAGCATGTATATGATCCGTCTCATAATTTGCATGTTTCCGTATTAACTTTTATCCGGTTCCTGTACAAAGCTACCAATATTTTTTCGAGGTATAAAAAACCCGGATGGATAACATTAAACTATTTTATGGTTCCGGTTTCTTCCGGTGGCAATGTATAAAAATTCATGATCAACATGAAATTGGTATCCTATTTGTTAGACTGTGAATTCATATCCTTCCGTCAGAGATGAATGATCTTAATGACCCGAAGGTTTTATGTGATATTGGCAGAGATAAAAATCGTTTGAAAAGCTTAACTTTGTATGCTTATTTTAAATCCTATAAGTGACAATCCCTCCGGAATGCGCGGAGAGAAGAATAAAGAGATTGAAAGATGAATGTACTCAATACTGTATTGGAAAAGGTTTTCGGCAGCAAATCAGAACATGATATCCGTGATGTGCAACCGATGGTTGAAAAGATCAAAGCCGAATATGAAAAATTGCAGTACCTGACACATGATGAACTGAGAGAAAAATCTGCTGCATTGCGACAACTTGTCAGGGAGCAAGTCGCTGAAGAGGAGAAAGAGGCCGATGCTTTAAAAGCAAAGGCTGAATCCGATGAAACACCTGTAGCAGAGAAAGAAGATCTCTATACACGCATTGATAAAGCCACCAAACACCTGGATGAAAAAATTGAGAAGATTCTGGAGGCAGTTCTTCCCGAAGCTTTTGCTATCGTAAAGGATACTGCCAGGAGATTTTATGAGAATGAGACAATTACGGTAACGGCAACCGACTTTGACCGTAATCTTGCCGTACGTAAGGATTTTGTCGAAGTACAGGGAGATAAGGCTGTTTATAAGAATCACTGGATGGCCGGTGGGAATGAGATCACCTGGGATATGATCCATTATGATGTTCAGCTTATCGGTGGCGTGGTACTGCATCAGGGTAAGATTGCCGAAATGGCCACGGGTGAAGGAAAAACACTGGCAGCTACCCTGCCTATATTTCTTAATGCCCTTGCCGGCAAAGGCGTTCATCTGGTAACGGTAAATGATTACCTGGCCCGCAGGGACTCCGAATGGATGGGCCCGATTTATGAATTTCATGGCCTTTCCATCGATTGTATCGATAACCACCAGCCCAATTCTCAGGAGCGAAGAAACGCTTATAATGCTGATATTACCTACGGAACAAATAACGAATTCGGATTTGATTATTTGCGTGATAATATGGCCATTAATCCCGAAGACCTGGTACAGCGTAAACATCATTATGCTATCGTTGATGAGGTTGACTCTGTGCTGATCGATGATGCCCGTACCCCGCTGATCATCTCGGGCCCGACAGCCAAAAGTGATACCAGCCAGTTTGATGACCTGAAACCCAAAGTGGTCAAACTGGTCGAAGCTCAGAAAAAACTGATTAATCAGATTCTGATAGATGCCAGAAAGGCCCTTCAGGAAGATGACCGGGATAAGGCCGGGCTGATGTTATTACGGGCGCATAAAGGATTGCCCAAAACAAAAGCTTTGATTAAACTTTTGAGCGAGGAGGGGAACAAATCATTGATGCATAAAACAGAAAACTTTTACATGCAGAACAACAGTAAAGACATGTATAAAGTAACGGACGAACTCTATTTTATCATCGATGAAAAGCAGAATACCATCGAACTGACCGACAAAGGACTGGACCTGATATCCACTTCGTCTGAAGATGCTTCCTTTTTTGTCCTTCCGGATGTCGGTAGTGAAATCGCTGATATTGAAAAATCCTCCCTTGAGCCTAAAGAAAAACTCCGTGCCAAGGATAAACTGCTGCAGGATTATGCGGTTAAGTCCGAAAGAGTGCATACCATGAATCAATTGCTTAAAGCCTATACGCTTTTTGAAAAAGATGTCGAATATATTGTTATCGACAATAAAGTAAAGATTGTGGATGAACAGACCGGAAGGATCATGGAAGGCAGGCGATATTCCGAAGGTCTCCACCAGGCTATCGAAGCCAAGGAAAACGTAAAAATTGAGGGGGCAACCCAGACATTTGCGACCATTACCCTGCAAAACTATTTCCGCATGTATCATAAGCTGGCAGGGATGACGGGAACGGCTGAAACCGAAGCCGGCGAGTTCTGGAATATTTATAAACTTGATGTAATTGTCATTCCGACCAATGTCCCGATAATCCGGCAGGACTTTGAAGATTTGGTTTATAAGACCAAGCGTGAGAAATATAATGCCGTGATTGAGGAAATTACAAACCTGGAGAAGGCCGGACGACCTGTACTGGTTGGAACCACATCGGTGGAGATTTCCGAATTACTCAGCCGGATGCTGAAAATCCGCGGACTGAAACATAATGTTCTCAATGCGAAAATGCACCAGCGTGAGGCTGAAATCATAGCTCAGGCAGGTCATAAAGGGATGATTACCATTGCAACCAATATGGCCGGCAGGGGGACGGATATCAAACTAACCGATGAAGTAAAACAGGCAGGTGGCCTTGCCATTATCGGTACCGAACGACATGAGTCCCGGAGGGTTGACCGCCAGCTCAGGGGACGTGCCGGCCGTCAGGGAGACCCGGGAACATCACAGTTTTATGTCTCCCTCGAAGATAACCTCATGCGACTCTTCGGATCGGAAAGAATTGCCGGATTGATGGACCGCCTGGGTCTTAAGGAAGGAGAGGTAATCCAACATCCGATGATCTCCAAATCCATTGAGCGGGCTCAGAAAAAAGTTGAAGAGAATAACTTCGGCATCCGTAAACGGCTGCTTGAATATGATGACGTGATGAACTCACAGCGTGAGGTGATTTACAAAAACCGCCGTCATGCCCTCTTTGGAGAAAGACTCGATGTGGATATTGCCAATATGATGTGGGATGTTACCGAATCACTGGTTCAACAGTATCATGATGCAGGTGACTTTGAGGGATTTAACTTTGAGCTTATCCGTACTTTCTCTATTGAATCACCGGTATCTGCAGAAGAGTTTTTGAAAATGAGTGCAGGTGAGATTATCGAAGCGCTGAATAAACTGGTTATTGAAACCTACCGGAGAAAAGAAGAAACTATTGCCCGTCAGGCTTATCCGGTTATCAAGGATGTTTATGAAAAACAATCTCATGTCTATGAAAACATTGTCGTACCTATAACCGACGGTGTAAAAACTTTCCAGGTAATTACCAATCTTAAAAAAGCATCCGAAACAGAGGGACGCGAACTGGTAAAATCCTATGAGAAATCGGTTATCCTGATGACAATTGATGAAGCATGGAAAGAACACCTTCGCGAGATGGATGATCTGAAACAGTCGGTACAAAATGCAACTTATGAACAAAAGGACCCGCTGCTGATCTACAAATTTGAGTCTTTCGAATTGTTCAGCCAAATGATTATCCGGATTAATCGTGATGTGATCGCAACGCTGATGAAAGGTCAGATACCTATACAGGATGCCAGCGATGTACAGGAAGCACGGCAACGCAAACGGTTGGATATGAGCAGGATGCAGACTTCCAAGACGGATATTCCCTCATATTCCGGGTCGGATACAACAGCCGATACCCGCGAATCAAAACCCCAACCCGTACGTACGGGTAAGAAAATCGGCCGGAATGATCCCTGCCCCTGTGGCAGTGGCAAGAAATATAAAAATTGTCATGGACGGCCCGGTTCTCCGCCGCTGAATATTGATCAGTTACCCGCCTGATTGTTGATGGCTCCCTGAAAAGAACGATGATAATGTGCCAGGTAACCGGCGATCTCAAGTGACCTGATCCGGCTTGTCCAGTTCTTTGCCGATAACGGAGACAATAAACAGGATGACAGCAGAAGCAGCAAAAATGACCAGCAACGATGCCAGTATTTTACGAAGTACTTCATCCACATCTATGACATCCCAGATACCCAGGATGGCAATAACGGTAAAAAGCAATACCAGGGAGATAAGAAACCAGGTGACAATTTTTTTCAGCGTTCTTTGCATAATCGTTGATTTTTAGTGATTGGTTTTCAGGAATAAAATTAACGCATAAACCGATGAAAATCGTATTTTCCGGTCATTTTTTTCCAAAACAATTTCATTTTTCGAGCAAAAGATATGTGCGAAAGGATGTTGCTGCACTTCTGTTATGATCCCAAAACCTGCCCTTTTCAGCGCTCTTTTAATCCACTGACACTGACTTGAATCCCCGGTGATCACCAAATATTTTTCCGGTTCAGGTTGGGGAAACATAAGCCCTTTTTCCGGATGAAATGTGATCCCGGAGTGTCGAAACAGCTTATCCAGTATCCCTCCGGAAATAATATCTTCGGGTGCCCCTTCAAAAAATTCGCCGGGAAGCAGCATCCATATTTTATCAGTCATATCCGATACAAATTCAAGATCGTGGGATGCAAAAAGAAACAAACGATGCTGTGAAACTGCGATTTGCCTGAGTAGCCGGTAAATCTCAAAGCGGTTCGGAATATCCAGAAAAGCCGTCGGTTCGTCCAGGATGACAAGGGGGGTTCCCTGTGCCAGTGCCCGTGCAATCCAGGTACGTTGCTTTTCGCCATCCGAGAGTTCATCAATAAATCTTAACCTCAGATCTTGCAGGTTTAATGAATAAATGGCCTCTTCCACAATCCGGATATCTTCCGGAGAAAGTTTTCCAAACCACCCGGTATGTGGGTAACGTGCCAGCGTAATGATTTCTTCTACCGTGAGACGGGCAACGGGAATTTTCCCTGCCGGAACAAAACTGCAAAACCGGGCAAAATCACGGGTGCTGAAACCGGAAGTATTACGGCCGTCAATGTCAATAGTGCCTCCAAGAGCCGGCTGCAAACGCATAATGGTCCGTAACAGCGTGCTTTTTCCAATCCCGTTTGGTCCGACGATTGCTGTAAGTTCACCTTCGCGTGCGGATAAATCCAGGCCGGATGCCAATATCCGTCGCTGCCCTTGCGTCGTGATAAACCCTGTATCAAGTTGTTTTAATGTAAGCATCCTGAAATCATTATATTACCTGATTCTGACCTATGCATTTCATGTTAAACACAGTTATGCGGCTCTTTGGAGTAGTACACCATGGTGTTCCACTGGTGACCTGGAGTCCCGGTGGCATGCAAATCATCCTTAATCACCATAAAGGCACTAAGGCACAGGGAATTCACAAAGGAATAAAACATATATGTCCGTATACAGGTTACCATATTATTAAAATCAGGTTACATAAGTGCCGAAAGTTTCCGGTTCCGTAAAATCATCCACATAATGACCGGAACGCCCAGAACAGCGGTTACCGCATTGATGGGAAGTACAGCTGCTTTGCCCGGGATATGGGAAACCAGGTCTCCGGCCAGCAGGATTACGGCGCCAAGAACAATGGTTCCGGGAAATAAACGACCCACATGCGAAGTGTTGAACATCATCCGGGCAATGTGCGGTACAATAATTCCAATAAATCCTATGGGACCGCAATATGCCGTTACCGCTCCGACAAGCAGGCCGGTAACCAGAAAAATAACGGCTCTGTTCAGGTATAGGTTCATGCCCATGCTGACTGCCATTTCTTCTCCAAGCATCAGGATATTCAGGTTTTTCAGCATCATTGCCGTGACCAGCAATCCCAGGATTACCATTACAGCAAGAAGATAAACCTGCTGGTTTGTGGTAGACGAAAGACTGCCCATTGTCCAGATGATAAATGCCTTAAGCATTGATTCGTTGCTGAAATATTGAAGAATGGCCACCAGTGCCGTTACCGCACTGCCAAACATCACCCCAAGGATCAGAATGGTCATAATATCTTTTACCCTTGCGGAAACAATGAGCAATAATAATAATACCAGAATAGAGCCGGTGGCTGCTGCCAGTAACATGGCACTGTTACCGGGGAGGCTGATTTTGTTAAATGCGAACAAGGAGGAAAATCCAAGTACCACCAGGGCAACGCCAAGACTTGCTCCGGCACTGATTCCTAATACATAGGGACCGGCCAGCGGATTCCGGAAAACGGTTTGCATCAATAACCCGCTTACCGACAAAGCCATTCCGGCAAATACGGCGGTCATGACACGTGGTAAACGAAACTGCCTGATAATCGTTGCTGCCGTATCGTCTGCAGGGAAAGTTGCGGTTAGACTGTTCCATACCTCACCTGCCGATAAACGTACCGAACCCATGAGCAGATCACCCAGGATGAGCAGGATCAGTAAAGTAATGATAACCGGCCAGATGATCCGTCTTATGCTGTCTTCAGGTGAACTCATTTCCTTTGGCTTATCAGAAATATTACGGTAGTTTACGGTAGTAATACAAGGTATGTCCGGGAAAGATGTCAGGATGGAATATCGCAATAAGGTCGGAGAGAATCCTGTCCGGGCTGGTTACACCGGATTCCCAGTAATCATTTCCACCACGTGATGTTACCCGCTTATCGTTATTAAAAACCATTCCCGTTTTCACCGGTCTGAACATTCCAAGCCGGGAGTCCATTGCTTTGATCTCCTCCAGTGATTTAGCTGAACCTGCATTGACCCAGATATCTGCATTCTTACCAATCTTATATACTTGTTCAATGTCCATCGGGATCGCTTCGGAGCTTTTAAGCGAGGAAAAAATATAACGTCCTCCGGCGTCCCGCAAAGTATTGGACAACAGGGAACCCTGTCCGGATACATACCATACTTCGTTCCAGGGTAGCCCCGCCATTACCTTTGGCTGATGATCCTGCGGGACACTGCTTAACAGGCGATTATATACGTACGATATGGAATCAAAATAATGTGCTCCACGTTCATCTTCATCAAAAAAAGCGGCAAAAAACCTGATCCATTCGGCTCTTGCCAGAAGTGAGGGTTCGAGATAGTCTCCCACCACGACAACCGGAATGCCTAAGCGCTGAATTCTCTCTATAACTCCGGAAACCTGTTTATCCACACCATACATAAAAATAATGTCCGGTTGTAAAGCCACAATCTTTTCATAATCTATTTGCCGGTCATAACCGATATCTTCTATCGTTCCCTTGATGATATTTTCTAAAACCGTACTGTCCGAGATCAGTGTTTTTCCCGAGATTCCCACTATATGATCTGTCTTACCCAATGCTTTAAGAAAGGCAATATGTGTTGTTGAAGTACAGATGACACGCCGGACAGGGATCCGGATATCATCTCCCGGTTTCCATCCCTGGTGTTCCGCGGGCAGGTTCCGGTCGAGAATATACGTGAATTGCGGTTTCTCTGATCCCTGCCACGGATTGGTAACCGTTAAGTCAAACCCTTTTTCTGTGATTATCTCCCTAAACCCTGTTTCAGCAGCATGTACTATTTGTTGACTCCGTGTCGTATCCACCGGGTCTGATATTTTCCGGTGACAACCAGACAACAGGAGAGAGCATACCATTCCTGTGTGTACCAACAGGCGGACATTTGAAAATGATAACATGCTATCTGCTCTTAATCAGCAATTTTGTACGATAATCTGCTGCCGGTGCCGTAATCCTTAAAATATAGAGCCCATCTGGTAATGGCGGCAGATGAATGGTTTCCCGGGTCCCGGAAAAGACCTGCTTCCGGCTGAATACCACTTTCCCGGTCATATCCGTCAGGCTAACCATCGATTCGTCCGGTATCGAAACCGGAAAAGTCACGACTATATCACGGTTGGCGGGATTCGGATAAATGCTCATGGCATTTGCATCAACGGTCCGTGGAAGCTTAGCAATGCCAACAGCAGGTATTTCCCCGCACAGTACAGGTTGTACGGCCAGGGAAGTATACATGTAATCAGGAGGTGTTCCGCTGAAGGTTGTCCACTGCCCGTTTTGATAATAATAGGCAGTGTTTTCACCATATACGTTTCTGGCCTCTGCCTGCATGACTGCAAACTGGTCAGTCAGGGCGCCGGTAGGGTTGTCATAATAGATCTCATATCCGGCATAGAAATTGCCACTGATCGTGACCAGGGTGTCAAAATCAATAAAATTCCATACCGAATCCTGAAAATAGTTTCCCGGAACATCCTTTGAAACAACGACCTCTCCCGGGAAAGAGCCTCCTTCCCATATTTTTATGGTTACTTTATCAGCAGGACTGTCAAAACTAATGATCCCCGGCATGATGTAAATACCGGTCATGGAAAAGAGTTCCGAATTATAAAACACATCTGCATAGGCAGTGATACGGCCTTCGTTGTGTCCCGTGCGGTAGCCGGCGTCTACTCCCTGGTACTCGTATAATCGCAGAATCTCTCCATCGGCAATATTGGTCAGGGTGTCACATGTTTTCCGGGCCGCAGCATACGGGTCATTCCCGTTCCAGAAAGGGAAACCCAGCTGATCGGGATCAAGCCAGTATTTGACCTGTTCGTTTGCTCCGGGATAAGCATCCCACGAAAACGCGAGCATCTGGTAATAATCGTTTATGGAACTGCCGCAGTGGGCATCGCCACCCGATAAGGTCCCGATGACACGGTGGTTGGGATCGAAAAGAGGAGCCCCTGAGGACCCGGGCTCCGTGGTACCCATATCCCATTGTTTGATCCGCCAGAAGGTACTGTCATCGTAAACGTCATAATTTGAAATACCGGGAGCATCCCCGTCAATGGAAATCTTTTTAACATCCCCGTTGGGATGATGTATGGTAACCGTGGAAGATGGCGTATTTTCCGAGCTGTTCCATCCCGCATAATAAGGATAGTAAGTAAACGGGGGTATCCGGCTCATTTGTACCAGGGTGAAATCAAGGGAAGATGCCCCTGTTGCTTTAAACGCCGAGCCGGAAATCGATTTATTGACAGAACCGTCAGGTCCGTTACAGTATGGGGATTCGTAACCAAAAACAAAAACAGCATTGGCAGCATCCGCACTGTCTGTAATACAATGTCCGGCCGTTAATATGTAAGGTGTGGCATCACTGTTAACCGTATTCATCAACACACCGGAACATAATTCCGTACCATTGACAAATATCCTGACCACACTGTTTTTCTCTTCCTGCCATTCTTCACCTTCGGGGCAGGAGATATCGATGTTACAAAGTCCGGAGCTGCCGAAAAAACGATCTTTGGTCTCCTGATCACGGAATATTTCCCTGTAACCCAGTCCGATTTTACCAACGGACAATTTTCCGGCCGGCGAATGCCCGGCAGGTATTTCCCATGACACGATAGCTGTTGATCCTTTAACCGGTACCAGGGCAAGGTTTCCTGCGGCTTTGTTGTTTTTTGAAGTAAAGGCACCCAGTATCTGTTTTCCAAAGGGATCGAATACAAAAACCTTTTCTCCGGGATCAAGCTTAAAACGGTCGAAAATGATAGAAAGTGAAGATGCTTCCTTGCATTCCAACTGTACACGCCATACACGTGTTCCGTCTTTGGCCGTTGCCCAGATACCATCCCGCAACGGGTCAATATTTACCTGAACCGGTAAAGCGTATTGTAAAGGGATTTTTTTGTCCGGGAGGGTGGTTGTCAGTTCTTCTTCTACCGTTGCCAGCCGGCCCGTAAAGTCTATGGCCGGAATGCCATCCGGTAAATAAACCGGATGGGGTACCCCTCCTGATGAAATCTGCCCCTGTACCGGGGATATCCATACCAGGGCTGCCAGGAGGAACAATATGATCCATCTTGTTTTTTGCTGCATGGTCCTTGTATTTTTCGCAGGGCAAATTACAATTTTTGAGCCGGAAAGCTGTCACCGGGAAGACATTTTCCCGGAATGCGGGTTAATTAAAAAATACACCGTTAGGAGCGATACCCACATCAACGGAATCTGCAAGCGTGCCATCAGGATAATAACGGAACAGTGTTCCCTGTCCGGTAAAACCTTTGGCATCAAGTGCATAAATGATCCCGGTTGACGGGTCAATATCGAGCCCGTAAAATGACCGGTGGATAAACGGGGTTTGCGGTGCGGCATTGTCGCTGATCAACATGCGATAGATACCGTCGTGTTCCACATAATAAAGGATTGTCCCATCACCATTAATGGCCAGCCGGATGGGATTAAAGGAATCACCGGTCTGCCCGATAACCCAGGAGTGCTCTACCGATTGCCCGGTGCGGCTGATTTTTTCCAGCCTGGAGTCCGTTTCCTCGGTTACAGTCCAGTTCTGGTCGTAAACCACTTTCCCTTTACACAGTACCCAGATATCATGATTCATATCCACTACAAGATCAGTGGGATTATCCCCTACCGTAATGGTATTGATCAGTTGGTCCGTTTCCGTATTTATGACACTGATTGTTTGATCATAGTCCCAGCCTCCGCTATTCGCAACATAAACCATGTTCTGGTCCTGTACCATGTTTTCGGGACCTTTGCCAACGGTAATCTGGTTGACAATAGACAGGTTTGTCAGATCAAGAACATAGACATATCCCTGAAAAGCACCATCGGTCAGGTAAGCTTTGGTATCGCTTAACCCCAGAATGTAGCGCGGATAGTCCGCTCCCGTAATCGTCCCCAGGGAAATAAAATCCTGCAAATCCACCACTTCAACCTTTGCAGAATGATTAACCACGATCAATCCCTTATTACCGGCAACACCAAACGATTGCACAATATCACCCGGGCCGTATCCATTTATTGCCTGAAAGATATTGTTAACGATATAAGAGGAATCGAGATCAATATAACTGATCGATCCGTTGTTCTGGTTAAACGCACCTTCGTTGGTAATGAAAGCCCCGTGGAGGAATCCTGTATCGGCAGGACCCTCATTCTTTTTATTACACGAGATAGCCGTTGCGGCCAACAGCAAAATCACTGAAAACAATTTAAACTTTTTCATCATATAGTAAATTTAAGGTTTTGACATCGGGTTAAATGCTATTTTTACCTGCAGCCTGAAAGAGCGTCCCGGGAGGGGCCAGGCACTCACCAGACGGTAGGACTTATTGAACAGGTTCCTTACCATTACCTGCAGGGAAAGTTTCCATGTTCCATAGTTGTGATGGTACCCTGAAGCCAGGGACGTTATCGCAAATGGCTCCAGTTTGTACCATTCCTGGTTATCCATCGTGGTAAAGCGGCTACCGGTAAAGGTTTCAAACACCGTACCATATATTTTCCCGTAGCGTAGCCTGACGGCAGCTGTGGCAGAATGACGCGGAATATAAGGATTGGTGTTTCCAATATACCCGGAAAACGCAGTATTGTCCATAATTGCCGACCGGGTGAAGTGATAAGATTCGCTGATATCCATCGAAAAATTTCCGCTTTTAATTTTTACCGACCCTTGTTGTTCCATACCGTACATCTGAGATTTCTGCAGGTTTACCGGAGACCAGTAACTTTGTTCCGGTATCCACATAATCTGATCCCGGATCCTGTTGTAAAAGACATCCACAGAGAGTGAAAGGTTGCTCACGGCAGGGGCAGTCCATTGCCCCTCGATGCCGGCCGTAGTTCCCCATCCTTTTTCAGGTTTTAGTTCCGGGTTTCCGCCAGGATTCCAGTACTTGTCGTTAAGCGAGGGTATCCGGTAGTGGGTATAAGTGCGGGCCCGGAGAAACCAGTTCCCGGGAACCAGCTCATAGCGTATACCGGCAGAAACCTGGGGCGTGGAATACGCTGCCGGAAAAATTTGCCGTGCAGTGAGATTTACAACGGTACGCCTTCCCTTGTATTTTGTTCCTGCTGAGAGGGTTCCCCTGACCTCGGAAACAGGTTGATTATAGGCATCAACCGTGGCTTGGTCCAGGATGAAAGAGCTGCCGAAATCAAAATTCCAGTGTTCTCCCGGAAACCACTGCATGTAAGCATCGGTCATTGAACTTCCCGAACGAATATGAGAATCGATGGTGTATCCCGTCCTGTCCGGCCCTGCCTCGTCCGTAAACCGCATGCCTTCGGTAAACCATGCCGTACGTATGCCCGTAACCGTTTTTATGCCCTGTTTTTTCCAGGCAATATACATACGGAGACTGCTGTCCTGCTGCTGCTGAAAGCTGGGGGTATATGAACCCATAATGGACGGTATCTCTCTGGATGATTTCTGTGCCCATATGCCTGCCTGGATCTGATGACCGTTCCGTAAACGGAGGAAAATGGAGTGGGATGTGCCGGCAAGGATGTACCGGTTGTGACTGTTCTTTACCAGCGGTCTGCCGGATTTCATCTCATCATAAAATGAAAAATCATTGAGGTCATCTTCGCCGAATATCCTGCATGTATATTGTATCCGTCCGTTCCCCGCTTTTATTTCTGCATCACCGGACAACGTGTGAAAACTACCCCGGGACAGGGAAATAGCCGTGCGTAATCCATCTTTCCATTGAGGCTCGTTTACCAGATTCAGTGTGCCTCCTGCCGTTCCGCTGCCATACAGTGATCCCGGAGCCCCGGCAATGAGAGACATCCGCTCAAATAAACCGGAACGGATTGACGAGAGATCGGTCATACCCGTAGTCAGACTGTTCATGGGAAAACCATTCCACTGAACTTGTGTATTAACGCTTTGGCCGCCACGGACAGATAAGGATGTTAAGGCTCCCCGGCCTCCGTATTGCAGGATCTGTACCGGGAGATAGTATTGCAATAATTCTCCTACCGGGAAATTAAAGTCTTCAAGCCTGGTAGCCGAATCCAGCAAAACCGTTTTCTGATCTTCATGATACAGGGAAGCCCTGGGAGCAATGACGGATACCTCAGGGATGGCCAGTAACGTATCAATTCCTTCCGGGACCGCCTGTGTGGCCGGGAAGATAAACAAGAGAATTAAAAACACAGAACCTGCCTTTCGCATGATTTCCAAAGTTTCATGTTTAACCCGAACATGTACTTGATTACCAAGCCAGGGCAGGTCTTCTGACTTACTCCGTTCTGTACGCCTTCCCACCTCCAGGTAAAGGGCAGTGGCCAGAGTGTACAGAACATGAAGGAGCTTACAGCAGCGGGTACTGTTCAGGAATTTTCCCCTGTGGGGAAGCACCTGATTCCCTTTTCATCCGTCGGCCCGGAAAGGCTTTAGGAAACCCTAACCGGAAACAAATGTATGAAAAAAATAAAGCGATTGATCCTGATCCGGGAAAAGTTATACACATCCGGATGTTGAAACCGAAAATATTTTCAATTTCCTGCAATTTCATGTAATATTGTAGTAAAGAATATTTGTTAGTTTTTTCCTATGGCTTTTACAGATAAACAAATTCAGGAAATAGAGGGTGCAGTGGCAAAATTTATGTATTACCATCGGCCCCCTGCTGATATTCGCAATAAACTTGACTTTGGGTACCGGATTGAAGGGCAAAGTGTCTTCCTTTTTGAGATCAGGCCCCGCTGGGATAAACCGGATGAAAAAATTGAATCGCCTTTCGCGAAGACAACATTTATCAAAACTAAAAACAAGTGGAAGGTCTATTGGCTCAGGGGCAACCTTAAATGGTACCCTTACGATCCCCCTTATGTAAGAACCATTTCCCGTTTTTTTGAGTTGGTTGCCGAAGATAAGTTCCATTGTTTTTTCGGATAGTTTATAAATTATCTACGTAGTTCCTGAAATATAACTACGTAGTTTTTTAAAATNNNNTTATCTACGTAGTTATTTAAATTTATCTACGTAGATAAATAAGTGAACATCAACGAACATGGCATCACCCATATCAACTTAATAGAGATTACGTAAAGTTGAACGAGCTTGCCTTGTCTCTCTTCGCTGCGCCCGGAGTCCTCGCAAAATCAATTTTTAATAAGGTATACGTGAGGTATCTAAGTAAAATTATTTGGAGAATACGGATTTTACGGGCGAAGCTCCGGCAACACAGGTTGTCATGTATCGGATATATCTTAGGGTCAGGGCGTAGCGAAACAATCTTTTCAGGATTAACAACGATATGTATAGCAATACCAGACCAACCTGAACCTGTCAGCATTATTCGTTTCGCTCATGAAACCGTTTACCGACTTCATTAAGTTCTCTTACCCCATCATTCCGCTATTCCGGATTTCCTCAAAATTAAAACCTGACTGTCACCGTTCCGCTTACCCAGCGTCCCGGCATGGGGATGTTGCCCAGGTCCATATATTCTGTATCAAACAGGTTTCGAATATCCAGGGTCGCTTCAAAATGTTTCATGGCTACCGGGAACCGTACATCCGTAAGAAAAAAGGGAGCATAAGGTATTTCCATACCGGAAGGGTAGTCCGTATAGGATCCGGCCCGGTCCTGAATTCTGAAACTCCAGTTTACCGAAACCGGACCTGCAAGGCGGTGTCTCACAACTGCGGTGAGTTGCCGGTTCAAATAATCGAGAATATATTTTGAGATATAATTGCCGCTGGATTTAGCTGCATTGGCATAATACCATGACAGGCTAACTTCCTCCAGATAAAAGCGGGAATTTCCGGTGATGGTCCTGAAATCCATGTTTATTTCCATTTCAATGCCGGTGGTATGCAGATCGGTTAGGTTCATACTCTGCCATTTAAGTGTATCGGAGATCCTGCCCCAGTCAATCAGGTTCTTTCCCCGGCGGTTGAACAGTGATGCTGAAGCACGGATCCCGGCGCCCAGATACCTGAATCCTCCTTCAAGCGTTACGGATTCTTCGGGCTTCAGATCCGGGTTCCCTGTATTGGTGGGGCCATTGTAGTAGAGATCGGTAAAAGTGGGATACCGCAATGCCTGGTTTACCGAAGTGTAGAGATGTATGTTTTTAGCCAGACGGTAGCCAGCTTCGATCCCTCCGTAAGCTTTCCAGTCGTAACCACTGGTATGGTTGATCATGCTACCACCGGTAACAGTGAACCGTTTCCATCGTAACCGGTGTTCCAGATACAGGTCAAGAATGTCTCTTGAAGCTGACCGGGTAAAGAATCCTGCAGGTTCTCCGGGTACAGGTACCGAATCTCCGGTGAACGTACCCAGTATGTTACTCCTGATCTTTTCCCGTTTCAGGTCAAGGCCGAAGGAGGTTTGTCCGCCTTTCCACGGTATCAGCAGGTTAATCCCTGTGCCTGTGATATCCGTACTGTGATAATTGTGTGTGGTGTACCATGGGGGAGGATTGCTGCGGAAAAGCTCGAAACGGTCAAAACTTCTTCTCCACCATACCGATTGTCTGAATCTTATCTTTTTCCCGGTCTCATATTTCAGGCCTGTGAACCAGGTGCGGTATGCTTCGTACTGATCGGGGAAAGCGGGTGTATAAAAACTGTTTGCTCCGAAGGCCTTGTCCAGCCAGGCTGCCAGCAGGGAAATATGGAAAACTCCTGTATCGGCGGCCAACCGTACCAGCGCCCGGGTATCATAAAAATCGGTATTCGGACGGTAACCGTTGGAAACCGTGCGGCTAACATTTCCCAGCAGGCTTACCGGGCCTTCTTTCATCCCGCCGGTTACGTTTGCCTGGAACAACCCGTGCTGACCACCGGTAAAATTTCCATCGAAAAAAGAGTGTTCGGGCCTGCGCAGCATAACATTTACAGCTCCGGAAAAAGCACCCGGACCCAGGACACGCGAGGCAGCTCCGCGAAGTACCTCAATCCGGTCGATGGCAGCCAGGGAAACCGGCAGGTTAAAATTATGATGTCCGGTCTGGGGGTCGTTTACCGGAAATCCGTCAAGCATTACCAGTGTCTGGTCAAATGTACCCCCGCGGATCTGAACATCAGCCTGCACACCCAGCGGACCACGCTCCCGGACATCAACTGCCGGGATCCCTTCCAATATACCATTAACAGAAATAGCAGGTAAGGATGCTATTCTATCTGCACTGACAACCGTAACGGAGCGGTTTACCGTTGGTAAGGTTTCCGTAATCCGTCCGGCGGAAACAACTACCTGCTCAAGGGCAACGGTATCCGTTTGTGCGGAAAGAGGTAAAATTCCGGGCATAAAAAGCCATAATGCCATATGGTATAATTTCATCGCTTAAACCTGTGGTTTGTAATTTTGCAGCAAAAATACAGAATTACCTATGAACTGAAAACGGATTGTTTGGAAATATAATAAAATGCGCGGGTGAGGAGGTGTATGTGGAAATTCACAGTTAAGCTTGATTCGCGGGGAGTCCGTCCGAACGGCTGCTCCGTTCAGCCGGGCAGACAGAGCGGCATGGCAGTTTTTTCAGGATTAACAATGATAAGTGCCTCAATACCGGACCAACAAGGCAATCAGGCTGCATGACCGGATACAACATGAATGTATGATTAAAAACATTGCCCACCCAGTCCCCGGCCCTTTATTCTTTAATAAAATTCACCTAAAAAAAAATCAGGTATATGTGGCAAATCCTATTTTTCATTAACTTGTCCCCGTGTTGGATATCGGGAACGATTGCCTGTAAACCTGTAATTATCAAAGACATTATCTATGGATCGTGAAGAAGCCCGGAGAAAAATTGAGAAACTGCGCAGGGTGCTGAATGAGCACAACTATTATTATTATGTACTGAATCAGCCGCGGATCAGTGATTTTGAGTTTGATATGCTGATGCATGAACTGGAGGCACTTGAAAAACAGTTTCCGGAGCTTTACGATCCCGCTTCACCTACCCGGCGGGTGGGAAATGATATAAACCGGGAATTTAAGCAGGCAGACCACGTTTACCCGATGCTTTCTTTAAGCAATGCCTATTCGCTCGAAGAACTGGTTGATTTTGACCGGCGGGTACGCAAAGATGCGGGAGCGGATTTTCTGTATGTCTGTGAACTTAAGTATGACGGTACGGCCATAAGCCTTGTGTATAACCGGGGGCGTCTGCAACAGGCCATCACCCGGGGCGATGGTACCCGCGGGGATGTGGTCACGGATAATATCCGGACCATACGGAGTATCCCGCTGGTACTTCAGGGCGAGGGTTATCCGGATCATTTTATCATGCGGGGAGAAGTGTATATGCCCCGTGATGGTTTTGACCGCCTCAACCGGGAGCGTATTGAGCGGGGTGAGGAGCCTTTTGCAAACCCCCGTAACGCAGCTGCCGGAACCCTGAAACTGCAAAACTCGGCACAGGTGGCAAAAAGGCCATTGGACTGTTTCCTCTATTATATCCTGGGAGAATCATTACCTACAGATTCCCATTATGAGAATTTGCAAACTGCCCGGAGATGGGGATTCCGGATACCACAGGTGATGGAACGCCACGGGAGCATTGAAGAGGTATTCCGGTTTATAAACCGCTGGGAGGAGGAACGAAGATCTTTATCTTATGATACCGATGGTGTTGTGATCAAAGTCGATTCGCTTCGACTACAGCACCGTTTGGGCAGTACAGCCAAAAGTCCCCGCTGGGCGATTGCCTATAAGTATAAAGCGGAACAGGCAAAAACCAGATTGTTGTCGATCTCTTACCAGGTCGGACGTACAGGTACCGTAACCCCGGTAGCAAATCTCGATCCGGTATTGCTGGCCGGAACTACCGTGAAGCGGGCTACCTTGCACAACGCCGACCAGATCAAACTTCTGGATGTCCGGCCGGGAGATACGGTGTACATTGAAAAAGGCGGGGAGATCATCCCGAAAATTACGGGTGTTGACCTTTCCCTGCGCCCACCGGACAGTACACCGGTGGAATTTATTACCTATTGTCCGGCATGTGGTTCGCTGCTGAAAAGAAATGAGGGTGAAGCTGCCTGGTTTTGTCCGAACGAAACAGGATGTCCTCCTCAGATCAAAGGCCGGATTGAGCATTTTATCAGCCGGAAAGCCATGAATATTGACGGGCTGGGCGAAGAAACCGTTGATCTGCTTTTCGAAAACGGACTGGTACAAGACCCGGCAGATCTATATCACCTGAGCCCCGGACAACTTGTTCACCTGGAAAGACTGGGAGAAAAATCTGCCGCCAACATTATCCGCAGCATCGAAAAAAGCAAACAGGTCCCTTTCGAACGGGTGTTGTATGCCCTGGGTATCCGGTTTGTGGGAGAAACCGTTGCCCGTACCCTGGCCCGGCATTTTCAATCCATCGGCCGGTTGCGTGAGGCATCCGTTGAAACCCTTACCGCTGTTCCGGAAGTTGGCGAAAAAATTGCCGGAAGTGTCGTCCACTGGTTTGCGGATCCGAAAAATACGGAACTGATCCGGCGACTGAAAGAAGCAGGCCTCCGGATGGAAATTGCCGGTGATCCCGGTATTGCTGAAGGACCTTTCAACGGGCTGCAGTTTGTGGTTTCCGGAACGTTTACCCGGTTTTCACGGGATGATATCAAAACCTTTATTGAGGAGCATGGAGGAAAAGTTACCGGTTCCCTTTCATCACGCACACGATATCTCGTTGCCGGCGGGCAACCCGGCCCGTCCAAGATGGATAAGGCACAGACACTGGGAATCGAGATTATCAGTGAAGAAGAACTGGTAAGAATGGCGGGCACATAAAAAAAGCATTACATTTGTACAAACGAAACATACAGATATAATTTTTTCGGGTATCCATGATCCGATTCATCAGACAAAAAGCCGGTCTCCTGGCTATACGCAGAAACAGACGGCTGTACAGGCGTACACGCAAAGTCTATAACCTTAAATCCGCACAATCCATCGGGATTGTTTTTGATGCTACCAGGCAGGAAGATTTTGATGCTGTCCTGGCTATGTATCAGCGAATTGCTTCGCCGGAAAAAACGGTTCAGGTTGTCGGTTATATTCATGGAAAAGAAATCCCGGCCTCATACCTTTTTAAAAAGGACTTTTTCCTGTTTCATCGTAAAATGCTAAACTGGTACCGGAAGCCCGTGGATGAGGATGTGGCCCGGTTTATTCGTACCCCTTTTCATATTTTGATCGATCTGTCGCTACAGGATCGTTTCTGCCTCCGCTTCATTATAGGCTCCTGTCCTGCAAGTTTTAAGGTTGGCCGCTACCTTCACGGGAAGAATGATTATGACCTGATGATCAGTCTAGAAGAATCGGATGACCTGCCATTCTTTATCTCACAGGTAGAACATTACCTGGAAACCATTAATCGTCCGGAACTGTTACCAAACATTATAATTTAATCTACATGGATCATTTTTATGGCCTGGGTGTGGCGATTGTTACGCCCTTTCGCAAAGACAGCAGCATAGATTTTAAAGCCTTGGGAAGACTCATTGAACATCAGGTAACCGGTGGTGTCAACTATATCGTAGCTTTGGGAACAACCGGAGAGGCAGTAACCCTGAGTGCTGATGAAAAAGAAGCTGTTGTAAGGTTTATAACCGAACAGGTGGCCGGATGTGTTCCTGTGATTGTTGGTATTGGCGGTAACAATACTCATCAGATCATTCGCCAGATACGGGTATTTCCCTTCAAAGGGATCAGTGGAATCCTTTCCGTAGCTCCCTACTACAACAAACCCACACAGGAAGGACTTTACCGGCACTACGAAAGCATTGCCGCCGCATCACCGGTTCCGGTTATCCTGTACAATGTGCCGGGAAGAACAGGAGTGAACATTTCTGCTGATACCATAATCCGTCTGGCAAAGAATATTGATAATATTATAGCGGTGAAAGAAGCATCGGGTAATATGGCTCAGATCATGACCATAGCCCGCGACAAACCGGAGGATTTTCTGATGATCTCGGGAGATGATGCCCTGACTATACCTATGATGGCCTGCGGCGGGGCAGGAGTGATCTCCGTAGCCGCCAATGCCTGGCCGGCAGATTTCAGCAGACTGGTGACTGCGGCAAGTACCGGTGACTACGGTAAAGCTATGAAAATTCATTTCCGCTATATGCATCTGATCGAACTGTTGTTTGCTGACGGTAACCCGGGCGGGATAAAAGCGGCTCTGGCAGAAATGGGACTCATAGAAAATTACCTGCGTCTTCCCCTGGTATCTGTAAGGAAAAAGGTGCAGATGCAGATCCGCGAAACCATGGCAAAACTCGTTAAAGAATAACTTTGTTGATGGTTAATACAACGTTAAGGATGTAACTTTCGTCTGAAACTACCCTTCTGAATTTTCTTTGATCTTTTATGGTAGGATTGTTAATTCTACCTGCATTTACGCAACAAACAAAATGGACATTTGACAAAGCACATTCCAAAATTGGATTTACCGTGGTCCACATGGTTATCTCCGAAGTAAGCGGATCATTTGGTGAGTTTTCAGGAAAGGTCTATTCCGATACTGAAGATTTTACTGATGCCCGGGTTGAACTGTCCATCAGTACATCCAGTGTTAACACCGGGAATGACCGGCGTGACAACCATTTGCGGAGTGCTGATTTTTTTAATGTTGAAAAGTTTCCGGAGATTACCTTTAAAAGTTCAGCCATGAAAAAAGTCGGAGACCGGAAATATAAGCTGGAAGGTGATTTTACCATGCATGGTGTAACCCGAAAAGTTGTTCTGGATGCCTCACTGGGTGGAGTTATTAAGGATCCGTACGGAAGGACACGTGCCGGTTTTAAAGTCACGGGAACACTGAACCGCAAGGATTTTGGCCTGACCTGGAACAATACGCTCGAGTCAGGTGGCGTTGTCATTAGTGATGAAGTGAAATTAAATTGTTCTGTTGAACTTGTCAGGGAAAAATAATTACAGGGTAAAGAGGGATTTATCAGGATACCTCGCCCGGGGAAACCGGATTTTTGTGGTAAGGGTTTGGATGTACGGCTTCCCCGGGTTTTCCTTATTTTATTCATTCCGTCCCGGAATGATCCCTTCATTTTATTATAATCAAATCAACCATGAAAATTGAGGAAGAGATCCATGGCCGTTTCCGCAACGAATTTCATAAGGCAAGGATCAATATCTATTACACCAACAAT
>JAADHC010000038.1 GCA_013152085.1 Chlorobiota bacterium
CCGGCCATGGCGTTACCCTTGACACGGGAGATATTTTTCTGGAAGCAGGCAGAAAATACCGGCTTACGATCGAATATTTTCAGTTACTGGGAAATGCAATAACCAGACTTGCATGGATCACTCCGTCCGTTAGGGATACCCTCGCAGAGCAAAAGATCCCTCCTGTAAAATCCACAAAAGTCTATCTGCCTGCCGGTTCCGACTGGTTTGATTTCTGGAGAGGAAATATTATCAAAGGCGGACAAACCATACAGGTCCCTGCTCCCCTCGATGAGATACCGCTGTTTGTAAAAACCGGTTCAATCATTCCCCTCGGTCCTGATCTTCAATATGCAGACGAAAGACCTGCCGACACACTGGAACTACGGGTTTATCCCGGTGCGGATGCCCAATTTATCCTCTATGAAGATGAAAATGATAACTACAACTATGAAAAAGGGATTTATGCTACCATCCCAATCCGGTGGGATGAGGAAAACAAGGAACTGACCATCGGTAAACGTCATGGTAAATTCCCGGGGATGTTGAAGAAACGTATCTTCAGGATTGTCTGGGTACGCAAAGGTCATGGGACGGGAGTAACACCGGTAAAAAATCCGGACAAAACCGTCAAATATGATGGTAAAAGAATAGTTATAACAAAACATCAAGACTGACAAAGCCCTGTAAGGGCATTAGCAGGGAAACAGAAGAAACTGGGAAAAAAACAAACATAATTATGATATTTTTAAGGATGGAATCATAAGACAATACATTGGCGCATGAGTCGCCCCGAGGGGGCACAAGCAACAACATAGGGGCAACGCCCTATGTTCAAAGCATAAAAACGAACTAAGCCCTGTAAGGGCGCAAGCAACAAGCAAAAAATAAAATATTATGTCACAGTCGTTATCAAAAGTTTATGTACACATTACCTTCAGCACTAAGAACCGCCTTAATCTGATCGATGAGAAAATAGAAACTTCATTATATGAATATATTGGAGGAATATGTAAAGGACTTGATTGTAACCCGGTTAGAGTTGGGGGATATAAAAATCATGTACACATTTTATGTCTGTTGTCACGCAAAATCACACAAATGAAGCTTTTGGAGGAAATCAAAAAACAATCTTCAAAATGGATCAAGACAAAAAGTCCGTTATATTCCGGATTTTATTGGCAAGACGGGTATGGAATTTTTTCCGTAAACCCGATGGAAATTGATAAAGTTGTTTCATATATTGATCAACAGCAAGAACATCACAGGAATAATAGTTTTAAAGATGAATTAAAGGAATTACTTGATAAATACAAAGTCGCTTATGACGAACGGTATCTGTGGGATTAGGCTTGCGCCCTTTCAGGGCTTGGACAGATGTTTCGTCCCTGTCACAGGACGTTGTCCTGTGTTAATGCTAATGCCCTTTCAGGGCTGAACGTAATATGAAAGAACGATTAATAAAATATAACAACAAAAAAATTCTTTGCTTAATCATAAATAATAGAATTGCAATTATAGAAAACCGCCCCGTAGGGGCACAAGCAACAACATAGGGGCAAGCCCTATGTTCAAAGCATAAAAACGAACTAAGCCCTGTAAGGGCGCAAGCAATGAAATCGAATAAATATGAAAACCACATTATATTTCTATCCGGCATATTATTATCCTTTCCCTCGCCTTCGGATAAAAAAATGAAAAAAATCTTTTTGGGAACCTTTATCACTCTTCTCATCACCGGCATTTACGCACAAAACACCGAGATCAAATATCTCTCGGGCAGGGACAGCCAGAATCCCGTGGAATGGGATTTTATGGTTACCTGGGGTCGGCAGGCAAATGTCCGGAGCAAAATCCCTGTACCCTCAAACTGGGAACTGCAGGGGTTTGGCACCTACAATTACGGGCATGATAAAAATAAAAGCGATGAAAAAGGGCTATATAAATATTCCTTCACAATACCCGCTGAATGGAAAGACAAAAGAATATTTATTGTTTTCGGAGGAGTGATGACAGACGCTGAAGTCAGGGTCAATAACCTGTCGGCCGGACCGGTTCATCAGGGAGGATTTTATCAGTTTGAGTATGAAATAACAAACCTTCTTCATCCGGAACAGGCAAACCTGCTGGAAGTTACCGTCAGTAAAAAGTCCGCAAACCAGAGCATAAATGCGGCTGAGCGAACAAGTGATTACTGGGTTTTCGGTGGGATTTACAGGCCCGTTTATCTTAAGGCTGTACCCCGTGAATTCATCTCATGGACTTCGATTGATGCACAGGCAAATGGTCGCGTTACAGTTGATGTACATCTTGATGGCATTAACAAACCCGGCATAATTGAAGTACAGATCATCCGGAAAAACGGATATCCATCGGGAAACAAATTTACCGGGATAGTGCACCCCGGTGATACCCTGGTAAGATTAAATACACAAGTAAACGGATGCAAAACCTGGAACGCCGAAACCCCTGTTTTATATCAGGCGGATATTTCTTTTAGAAGAAAGGGCCACCTGATTCATACTATCCGTGAAAGATTCGGGTTCCGTACCATCGAGGTCAGAAAAGGAAAGGGTCTTTTCTTGAATGGTCAACGAGTCATCCTGAAAGGTTGCGACCGTCACAGTTTTCGTCCTGCCTCCGGCAGGGCGCTTAGCAGGAAAGATTGTTATGACGATGTCATGCTGCTGAAGCAAATGAACATGAATGCCGTACGTATGTCCCATTATCCGCCCGACCCGTGGTTCCTTGATCTTTGTGATGAATATGGCCTTTATGTACTGGACGAGCTTGCCGGCTGGCAAAAACCTCCCTATGATACACCAACCGGAAAACAACTGGTGAAGGAAATGGTAAAAAGGGATGTAAATCATCCTTCCATACTCTTCTGGGATAATGGAAATGAAGGTGGATGGAATACAGATCTCGATACGGAATTTCGAAAATATGACCTGCAGAACCGTATTGTACTCCATCCCTGGGAACTATTTAACGGAATCGACACAGATCATTATGAAAGTTATAACAGTGTAAAAAACAAGCTGAAAGCCCACAATATTTTTATGCCTACCGAAATCCTGCACGGCCTTTATGACGGAGGACTGGGTGCAGGACTTGACGACTACTGGAAACTCATGTGGGGAAATCCGCTTACCGGAGGAATGTTCCTCTGGGTTTTTGCCGATGAAGGAGTGATACGTACGGATAAAAATTGTTCCATTGATACCGACGGAAACCATGCTCCCGACGGCATCCTGGGCCCGTTCCATGAAAAAGAGGCAAGTTTTTTTACCATTAAAGAAATATGGTCTCCCGTATATATCGAAACCGGGGATCCGCTGCCCGATGATTTCAATGGAAAGATACCTGTTGAAAACCGGTTCGATTTTACAAACATCAATCAGTGTACATTTGAATGGCAGTTGCTGACCTTTCCGCTACCTTCAGAGACAAGGACTACACCCCATGTGCTTGCCGGTGGAAGATTTGCCGGTCCCGACATTCCTCCGCACAGGAAAGGATGGATTGAGATCACTCTGCCGCCGGCCGTAGAAAAGGCAGATGCTTTTCGTTTAAGTGCCACTGATATGACGGGCAAAAACCTATATACTTGGACATGGAAGTTAAAGAAAAACAAAGATATCCTGCAAAATATCGTTCGCAATACCGGTTCCATACCGGAGGAGGTCAGCAACAAAAATGCGATTGTAATTGAAACAAACGAATATACTTTCCGGTTTTCTGATGACGGCAGGCTTGAGAAGATTGTGCAGGGACAACACGTCATCCCTTTTGGAAACGGTCCGTTTTTGGTTCCCGAAGGAGTAAATCGGAAGCACAAAAAACCCAATGTAAAGATCACTGAAACAGGCCGGAAGATAATCCTGAACGTCCTGGATCATCCTCAGTTTGACAAGCTGCAATGGACGATTCACCCCGGGGGATGGTTACAGCTCGATTACAGTTATACCTGGCAAGGCGCCGTAGATTATCTCGGAGTAAGCTTTAACTATCCCGAATCGCAGGTTCTATCAATGAAATGGTTGGGAAAAGGCCCCTATCGGGTATGGAAAAACAGAATGAAAGGACAAACCACCGGAGTCTGGGAAAACCGGTACAATAAATTCCGTCCCGGCGAAGCCTGGGACTACCCGGAGTTTCCGGGTTATTATGCAAATTTTTCCTGGGTTGTTTTGAATACAGCTGATGGCCCCATAACCATCGCAACAGACCGGGAAGATCTTTTTCTACGCGTTTATGATCAGCCCGATGGAAAGGATCCGGGGCATACGGCCATGATCTGGCCGAAGGGTGATATTTCTTTTCTGCATGCTATCCCCGCCATCGGAACAAAATTCCAGGATCTTCCGGCCCTGGGACCCCAAAGTAAAAAATTTTCAGCTGCCGGAACCTATAGCGGAACGCTTTATTTTTATTTCGGAACACCTCCTGATACTGAGTATTAATAAAGACATTAAGTATCTATAAAGAACACTTAAGAATGTTCATAAAAATCCCTTTTAACCCTCTTTGCGCAACTTTGAGTAACAGCTCCTTATACTAAATTTATTGAAAATGAAAAACTTTTTATTTCTTTTTCTGACGCCAATATTTCTTCTTTCAGGATGTTCTTCCCGTAAAAACAGTGTTGTTGAGAATCTGACCTGTGAGTATTTGACCGATCCTGTCGGGATAGACATTCTGCAACCCCGGTTGAGCTGGCAACTGATCTCTTCTGTGAACGGTCAGCACCAGACCGCTTATCAGATCCTTGCTGCTACCAGACCTGAACTATTGAGTAAGAAAAAGGCAAATCTGTGGAACACCGGAAAAATAGCATCTGATCAGTCAATTCTAATACATTATGCCGGTAAGGAACTTCAGCCCCGGATGCAGATATACTGGAAAGTCAGGGTATGGGATAAAGATGGCAGGCCCGGAACATGGAGCACACCTGCCATGTGGGAGATGGGAATCGGTCCGGACGGATGGAATGCCCTTTGGATTGGCTCCCCGGCAGAAATACCTGAAAAACCGGGAAAAAAGAATCCGGCTTTCTGTTTCAGAAAGGATATTGAGATTCCGGCAACAGTAACAAAAGGGAGGGTCTATATCAGCGGCCTCGGATATTATGAAATCTACATCAACGGCAAAAAGATCGGGGACCATGTTCTTTCTCCCAACCACTCAAATTATGACCGGAGAAATCCGGAAAAATTCAAAGAAAAGAGAGTCGCCAATATGTCGGAACGCATATATTATGAAACCTTCGATATCACTCCCCTACTTAACCAGGGGATGAATACCCTGGCGGTCTGTCTTGGTAACGGATGGTACTTTCAGCACGAGCGGGATGAGGATACATCCTATACTTATAGCACACCTCGATTCATTTCACAGTTCGAAATGGAACTTAGCGACGGCACAAAAGAACTTATCGTAAGTGACACTTCGTGGAGAACATCCACCGGACCGATTATCCACAACGGAGTTTATACCGGAGAGATCTACGATGCCCGGCTCGAACTGCCGGGATGGAGCCGACCGGGATTCGATGATACGAAATGGAAGTCAGCCGTCCTGAAAAAAGCTCCTGTAGGAAAACTTCTGGGACAGATCGCTCCGCCTGACAGGAAGATCAGGGAAGTTCATCCGGTTTCCGTTATCAGGATCAGTGACAGCATTTACCGGTTCGATCTGGGAGAGATGATCTCCGGGTGGGTCAGGTTGAAAGTCTCCGGTTTGCGGGGGACTAATGTTATCCTGAAATTCATCGAAGAAACGGGACCGCAATACAACCAGACAGATACCTACATCCTCAAAGGAAAAGGTACGGAAGTCTGGGAACCCCGTTTTACCTGGCACGCTTTCCGCTATGTGGAAGCCGTCACATCTCTTCACCTTGACACTTCCTCACTGACGGGGGTCGTGGTTAATACGGACGTGCCCCGGACCGGCCGGTTTGAATGTTCGAACAAATTGCTAAAGCGGATCAATGAAAATTTCGTCCGCACACAGCAGGGCAATATGCACGGCGGTGTGCCGAGTGACTGTCCGCACCGCGAGCGAAGGGGTTATACCGGTGACGGCCAGATCGCAGCTCCTGCGGCAATCTGCAATTTTAATATGGCTGCATTCTATACCAAATGGCTTAATGATATTGCCGATGCACAAAACAAAACGACAGGTTATGTCCCCAATACGGCGCCATACCAGAGCGGCGGAGGCGGAACACCCTGGGGATCCGCATACATCATCATTCCCTGGTACATGTATCTCTACTATGGTGATACCACCGTTCTGCAGAAACATTATGAAGGCATGAAAAAATGGATCGGCTACCTGCAAAGCCTGTTGGTACCCCCTGGGATCATCAATGAAGAAAACCTGGGAGAATGGGTACCGCCCGAACCCACGGCTATCCCGCCATCACTGGTCAGCACAGCCTATTACTATCGGGATCTGAGACTGATGGAGTCTGTTGCTGAAATACTGGGCAAAGAAAAGGATGCTGTCCGTTTCGGTAAATCAGCAGAAGAAACAAAAAAAGGATTTAACGAAAAATATTTCCATAAAAAAGAAAGATCCTACTCGATAGGCCGCCAGGGAACCAATGTTTTCCCGCTGGGATTCGGCCTTGTGCCTGACGAATACATAGCAGATGTCTTCAAAACCCTTACAAATCACATTGAAAAAGATACGGACGGACATTTCGATACGGGAATGATGGGAACCCCCCTCCTGCTACAGGTGTTGTCGGAATACGGAAGGCCTGAGCTTGCCTATTCACTCATGAACCAAAAAGATTTTCCCGGTTTCGGTTACCAGGTTGCCAAAGGGTCAACGACCATCTGGGAAACCTGGGACGGAAATGCATCACACAGTCATCCCATGTTCGGAAGTGTCTGCCGGTGGTTCTATAATTCACTGGCAGGGATTAACCCTGATCCCCGTCAACCGGGATTCAGGCACATCATTATCCGTCCGCAACCGGTAGCAGACCTGTATGATGCCGGTGCAACCTATGCTTCTCCATATGGCAATATCACCTCATCGTGGGAAATGAAGGAAAACAATCTGGTACTGGACGTAGCTATTCCTCCGAACACCACGGCTACGGTAAGCCTTCCGGCAAACGACGACTCCGGACTCTCCGCCACTGAAACAGATCACCATTCCGGATCAGGGATAAGCTACGAAGGGGTAAAAGATCATGTCGCCACCTACCGGATCCTTCCGGGCAGGTACCGGTTCGTTTCAGAAAACATCCGGGAACTGATTCCTTTCTCAATGCTTACGGCACCGATAATCTCTCCTCCCGATACGGTTTTATTTTCCGGTGATTCGGTCACGATCATTTTACAAACGGATCATAAGAACGCAATGATACGGTACACCCTCGACGGGCAGGATCCCGACTCCGTCTCACCGGTTTACAGAGATCCGTTAATGATCACAAAAAGCACCCGCATGAAAGCCCGTGTTTTCAGTCCGGGCCGTAAACCCGGACCGGTTAGAATCAGTAGTTATGGTTTTGTCGATCGTAAAAAAAACGGCCTGCAGTATGCATACTACCGGGGATTATGGCCCCGGATTCCGGATTTTTCCCGACTGACACCGGCTGCAACAGGCAGAATCTATGAGATTAACCTGGACAGGATTCCATACGGTAAGGATCAGTTCGGCCTGATATTGTCCGGTGAGATAAATATCCCCGAAAATGGCAATTATACTTTTTACCTCTCCTCCAACGATGGCAGCAAACTATACATTGACAACCGGCTGGTTGCGAACAATGACGGAGGTCATACTGCCGTAGAAAAACGGGGGAACATTAAACTGACGAAAGGACGGCATCATCTCGTTATACAATATTTTCAGCTTGGTGGCGGCTATTACCTCTCGCTAAGCTTTTCAGGCCCGGGCATTAAAAAGCGGAAAGTCCCGGCATCAATGTTTTTTTTCCCTGCTCATTATCTCCGGATGCAGAGGAAGATCACAACATACAGAAAAACCGGAGACTGATGCTCGTTTCGTAATATAAAAATCCGTAAATTGGATCATTAATTTTTAACCCATAAAGAGACTAAACCATGAACAAATCAAGAAGAGATTTTATTAAAACCGGTTCTCTGGGATTGGTTGCCGGCTCGGCAATGTTTTCTACCAGTGCCAGAGCATTTGCCAATATCCTTGGAGCAAACGACACGGTCAATATGGCTGTGATCGGGATCCGCGGCAGAGGAGGAAGTCATATCAGTAATTTTGCCAAGATGAAAAATGTCCGCATTAAATATCTTGTCGATATTGATGAAAATCTGTTCGAAAGACGTATTAAGCAGGTAGAAGAAATTGCCGGATATACGCCCAAAACCGAGTGGGATATGCGCAGGGTGTTTGACGATAAGGATATCGATGCCGTTGCCATCGCCACCCCGAATCACTGGCATGCCCTGGCTACAATTTGGGCTGCCCGGGCCGGCAAACATGTATATGTCGAAAAGCCATCTACCCATAACGTCTGGGAAGGCCGTAAGATGGTCGAAGCGGCACGGAAATATAATGTCCTTGTACAGGTTGGCTTCCAAAACCGCTCGTTCATAAACACCAACCGGGCCATTAAATTTATCCGTGACGGAAAACTTGGCGATATTTATATGGCAAGAGGATTATGTTTCAAACCCAGGGCAGATATAGGTATCTATCCCGACGGCCCGATGAAAGAAGGTGAAAAATTCAGATTGAATAAAGAATCAAGCCACTATGAACCTCCTTATACCCAATCCTACCTGGATAAGGTTCATTATGACAGGTGGCTGGGCCCGGCACCAAAACGTCCCTTTAACCGGAACCGGTTCCATTACAACTGGCACTGGTTCTGGGATTACGGAAACGGTGATACCGGAAACCAGGGACCCCATCAGTTTGATGTAGCCAGGTGGGGATTGAATAAAGATGAAATGCCCGTAAAGGTCAGCTCTTACGGAGGATATTTCGCTTATAAATCGGCACAGGAAACCCCGAATACACAAACTTCCCTGTTTCAGTATGCCGACGGAACCATCCTCGAATTCGGTACAAGAGGTCTGTATACCAATCCCGAAGGAGTACTGCTACCGGATATAAATATTACCGGAGACGGGAAAATCTCATCCAAATCGGATGCAACACCGATAAAAATCGGTACGATCTTTCTCGGTACCGAAGGTTGGATGCAGATCGATGCCGGCGGTAACTGGCAAACCTTTTTCGGGAGACACAACGAACCCGGTCCCACCTCAGGTGAAAAAGATGAATCATACAATCCATTGGATCTGGTTGGCTCCGGCGGAGGAGGTCATTTTGGTAATTTTATCCATGCCATCCGGAGCGGAAAACGTTCGGACTTAAACTGCGATATTGAGACAGGCCACAGGTCATCCGTGCTTCCGTTAATCGCAAACATCTCCTACCGGCTCGGAAGAGAACTGAAACTCAACAGTAACCGGGAGTCGTTTATTGATGACGATGAAGCCAATAAAATGCTTACCCGTGAGTACCGGAAAGGATATGTTGTGCCTAAAAATGTATAATGTATAAACAAGCTAACCTATTAATTCAAAACATATGAAAAAAATAACTTTTGTCCAGATCACACTGCTGATAAGCTTCCTGTTTTTCGGCTGTTCGACAAATAAGAAAAACGTTTCTCAAAATGAAGTCACTTTTATACAGCATAAAACAGAAAAAAGGGTTGATGTGCTGGTAGATAACAAACCTTTCACTTCGTTCCTGTACACCGATACGATCCCCGATCTTACCAAACCGGTATTGTATCCGGTTATTTCGGCAGGCGGCTCAACCGTCACCAGGGGATTTCCGCTCGAGCTACGGCCCGGAGAACGAACCGACCATCCCCACCACATCGGGATGTGGTTTACTTACGGTGATGTAAATCATATTGACTTCTGGGGAAATTCTTCCGCTATTCCTCCGGAGCAGAAAGACAGGATGGGCTGGATCAGAAATACCAAAATAGAAAAGGTTACAAGTGGACAGGATAGTGGGTCAATGACCGTTTCCATGGACTGGCTGGATGCGTCCGGTCACGCAGTACTGAAAGAGAACACCCGTTTTGTCTTTCAGGCAGGAGCGGATTACCGGACTATAGACAGGATCACAACCCTGACAGCCCAGGAAGATACCGTGATTTTCTATGATACCAAAGAAGGAATGATGGGTATCCGGGTAAACCGGGCACTGGAATTACCCAGCGATAAACCGGTGGTATTAAGTGATGAACATGGAAATAAAACAGAAGTGGCAAAACTGGATAATACCGGAGTTACGGGTAATTACCTGAACAGCGAAGGAGTTACAGGTTACGATGTGTGGGGAAAACGTGCCAAATGGGTCGCACTTTCGGGAAAAATAAACAACGAAAATATCTCCGTGATCATCTTTGACCATCCTGATAACGTCGGTTATCCGTCTTACTGGCATGCTCGCGGATATGGCCTGTTTGCGATAAATCCGCTGGGGCAAAAAACATTTAGCAACGGAAAAGAAGAACTCAATTTCACATTGAATCCCGGACAATCCGTTACATTCAAATACCGGGTTCTTATAAAATCCGGACACCCGGACACAGAAGAGATAAATAAAGAATTCGATCTATTCAGCAAAGAATAAATGAAGTAAATCCCCGCAGGTTATCCAAACTTTTCTTCCCGTGATCATTTTCACTTTTTCCGGAGAAAAATATTTGGGATTTTATATGGTATCTGAGTAGTAATCAAAATTTATCTACGTAATTATTTTATTTTAACTACGTAGATATATCTACGTAGTTAACCCTCACGCAATGTTCCGGCACTTGTAAAATGGAAATAAAAAAAAGAATGTGGAGTTAAAAAAACGCTCCACATTCTTCAGTATTGTGTTACCGTATTCTACCAGGGTTTACCTGTCCCCTGCAGCACCCACATTTTTGACCAGGCACTGTTTTTATCGTCAGGTGCAGTATACGCAGTTTCTACAAGACGATCAATAGCTGCAACAGTATTTTCCGTATTAAAATCAAACTCTTTTACCGAATAATAGAACCTAAGGGGTAATACGGATCTTTTGGCCACCGGACCTGCCTGTAGGGCCGGTAACCCTGTTCTTCTGTAATCAAACCATGCTTCGGCCGCTGCCGTCCAGCTGGCAATCCACTTCTGTTCCATAATTTGTACAAGTGTTCCGTCATAGACCACTCCCGGATGTGTGATATAATCTTCATATTGACCACTGACACCCCAGGCATCCAGCGAAGCTTGAATGCCGGCTTCATATTGAGTTTGAGCATTTTCGGTTGTCCATCCTTTCAGGACAGCTTCGGCAATGATGAAATGCACTTCTGCAGCACTCATCATCCGGGCTTTCAGCAAAGAACCGGAGGTTTTCATATACAGCTCATTCAAACGGGAAGCATGCGGATTGTCAGATGCCTGTGCAAGATTGGGATTCAGGTTATAGGCCTGGGGAACCACCGACCAGGCAGGAGGCAGCCCTACATAATCGGGGTCCTGGTCCAGCGGAATACCATAGGTACTCTCATACTGATCTGCAATATCCTGGCCTACATAACGAATACCGTTCACAATCTCATCCCTGTCGGCCGGTGTGGCTACAACCACAATGGGAACATCAATTTTCCGTGCCCATATGCCCAATCTCGGATCATTCAGACTCTCTAACGTATCCACCAGTGTGGCACACATTTTAATCCTCATGTACTCACCCTGTTCTAATTTATTAAAGACAGCATTTGAGGGCCATGAATCCGATGCATTTGTACCAGGATAATCCATATTTGCGTCATCATTTTCATCAAGGATAAGCGGGTGGCCGTCCGGATCGCCAACGATCATCTCTATTCCGGTTTTTGCCGTAGAAGGATCCTTTTCTGACAACCGCATATAGTATCTCAGCGCCAGGGAATTTGCAAATTCCTGCCACCTGCCGACATCCCCCTGGTAAAGAATATCCTGTGTCGGATTAATTCCGTCATAATCATTCTGGTCTTTTGACAATAAAGTATTGGCCGTTTCAAGGTCTGCAAGAATACCGGCATATATATCCGCCTGGGCATCAAAAGGCGGTTTTATATTCTCATCTCCTCCCAGCTCACCTTTTAATGCATATGAATAGGGTGCATCTCCCCAGAGATCGGTGATCAGACCAAAAACATAACATTTCATCACCAGGGCAACACCCTGATGAAATTCCAGTCCCAGATCAACGGACTTTTTATACATCTCATCAATATTCCTGAGAATACCATAATATCCGCCCCAGTCCTGATTCGGGGTCCAGTCATAACCATCGTGCGAGCCGCCCCATCCGTCCTTCTGTGTATGCTGCATCACACCGGCAATGTCACCAAATCCCAAACCAACAACGGCCTGACCGGTTGAAGCGATGACCGTACTCATCAGCAGATTCGGATGAGCAACGGAAGGGTCAACACCGTTTGGATTGATATTTAATTCTTCCAGATCCTGACATGAAAAAAGAAAAGCAGCCATCAGGGTCAAAAAGAATACGAGTCTGTTTCTATTTGCGTACATGATATATCAGATTTAAATATTTCTAAAAAGTTAAGTTTAACTTGAACCCAATAGGCATAACCCAGGGTTCGACATTATATCTTTCAATTCCTTGTTTAAATCCGGAGGCTTCAGCCTGGAATGCCCGTTCCGGATCAATACCGATTTTGGCTTTTGTCCATAACATAATATTACGGCTGTAAACAGATACCAGTACATCCTGTATTCCGAATTTCTTAACGATTTTTCCGGGGATGTGATAACTCAATGAAATCTCCCGTAATTTGATAAAATCCGCATCAAAAGTCGAAGGTCTCATAAAACCCCAGGGATAACTTACCACATAAGGGACGATAGGTATAGGATTGTTATCTCCAAGATTTTCGGTATATGTGCCATCAGCATTCTGAACCACACCGGGGACAAATGTCCCGTCATAAACTTCTATACCACTCCAGCTTTCAGGCAAGCCACCCATATCCGCTGCCGGGCCGCCTACTACATGAAATCCGTTTTTGATAAACTCATCTTCGTTGGCAACAAGCCAGTCACGCAACTCTTTTCCGGTCCGGCCACCCGGGTTGATCACATGATTCTTGATCCAGTCTTCAGAGTTGGCATCTTCTGCCATATACCGGTAAGTTTGAGAAACAAACTGGCCTCCCTTTCTCCAGTCAAAAGTCATACTCAGCATAAAACCTTTATAGGTAAGCGTAGTTTGTAAACCCAGCAGGAAGTCCGGGTTATAATTCCCGATCTTGTTTTTTGTATCTTCACTTTTAATCTCCTGCCACTCAAAATCGCTGCCGCCAATAATGGGATAGCCGTAATAAGGGGAACTTTCATCCGTCACGGTAATAATCTGTGCATCATAAAGGTCCCCGATTTCATCACCGGCATAAGTCCACGCACCGCCCTTGGCATCACTCCAGAACTTTATAAAATCAATACCTTCAGCAATTCGGGTCAACTTCGTCCGGTTGCGCGAAAGATTAACATTAATATCCCACATCAGGTTACTGGTTTTAACCGGTATTCCTCCGATAAGAAATTCCCATCCCCTGCTCTCGATTAAACCGGCATTTACATTTACACTACTAAATCCGGATGAAGTTGCAATGGGAATATTTCTGATGATCTGGTTCCTGTTGTCAACTTCGTAATAGGTTCCTTCAAACCTGAATCTGTCACCAAACATCCTGATTTCAGTACCTGCTTCCCAGGATGTTGCCTCTTCCGGTTTCAGGTTAGGTGTTAAAATAGTCCCGGGTTTTGACAGCCTGGTGGCATCACCCCACTGACCCACATTACCATACGTCGGATACAACTGATAGGGACTGGCATCGTTACCCACCTTTGCCCAACCTCCTCTTAATTTCAGTAAATCCACCTTACTACCCAGATTGACCATTTCATTAAGCAGCAGGCTAAGAGAGGCGGAGGGATAAAAATACGACTGATTTTCTTTCGGCAGTGTGCTCGACCAATCGTTACGTGCAGTCAGATCAAGGAAAATCAGATTATTATACGATAAGTTGGCCATACCGTAAACACTGTATATCGCCCTTTGGCTCCAGCTGCTGCTGAAATCCAGCGAACCGGATTTAATATTATTCACCGTATATACATTTGGAACAACCAATCCTGTCGTAGGCCGGGAAGCGTTCCGGATGGAAGAGCTTTTCTGGTACAAGGTATTCCCTCCGGCAGAAACCGTCACATCAAACCTGGTAATCTGTTTTCTGAATGTAGCCAGAAAATCAGCATTTCTTTCATAGTTTCTGATATCCACAATACCATAAGCCCCGTTATTGGGTTCCCTGCTATAACTCGGTGCGATCTTGGTCTCCCTTTTTTCAGTATAACTGTCAATTGAATACCTGCCCCGAAATGACAGTTCAGGCAAAACCTGCCATTCTGCAGTTAAATTTCCAAAAATCCTGTCCCTGTTAAAACTATTATGAACTTCATTGGCAAGAAAGTACGGATTATCATATATCCCTTTGGCAGGTGTTTTCTGCTGAACCCCTTCCTGTCCCGGTTCCCAGTAATCTTTCAGATCCAGAATATTTATATTTAACGGAACTTTGTATGCCCACTCGAGAGGATTGGTTCCCCGGTTACTGGAAGGACGATTATTCGACCATGAATTGCTGATATTGAAATTGGTGCTGAAGGTAATTTTTTCAGTGGCTTTAATATCCGTCCCTATCGATAAGTTATTTCTGAACAGGTCGGAATTGGGAACAATGCCACTGTTACTCATGTTCGTCACACCAATCCGGTAGTTCATTACATCCGTCTTGTTGGTAATAGACACACCATTGGTTGTAGTAATTCCTGTCCGAACAAAATTGGCAACATTATCAGGGTAAGAAACCACCTCGATGGGTATTTTAGCACCATTTGCATCCACAGGACTTTGCCATTGGACGGCAAAATATCCTTTATCACATTCGATACCGGCACCTGCGGCCTGGGCAGGATCAATGGTCATAACGGTTCCGGAAGGAAAATCACCGGGCGTAAACGAAAAATATCCCGTAGCAAAATGCTTCTGTGTTTCAAAATACTTATAAGGCCTGTCAAAAACAGTATTTGAATGGACCGAAACAGTCACTCCGTTACTTCTCTTTCCTTTCTTGGTGGTTATCAGCACCACACCATTACCTGCCCGGGAACCATATAAAGCTGCTGCACTTGGCCCTTTCAATATCGAGATACTTTCAATATCATCAGGGTTAATGTCTGAAATGGCATTTCCGTAATCCACGATATTCCTGTCACCGATTTGGGTCATATTGTTCAACCCGTTGATCATGGGAACGCCATCCACGACAAATAGCGGTTGATTGTCACTGCTTAAAGAAGTTGCTCCCCTGATCACCATACTTACGGACGATCCGGTACCTCCGGTAGCATTGATGGTAACCCCCGCTACCTTTCCTGCAAGAGAACTCACAACATTTTCCTGGACAACTTTGGTCAGATCTTCTCCTTCAACTTTTCCTACGGAAAAGCCCAGCGATTTTTCTGCACGCGTAATTCCCAGGGCTGTCACAACAACTTGTTCCAGAGCACGTTCGCTCTCCTGAAGTTCTATGTTGATAACCCTTCTGTTTCCAACAACCTCCTCTCGTGTTTCATAACCTACAAACGAAAAAACCAGCATGCTGTTTTCTCCGGGTACTGAGATCGTATAACCCCCGTCACTACCGGTGATCGTACCATTCCGAGTACCCTTGATCAGAACAGTCACTCCCGGTAGTCCTTTCCCATCCACAGAAGAGGTTACCTTCCCGGTAACCCGGACGGGTTGCTGTACATCATAGGTGTTCACTCCCGGTTTCCCCGGATTCGCAGCAGATACACTCATCCATAGTGTACCGGTGAGAAAGAATGCCGCAAAAAAAGAAATCCTGACAATGTACCTCCTTAATTTTTGGTAATAACTTTCATGTTTCATAATGATGTAGTTAGGTTTAAGTCAATTTAGGTTAGATAATTTACAGTAGGTTTTTATTCTGTTTTATGAAAATATCATTACCGGAATGTAAACTTAAGAAAATGCATTTACAATTATACTTTAAATATAAAAATAATTCCAACATATTTTACTAACTTTGCATGATCTTTTAACCTTTTTTTATTTTTTATAAAGCATATTTAAGCGAACAAGTTAATATTCTTTCATTATTTGTTAATATTCCACAGATGAAAACCTTTCTTATACTTCTTTCATTCTTACTTTCTTCCGGATGGGCAAATGGCCAGACTTTTAAAGCCGGCGCTGCAAAAAGGATTATTACCCCTGATCCTTTATTACCGGTATCAGGTGGAATAGGCCAGCCAAAGCCCGTAACAAAAAAAGAAGGGGATCTCTTTGTCAGGGCTGCCGTTTTCGAAAAGGGGACAACACGTGTTGCGATTGTCAGTATTGATAACCTCGGATGGCCTGCTGTCCTGGGAGATAAGTCCAGGGCATTGATTCAGGGGATTCCCCCGGAAAATATATTGATCGGCGCCACCCATACCCACAGTGCACCGGATGCTTATGGTTTTCCTGATGCAAACGGAAACACAGGTGCCGATCTCCGGTATCTGGAATGGTGTGTTCATCAGATTGCCGATGCCGTCAACGAAGCCGTAAAAAATCTTAAACCTGCGGAACTGAAAATCAATGTTGGTGAAGCCAAAGGGAAAATTGCCTATAACTATTATGCACCTCAGTTATATGATCCTCGTTGTGGCGTTATTCAGGCAATAGCCACAAGTGGAAAAAATAAGGGAAAACCAATAGTTACTATTGTCAACTATGCCATTCATCCTGAGATTATCGGTCCGGACCGCGGGATACTCAGCCCTGACCTGTGTGGCCCGCTATACGACCGGATTGAACAAAAAGCCGGGGGAATGGCCATGTTTATGAATAGTGCACAGGGGGGGATGGTCACGGCGGACAACCGGAGGGAAAACGGCAAAGAAGCCAATGACTGGGCAGAATGTATCCGCATTGGAAACCTGCTTGCTGACGAAGCCCTGCGAATCATTGACAATGCAACGATTCAGAAGGATCCTGATCTTTATTGTACCTCCAAAACCATAGATTTGCCCGTTGAATCCGAAATGATGCGTATGATCCTCAACCATTCTCCTTTGAACATGAAAGTTTCCGGATCAAACATGATCAGTACCAGGATTAACCTTCTGAATATCGGAACGGCACAGGTACTGACCATTCCCGGGGAAGCGTTGCCGAATATCGGTTACTATTTAAAGCGTAAAATGCCAACGAAATATCCGTTTCTTTTCGGACTCACCAACGATGCTTTTGGTTATATTTTAACCAGGGTCGATTTTAACAGCTTTAAAAGATATAATTATATCAGCCGGACCAGCCTCGGTGAAATGACCGGCGAAATTTATATCAATGAAGCATTGAAACTGATAGATAGCAGTCCGGAACCTGCTGTTTTACAGCACTAGCCCCTAAAAAAGTTCTTTAAATATCGAAGCCCTCATTTTCAGGGTATCCATAAAAAGCTTAAACCTATGTTAAAAAACAAGACAAATTTAAAAATAGTCCGGCCTTACCTTTTTTCTTTTTTCGTCACCTTAATCCTGGTACTGTTCTCCTGCAGTAAAACAGAAAAATTTGATGGCTATGTAACTACTGCCGGTACAGGTACTGATGAATTAAAAATAGCCGTTGTTAAAGGCACGCCCTATGAAATGGGTCACCAGCTTGGCGTTTTATTAAAAGACGACATCGATTCCTGCTTATCCGGCTTTCTTTCTTATGCTCAAAAAGAAGCTCCTGAGATTTACAGCAATGAGCAACTTGATATGGCCTGGGAAACAAACCTGCCCCATATTGATTCACGTGTTGTTGAAGAGATGAAGGGTATGGCCGATGGCAGCGGGATTGATCTCAAACTGATTCAGAGAAGCCACATGATCCCGGTGATTTCAAGTTATGCCTGCAGTGGTGTGGCCGTCTGGGGGAAGAACACGGAAAACGGACATACTTATCAGATCAGAAACCTGGATTTTACCATGGGTGCAGGGTTACAGGATCATCCGTTGGTAGTTATTTATGTTCCCGATAACGGGTCCCCGCATGCAAACGTTACATTCGCAGGATACATCGGCTCACACACAGGGATGAATGCCAATCATTTGGTTTTTGGGGAGAAAGGTCAGTCACCCATGTCCGAATATCCTTATAATATCAACGGGGTTCATTTCAGTTTCCTTTTCAGGACCCTGATGTATGATGCCGGATCGTTGGATGATGTTTTAAATACCATTCGTAATACCACACTCATTAAACGGTACTTCCTGTTTTTCAGTGATGGGAATCAGGAAACACAGGGTGGGGCCAAAGTGCTTGTATCTTCACCTGATGCTGTAAAATACACGATCTGGAAAGATAATGACCCTGGTGATATTGTAGCTCCGGATATTCTGCCTAACACTATTTATTATACAATGGATAATAGAACGGCATACTATTTACTGAATCAGTATCAGGGACAGTTTGATGAACAAAAGATGATCGAAATTTCCCGGGCCGTAGCTGATAAAGGAGGGAACCTGCTTGATGTGGTTTACGATGCCACTGCCCTGGAAATGTGGATAGCTTATGCAAATGGTTCTGAGGACGCTTCCGGACAACAATATGTTCATGTTCCGATGAATGATTACATCACTAAGGCCGGAATAAAATATTAACCTTTTATCGTTACATTATTGTATGCGTCGCATTTCTTCTTTAATATCCGGATCTGTTTTTATTTTGCTTGTATTGGGTTTTACCCGGTGCAGTACACCCGAACTGCCGGTTTCCGGTTATTATGACTATGATCAGGAACTGCCGCTCCTGGATAGTGTCCGACTGCTGGCCGACTCATCCGGTTATTCATTGTATTATTTTACATACCACAGTATTCATGACCGGAAAGTTACCGGATTGCTTTCCATACCGGAAAACACCAACCGCCCCGTACCTGTAATTATTTTGTTGCATGGTCTCGGCGACAGTAAGACAGTGGATTATATCGAAACAGGAAACAAATACCTGATTGACGCAGGCTATGCTGTTCTGCGAATAGATATCTGCAACCACGGTGACCGGTATAAGTATGATTATGATTTTGATCTCATCCACGGATATAAATACTGGACCAGAGACATAGTCGCACAAACCGTGTTTGACCTGAGACGGGCTGTTGACTTTATCGGGACAAGGACAGACCTTGATCACGACAGGATAGGTTTTTACGGAATCAGTCTGGGAGGAATCATCGGAACTGTCTTTTGTGGTGTTGAGAAAAGGGTAAAAGTCCCCGTTATCGTATTGGCCGGTGGTAACCTGAACCTTATGTTCGGCACTAAAGCACTCTCAAAAGAAACAAAGGTCTTTTTAAGCTTTATAGACCCGATTAATTTTGTGGTATCTGTTTCTCCCAGGCCGCTCCTGATGATCAACGCAGAAAATGATGAAATTGTACCGCCGGTTACCACGAAACTTTTATATAAAAAAGCAAAGAATCCTAAAAAGATCATCTGGTACCCTGCAAAACATCATACCCTTCCGGTTGATAAAGCTTATCCGGATGGAATCCGGTGGTTTGACGAATATTTAAAATAACCTCCGCTGAGGTTTGCAGAGATTATGACAAAAATAAAAAGGGATAAGAAACTGTTCAGAGGCCTGTTCATTCTGATTGGTCTTCTTTTAATCATTCTCTATTTCATTTTTATACTGCCGGTATGGGGATATCCTTTTAATAAACAGCGTCACGGAAATCCACCCCGGACACCTGCCTGGGCATTGGAATGCTGGTTATGGGAAGATGATATGAATACAGCGCGGAGGGTGGATGAACTGCTTACAGGATATGCTGAAAATGATATCCCGGTACGGACCATTCTGATCGACAGTCCGTGGAGTCTGAGATATAATGACTATGAAGTTGATACAATGCGATATCCCCGTCCTGCCCAATGGTTTAAAAAACTTCAGGATAACGGATACCGGGTAGTTCTCTGGACAACATCCATGGTGAACAGTTATAGCAAAGACACCCGGATTCAACATTCAGGAACCTGGTTTAACCATGCCCGGGACAAGGGTTATCTTGCCGGAGGCGGATATCAGATCGGCTGGTGGAAAGGGAAAGGCGCTTTTATTGACTATACCAGTCCGGAAGCCATGAAGTGGTGGCACGGGATGCAGCAACAGGTTTTCAATTACGGTATCGACGGTTGGAAACTTGACGGAACGGGAACCCTCTTCAGGGGAAAACGGTGGCATCTTCCGGTATTCTTTCAACAAACCCGTCAGGGATGTATATCAACACGGAACTACATGGACCACTATTATCGCGATGAGTATCTCTATGGTTTAAAACAAAACCCGGATTTTATCACCTTATCCCGCGCTATAGACCGGGGTTATCATCCTGAAGGTTTTGCCCCGGTAGATGCATCACCGGTGAACTGGGTCGGCGATCAGGAACATTATTGGGAATCTGACGAAATAATGAATGATCAATACGATGGTAAACCGGATATTGCCCTGAAAGGGATTCAGGGTCTTGAATCGGCCATTGACAATATCCTGAAAAGTGCAAAAACAGGTTATTCTGTCGTTGGTTCAGATGTTGCAGGGTTTTCCGGAGCCGTAATCCCTCCCCGCCTCTATATCCGTTGGGCGGAATTTTCTGCTTTTTGTGGTCTGTTCCTTAACGGAGGCCATGGGGAAAGAGCGTTGTGGAAAAGGAGTAAACAGGAAATGGAAATCATACGTAAATATGCATGGTTACATACCGAGCTGGTTCCTTATATGTACAGCTATGTCGTACAGGCACACAACGGAGGCAGCGTTTTACAACGTCCTGTCGCCGGAAAATATCAATATATGTTCGGGGAAAATATCCTCGTTGCCCCTGTTTATAAGGATGATCCGGTTAGAGAGGTAAGTCTTCCCGCCGGAAAATGGCGGTACTGGTTTGATAATGAAAAAATGTTTCAAGGCCCTGAAACGTTCAGCAGGGAATACCCACTGGACGAATTCCCGGTATTCATCAGAGAGGGCGCCATAATCCCCATGAACATTGAGCGGTCATATACCGGAATCGGAAACAAAAACTCAAAAGGATATATAACCTTTCTTATTTTTCCTGATGCCGACAACACTTTTACTTTTTATCAGCCGGAAAAGGGGAGAAGCACCTCCGTTGCTGTAAAAAATGAAGATGATCGGATAAAAATTTCCCTGACAGGCGATAAGATATCTCATATCCTCAATGTTCACTTGTCTTCAAAACCCGTGAAAATAGAACTGGATGAAAAATTGTTGACCGATTCGCTGGATTATCACTATATTCAGGATCGCAATAAATTGATTATTAAAACAGACCATTACAATAACGGCGTTTATACAATCACAAAATAAAAATCCTTTCCCTATGAAAACAAACAGAATAATATCGGCCGCTGTGGCTTTATTATGGGTCACATCTTTCGTCATGGCGTTCACTGCCTGTACAAACAAACAAAACATCAATGCACAAAATGATGCAAAAACAACCTGGGCTGAAAAACTCGGTTATCCTGCCGGGAAAAAGGTCATCATCCTTCATGCCGATGATGCCGGTATGTGTGAAGAAGCAAATATTGCCATTGAATCTTTACTTGAAAATCATCATATACAGGCTGCCGCCGTCATGGCTCCGTGTCCGTATGCGGATGATTTTATCAAATGGGCCACAGATCACCCTCAGGCTGATGTAGGGATGCACCTCACCCTGACCAGTGAATGGAAAACCTGGCGATGGGGTCCGGTCTCTGACCCTGCAACGGTTCCGGGATTGATTGACCCGGAAGGAAAATTGTGGCATGAGGTTCCCGATGTTCTCATGCATGCTACGGCCGATGAAGTAGAAAAAGAGATCAGAGCACAGATTGACAAGGCGATTGCTTTGGGACACCGGCCCAGCCATATTGATACCCATATGGGCACTTTATACGGAAGCGCTGCATTTGCAGAACGGTTTTTCAAAGTAGCCGAAGAATATGGCATCCCTGCCAATGCCATCGATCTTTCCGATACACTTGTCGCCAATCATTTCAGGCAGGCAGGTTACCCCATCGATGATAAAATGATCAGTATTCTGGAAAATTATACCCTGCCCAAACTCGATTTTTTTACCAGCGCCCCGCATGGCCGGACGTATGAAGAGAAAGTGGAAAGCTTTAAGCAACTTATTCAATCATTACCGGAAGGGCTTACTGAGATAATATTTCATCCGTCAGTTGAAACCGATAACCTGAAAACCATTACAAACTCCTGGCAACAACGCGTATGGGAAGCCAGAATGTTTGCTGATCCGGACCTGATTAACTTTTTCAAAGATGAAGGGATTATTTTCACAAACTGGAAAGAGATTATGTCACGATTCAGCGATACTAAAAAAAGTGCATCGAATACCGAAACGAAGAAAGCTGAATCCTCAGATGAATGGATATCTTTGTTTAACGGTGAAAATCTGGATGGATGGACCGTTCATGGCGATGCGAAATGGACCGTACAAAATGGCATACTTACCGGACAGACAACCGGGGGGCAGGGACATATATACGCCGACCCCGTCCTTACCGATCTTGAAGTAAAAGGAATGTTTCGTATCAATGATCTTGGTGGCGGAGCCAACAGTGGTTTATATTTCCGTGCCAATCCGCCGGAAGATAACCCGGACGGTTTCCCGCGTGGTTATGAAGCACAAATCTGCAACAACCAGGATGCCTATACCGGCTGGCTGTGGAAGCCCGGCACGCCTACCGGGAAAGCCGACACCCTGTTGACAAAAGACGGGGAATGGTTTCCGATGCGCGTAAAAGCGGTCGGCGATCTGATACAGATATGGGTAAAAAACCGGCTTGTCATGACTTACCGTGATGACGAATATAAGAAAGGCCAATTTGCCATCCAGTGTCACAATCCCGGAATGACCATTGAAGCTAAAGATTTATATTATCGCGACCTGAGTAAGTGAATATATTCTGCAACCTGGCTACAATATCGGTTATCCGGTTAATTTGGATTGAGATGTCCCTGAAAAATACAAGTAACCGACTTTGCCAACTGAAGACTGCCGACTGTAGACTGTAGACTGTAGACTGTAGACTGTAGACTGAAAACTGCCGACTAAAAATGCCAGACATGACAAAAAATACTGATACTAAGCCATCCCTGTAAAACTTAAGAAACATTGCTTACCATGAAATTAACACGTAATATTCTTCTGGGCGCATTCATGTGCATTTTTCCGGTCCATCCGGTATTTGCCGATGTGGTCAAAGCCAATGTAGCCGTGATCAGACTGACACCACCGCTTGATATCGGTTATACGCTTGGCGGCTATGGTGCCCGGATGAGTAAACCCGCACAAGGTATTCATGATGATATCCGGGCCAAAGCCCTGGTACTTGACAACGGAACCGTAAAATATGCCATTATAACCCTTGATATTCTGGGGTTGCCTCCCAATGTAAAACCCCAGGTAATCAAGAGACTTAACAATAAAGAGTGGACGGAAGAAAATATCCTGTTTCTTCCCAGCCACGCACACACAAGCCTGGAAATGTTTGCACTGAATGACAAAAACATTTTCAATATGGCTCCTATTGGTATATTTCAACAAAAATTACTGGACTTTGTGGTCGAATCATTAGCAAACCTGATTGATTCAGCCGATCGGGATCTGCAACCCGTGAAAACAGGCACCGCTTCAAAACAGATATCAGGAAGGAACCGCAACAGGAGGGGAAGTCCGTTTGTTGACCGTTCCTTAACCGTTACCCGTATTGATCACCTCAACGGAAAGCCACTCGCCGTATTGGTAAACTGGACAGCACATCCCACCATTATGGATGAGCACGACATGTGGGTATCGGCCGGTTGGCCCGGGTATTTACAACGTGAGCTTGAATCTTGGATAGGCTCAGGAGTAGTAGCCATGTTTTATAACGGTGCCGAGGGCGATCAATCGGTTATCGCAGGTGGCGGCGGCAGCCATTACGAGAAAGCAGAAATATATGGCAGAAATATGGCCATTGAGGCCATAAAAATCTATCGGAATATTCAACCACAAAAAGAAGCAACACTCGATTACAATTACCGGATCATCTCCTTACCTGAACGAAAACCACACCCCGGTTTTATGGAAACCGGCGGCAAGGAATACGGACTGAATAAACAGAATATCCAGGAACTGCTTGACCAGGTTCTCCCGACACAAACATCTGTTGGCGCATGCAGACTGGGCGATCTTCTGATCGTAGGGGCGCCGGGAGAACTGATTGCTCAACTGGGCCTTGAAATTAAAGAAAAACTGAAGGAGCATGGTATTAAATATCCGGTTATTGGCGGGCTGGCGAATCAATGGATAAGTTATATCCTGAGTGAGGAGGAATATGAGAAAAGCGGATATGAAGCCAGTACGAGTTTTTACGGTAAAACATTAGGTAAAGTTATTGTGAAAGGGATGCTGGATACGGCAATCCCCCTTACTAAAAATAATAAACCGAAATGAAACGAAAATCGTTCATCCTGATTTTCTTAGTCCTGCTGATATTCAACAGTTGTGCCCAAAATGCCGGACAAACAGACCGGCCGCCGAAAATGCCACGTGGTTATCTGAACGAAACCCATTTGAAAGTGGCTTATGCACTGGGCTTTCTCGACCTTATTGATACCAAACCCACAGTCCCTGAAGATATTGATGTTTTTAAGGATATTGTGTATAAACAGGTGGATACGACATCACTCAAACTGGATATATACAAGCTTAAAAATATAAAGACACCGGCACCTGTGCTCATTTTTATCCATGGGGGTGGGTGGTCGAAAGGTCAAAGGTCTGATTATTTACCTTATTTGATTGATTTTGCCAACAAAGGATATATAACGGTAACCGTTTCATACAGATTATCCGGAACAGCTCACTTTCCGGCAGCTGTCGAGGATGTAAAATGTGCTGTTCGGTGGATAAAAGCGCATGCTGCCTGCTATGACATAAACCCCGATAAGGTTGCTTTAATTGGCGGTTCTGCAGGCGGACATCTTGCCATGATGGTCGGGTATTCCGGCGAGAATGCATTTTCACGGGATTGTGCTGATACGGTTTCTGCAAAGGTCCAGGTTGTAGTTGACCTTTACGGACCGGTTGATCTTACGACCGAATATGCACAAAACCGCCATGAATGCCTCTCTTTTCTTGGAAAAACATATAGGGAAGATCCCGATTTATATGCTGCCGCTTCTCCTCGTTTCCATATCACTCCCGGCGATCCTCCCACGCTCATATTTCACGGCACAATTGATAACCTTGTACCTGTAAGCCAGGCAGATTCTTTACATAAATGGCTGGATATGGCCGGTGTTCCCAACCGGTTTTACAAACTGAAAGGATGGCCGCATACCATGGACGCAGCTGTAAAAGTAAATGCATTTTGCCGGTACTATATGGACCGGTTTTTTAATCAATATTTACAACCTGTTAAATAATAACAGCTCTTTATTTTACCCGACAGCATTATCACTATGTATAATACTGGATATCTTTGTATTACAAGATAATTTATCATAAAACAAAATAATCAGGGTGAAAATATCAGGTAATTAAGTTAAAAAAAGAGAAACACAATTAAAAAAAATGTCATAACTTTACTTTTATAAGATATTGTTTCTTTAACCTAAAACAACCTACTATGAAACGAATCGTGTTTTTTCTATTAAGCTTTGCTGTAATAGGCATCGTGGCTCTTTCTGTTTCTTCCTGCAAGAAAGAAACGGTACCTGCGCCGACAGTACAGATTTTCTTCAGTGTGGATGGCTATCAGGTAGCTTTCACTGCAACAGCAACAAATGCTGATACTTATGCCTGGGACTTTGGTGATGGCGAAACCAGCACAGAACAAAATCCCACGCATACATATGCCGAATCCGGATCCTACAGCGTTTCTTTAACCGTAACCGGAGGAGGAGGCTCCACTACAGAAACAGCAACCGTCGATATTGCCGCTTCAAAACTGGAAATGCTGACCGGAGGTCCTTCTATGACCAGCGGAAAATCCTGGCAATTCAGCTCTGCTGCCGGCGATGGAGATGCCATCCTTTATGCAGATGCAGATTTTACTGTTGATGCCAGCACACCTATTGTTAGTGGCATACTGGGCCTTATAGGATTACAATCAGAATATGCGGATGAATTCATTTTCAAAAATGACCTGAGCTATTCTCATGTTACCGGCAATGATAGTGTGGTCATTAACGTGATCTATGCGATGATAAACCAGATACCTTTCAGGCAATCTGCTGAGGAGGCTATCGGTCTGGCACCTTTTACACCTGAAGCAGCTACTTTCACATTTACCGAGGGTACGGACCTGACACTCGAAGTAACCAGTGATGACTATCCCGACAGTACATGGAATGTGAC
>JAADHC010000047.1 GCA_013152085.1 Chlorobiota bacterium
GGCTGACCGATTATGAGTTAGGCATTACAGGCATTACCCATTATTCCCCGGCAATAAGTATTGCCCGGGAGAAGAATGAGATTGCTTACTCTTACTATTCGGATAATAAATATTCTATTTATAAGGCTACTGTTGCGGATTTTCCGGAAGTCGAGATCCCGGTGGATTCGGTGGATTTTACGGCAGCTACGCTTCCCCCTGCCAGGCATCTGGGGGTCAATTATGCGGATGCCGGGCGTAACGATCGTGAATCATTGACTGCGGTAAGACCCGAAACGTATATCAGTAAACCTTATAAGCCGCATTTCAAACTTGATTATATTTCCAACGTACAGGCAGGGATCAGTACCAATACTTTCGGCCGCGGAATGCAAGGCAGTGCTTTTGCGATTTTCAGTGATATGGCCGGTGACCAGCAGATGTACACTTCCCTGGCACTCAACGGCGAGATTTATGATTTTGGCGGACAGGTAACCTACATTAACCAGCGGAACCGGTTTAGCTGGGGCGGCAGCCTGTCACATATTCCCTATACGAGTGGATATTCATACATCACCCCCGATACTTTACTCCTTAATGGCGGTGATTACCCGGTGGACAATCTGGTGTATGAGATTATGCATATTTTTGAAGATCAGCTCGGTGTGTTTGTTTATTATCCTTTTTCCACGACGCGCCGTGTAGAATTTGGTGCATCACAGGCCTTCTATTATTATCGCATTGATCAGTGGAATAATTATTTTGATCCGTTGTACGGTTCGTTGGTTGGCCAGAGCAGGAAAAAGCTTGACGCTCCCAAAGGTTTTAATATGCGGATGATCAATGCAGCGTATGTGCTGGACAATTCCATCAACGGTCTGGCATCTCCGCTCAGGGGCGCCCGCGGACGCCTGGATATCTCGAAATACTTCGGCGATTACAGCTTTTACGGGATTACGGCGGATTACCGGAAGTACTTTAACCTGAGACCTTTTACACTGGCCGTTCGAGGCCTGTATAACGGTCGTCTGGATATTCGGACGAAAGGGTTTGCGCTTAATCCGCTTTATTTTGGCTATCCCTGGTATGTTCATGGATATGATAACTACCGGATGTTTAACAATAAACCGATGGATGAGGCCAATTTCCTTATGTCTCAGCTCTATGGTGACCAGATGCTGATCGGAAATGTGGAACTACGTTTACCATTTACGGGGCCGAAACGGCTCTCCCTGATCAAAACGAAATACATCTATACGGAGCTGACACTTTTTGCTGACGGAGCTACTACCTGGAGTAAAGGACAATATTTATCTTTTAATTACAACAACATTAATGACCCCGACAACCGCGTACCCTTGTTCAGTACGGGCGTATCTGCAAGGATTAACCTGATGGGTGCCATCGTTGTTGAGCCCTATTATGCTTTTCCCTATGCCGGACAAGGATTTGAAAAGGGATTCTTTGGGGTGAATTTCCTGCCGGGATGGTAGTATTATTCCTTTCTTAAAGACCTGAAAGAAACCTTTTTTTTCGTCTTAAAAAGTATTTAAAAATGATCATTTTTACCATAACTAATAAAGATCTTTTTTTACTTAAGGCAACTTTCCGGCTTAAGGCCATGTCTTATAAAAGTCCAACAAGATGATTTTAGTGAAATGAAAAAATTAACAATACTCATTACCGGATCGACAGATGGCATTGGAAAACAAACCGCTCTGGATATGGCAGTCCTGAATTGGAATGTGATTGTCCATGGCAGATCGGAGCAGAAAGTTACCAGAGTTGTCAATGATATGCGGAAACAAACAGGACAACAAAATATTTCAGGGGTCTGGGGAGATATGCATTCACTGCATAAAGTGAAAAAAATGGCGGCGCAGGTCAGGGAACAAACCGGAAAACTGGATGTCCTGCTGAATAATGCCGGCGTTATCATGCCTGTTTACAGGCAATCGGCAGATGGTTATGAGATGACTTTTGCCGTAAATTACCTGGCTCATTTTTATCTTACTTATCTGCTTTTCCCCATTATTTATGAGAAAGGCAGAATTATCAATGTTACATCCCAGGTACATTCGCAAACCATTAACCTGAAAAATCTTAACGACCCTTCCCTGTTTAGCAGTATTGATGCCTATTCGGATTCGAAGATGTGCAATGTACTGTTTACTTATGCCCTTGACCGGCGAATAAACGGTAACCGTGATATTACGGTAAACTGTCTGCATCCGGGCGTGGTAAATACCAAAATGCTGATACAGACATGGGGACGAATCGGTATCCCCGTTGAAGAAGGAGCAAGGAACTCGGTATATGTAGCCACTTCGCCTGTAGCGGGTAAAATCTCTGCAGCTTATTTCAGGAATATGAAAACGGAACGGTCTGCACCGGCAACCTATGATACGGCACTTCAGGATGAACTCTGGAAGATGAGTATGGAAATAGTGCATAAAGCCGGTCTGGAATTTGACGAAGCCGTATTTACCTCATAAATGATGGCTTACCGGTTTCCCTCTTCCTGTGATTTTGCAGGTTGAAATATTTTTTGTACTTTTTCAGTTGAAAATTCTATTCCTGTCATGAAAACCAGGATTTCAGACCTCACACTTAATGAAACGATTGACTATCTCGATTCAATAGGCGACAATGCCAATGCATCCGAAATACGGGCACTGGTAAAAAGTAAGCCGGCTCTGGCTTCAGAGAAGATCAGCGAGGTAGATGAAGCACCCCAGCTGGCACGGGCAGCCTGGCGCGGAACCGAGCACACTTTCGGCTATATCCAGCCCTTTGTACGTGGCGGTTTACGAAGTATTGCATATGCAGCTGCGATTAAACCGGATATGGACCTGGCCGGGGCGAGGATCAATGTGATGCTGTCCGGATTATTTACAATGAATTACCCCGGATGGGGCCGGCATCAGTTGCTGATGCAGTTCAATGCCAATCATGGTTATGTAAAGGGAAAACCGGTAAGAGCTCAGTTTCAGCAAAAGTTTGTGAGCCGTGAGAATGAAGGGATCGGGAGTCTGGGTAATTTTATTTTTACCGGATTGTCCGTTCCTGCGCATGGGATAGAATTTTATGTGGAGGTTATTAACCTGGCCAATGAGGGTGATGAAACGGCCCTTGATGTTCTGGAGAGCGATGTTATTAAAAAAGGCCTTGATCTTGCGGTTGCCGCAGTACCATCACTCGAAACCATTACCACCCTGGGTGAAGGTATTGTAAAACTGATTTTGAGCAGGAACCGGAACAAGATTGTGCAGTCGTTTAACCTTGGTCTTATTCTTGATGACCATCCCGGTCCTTTGGCGCGGTTACGTGAAGGGACTTTTGTGGCGGCACAGGCCCCCCGCGACACGGTAAACTGGGACGACTGGGTTTATGATGCCGGCAAAGGCCTTATTGTACTGAAAGTTGACACAGGAACCCGCCTGCCTTATAACCACCTGTTATTTACCGTGAACCGGTATGCAGGATCCTGATGCGGGGATGCTATGGATTTTCATCGAAGAACCCTCTTCAGGCGGCTGTTCACTGACATCAAATACATGGTTTAGTGAAATGAAACCCCCAGCCTGAATTCCACCCGGTTGTATTTCAGAATATTGGTACTTGTATGATTGTAGTAATCGGTTGTTTTTCCCCGCAGTTCCTGATAACGGTAGCCCAGGGAAAACCAGAAGGATGCTTTGTCACTGATATCATAGGATATGCCACCACCGCCACCAAAAGTAAATCCTCCTGAATAATCAGATGCCCAGGAGAAATAAGATTCCTCATTAAGTGAGATACTGTAACCGGTTTTAAATCCGATCCACGGATGGATGCTGCCGTGGAGCAAATAGCGTCGTAACTCAAATGCAACGGGCAGGATGTCGGGATGAAAAGTTTCCACCCCTATCGTCAGTCCGGTATATACTCCGCTGATATGCAGAAAACCCTGGCTGACCTGTAAACTTACAGGAACAAAATAAGTTACCTTGTTGCTGCCCGGTAACAGGCCCAGAGACATCGATGCCATATACCTGTAATGACTGTGAATCTCAGCTCTCCGGAGTGAATCCGGATTTTGAACGACCATGGTTCTCCCTGATAAGGAGAATACCGGCTGCAGAAGCACCAATAGAAGAATGCTTTTAGGATTTAAAAAAAACAAGACTGATTTTTTCATTTTTTTCTCAGTTTGGATTAATTTTTGCAGGATAATTATTTGGTTTTCAGATTTGCTCATTTCCTGAGACTGAAATTGTTTCAACAGTGTTTCGTTGTATATAAAAACCGTACTGCCATGAAAACGATTAACCGGCTTTTCCTGCTCATCCCGGCCCTGATTCTCATTACTTCCTGTGAAGACAAGGTACAAGTCAGGCAAACCTTCAATGTACCGGTTTATCTCACTTATGATGAACTTCGTGTTCCGGTATCATCTTCCCAATCCGTTCCCCTGCAAAAACCGGGCAAAATTTACATCAAAGACCAGTTTATTTTTATAAATGAATATCTGCAGGGAATCCATGTAATTGACAACAGCGATCCGGCTCATCCTGTAAACCTTACCTACCTTGACATTCCGGGTAATGTGGACATGTCGGTCAGGGACAATATCCTTTATGCAGACAGCTATGTGGATCTGGTGGCGCTCGATATAACCGACCCGGCCAATATCCGGGAAACAGGCAGGGCAAAGAATATTTTTCCCTATATCCTTCCCACTCCGGATAATGATTACGCCATCGATTATCCGGAAGTGGACGAATCAAAAGGGCTGGTGCTTGAATGGAAACTGGTTACAAAAACCAGGGATGTGGACCTTGAACCATACAAACCGCCTTACCCTTATCCCTATCCTTTTTATAAAAACGAAGCTTACCTGATGTTTGAATCTTCCGGCCTTTCTTCCGGCAGCAACCCGGGCAGCCATACCGGAACAGGCGGATCCATGGCAAGGTTTACCATTTATAAGAACTGGCTGTATGCACTTACCGATTCGGATTTGCGCATTATAAATATTTCCGATCCGCAAAATATGATTAAAGAAAACGCAATCCATCCGGGGAATGACCAGGAAACGATTTTTCCGTACGGCGATATGATCTTCCTGGGTTCGCAAACGGGTATGACCATTTACCGTTTAACCGATCCTTTGAATCCGCAGTATGTTTCGAGTTACTCGCACATACGCAGTTGTGATCCTGTAGTGGTCAGGAATGGATATGCCTATGTAACCCTGCGTGCCGGAAACCATTGCGGACAGGGTGAAAACCGGCTGCGTGTCATTGATGTGTCCTTTCCTGTCCTACCGGTGGAACGGGGGAGTTATCCTCTTGAATATCCCCCCTATGGACTGGCTATTCATGATTCGGTGCTCTATGTCTGCGAAGGCGGGGCAGGGTTGAAAGTTTATGATGCTTCCGATCCGCTCCATCTTGTCTATAAGCAGACTTTCGGGGAATTTCGTGCGTGGGATGTTATCGCTTACGATGATTTGCTGATGATGATCGGTGATGACGGATTATACCAGTACCGGGTGGAAAGTTTCGACAAGATCAAGCAGATCAGTTCCCTGCCTGTAGCAATGACGGGAAGGTAAGGAAG
>JAADHC010000064.1 GCA_013152085.1 Chlorobiota bacterium
ACTGCCCCGCTGATGACAGCGGTATCATATCCGAAGAGCAGGCCTCCCAGTGTTGCCACCAGGGTGAGACCCATAATATATCCTTTCCCGCCTGAGGCTGATGTTGTCATATTTTGGTTTTTTAGCTTGTACCCTGAGTTTCTTCCATATTTATTCGCTCACTTAAGTTAGATGCTACAGAATCAGCAGCTCTGACAAATTGTTCTCCGATTGTCTTTTTTTCAAAAAGGCCCCACGCCAGAACCACATTCCGGATTTTTTCTCCCATTTTCATGAATTCCTGATACACTCTGAATTCTTCAAGTTCCATAATTTAAAAGATTTTGATCATTTTTCTGTTTAGACTTTTTCTTAATCATCGTATGACCATCGTATGATCCCTTCTTCAGAACTCACAATCAAATATATTGATTGATCAACTGTTCAAACCATTCCTGCCGTCCGCTGGTTTGCGGGGGTTCTTCGCCATCGAGAGCCATCCTGTACAGGTCGTCAAGAGAAAGTTTTCCTTTTTCAAAAGCCGCACCCTCACCACTGTCAAATGAAGCATACCGCTCCCTGCGCCATTTCAGGTAGGGAGAGGTTGTCAGGACTTTGTCGGCTACCAGCAACGCCCGTGCAAAAACATCCATGGCCGTAATGTGGGCGATAAAGATATCTTCAAGGCCGGTGGAGTTGCGCCGGGTTTTGGCATCGAAATTGACACCGCCGGTAGTAAATCCGCCTGTCCCGAGGATCACCAGCATGGCCTCGACGGTTTCGTAGAGGTTAACAACAAACTGGTCGGTATCCCAGCCGTTCTGGTAATCCCCGCGGTTGGCATCGATACTTCCCAGCAGGCCTGCATCGGCGGCAACCTGCAGTTCATGCCGGAAGGTATGCCCGGCGAGGGTGGCATGGTTCACTTCAATATTCAGTTTAAAATCCTTATCCAGCCCGTAATGCCGCAGGAAACCGATCACCGTCTCCGCGTCATAATCATACTGGTGTTTGGAAGGTTCCATCGGTTTCGGCTCGATCAGGAAAGTTCCTTTAAATCCCTGTTTACGGGCATAATCCCTCGCCATCCCAAGGAAGCGTGCCAGGTGTTCCTTTTCACGTTTCATATCGGTATTCAGGAGCGAGAGGTAACCTTCACGGCCGCCCCAGAAAACATAATTTTCACCCCCAAGGGCAATGGTGGCATCGAGGGCATTTTTCACCTGGGCGCCGGCACGGGCAACCACGCTGAAATCAGGATTGGTGGATGCACCGTTCATATAGCGGGGATGGGAAAAGAGGTTGGAAGTTCCCCAGAGCAGCTTTACTCCCGATGCTTTTTGTTTTTCGCCGGCATAGTCAACCATTTTACGGAGCCGTTTTTCGGATTCAGCAAGGGATTCGGCTTCATCCACCAGGTCGAAATCATGAAAACAGTAAAAAGGAGAACCCAGCCGGGTAAAGAATTCAAAGGCCGCATCCATTCTGGCATGTGCCCGGTCCAAAGGATCATCAAACCGGTTCCAGGGAAAATCCTTTGTCGGCGCACCAAAGGGATCCCCGCCGGTGCCGCAGAAAGTATGCCAGTAGGCAACGGCAAAACGAAAATGGTCTTTCATCTTCTTCCCCTGCACCTCACGGTTTTCATCATACCATTTAAATGCCAGCGGGTTGTCCGATCCCGGCCCTTCGTAAGCGATTCTTCCTATGGAGGGGAAATATTCCGTATTTCCTGTAATTACATCCATAATTCTTCAAATATTTTATGTGAATACTTTATTCGTCCGATACGGTAAATTCAGCCTGCTGAAAAGGGGAAGCCCCCAGAGCCAGGCTTCTTTCCGTCGGCAGGGCACCACCGGCATATACCATATATTTCCCTTTAACCAGCACTTTGTTTCCCTGCATATCAATATTCATCAGATCATGCGGGTTCCATGTCACGGAAACGGATTTCCGTTCACCCGGTTTGAGATGAACCCTGCGAAAACCCTTCAGATCAAAAAGCGGCACACGGAAGTCCGCATCTTTGCAGGAAAGATAAAACTGAACCACTTCATCACCGGCCACGTCGCCGGTATTTACCACATCAACGGTTGCAGTGAGCGATTCACCGCTTTTCAGAACAGAAGCAGATAAAGAGAGATTTTCGTATGTAAAAGTGGTATAACTGAGGCCAAAGCCAAAGGGAAACAGCGGCTCTGCAGTCATATATTTGTACGTGCGTCCTTCCATACTGTAATCGTCATAAGGAGGAAGCTGGTCAACAGATTCGGGAAAAGTGACAGGCAATTTCCCTGAGGGGTTCACGTCCCCGAAGATCACATCCGCGACGGCATTCCCTCCCTGTTCTCCCGGATACCAGGCCATGATCACGGCATCGGCCAGTTCGGTAACCTCTTTTACAGCCATCGGGCTGCCACCGGTCAACACCACAATTACCGGTTTGGGATTGTCGCGACAAACTTTTTCGAGATATTCCACCTGGTTCTGCGGAAGGCGGATATCTTTACGGTCGCTCTTAAAGGCCGAGGCAATGGATTCACCTTCCTCCCCTTCGAGCATGGAATTGATCCCCATTACCACAACAGTGGCATCAAAGGATTTCGCCCCCGCACTTGCCCAGTCAACGGGATTGGCATTCTCCCTGTCGAGCTGAAAGGCATGCCGGTATTCCAGCCGTGTGGAAGGACTTACCTTTGCTGTAATTCCTTCGACAACCGTTTCAAGCCGGTCACTCAACCCGTTATAATTTCCGAGCAAAGCATCCACATCCGCAGCCATCGGACCGAGAATATAAAGACTGTGAATATCTTTTCTCAAAGGCAGGACACCGTCATTTTTCAACAGCACGATCGACTTTTGTGCTGTCTTTCTTGCCAGGGCAATATGTTCGTCACTGTGCAAAACATCCCCGGGAATAGCATCATACGGGTTAACTCCGGGGGGATCGAAAAGCCCGAGGCGAAAACGGATCCGCAGCAACACTGCCAGGCTGCTGTCAATCTCCGCTTCAGAAATCAGTCCCTGCCGGAAAGCCTCTTTCAGACTCCGGAAAGCGGTACCGCAGTTCACGTTAACTCCCGATTTCAGGGCTTTTACAGCCGATTCAACCGCATTGGCCGTGACCTTGTGATTCAGGTGGAAATCATTGATGGCCCAGCAATCTGACACGATATATCCTTTAAACCCAAACTGATGACGGAGGATATCCTGCAGGAGAAAAGAGCTACCGCAGCAGGGTTCGTCATAGGTACGGTTGTAAGCACACATCACACCCCCGACTTTTGCCTCTTTCACCAGTTTTTCAAATGCGGGCAGGTAAGTTTCATAAAAGTCCTTTTCCGGTGGCCGGGCATTGAATACATGACGCAGCCCTTCAGGACCACTGTGAACGCCGTAATGCTTTGCACAAGCCACGGCTTTATAATAATACGGGTCATTGCCCTGCAGGCCGCGAACAAAGGCTGAACCGAGTGTTCCGGTAAGGAAGGGATCCTCCCCCCAGGTTTCCATGCCCCTGCCCCAGCGGGGATCACGGAAAATGTTAATATTGGGTGACCAGAAGGTAAGGCTTGCATAACGGGCAATATTCCCGGTGCGCAGCGCTTCGCGGTATTTTACCCGTGCTTCATCGCCGATGGCCGATGCCACCTCCCCGATGAGCGCCGAATCAAAGGTTGCGGCCATGCCGACCGGTTGCGGGAAGACGGTAGCCCTTCCCCACCTGGCCACGCCATGGAGGGCTTCTCCCCACCACATATAAGCCGGGATATTAAGCCGCGGAATGGCGGGGGCATCATAGCGCAACTGTGCTATCTTTTCTTCCGGCGTCAGACGGTCCAGAAGGTCGGCAATCCGCTCCCCGGGAGGAAGGGTATGATCCAGGTAGGTTCCCTTGTTTTCTTCCGGGACAGCCACACCGGCCTTTTCGGTTCCGGGATTGCATCCAAGAAGGATCAATCCGAGAATGACGGTTAAAAAAAGTTGTTTTTTCATCTGCTTAATTTTTTTTCATAAATTGATCAATACCTTTTTCCAGTTTTCAAAAGCTTCCAGAAGACGGGTATCCTTTTCCGGGGACAAAGACCGGACAACCGCCAGGTTCCCGAACAACTTTCCGGGATCATCCGTTATTCCTGTTCCCAGGGCAGCGCCCATGGCTGCGCCTGTAGCCCCGTCGGTATTGTACAGTTCGATGGGGACACCGGCAACCGTTGCAAGGGTTTGCGCAAAAACCGGGCTCAGAAACATGTTGGCATGTCCGGCACGGATCACGTTAACACTCATGCCCGTTTCGTGCATCACTTCAAGGCCATACGCCAGGCTGAAGGCAATGCCTTCCAGAGCTGCCCGTAACAAATGGGCGCGCGTATGCCTGTTAAAATCAAGATTGCGGACAGAAGCGCCGGGAAAACGGTTTTGCAATACGCGTTCAGCTCCGTTCCCGAAAGGAAAGACCCGGAGGTTTTCGGAACCGGAAGGGACAGATGCCGCCTCGGAGTTCATTTCCGGGTAACCGCTTCCGGAAGCAACATTCTTCCGCAACCAGGCATACTGGATCCCCGTACCGTTAATACAAAGGAGGATGCCCACACGGGGATCATCTTTAGTGTGGTTAACATGGGCAAAGAGGTTTACACGCGATGCGGTGTCGGGTGTATAGCGGTCTGTCACCCCGTAAATGACGCCTGAAGTTCCTGCCGTTGCCGCCACCTCGCCGGGCCGGAGTACATTCAGCGAAAATGCATTGTTGGGCTGGTCACCTGCACGGTAGGTCACGGGTATTCCTGCCTGAAGACCCAGGGCTTTTGCGGCATCTGCCGTAAGATGTCCCTGGTCACCAAAGACAGGTATAAGCGGCGGAAGTATATCAGGTGAAATCCCCATTTTTTCAAGCAGGGGAAATGCGGGGGAATCTTCCGGAAAATCCCAGAGGGTTCCTTCGGAAAGTCCGGTTACCGTAGTTTTTTTCTCTCCGGTAAGGCGGAAGGCAATATAGTCGCCGGGAAGCATCATCACGACAGCACGGGCAAAAAGTTCCGGCTCGTTTTCCTTGACCCAGGCCAGTTTCGCTGCCGTAAAATTACCCGGGACATTGAGCAGGTGGCCGAAACAGTATTCATCTCCGGCTGCTTTCAGAAGTTTTTCACCCGCCTCCACCGCCCGGCTGTCACACCAGATGATTGCCGGCCGCAGGACGTTGTCATCCCTGTCCAGCAAAACGAGGCCATGCATCTGGTAACTGATACCCAAAGCGCGGATAGCCTCTTTCCGTACCGGGGTATATGCAAGTAATCGCCGTGTGGCCTTAACCAAAGCCTGCCACCACATTTCCGGATCCTGTTCGGCCCAACCGGGACGCGGAGCAGCAATGGGCATTTCTTCCTCCGGGTAATTTGCCGCAGCAATCACATCCCCTTTCAAAGGGTCAACGATGGCAGCCTTTATCGAAGAACTGCCTATATCAAAACCAAGGGTGTACATATTTTCCGGCCTTGCTGAATGATGCGTGTCTATTTTCTTTTAAAAATACATTCTTGGAAAGGAATGACACAATTTTATTTACTTTTTTTTATCTGAACGT
>JAADHC010000020.1 GCA_013152085.1 Chlorobiota bacterium
TCGCAGGGTAACCTTCGGTTCTCATGAGCTGACTTTTATCGCCAAGTTCGGTGACAACGCCCGCAGATACCGCTGGATTAACAGATATTAAAACAACAACCTGAAAAGTGCTGTAATCATGAAAAAAATATACCTGTTGTTTATCATATTGATAATTTCCAGTCTCGGAGTAAACAGTTGTAAACAACAGTCAACAAATGTTTCAAAAAAAGATATGGAAAAAGTTGCTGAACTGGAAATGCTCACCCCCGGGGCTGCAGGGAATTTTGCCCGGCTTGCTTTCACCTGTATCCGGCAGGAATATCCCAATAAATTGTCTCATGTAATGAATGATTCTTCGGAAGTAAAGTCTCCTAAAGCATTGCATCCCGTTTTTTATGGATGTTTTGACTGGCATTCGTGTGTACACGGGTACTGGATGCTTGTGCATCTGCTCAGGACCTACCCTGACCTTCCGCACCAGGAAGAAATCAGGTCAGCAATATCTGAAAGACTTACGCCGGAAAATATCAGACAGGAGATTACCTATCTGCACAAGCCCAACCGGAAATCCTTTGAACGCACTTATGGATGGGCATGGCTGCTCAAACTGGCTGAAGAATTAAATACATGGGATGATCCGGATGGTAAAACCTGGGCTGCAACATTAGCTCCGCTTGCTGACGAGATAGCCCAACGATACAAGTCTTTTTTACCGGTACAGGAGTATCCGATACGCCGGGGTGTACATCCGAATACCGCTTTCGGGCTTATTTTTGCTTTGGATTATGCCCGGCAGGCCGGAGACAAGGAACTTGAAAAAATCATTATTCAGTGTGCCAAAAACTACTATTACAATGATCATAATGCACCTGTATCATGGGAGCCCGACGGGGACGATTTCCTCTCACCCGCTTTACAGGAGGCTTCCCTGATGTTACGGATATTACCTCATGAGGAATTTCTTACCTGGCTTTATGCTTACCTCCCCGGCTTAGGCGAGGGTATACCGTCCAACCTGTTTACTCCTGCAAATGTCAGAGATCGCAGTGATCCTAAAATTGTACACCTTGATGGCCTGAATCTGAGCCGGGCATGGTCTATGTTTGAGCTGGCAAATGCTTTGGATAAAAATGACCCGGCACACAGTTTGTTGATTCAGTCCGGCATTCGTCATGCCCAGGCCACTCTGCCCTATATTACTTCGGGAAATTATGAAGGAGAACACTGGCTGGCCTCTTTTGCCGTTTACATGTATTCCCGCTATCATCTTTTGTCAGAGTCAGCTGAAAAAAATAATTCTAAAAAGTGATTTACCCTCTATACTGACATCCAATAGAATACACAGCATATCTTCACTTAAATACCCTTATTCTGTTCCTGAATTTACACTCCGCGCACATTCTCACTCTTTTATTTCTCATAAAATTATTTATATATTTAGATTGATTTTTTTGAATTAAAACATGGTTAATATGGAAAATAAAAGAACAAAGAACGATATGTATTATCCTTCGGATGAAATCGTTTCAAAAGCTACGGTTAAGGAGTATGAAAAACGTTATCAGGAATCAATCAAAGACCGGGAAGGTTTCTGGGCTAAAGAAGCGGAAACACTTGACTGGTATAAACGATGGGACAAAGTTCTGGATGACAGCAATAAGCCATTTTATAAATGGTTTACGGGTGGAAAAACAAATATTATCCATAATGCTATCGACCGTCATTTAAAAACCGCCACACGTAATAAGCTGGCCCTGATCTGGGAGGGAGAACCGGGTGATGTCCGGACATTTTCCTATCATGCCCTTGACCGGGAAGTTTCAAAATTTACGAATGTTCTTAAAGCCATGGGGGTAAAAAAAGGTGAAATCGTAACATTATATATGCCGCAGATTCCCGAACTGATCATCGCAATGCTGGCCTGTGCAAAAATAGGAGCAGTTCACAGTGTGGTTTATGGCGGATTTAGTGTGGAAGCCCTGGCAGAACGTATCGAGGATGCAAACAGCAGGGTTTTGATTACTGCCGATGGCGGGTTCCGTCGTGGAAAACCAACACGTCTGAAAGAGATCGCCAATGAGGCTATGAAACGCTCGCCTACCATTGAAGTATGTATCACGGTGCGCAGGACTGGAAAAGAAGATTGCTTTATGGAAACCGACAGGGATTTCTGGTGGCATGAGCTGATGGGAATGCCCATTGCCAGTCCGTATTGTGAGACGGAAGTAATGGATGCCGAAGACACCCTGTTTATTCTTTATACTTCGGGAACTACAGGTAAACCTAAAGGCGTTGTACATACACATGGCGGGTATGCGGTTTATACTGCTTCAACTTTCAGATATGTGTTTGATATCAAACCTGAGGACCGTTGGTGGTGTGCAGCTGATCCTGGCTGGATAACCGGACACAGCTATATCGTATATGGCCCGCTGATCTGTGGTGCCACGATTATGAGTTATGAGGGAGCTCCAAATCATCCCTACCCCAACCGGTGGTGGTCTATGATTGAAAAATACGGGATTAACATTCTTTACACTTCCCCCACGGCTATCCGCGGGTTGATGCGTTTCGGTTCATCATGGGTCGAAAAACATAACCTGGACAGCCTGCGATTATTGGGATCTGTTGGCGAACCGATCAACCCGGAAGCCTGGCGGTGGTACTACGAAGTGGTAGGAAAAAACCGTTGCCCGATTATGGATACCTGGTGGCAAACGGAAACAGGAGGATTTATGATTACACCACTACCCATCACACCCCTTAAACCCGGATCTGCTACGAAACCTTTTTTCGGAAATGAAATGGCTGTTGTTGATGATAAGGGAAATGAACTTCCCCCCGGTGAGGAAGGTACGCTGGTGATAAAAAATCCCTGGCCCGGGATGGCCAGGAACATCCTGAATGATCCGGACAGGTACATTGAAAAATATTGGAAAGCATATGAAAAACAGGGCTGGTACCTGGCAGGGGATTCGGCAAGGATGGATGAAGATGGCTATTTCTGGATCATTGGACGTATGGATGATGTCCTGAAAGTTAGCGGATACCGTCTTGGATCGGCAGAGATTGAAAGTGCCCTGGTCAGCCATCCGGCCGTTACCGAAGCTGCTGCCATCGGCCTCCCGGATGAACTGCGCGGCAATGCCATTCACGCTTTTGTCATCCTGAAAGATAAATTTTCCCCGGGTAAAGAACTGGAAAAAGAACTTAAGGAACATGTTGTCAGTGAAATTGGCCCCATTGCCAAGCCACAGGAAATCATTTTTACTGATACCTTGCCTAAAACCCGTAGCGGAAAGATCATGCGGAGGGTATTGAAAGCCCAGGCACTGGGCCAGGATCCGGGTGATATCACAACATTGGAAGATTAATATATGATCTGAATATATATATTATAATACATATTTAAATATTTAATACTATATGTATTATAATATATATTATTTGATTAATTGAACCCCCTGTATCAAAACCGATGACAAGTTTTGAATAACCAACGACATTCACTCATGAACCGTAAGGAATTTCTCACATTTTCAGGACTGGCAGGCACAGGTCTGGTATTCAACAAGGCATTTGGAACTCCTGGCATAAATACTTTTTCATCTGAAAACAAATCAAAGGCAACCATTACTTATAAAAAGATAAGGCTTGAACTTTATCATCCCTGGACTATTACGCGTGGAACAGCGGCATACAAAGAAAATGTCTTTGTCTTTTACAAGAAGGATGGTATTACAGGTATTGGCGAAGCAGGCCACATGACAGCTGCCGGACAGGATGCTGACAGGACCATACGGGAATTAAAACAACTGATTTCTTTATATGAAAATGAAAATCCCTGGTATTTTGATGCTATGCCGGATAAAGCAAGAAAAATCCTGCCGGAATTATCACCGGCAAAGGCTGCACTCGATATTGCCTTAATGGACTGGCTTGGGAAAAAGGCAAATATGCCTGTGTATCAATTCTTCGGCGTCAATCAAGACCGAAAAGTGGATACTTCTTTTTCCATTGGCAGGGATACACCTGAGGTTATGAAGCAAAAGGTACAAGAGGCCCGGCCCTATAAAATATTGAAGGTTAAAATCACAGGACAAAATGATAAGGAAGCCATAGAAGCCATCCGTAGCGTAAGTAACAAACCCATCCGGGTAGATGTAAATGAAGGATGGAAAGACAAAGAGAAAGCCATCCGCGAAATTGAATGGCTGGCAAATCAGGGTATTGAGTTTATTGAGCAACCCATGCCTGTCGGGATGCTTAATGAAACACGTTGGCTACGGGAACGATCGCCGGTGCCGATTGTGGCTGACGAAGCTGTAAATACATCGGCAGATGTACTGAAAATTGCCGGAGCCTACGACGGAATCAACATCAAACTGATGAAATCCGGTGGATTACTGGAAGCTTTCAGGATGACACACCTCGCACGCCTTCTCAATATGGATATCATGTTAGGTTGCATGATTGAAAGCTCCGTAGGCATAGCAGCAGCCGTACAACTTCAGTCATTGGCCCGGTGGGTCGACCTTGATGGAAATCTTTTGATCAGGAACGATCCCTTTACCGGTCTTACTTTTAAAGATGGGTACTGGGTCCTCTCCGGTGATCCCGGGATAGGAATAAAACCAAAAGCTCAAATTTAATTAATTAACCTTCTCTACCACAGACGCCGGAAATGTTTCACCTTTATGGTATTCCCTGATTCACACCTGAGCTTGAAAATGCTTCTCAACCAGGGAAAGATCCCGACGAGCTGCGCTGTCGGGATCAGTTCGACAAATGATCTTAATGCGTCTGCGACTTTTATGATCATAGTCTTATGGTATTCCCTGATTCACACCTGAGCTTGAAAATGCTTCTCAACCGGGGAAAGATCCCGACGAGCTGCGCTGTCGGGATCAGTTCGACTAAATGATCTTAATGCGTCTGCGACTTTTAAGATCATAGTCTCACTGATTTAACAAAATTTAACACTAACCTTTAATCCATTTAATAACAACAAGTTTCAGGCTTCATAGACAACTTTCCCTCGCTATAGGGGCTTGATAAATATTTAAACACATCATAAATTTGTCCTTCGTTTTAAATGTCTAAAAAATTAAGGAGGATCTTTATATGTCATTTTTTACGAAACTCAGCAGGCTCGCCCTTTTACCGGTAGCAGGGATTCTAATGATTTCAGAAATTTTAACTGCACAAAGTGTAACCTTGTATACCCCATACACAAAGATTTCCGTTCCCCCCGGTCAGAAAATAGATTACTCCATCGATGTGATTAACCATAGCGGGAAACGTCAGAATGTTGATCTTCTGGTTACAGGGATACAAAAAGATTGGACCTGGCTTTTAAAATCAGGTAGTTGGAATATCCGGCAAATCGCTATTCTCCCGGGTGAAAAAAAGAAAATATCCCTGAGCGTCAATGTTCCGTTCAAAGTTAAAAAAGGGAACTACCGGTTCAACGTGGTTGCAAAAGGCTTTTATTCATTACCGTTAAATGTGGTTGTATCAAAACAGGGAACCTATAAAACGGAATTTACAAGCAATCAGGCAAACATGGAGGGTCGTGATAATGCCAGATTTACATTTAATGCCGTATTAAAAAACGGTACGGGGGTAAAACAGCGTTATGCCCTCAGGTCATTAGCCCCACGTGGCTGGGAAGTGGTCTTCAAACCCAATTACAAAGAGGCAACATCGGTTGAAATAGAGCCCAATAACTCGGTAAAAATGACCATAGAAATCCATCCCCGTCATCAGGTGGAAGCCGGAACTTATAAAATTCCCGTACTTGCAGAAACGAATACCACCTCTGCCCGACTGAATCTGGAAATTGTCATCACAGGTTCTTATAGGATGGAACTCTCGACACCTACAGGATTATTAAGTACCCATATTACCGCCGGTGATGAGAAAAAAGTCATGTTACTTTTAAAAAATACGGGATCTGCAAAACTGAAAGATGTAAAGTTCAGTTATGCAGCACCTGAAAACTGGGAAGTCACCTTCAGTCCTGGCAAGGTGGAAGAACTTGATCCCGGCCGGTCTACAGAGGTTCTTACCACCATAAAAGCGGATAAAAAAGCTATTGCCGGTGATTATGTAACGAAAATAACGGCAAAAGCACCGGAGATATATTCTCAGATCACATACAGATTCTCTGTCAAAACCCCCATGCTCATGGGCTGGCTGGGAATACTGATTATTGTAATTGCCTTAGGAAGCGTGTATTATCTGTTCCAAAAATATGGAAGGAGGTAAACCGTGGCCGAAAGTATTATTGAACTGGTTGGTCTGACAAAAAGGTATGGAACCTTTACCGCCGTGGATCATCTGAACCTGTCCGTTGGCAAGGGAGAGATTTTTGGCCTTCTCGGACCGAACGGGGCCGGGAAATCGACCACCATTCTTATGATACTCGGATTGACTGAGCCGGATTCCGGAACGGTAACCGTATGTGGAACAGATTCCGTCCGTTTTCCTGTTGAGGTAAAGAAAAAAGTAGGCTATCTGCCTGAAGATGTAGGATTCTACGACAAATATTCCGGACTGGAGAATCTGGTCTATACCGGACGTTTGAATGGAATGACAGAAACAGAAGCGATAGAAAAAGCAGAAGTATTACTTGACAGTGTAGGTTTATCGGAACATATCCATAAAAAAGCCGGAAACTATTCCCGGGGAATGCGACAACGCCTCGGACTTGCCGACGTACTGATTAAAGATCCGGAAGTAATCATTCTGGATGAACCGATCATGGGTATTGACCCTGCAGGTATCCGGGAATTTCTTGAGATGATTGTCAGGTTAAGTAAAGAAGAAGATATTACGGTTTTGTTCTCATCTCATCAACTCTACCAGGCACAACAGGTCTGTGACCGGGTTGGACTGTTTGTCGGAGGTAAGTTGCTGGCCGAAGGGGATATAAATTCACTGTCAAAGAAACTGGCCGGGAACAGTCCTTATCTTGTGGAAGTCGGTATTGCCGGAAATTCAAAAACCGGAGAAAGACAACGGAAAAATCATCCGGCAGAAATTTTGCAGAAAATGGATGGTGTGCTCACCGTAGAAGAAAAAAAAGGCAGATATTATGTGGGATGCACTCGTGATATTTCTTCCGGTATCGCCCGGGAGCTTGTCCTGTCAGGGTTTGAGTTGACCTATCTGACCAAAAAGGAATACGGATTGGAAGATATCTATTACCGTTATTTTGAAGGAGAGGCAAATGATGAATGATTTGGCAAAACAAATTCCGGCAAATAAAAAACCGGGTTTATCAGGACTATTTCGTTCTTTCTTACGTCCCGGAGAAAAAAAGCGGAAAAAGACCGGTACGCAACACCGGAACCCCTTCCGGGTTATGGTAGAAAAAGAAATCTCCGATCAGGTAAGAAGCTTGCGGTTTATCATTTTGATCTCGATTATCGCTTTAACCACCCTGGGATCACTCTATACGGCATTAACCAATATTGCCTCTGCCATAAATCCGAATGATCCTGCCGGTTCATTTTTATTTCTAAAGCTCTATACCATTTCTGACGGGACACTTCCACCATATATTGTGTACGTCAGTTTTCTCGGGCCCTTGCTGGGCATCGGTCTGGGATTTGACGCAATTAATCAGGAACAGAGCAGAGGGACACTGAGCCGGCTGCTGGCTCAACCCATTCACCGTGATTTTATTATCAATGCAAAATTTGTAGCATCTCTGTTTGTGATCAGTGTAATGTTCTTTGCACTGGCTTTTTTGGTGATGGGCATTGGCATTATTTCGATAGGTATCCCTCCCACAGCTGAAGAATTTATACGTATTCTTATTTTTATCCTCCTCAGTATCATTTATGTAGCTTTCTGGCTGAACCTCTCTATTATCTTCTCCGTACAATTCCGCCAACCGGCTACATCCGCATTGGCCGGACTAGCTGTGTGGCTGTTTTTTGTTATTTTTTACCCAATGATCATTAATTTGATTACCAAAGCCATAGAACCATCTTCCGCTATGGCATCAGCCCATCAGGCCATCAATTTTGATAAGTTTAGGCTTGGTCTTTTGAGGCTGGCACCTAATGTACTTTTCAGTGAGGCCACTTCTACATTACTCACCCCTACGGTGCGAAGTCTCGGGCCATTAACCATGGAACAGCTTCAGGGAACCATTCCGGGGCCACTACCCCTGGGACAAAGTATTTTCCTGATCTGGCCGCATCTAACGGCGCTGATCTCTGCAACAGTGGCATGTTTTGTATTTGCTTATGTACCATTTATGCGAAAAGAGATCCGGTCCAGGTAAAGAAGCAGAAGGATTAAGGTCGAAGCGCAAGCAAAGATCCTGACACAGGCCGGATGGCTGGGCTGTCGTCAGGAATATAGTTCAAAGGTAAAAGGAATCCTCCTTCGCATAGTTATGTGGGTTATTGAAGTCTGCGGCGGATAAAGCAGAAACCGAGAATCGAGAACTGAATCCCTCAGCCCGTTTCCTTTATCCAGTTTACCAGTCCTTTTTTCCGGATGATCTCCATAAGTTTTTCCGGGAGCGGATTAAAGGAAAAAGATCTCTTCCCTACCTTCACGATACCCTGTGTAAGGTCAACTTCTACCTTATCGCCACGACAATAGGCTTCGACAGCCTGTGGCAGGACAATGAGAATTAAGCCCTGATTTACCGAAGACCGGAAAAATATCCGGTTTACTGATTTGACGATAACAGCACGGACACCTGCATGAGCCAACCCCACCGCCGGGTGCTCACGTGAACTGCCACATCCGAAATTCTCCCCGGCCAGGATAATATCGCCGGCTTCTACCTTTTCAGAAAATGCCGGGTCAAAACCGGCAAAAAGGTGCGGCCGGATGGCTTCGGGATCGGAACTGAGCACTTTATAAGTCAGGTTTCCGGCAAACATCTGGTCGGTATTGAGATCATTAATATCAGTATAGTCCCATACATGATCATACTTCCGGTTATCACCTTGAGGAATTGTAATCGTCCGGGACGGGGTTCTGCGATAAGGAAAGGTTTCCTTTCCCGGATTTTCCCTGGGGTCGGTAATGACCCCGGTGATGGCAGAAACGGCGACGGTGGCAGGCGAAGCCAGATAAACAGATGCATTTTTGTTTCCCATTCTGCCCAGGAAATTCCGGTTGGCGGTTGAGATCACCGTATAACCATCGGCCGGGATTCCCTGTCCCGTACCCAGGCAGGGGCCGCACGACGGTGTGAGAATATTGGCACCTGTTTCAACCAATATTTCAATAATCCCTTCGCGCATTGCCTGCAGATAGATCTCTCGTGATGCCGGTGTCACCAGCAACTGGAATCCTTCTTTTACTTTTTTCCCCTTGAGCACTTCTGCAGCAATACGCAGGTCTTCAAGCCGGCCGTTGGTACAGGTTCCGATCAGTCCTTCGTGCACCGGCGTCCCGGTAACTTCAGCCAACGCCCTGACATTGTCCACCTGGTGAGGGGCAGCTACCAACGGATAAATCTCATCCAGGTCGATCTCCAGTTCACGGGTATAACTTGCTTCTTCATCTGCCCAGACGCCTTGAACCGAATTTTTACCATAAAATGCTGCCAGTACTTTATCAGGTGGAAATACCGCATTTTTGGCACCCATTTCCGATGCGAGATTCGCCAGGGTCATTCTTTCGGGGATACCAAATGTCTGTACACCGTCGCCATGATATTCGATCGACTGGTAATTGGCACCGGCTGATCCGATCATCCCGATGATCCACAGTGAAATATCTTTTGCATAAACACCCGGTTTCAGCTTGCCATGGAGCGTAATTTTGATACTTTCGGGAACCCTGAACCAGGTTTCACCTCTTTTCCAGATGCCGGCTGTTTCGGTACGGTCAATACCGGCAGCCATGGCATTGAAGGCCCCGGCAGTACAGGTATGGCTGTCACTGCCTACGATCACCATCCCCGGCCGGGCATGACAGGACATGATCTGGTGGCAGATTCCACGCCCCGCATCATAAAACATTTTGATTCCCTGTTCTTTCACCAGATCACGGATTTCCTGATATTGTGTTGCCAGAGCAGAGGTTGTCGGGGGGGCATTGTGGTCGAGGACCACCAGGAGACGTTCCGGATGAGTGATCCGCTCTCCGTTCATCTTTTGAAAGGTCTTCCGGATACTGGCGGTATTATCATGCGAAAGTACAATGTCCGGCTGACGAAAAACAATCGTTCCTGCCGGCGCTCCGAAAATCTTTTCTGCAAAAGTCTGAGATGACATGGGTTTCTTGGTTCTTGGTTCTTGGTTCTTGGTTCTTGGTGTTCTTGGTTCTTGGTCCCGAAAAACAGAAAATCTTCGATTTTCGTTGTTTTTCGCGGATGCTCGAAAGACTAAGCAAATCTCAGATTTGCAGTTTTTCGGCATCCCTGGTTCCTGGTTTTTGTGCTTTACATTCTTCCTTTTTACTTCTGCATTTTCTCCTTCCTCCCGGACATTTCGATACGCTCCTTCGGAGCACTCAATGTCCGGTCTGTCACTTCAAACTTCAACCTTCAGCAATCATCCTTCAGAACAGCCCACCGTTCTGATAAATCTCCATCTGGACATCGGAGAAAGGATTCACATTTCCCGTTTTATCCTTCCGCAGGTTTCTTATCCCACCGGTCTGCAGGTTTACGCGAATCGTATCTCCCTGTTTTATTTCCAATGAATCAAGGTTATCATAAGTCAGTACCGGGAAAGCGGCATTGATGGCATTCCGCTCGTAGATCGCACCGAATGAGCGGGCCAGGATGACCTGAATGCCCAGTGCTTTGAAACAATCCACTGCTTGTTGCCGTGAGCTTCCGCTTCCGAAATTCTCACCGGTAATGATGATATCACCGGGTTTGGCTTCACGGGCAAAATGTGTATACCCTTCAAGATTATCAAAAGCATACTGACCCATCTCTTTCTGGTCGGTAATGGCCAGATAACGATCATGTCCGTATCGATATTGTCCCGGTCAATCAGCCACACGCGGCCCGTGAGGACAACCGGTTTTTCTTCGTGCTTCTTCACATGATGTGTTTCTCTGTGTTGTTTTTCCCGGCCTTCTTCTTCAACGGTAAAGACAGCCGGTTTGTCGGGAATTTCTTCAGGAACAGTAATGTAGCCAGCTACAACCGAGGCAGCCACCACTGCCGGAGAGGCCAGGTACACTTCTCCTTTGCCCTGCTTACCGGGAAAATTCCTGTTTCCGGTGCTTATGGTCACTTCTCCGGGGCCGTTTTGTCCCACCTGTCCGGAAGCACATCCGGCACAGCCGGCATTGGAAACCAGGGCACCGGCTTCTTTAAAGATTTTCAACAATCCCTCCTCCATACACTGCATCCATACCTGATCGGTAGCCGGAACAATCTTCAGGACAACACCCGGCGCCACTTTCCTGCCTTTAAGAATGGCAGCCACAGCCCGCATATCCTCGATCCGGCCGTTAGTACAGCTTCCTACAAAACCGGAATCAATTTTTCTTCCTTTTGTTTCGGAAATATCTACTGCGTCATGAGGCTTGCCGGGACGGGAAATTCTGGTGATAAATGTGGAGGCATTCAGCGCTACCAGACGTTCATATACTGCATTTTCATCAGCATATACCGGTATCACTTCACGCCCGCTTTTTAGTTTGCAATAGGAAATAATCTCATCGTTGGGAGGAAAGATGATCGCAATCGCTCCCATTTCGGTGGCCATGGATGCAATGGTGATCCGCTCGCTGAGGCTGAGATGATCTACTACATCTCCGTAAATCTCCACTACCTTACCCAGCATTTCAGTTGTCCCGAAACGTGCCAGCAGGTTCAGGGTAATATCCTTGGCAGTCAGGCCTTCGGTAAATTTCTCTTTCAGAACCAGTTTCACGGTCGGAGGTACTTTAAACCACACGGACCCTTTGGCCCAGGCAACCGCAATATCCCTGTCACCCATTCCCTGACCAAAAGCTCCTACGGCACCGAGGATATTGGCATGCGAATCGGTAGAGATGGCCGTAACTCCCGGATACACCAGGCCTTCTTCGATCAGCAGGTGGGTCCCGATTCCGGCGTTTATATCATACACTTTAATACCGTGTTTGCGGGCATAGATACGGCAGATTTGCTGGTTAGTGGCATATTTCTGATCAGAGCCGGTAGGGTTTGTGTCAAACGTAAAAAATGTCCGGGAAGGATCCACAGGGTCCAGGTCGTTATCCTCCATATTCTTCACGACATTGGCTCCGCCAAAGTCACGCGCCACCCTGACATCTATAAAAACATCAATGATCTCACCGGGAGAAACTTTCTCTTTTCCGGAATGTGTGGCGAGAATTTTTTCGATAATGGTCATAGTTCTTTTTTTACAGGCATAAAGATACAATGACTAAATGAAAATCTTTTCAGATATCACTTAACCTCTTCGTTTTTTAGTTTTTTTCGGATAAGCAGAATAAATTATCTACGTAGTTAACTACGTAGATAACTACGTAGTTAATACTTTATTACTCATTGTATATTTGTGCCTTACAGTATTGGAACAGTCAAATATTTTATTGAAAAATGATCGCAGGGTTGAGCGTAGTTTTTCGAACTTCTTCTTTTGAGAAATATCATTGTTAAGTCCGTTAAGATTGCTTCGTCGCTTCGTATGTCCGGATTAACATCCGTTCGTATGAGCTCCTTACCCGTCCGCCCGCCTGAACGAAGTTATTCGGGCAGGAACGGTCTCAGCCGGGCGGTCAAATTCACGGCATTGACATGTACATATATGACTTAATATGTAAAATCCCAGACAGTCTTCTCCTCTTGTGACAGAGGAGGGGCTGGGAAGCGAATACCCCAAACAAATCACTTTCGAAATAAAATTAATCTGGTTACTGCAAAGACGGAAATGAGCTAAGATACGACAAGAGATCTAATGCAAGTTCATTTTGTCCCCGCGTTTCTTTGCGTCATAGCGCCTTTGCGGTGAAAAAAAGTTGCAAATGAAACCGCCAGGACAGAAAAGACGCTATAGTACAAAAAGGTGGGCTCAAACAAACGTTCCACATTGTCAGCCTGCCTGCCGGTAGACAAGGGACATCGCTTTGCGGAACGCTGACAGGCGGAGCGGACGGGTAAAACCTGCCTAAAGGCCGGCAGGGTATCCTGACAGCGTTGCGCGGGGGAGCAACCTGAAGGTTACAGGAACACCCGTTACATCAGGTTCTCGATCACCACAGCCGAAGCGCCGCCACCACCGTTACACAGGGCGGCAATGCCATATCTTCCGTTGTGGTGCTTGAGGACATGCATCAGGGTGACGATGATCCGGTTGCCGGACATTCCCAGCGGATGGCCCAGAGCAACGGCTCCACCATGCACATTTACCTTTTCGTGTGAGAGTGACAACTTCTTCATGGCTGCCAGCACCACTACTGCAAAGGCCTCATTGATCTCAAAGAAATCAATATCCTTCAGTGTAAGTCCTGCTTTCTGCAACGCTTTTTCTATTGCCAGCACCGGCGCAGTGGTAAACCACTCGGGCGCCTGGGCAGCATCGGCATAGGTTATGATACGCGCAAGCGGCTTCAGGTTATTTTTCTTTACGGCATCTGCCGAAGCCAGCACCGTAGCTGAAGCGCCGTCATTTATGGTGGAAGCATTGGCAGCCGTAATGGTTCCTTCCCTGTCGAAGACAGGACGAAGCGAAGTGATCTTTTCAAATTTAACCCGTGTAAATTCCTCATCCTTATCAACAACCAGGGGATCACCTTTTCGTTGCGGAACGGATACAGGGACGATCTCATCCTTATACCACCCTTTCCCAGTTGCCTCAGCAGCACGTTTATAGGAAGCGATGGCATATTCATCCTGTTCCTCCCTGGATATCTTAAGCTCACGCGCACATAACTCGCCGGCATTCCCCATGTGATAATCGTTATATACATCCCACAGTCCGTCTTTGATCATCCCGTCAATCACCTGTCCGTGTCCCATTTTCATTCCGAACCGTGCACGGTCAAGATAGTAGGGCACATTTGACATGCTTTCCATCCCGCCGGAAACAACGATTTGATTGTCTCCCGTTTTTATGGTCTGTGTACCGATCATTACCGCTTTCATCCCCGAAGAACAAACCTTATTCACGGTTGTGCAGGGAACGTTGTCAGGTATTCCGGCACCCAGCGAAGCCTGGCGGGCGGGTGCCTGGCCCAGGTTGGCGGACATCACGTTGCCCATGTATACTTCATCAACCTGATCGGGAGTAAGCCCGGAACGCTCAAGGGCGGCTTTAATACTAATGGCCCCCAGTTTAACACCTGAAAATGAGGCAAGTGAACTGCCAAAGCTGCCTAAAGGAGTACGGGCAGCACCTACAATAAAAATATCTTTGTTATCCATGATTTATAGTTTTGGTTGGGTGAATAAAAATACAAAAAAGAATGGTTCCAGATTCTCCGTTCACGGTTATCGGTTCTCAGCTCCGGGGACAGGGTTCATGAAGTACAGTTAATCATGTTCACATAGCAACGTTCCGGGAAGGTTACGGGCTGAAGCCCGGTTAATATCTTTCTCCAATGTACCGCCCTGAAGGGCGGAGTTAGTCATTCCCTGCCTTGTAAAAATAATATCAACACAAATAAGAGAACAACCTGCCTTACTGGGTTTTCTTACCGCTAACTTTTTAATATCCGGCATCAGGAACACAATAATAATCAGCATTCCAACCTGACTAACTCCGGCATTTATGCCGGTGACCACCGGAACTCCACACTAAAGGGCTTTAGCCCTTTGGCTTCCGGGAAGGTTACGGGCTGAAGCCCGGTTAATATCTTTCTCCAATGTACCGCCCTGAAGGGCGGAGTTAGTCATTCCCTGCCTTGTAAA
>JAADHC010000011.1 GCA_013152085.1 Chlorobiota bacterium
CCCATTTCCGGGCCACAAGGGACAACGATTACTTCCGGTTACGGTATGCGCATTCACCCCGTATACAAAACAAGAAAGTTCCATTTTGGTGTTGATCTCAAAGCACAAAAAGGAACCCCGGTACTGGCTACAGCCGGCGGAACGGTTACCCGGGCAAAACCGAACGGGAAATTCGGCAATGAGGTAAGAATCCTCCACTCCGGAAACCTTGAGTCAAGGTATGACCATCTTGATCAGATTAAAGTAACGGAAGGACAGAAAGTGAAACAGGGAGAGGTCATTGGCACGGTAGGAAACTCCGGGCTTCCCTCCAGCGATCCCCACCTGCATTTTGCCCTGTTGAAAAACGGGAAATTCGTGGACCCTGCCAGCTATATCAATTTCAGAGACATAGTTGGTGATCAATCCAAAATTCTAAGCATTCAGAGATCGAAAAACAATGGAGAAGTATCACCGGAGCAGGACACAACGCAGGGAGATATCTTTTTCATCGTCGAAGAGATGCCCGGATTCCAGGGCGGGGATGAAAACAGGTTCCGTGAATGGATTGCTGAAAACCTTCGTTATCCCGAAGAAGCAAAAAGGCAGGGAATTGAAGGAAAAGTGTACATCCGTTTTATTGTTGAGGCAGACGGCCGGGTAAGCAATGTTGAGGTTATTCGCACCGCCGATCCGCTGCTGGATGCCGAAGCCGTCCGAGTGGTTCGGTCAAGCCCGACATGGACGCCCGGGAAACAAAGGGGACATAACGTCCGGGTTGCCTATACCTTCCCCATAACTTTTACGTTGGATAAAACACCCCGGGAAGCGCTCCGGGATACCACCAACGGAGAGGTCTTTTTCATTGTCGAAGAGATGCCCAGATTCCAGGGCGGGGATATCAGTACCTTCAGACAGTGGGTTGCCGATCACCTTGAATATCCCGTTGTAGCAGCAGAAAAAGGAATCGGTGGAAGAGTATTTGTCCGATTTATAGTTCAACCAGACGGACATGTAGGACATGTAAGTGTTGTGAGGGGTGTTGATTCCCTGCTTGACCAGGAGGCCAAAAGAGTTGTCAGCGCTTCTCCAGCCTGGACACCGGGCAAACAACGCGGAAAAAATGTTGCTGTAGCATATACATTTCCGATCGTTTTCGTTATGGAAGAAAAAGATAAACCTTATATAAGTTCTTCAAATCTGGCGAAGGAGCAGAATGTGGTTTATATTATTGACGGGAAGAAAGCAACATTTGAAGATATCAGGAAGCTTGATCCTAATAATATAGGAGGTGTAAAGGTAATTGCCGGAAAAGAAGCTGCCGGACAATATGGTAATAAAAATAAGGACGGTGTAATCCTGATTTCCACGATAAACTGGATCCCGGGGAAGACTCCCCCAAAACCGGCAAAACCTGATCGTAAAGTTACCCGTAATCCTGAAAACGATGAATTGATCCTCGAAGATATTCCACAAAACCAGGACAAAGAATCAAATACTGAAACATTTTTTATTGTCGAAGAGATGCCGAAATTCCAGGGAGGGGATGTTGAAAAATTCAGACAGTATATCGCTGATAATATCGTATACCCCGAATCGGCTGCGTCAAGAGGTGTTTCAGGGAAGGTCTTTGTACAATGGATCGTTGACAATCATGGGAATGTTACCGATGTAAAAGTAGTACGGGGAGTAGATCCCGACCTGGATGCCGAAGCGGTCAGGGTTGTAAGCTCAAGTCCGAGATGGACGCCCGGAAGACAACGGGGGATCACGGTGCGGGTTCAGATGACAACACCAATCGTTTTTGTATTGGATCATGGAAATGAGCCGGCATCAGGAATCCATTACCAGAAACCGGGACAAAAAATACTCTACTTTATTGACGGCCGGAAAGCAACTGAGGAGGAAGTAAAAAAACTGAATGCAGATTCTATTAAAAATGTCAGTTCAATAAGCGGGAAAGAAGCTGCAATTTGGTATGGCGACAAAGCAAAGGACGGAGTAATATTTATTTCCACAAGAGAACCTGTTCCCATTCCTAAAATAGAAGCCCCTGCCCCACCCAAACCGCCTTTTGATAAATCAGCAGGATATCTTTATCTGATCAATGGCGAGAAAACAACATGGAAAAAAGCCGTAAAATATCAAAAAAACAAAAATGCACGTATTACTGTTTTAACCCATCCGACTGATTATCTTAAAACAAAATTCGGTAAAAAGGCAGCCAACGGAATTGTTGATATCCGAATTAAAGAAAAATAATATCCTGTATAAACAGGAACAGAGATATAAACCTGATGAAGCGTTCCGGACTGTTTACCCTTGTTTTGATGTTTTCCTTTTCGTCGTTATGCCAGGAAAACAATCTGAGACTGAAATCAGAAAGATTTATATACAATCAGGAATTCAAACGTGCCGTAAGTCTGACAGACAGCATCCTGGAAGCAGATACCACAGCTACCTGGGCCTGGAATTTAAAAGGCCGGGCCGAAATGGGGTTGCTGCGGTACAGGGATGCCCTCACCTCGTTCCGGAAAGCCGGGAGTTACTCACCTGACAGTATTCCCGTGCTTACCGGAATGGGTAATGCCAGCTATGTCACGAAAGATTGGATTAAAGCATATGACAACTACCGGGAATCGTATGCCCTCGACCCGGGCGACCCTGCCCTGCTCTATTCAATGGGTGTGTTATGCGAACAACACCTGAACGACAAACCCAAAGCCCTGCAATACTACAACCTCCTGATCAAACAATCCAAACTCGACAAAGAGACCCTTGAGAACTGGGGTGAGGCAAAAATTGTCCCACTCCCTGTGCTTGCCTGGCGCAGAAAAAAAAATCTGAGAGAAGAAATGCATTTTGAGGGAAAAATTGAAAGGTAGTAACTATATCGAAAAATAGTATCACCTCTCTATCATGAAACATTTGAAAGTAATATTATTCGTATTTCCAGTTGCATCAATGATCATTGGTGGCAAAGCGAGGGTTTCGCTCAAAGCGAAGCCCTCACTGCGGATGTCTTATTCATAAACTAACCCATACTCATCTGCAGTATTTCGGTATGTGAGTTTATCATCCCTAAGTCCGGAATACTCCATAGCAGAAGAAAACTCCCAATCTTCAGGACGATGAACCAAACCCGCTTTGACAGGATTCATATGAATATAATTAAAACAAATCTGCGGATATTGTTGTGCTGCCGGAGTGGTTATTATTTGGGTTACTCCGTTTTTAAGGATAAATGAAGGTGTTAAGCCTTTGGGACAATTCAGACATTCAGCTTTTGTCTGCTTACGAAATAATGATCCTGATCTTCCTAATTGTTTATTAACAGCACTTGTATAAGATCTTAACATAAGCCCTATAGAATCATTAAAACTTCTTCTATTAGCGAGGGTTTCGCTCAAAGCGAAGCCCTCGCTGCTTAATTCAATATGTTTAACCAATACCAATAAATGAAAATGATTAGGCATCAGGCACCAGGCTAAAAGATCAGCATAAGGAAGAATGTATTTCCTAATCTTATTCAAAAAGAATAAATAATTATACCTTGAAAAAAAAATATCTTCCCGATTATTACCCTGATTGTAAATATGATATAAATATCCTTCTTCAAATACCACAACTACGGCTTTTTATTTATTTATAAAATTCTGAGCATTATAAAATTATAAAAATTATCCATTAATAATGGTGGCGAAGCAAGGGTTTCGCTCAAAGCGAAGCCCTCGCTGCATCATCCTGGAAATTCAATCCCAACGAAACGTTTAAGCCATATTCGAATCTAATTCGTGTATTCGTGGCATCATTTCTGATCGACGATCTGATATGCCCGAGTACACAATGCCCGGATTTTTAGCCGGTTGTACAGAGTCCGGATAGGAACGCAGACAGATTGGGTTGCTTCAGGTCACGGCCGTTTCCGGATTTGCCGGGCATGAAAATAAAGCTTACTTTCAGGCTTAAAAAGACACCTGGGTTATGGATCTTCAGGAGCGTATCAGTGCTTTTGCAAAGCTGGGGGAAGTTTTCCGGCGGATTGGACATGCACCAGCAGAAGAAGCCGGACTTAAGGACAAAGAGAAAGCATTTATTGCATCCTTTGACGCTATCCGGGAGATTAACTCCTGGTTTGACAGGGAAAACATACTTTTTTCTTTCTATGCACTGGGAAAAGTTATGGATCGTACGGCCATAGAAAGCTGGCTGCATAAATATCCTGAACTGAATCATACCGGAAATAAAAAAAAGATCGGTGTGGTAATGGCCGGTAATATTCCACTGGTGGGATTTCATGATTTCATGTCGGTGCTGATCACAGGAAACCGGTTTTTCGGGAAAACATCAACCCGGGACGGAGGCTTACATGAAGCCGTTGCCAATAAACTAATAGCAATAGAACCACGTTTCAGCGACGATATAGCCTTCACGCAAGACAAACTTTCAGGAATCGATGCCGTCATTGCCACGGGTTCGGATAACACCGCCCGTCATTTTTCGTGGTTATACCGTGGGATACCGGCTCTGATTAGAAAAAACATGAACAGCCTTGCCATTCTCAACGGCAGCGAATCATCCGCACAGCTCGAAAGCCTGTCCGATGATATTTTCCGCTATTACGGGCTGGGATGCCGTAGTGTATCAAAAATTTTCGTCCCTGACAATTATGATTTTACCCTTCTATTCAGGGCTTTCGAAAAGTTTAACATAATCAGTAATCATACTTCCTATCGTCATAACCTGCTTTACCAGCGGGCAAATTTAGCTATGGAGGGGACCGTTTACATTGACGGCAGAAATATCCTCCTTACCGAACATACCGGTATTGCCTCGCCTGTTGGCGTGATCTATTACCAATCCTACCGAAATACGAAAACAGTGCATACCTATCTCACTGAAATGCATGATAAGATCCAATGTATTGTTGCCGATTCAGTACAATGGCCGGGAGCCATTCCTTTCGGACAATCCCAGTTTCCGGCCCTCGATGATTACGCCGACCGTGAGGATACCATCCGGTTTATCCTTTCCATTCCTTGAAAACCGTTTTTTGCATCCTCCAAAAAGAAAGTATAAATCATATTTATTGAAATAACAGATAATATTGAACTGTTATTACAAGTTCATAACCTTCGTATTACAAGAATTTATCTACGTAGTTTTAACTACGTAGATATTTCAATGTATCCGCTTCGTTTCCCTCCACTATCATGTATTTTCTGATCATCCGGGCAGGAAAAGATTCTTTGATCATTATTAATTTCCGTAAAAAAAATCTTAACTTAGTCAAAAGCTTTATTGGTGAAGAAAGTATATACATTCAGGTTGCTATATAGCGGGGATGATGATTTTGTCCGGGATTTTGAGGTCTGTGCAGGCCAGACACTTCAGGACTTTCATCTGGCCATTCAGGAAAACCTGAATTATGATATCTCGCAGATGGCTTCTTTTTTTCTTACCGACGATACCTGGGAAAAAGGGGAAGAGATTCCGGTAATTAATATGACCGATGATCCGGGAACAAGGACAATGAGGCAGTTCCCCCTGGAAGATAACAATATTGAAAAACTGGACCGGTTACTGTACGTTTTCGATTATTTGTCAAACCGTGGTTTCTTTATTGAGCTGGTGCATACCGGTCAATCAGAGAAAGGGATGATCTACCCCCGTTGCATACGCTCGGAGGGAGAGCCACCCGCACAAATGGAACTGGATGACGACCTCTCCTTTCTTCCCGATAATGATCTGGACGAAGAAGATGGTATTTCTTTCGAAAACCTGGATGATCTTCCGGATATTTGATTTACGGTTTGTTTAATCCCAAGGCTTCCATCCTTACATTTAAACAGGAAAAGTATTCATGCATTTTCCTCTATCTTTGTAAAAACCTGAAAAAGCATGTCCCGTTTACTGGTGATCATACTTGGTCCGACAGCGTCGGGGAAAAGCGCATTGGCGGTAAAACTGGCAAAGGAATTGCATACCGAGATCCTTTCGGCCGATTCGCGGCAGGTGTACCGTGAACTTTCCATTGGCACAGCCGTGCCTACAGAAGAAGAAAAACAGGGGATCCCTCATCACCTGATGGGACACAGGTCTGTCCATGACTATTACAATGCCTTTATGTTTGAACAGGAAGCACTGATCCTGCTGGATTCTCTTTTCTCAAGAATGAACACCGTAATCATGGCAGGAGGTTCCGGCCTTTATATTGATGCCGTATGCCGTGGGATTGACGACATCCCTACGGTAGATCCGGAAATCCGTATCTCCATGCAAAAAAAATATCAGGCTGAAGGGATCGAATCGCTTAGAAGTATGCTGAAAAAGCTCGATCCGGAATATTATGCTCAGGTTGACCTGCGTAATCCCAAAAGGTTACTGAAAGCCCTTGAGATTTCTGTCATGACAGGAAAACCATACTCATCTTTTCTTATGCGCAATGTAAAACCGAGAAATTTTGGCATGATGAAAATCGGGATCACACCCGCACGGAATGAGTTGTACCACAGGATCAATGCACGCGTAGATAAAATGATGGAAAAAGGATTGACCGAAGAGGCCCGTACTCTCATGCCTTACCGTCATTTGAATGCCCTGAATACTGTCGGATACAAAGAGTTGTTTGCTTACCTTGACGGAGAGATTACCAGGGAAACGGCCATAGACCTGATCAGGCGTAACACCCGGCGTTATGCACGTAAACAACTGACCTGGTTCAGAAAGGATCCGGATATCCGGTGGTTTACTCCCGGAGAGGAAGACCGGATTCTGACACTTATCCGGCAGAAAACGGGCATTGGATAATAATAACTTTTAGCCCTTATAATGGAACAACTACCATGCAGGAAAAAATTCCAAAGTTTACGGTTCGAGTTTACGGACTGGTTGTAAACGATAAGAACGAAATCTTAGTAAGTGACGAAAAATATATGGATACACTTTTCACCAAATTTCCCGGCGGCGGGCTGGAATATGGCGAAGGAACCCGGGAGTGTCTGAAGCGGGAAATGCTGGAAGAATATGGCCAGGAAATTGAGGTTACAGACCATGTGTACACCACGGATTTTTTCCAGGAATCACTCTTTTACAAAGGATACCAGGTTATTGCAATTTATTATAAAATAAAACTCCTTGATCCGGTTGTGATCCGTATTTCTGCAACCCGTTTTGATTTTGACACAAGCATGGAACGGGGGCAATCATTGCGCTGGGCTTATCTTCCGGATTTAACGGAAAGTGACCTGGCATTTCCCGTCGACCGTTATGTTCTGAAAATTCTGCAGCGAATTGCCAAAGGATCATTATTGTAGTTCAGCAGCCATTTCGACCATCCCGTTTACCATGGACTCCCAGCTAAATCGCTTTTTTTCCATTTGAATATTGTTCCGTATTTCACCAGGACGGGAAATTTTAAAATAATTACGGATGCCATCAGCCACCGCCTCCGGAGAGGTATCACATACCCAGCCGGTTCGTCCATCGGCCACAAGTTCCGGTAACCCGCCTACCCTGGTAACAACCATCGGTTTCCCGAAATGGTATGCCATCTGGGTAATCCCGCTTTGTGAAGCTGTCCGGTAAGGCTGAACGACAAGGTCGGAAGCGGCAAAGAAATATTTTACTTCTTCTCCGGGGATAAACCGGTCATGCATGATGATCATTTCCGATAGATGGTGCTTCCGGATCATTTTCATGTATTTTTCTTTTTTATCATAAAATTCCCCGGCAATGATCAGGCGCAACGGCGGGTCATGATCCCTGAGTAACGAAAGTGCTTCGAGAAGAATATCCAGCCCTTTGTAGGGGCGGATTATACCAAAGAAAAGCAGGTACCGGTATGCAGGATTGAGGTCCAGATACCTGATCCCTTCGCTCTGTGACACAGGATCACCAAAGATATCATATACCGGATGCGGAATAAAATGTGCGGGTTTCCCGGGATACAGTTTTTCCAGTTCATTCCTGACGGTAGCTGAGAGTGTAATGAATCCGTCACATTGAGAAAGGAATCTACGGGTAAGATAACGGTCCATCAATCCTCCTTCATGAGGTGTAATATTATGGGTCAGACCGATTACAGGGAAGGGTTTCTTCGATCCCAGTCGTTTCACCACTCCCCGCAGTGCCGGTGCCAGATAAGGAGTCCAGTACTGGACAACGATAAAATCCGGCGACTTTTCCAGAATAAACTTTGCAGAAGGTTTCCAGGTAAAAGGATTCACCGAGCTGATCAACGGATAAACAGGTATCGGAGGCGGAGGCGAGGAAATATCTTTTTGTGTTTTCCCGGGAAACAAAAAAGAAGGATACTGATATGAAAAAGAGACCACACCGGTTTCCATTCCCTGCTTTTTAAAGGCCAGTCCCAGAGCATGGCTGAAATTGGCGATTCCTCCCCGCAAAGGATAAGCCGGGCCTATGATCAGGTTTTTCAATCTTCAAGATTTACGGTTTGATCAACCAGGTAAATATTTCTGTCAGAAGAACTCCGTGAAACCAGCTCACCGAGGAACCCTGCCAGAAACAGCTGGGTGCCGAGGATCATTGCAGTAAGTGCCAGATAAAAATAAGGGCTTCTGGTTACAAGGGGTGCGGCAATATGATTGTGCAGAAAATACATTTTTTTTATTCCCAGCCAAAGCGCAGCAACAAAACCGACAAAGAACATCAGGGTTCCGAGGGAACCAAAAAGATGCATGGGTCGTTTTCCGAAGCGGGTAATAAAGGTTATGGAAATCAAATCGAGATATCCGTTGATAAACCGCTCCAGTCCGAATTTGGTTACCCCGTATTTTCGTTTCTGATGCTTAACAACCTTTTCGCCGATTTTACTAAAACCTGTCTGTTGTACCAGCACCGGGATATAACGGTGCATTTCGCCATAGACCTCAATAGACTTCGCAACATCATTCCGGTAAGCTTTCAGGCCGCAATTGAAATCGTGCAATCTGATACCTGTAACCATCCTGGCCGTAAAATTAAAGAGCTTGCTGGGAATGGTTTTGGTTACCGGATCATGTCGTTTCTTTTTCCATCCGGATACCATGTCATAATCCTCTTCCCGTATCATTCTTACCAAATCAGGAATTTCATCGGGATTATCCTGCAGGTCGGCATCCATGGTAATCACCACATCGCCTTTTGCTGTTTGAAAACCATTATGCAAAGCAGCAGATTTTCCATAGTTGCGACGAAAATGAATTCCTTTTACAAACGGTTTGGAAGCTGCCAGTTCCCTGACAATTTTCCATGATCCATCCGAACTGCCGTCATCCACCAGGATGATCTCAAAATTGTACCCCTGGCCGGTACACACTTTTTCAATCCATGCCACCAGTTCGGGCAGGGACTCTTCTTCGTTAAATAGCGGAACAACAACGGAAAGATCCACAACAGGATTTTATTCTTCTGATTCTACAGGATGGTCAAACACAGGTTCTCCCTCTCTTTTCAGAAATATACCTTCGAACAATGAAATAATAACACCAATAAAGACATATCCCCAAAGTGTATTGATCGCTATAAAATAGGGATTCATAAATTTGCCGGATATCTTCATGGCCATTTCAATTTGTTCATCCGTCATACCCCGGTCAACTAATTTTTGTTCTGAAAATGAAATAAGCTTATCAATCAGTCCCGGATCAATAAATTTGTAAAGAATTATGGCAAAAACTGCACCGATAATTCCAACGTAAAGAGAAATAACAGTACCTGTCCCGATGACACCGCCGTAGCTAAGCACTCCGCCACGGCTGTTGTCCCGGAAATCTTTGATTCCCAGATAGAGCCCGACGATAATTATAATATAAGAAAAAGCTCCTAATGTTTTGTTTAAACTTTGATCAAAGAACCAGAGGATCAAGCCGTAAAGAACTAATACCAATCCCAGGATCAGGCCTGCGTTAAGTGTGCCCTTCCAAACGGATGTTTTTGTTGTTTCCATGTCAATCAATTTTTGGTTTTTAGCAAATATACCAGATTTTTACGATTCAACGATGTCGTGTAAAAAGATTTGTTCGCTGTGTGGAAAGTTTGTAATTTTGTACCGGGTAAGTCTTATACGACCAGCTCCTGCTGAACTCCCCCAGGACCGGAAGGTAGCAAGGGTAGGCGGTTGTAGCGGTGCGATATAAGTAGCTTACCCATTTTTTCTTATTGGAAAGGCCGTAACACGGCCTTCCGGGATATTCCACTAACTTCGGCTTACCCTACTTTTGAATACCCATATAGCGAAAAAACAATAATCACTAACCTGTTTCCTTCGCAGTTACAAACATAATTCCGGTCTTTAAAGTAAAAGTTACCTTAAAATTAACTTTTGGTAAAATAACTGATTACGCATAAGGAGAGGTCAATGGGATTTTTTCACATAGCTTTACTATCTTCGAGGAAATTTATGTTATAAACATTCCCCTGATAAAATCCAGGGAGATTCCAGTAAAAACATGGTTCCAGGAACAAAAATGCTGATCAGGGTTCACCCTGAAAATCCCGGACAAAGGCAGATTATTCATGTGGTTAACACACTTGAAGAAGGAGGTATTATCATCTATCCTACCGATTCGGTATATGCCATGGGATGTGATATTTCCAACAACAGGGCATTGGAGAAGCTGGCCAGGATCAAGGGAAAAAATCCGAAAAATCCCGGGTTTTCATTTATTTTTTCAGATCTCCGTCAGATATCAGACTACAGCAAACCCCTGGATAAAACCACCTTTAAGTTATTAAAAAGAAATCTACCCGGACCTTTCACATTTATTCTTCCGGCAAGCAACCAGGTCCCGAAGATGTTCAAAAATCGTAAAAAGACCATTGGCGTGCGCATCCCGGCATGTAATGTTACACGCGCTATTGTTCAGAAACTGGGCCGGCCGTTGCTGACAACTTCCATACATGATGAGGACGAAATTATTGACTATATTACCGATCCTGAACTTATTTTTAAAAAGTACCAGGGAGTTGTCGATCTTGTTGTTGATGGCGGGCCGGGGAATAATCATCCGACAACCATAGTCGATTGCACAGGTGATGAACCGGTAGTTATCCGCGAAGGGCTGGGAGTTTTGCAATATTAACTTCAAACCCGTTTATTTTTTCCAGAAGGTCGGCGAAAACAGGATCAGCACCGTAAACAATTCAAGACGGCCAAGCATCATCAGGAAAGAAAGGAACCATTTTCCGAAACCGGAGATGTGGTAAAAATTACCCATAGGACCGACACTACCCAGTCCCGGGCCTACATTGCCCAACGTAGTAGCTACTGCGCCAAATGCCGAATCAACGGATGGTTCCGTCACAGAGATCAGGATTACCCCGATGCTGAAAATCAGGATATAAAAAACCGCAAAAGCGAGTACATTGGAAAGAATACGCGGTGAGACATTGTGTCCATTGTATCTGACCGGAATAACGGCATTGGGATGAATGAGTCTTTTTAACTCGTAGTAACTATTCTTCAACAATAGTACGATACGCATTATTTTCACACTGCCACCTGTTGATCCCGCTGAACCACCAAAGAACATGAGACCAAAAAGTATAATCGCCAGGAAAGGTTCCCAGCTCAGGTAATCAGAGGTAACATATCCGGTAGTAGTCATCACGGATACTACCTGGAAAAGGCCGTTACGTAAAGAAACTTCAAAGCGCTGACCATGTATGATCATCAGGAAAACCATCACGACAATTGAAAAAAGAAGTATAAACCCGATATACCACCTGAATTCCTCATTTTTCCAGACTTTTCTGAACTGCCTATGCATGGCATAATAGGACAGGCTGAAGTTGGTTCCGGCAATGATCATAAACAAAATAATCACATACTGGATATAGGGTGAACTCCAGTAGGCAATGGAGGCTTGTTTGGTAGAATACCCGCCGGTAGCCATAGTAGTAAAGGAATGGCACACGGCATCAAAGGGTTTCATTCCTCCAAAAATCAGGAGCAATGCTTCGGCCAGGGTAAATATTATATATATTCCCCACAATCTTTTCGCGGTTTCTTTGATTCTGGGTCTGAGTTTATCAGGTACCGGTCCGGGAACTTCGGCAGCATATAGTTGCATTCCGCCAATCCCTAAAACCGGGAGTATGGCCAGAGACAGGACGATAATTCCCATCCCGCCCATCCACTGGGTGATGCTGCGCCAGAAAAGGATGCCATGAGGTAACGCTTCAATATCATTGAGGATGGAGGAGCCAGTAGTGGTAAAACCCGACATTGTTTCGAAAAAAGCATTGGTCAGGCCGGGGATAGCTCCTGAAAGCAAATAGGGCAAGGTTCCGAAAAAGGAAAACACTACCCATACCAGCGATACGACAACATATCCGTCACGTTTCCCCATTTTCTGTTTGAACTTTCTGGTAAGGAAGAAAGTAATTATGCCAACGGCTGCCGTAATAATGGCAGAAACCAGAATAGCCCATTGGTCACCTTCCCGGTAAAGCAGGGAGATCAGGAAAGACAGTAACATAAACCCGGCTTCGACCATAAGGAGAAAGCCAAGGATATGGATGATCAGGCGTTTATTTATCATACATGATTATTTATTCGACCAGAAAACCCGGGAGAAAAGGATCATAATTGCAAAAAGTTCCAGCCGTCCCAGCAACATCAGCGCAGAAAGCACCCATTTCCCGAAAAGCGGCACGGCAGCATAGGTTGAAGCGGGTCCTACTGAACCCAGTCCGGGACCTATACCTCCCATTGTTGTCGCTACTGCGCCCATGGCAGAAGCCGTATCCAACCCGTTAAAATGCAAAATCAGGGTACCTATGGCAAAAGTAAACATATAGGCAACAAAAAAGGCAAAAGTCCGTGACATCAACTCGTTTGTAACTGTCAGATCACCGATTTTCAGACTAAATACCGCTTTGGGATGCAGTAATCTCTGGAACTGTAGCCGCATATTCTTAAAAAACAACAGGTATCTGGCCACTTTTATACCCCCTGCCGTAGAACCTGAGCTGCCCCCAATAAACATCAACAGAAAAATAAAAAACCAAAGTTGATGTGACCATTTCATATAATCAACGGTAGAGAAACCCGTACAGGTAAGAATACTTGTCGTCTGAAAAAAAGCATCACGGAAAGCACTTGAGGGCTTATCATCATGAAAAATAATGATAAGTGCAGTAATAAATAAACCGGCAGTAACCAGGAATATAAGATACAGACGAAACTCCGGATTACGGAAAGGAGCTTTCCATTCTCCTCGGGCCATCTGCATATGCAATGTAAAATTGGTTCCGGCAAGAATCATAAAAATTATGATAACATATTGTATATAGGGTGAATATGCGGCTATGCTGTTGTTTTTTGTTGAGAAACCTCCCGTAGCAATTGTTCCGAAAGAATGGCACAGGGCATCAAAAACCGGCATTTTCCCCAATATCAGAAATATTGTTTCGGCAAAAACCAGGGAAAGATAAATAATCCATAAAGCCCTTGCGGTAGCCCGCACCCTGGGCCGGAGTTTATTCACTGTAAAGCCAACGGATTCGACCTGGAAAAGCTGACTGCCTCCCACTCCTAAAAAGGGCAGGATCGCAATAAACATAATCAATATTCCAATCCCTCCGAGGAGATGGGTCAGGCTGCGCCAGAAAAGGACACCATGAGGTAATGCCTCGACGTTGGCAATGACAGATGCCCCGGTGGTTGTAAATCCGGACATGGTTTCAAAGAACGCATTGGTATATCCATGTACATATCCACCCAGGTACAGGGGTAGTGCACCGAACAAAGAAAACATAATCCATACGGTGGGGACTATGAGATAAGCATCCCGTTTCCCAATTTCATTTTCCGGAACACGGGTACTCATCCATAGGAGAAACCCTGTTACCGTTGTTATCAAGAAAGCAAATACATTGGTTTTCAGATCATTTTCCTGGTAGATCAATGACACCAGTATCGGGAATAACATGAACAGACCTTCAATAAAGATGGAAAGTCCGAGGATGTTTAAAATGATCCTCTTATTAATCATAACAGATCAGTTAAACAACTTTTCGACCTTTACCCGGGCATCAGGAAGGGTAAAAACCACCACCCGGTCATTTGATTTTATCAAGGTATCACCTTTGGCTATAAAGCTGTGCTTTCCACGGATAACACCTCCCACAATGGCATCTTTTGGGAAATCCAGATCCTTAAGCGGCGCTGATGTAATTTTGGCTCCTTTATTGACTACGAATTCAAGCAATTCAGCATCAGTGCCTGTAAGACATTTTATATCTGACACTTCTGCTGCTGTAGTAAAGCGGAAGATCCGGCTTGCGGTAATCAGTTTTTTGTTTATAATACTGTCAATGCCGATACTTTCTGCCAGGGGGATATAGTCCATATTTTCGACTTCGGCAATGATACGCGGGACGCCCATCTTTTTAGCAAGCTGACATGAAAGGATATTGGTTTCGGAACTACCGGTAACGGCAATAAAGACCTCCATATCCTGTAGTCCCTCTTCTGTCAGCAAGTCAATATCCCTGCCATCGCCATTGATTACCAGTGAACTTTCGAGAAAATCAGCCAGTTGCTCACATTTTTCACGGTCAACCTCAATTAATTTAATATTAAAGGATTTCTCCAGAGCCTGTGCCGTACGCTTTCCGATGCGGCTACCCCCCAGGATCATAACATTTTTTACATCCAATTCTGCCTTACCGGTAAAACGGGACAATTGGCTCATTCCACTCCGGTTGGCAATAATATAAACCGTATCGTTAAGATGGAAACGATCTGTTCCCCTGGGGATAATTGTCTGGTTATCACGTGTAATAGCAATGGCTCTAAAATCCACCGGTTTATCATTATCCGTAACTTCAAGAAGAGAATTTCCAATTATGGGAGACTCTTCATCCAAACGGATCACATAAAGAGAGAGACGTCCTCCTGTAAAATCATAAAAGTCTGTTGTCCCGGCCTGGTGAATCAGCGAAATAATTTCCCTGGCGGCGAGCAATTCCGGATAGATAAGATAATCAATCCCCAATTGATGAAACATATCCCGGTGCAAAGGCAACAGATACTCCATATTATCTATACGGGCAATGGATTTTTTCGCACCAAACCTTTTGCCTATAATGGCAGAAACAATATTTATCTCTTCAAAATGGGTAACTGCGATAAATAAATCGGTATTTTTTGCTTCTGCATCTTTGAGCGTATCAAAAGAAGCTGCCGAACCGACAATAGTCAGAATATCCATGCTGGATTCGATTTCTTTAATTCTTTCCTCGTCAGGATCAATAACAACGATATCATTATTCTCCTGGCTCAACATTTTGGCCAGGTGTTTCCCGACTTCACCGGCTCCGGCAATAATGATCTTCACGATGTCCCTTTTACAAAGATTTATACACTCCCCGTCAACAATATAGGATTAAAGAACCTGTATTTCCGGCACAAAAATATAAAATTTGCCATGGAAAGTATATGATTTAAGGAGAATTATGCCGGATATTTTAAATCGCCACCATGAAAGCTCCCCGTTGTTTTACATCATAAACATTAATTCCTGCCTCCCTGCAAATGCGGTTGATATGTCTTGCTGCATATCCGGGAACAGTTGCATCGAGGATTACATTACGGCACGAAATACAATCCAGAAGTGCGGGAAGATTCCACCACCGGTTATTTGAAAAAACCACGTAATTCAACTCTGGGCATTCATTCAAATGTCGTAAAAGCGGAGGACGGCAACTATCAAAAAAATAACCTTTTATATCAGCAATACAGAAAAATCCTTTTTTAATAAAAAACCCATCCGGTAACCCGGCAGGAAAAGATTGCAGAGTGAACGTAAACCAGTCCGTTATAAAAAACGATTTCCCCGTCTGGGCAGATAAGCCAAGATAATACGACATTTCCGCGTCAGATAATCTGGGAGATGAAAGGTCAAAAATCACTGATTTATTACCCCCGGTAAAGCCAATTACAGACTTTCGGGGGATATTGAACACCGTGAAATATCTGGTCGGGGAAGAAAGATCAGTCAATATGATAACGGCCATACCCAGAAGTGCCCCCTGAACGATCAGGAAAGAAAGAGCCCTGCGGTATATCAGGAAAAGGAAAGCAGATGCAATCAAACCATATAAAAAAAGCACCATCAAGGGTTGTGGGTATAACCCTGGTATTACAGATACCGGAAGGGTTTGAATAAGTGTAACGGATTTCAGCAGCAGGCTGATAAGGAATTTTAATACGGTTGTCATTATCCCTGCCAGCCCGGCAATCGGGATGGTAATGATCCAGAGGATAAATCCATAAATGATCAGGGTAACCAATGGAATGACCAGGAGGTTGGTAAAAACAAACCAAACCGGAAATTGGTGGAAATAAAATATGGACAATGGGGCTGTTCCGATCTGTGCTGCCAGTGAAACGGCAATCAATGACCAGATCTTATCCCAGACGATAAACCCTGTTATTCCCCACATTCTTACCGGGTGATAAAAAATAATAATTCCGGTTACAGCAAGGTATGAAAGTTGAAATCCGGCCGAACGGATCAGAAAAGGATGAATGAGCAAGATCAGAAAAGCCGAAGATGCCAGGATATTCATGGAATTTGATTTTTGGCGGATCAGGTCGCCAAAAAGGAAAAATGAGAACATAGCAGAAGCCCGGACAACTGAAGGGGATAGCCCGGTGACCAGTGCGTAAGTCCAGATTACAAGTATAACCACAGTTATCCTCAATATTCTTCCGTATTTGCTCCTTTCCAGGAAAGCCAGCAGGGTATAGAGGATATAATATAATATCCCTACGTGTAACCCTGAAATGGCAAGGACATGCATGGCTCCGCTTTGAGAGAACACCTGTTTTGTTTGCGGATCGAGAAGACTTCGTTCGCCTGCCATCAGGGCGGCAGCTACTGCCAGTTCCCGGTCATTAAAGCCGGATTCTTTCAGTTTTTCGACAATTGAATGTCTGATACCTGCAGCCAGTCCGGTAAGGGTAACCTGTTTTTCCCCTTTGACAATCCCCCATTGGTTTTTATAGGCAAACACCTGTCCGTAAACACCCTGATCCAGCATAAATCTCCGGTAATTAAACTCTCCCGGATTGTGGTAATACGGAATAGATGTTATCCTGCTATTGATCCATATCCTTTGTCCCGGTATCAGACAGGACATATTATCCCCTTTATAAAGGTACAGTAATATGTATGCCTGAGCAGGTTTTTGAAATTTATCTTTCTCATGATATGTACTGACTTTAACCCGGCACCGGTATGTTTTTGTCCTTTCTACCGGAAAATCGGTTACTACACCTTCAATAAAATCGGCCTGTAACAGGTGCTGGTTCTTTTGCCGTACCTGCTTTGCCGCTTCTGTTCTCAAAATCCCTCCTGCAACAAAGAGCAGGAACAGGAAGAAACCCGAAATCCAGTTATACTTATATCGGGAAGATGGTGGAAGAAATGAAAAACCGGCCAGAATAAACAGGATTACTATAATTGCAAAGAGCAAAATCCACCAGGGAATCGAAAATGATACGGCGATAACGATCCCTGTTACAAACGGAATGATCAGTCTTAACATTGGAATTTCAGCAGGTTTCATGGAAGGGTATCTTGAATTTACCAAACTGAACATCATAAAGTTAGCAAAGTCAACGCATAAGGCAAAATGATTCTGTAAGCTTTATGAAGATAATCCATGGTTTCACTTTGGAATTCGCGTAAACTTCACTAATTTTAAATGCGTTTGAAATCAATCATTTTAAAACAAAATCCGATGTCAGATTTAACCACGAAATACCTGGGGCTGGAACTTAAAAACCCGGTTATTGCAGGTGCATCCAATATGATTACCGACCTGAATATTGTCAGGGATCTTGAAAAAGCCGGGGTTGCAGCTATTGTCTACAAATCATTATTTGAAGAACAAATTCAGCTTGAAACGCTGCAGCTGGACCAGGACCTTGAGGCGTACAATGAAATACATGCAGAAATGACCTCACTTTTTCCTAAACTCCAGCATGCAGGACCGGAAGAGCACCTGCATCATCTGAAAGAGGTTAAAGAGAGTATAGATATTCCTGTTTTCGCCAGTCTGAATGCTGTTTTTGAGCCTACGTGGTTAGAATACGCAAAGAAACTTCAGGAAACAGGTATTGACGGTTTGGAGATTAATTTTTATGCCGTTCCCAAGGATCCGAATAAAGACGAGCAGAAAATTGTCGAAGAGCAGGTTAATATACTTAAAAAGATCAAACAACATATCAAAATCCCGGTTGCTGTTAAGCTCAGTCCTTTTTATACCAATGCACTGAAAGTAATCCATGCTATGGCCGATACCGGTGTGGATGGTTTTGTACTTTTTAACCGCCTGTTTCAGCCTGACATTAACATTGATACGGAAACACTGCATTTCCCTTACAATCTTAGCCATCCTCAGGAAAACAGGCTTGCCCTGCGCTTTGCCGGGTTGCTTTATGGAGAAACCAATGCCAGCATTTGTGCAAATGGTGGTATTTTCGAAGGGAATGATGTAATCAAGATGATCCTTGCCGGGGCTGATGCAGTGCAGGTTGTCAGCACACTATATAAGAACAAACCCGGATATGTGGCAACTATCCTTAAAGATGTTTCCGGCTGGATGGAAAAGAAAGGATATAATCAACTGGAAGATTTCAGAGGAAAACTTTCACGTAAGCATGTTAAAGATCCTTACGCATACAAACGTGCTCAATACGTAGATATCCTGATGAATGCCCAGGAAATGGAAAAAATATTTCCGGTACACTAATAGAATAATCTCACATTAATAATAAAAAAAACGGATCAATCCGTTTTTTTATTTCTGTCGCTGAAGCACGCGTTGGTTAGGCAATATCGTTTTATAGCTGACTTCAAATTTCCCTTTGCTTATCGCAATTAGTTTCTTGGCAATGATTTTTTTCCGCAACGGAGAGACGAGATCGGTAAACAAGATCCCGTCGAGGTGATCATATTCATGCTGGATAATCCTGGCAGCTATTCCTTCGTATGTTTCCGAATAACGTTTAAATTCGGGATCGAAGTAAGATATTTTTATTTTCTCCGGCCGGTTTACATCTTCGCGGATATTCGGGATACTCAGACAACCCTCATTAAAGGTCACCACATCACCGAATCTTTTTTCAATTACGGGGTTGATGAATACTTTTCTGAAATTTTCAAGTGCCGGTTCGTCTTCTGCAAACGGAGATGCATCCACCACGATAATCCGTTGGGACAGTCCTACCTGAGGAGCAGCAAGTCCTACACCATCCGAAGAGTGCATCGTTTCAAAAAGGTTATTTACGAGCACATCCAGGTCAGGGAAATCTTTCTTAACCGGTATTGCCTTTTTACGTAAGACAGTGTGCCCATATACAGCAACAGGATAAATCATTTTTCACGTTCCTTTTTCAACATAAAAGATTGTAAGATTAATGTGGCACTGATTTTATCAACCATCATTTTATCAGCCCTTTGTTTCTTTTTCATTCCACCTTCAATCATTGCCTGATGAGCCATACGGGATGTGAACCGTTCATCTTCCAGGATAATCTGTTTTTCAGGGAATTTCTTCCTGAGTTGCTTAATAAACGGGTTGATCCATCGAAGTGCTTCAGAGGGCTGATTATTCATCTGGACAGGATATCCTACAACAAAAAGATCTATTTCCTCTTTTTGCACATAATCATCCAGAAATATCCAAAAATCTTTGACAAGCACTGTCTTCAGTCCCTGAGCAATAATTTTCCCCGGATCTGAAACTGCAATACCAATTCTTTTTCTTCCGTAATCCAGTGCAAGTATTCTGCCCACAGAAATCTTTATTTAAAATGATTTTAAATTACAAAAGTAACCTATTTTCTCCAGTCGGGGAAATTGGCCTGCGTTAAAACCGCCATCTGTAAGTAAAAAAAACCGGGTAAATAAAACCCGGCTTTTTTATTAACTAAAAACAGCCTACTATTAATTTTCGTTTTGTTCTTTTGACTTATACTCCATGGAAGCCATCCGTTTATAGTAATTATACCTCCATTTGGCATCCTCCAGAGCCTGTGCAAACAGGCGGATTGCTTCTTTCGGGAATGATTTCTGCAGCGAAGTGAAACGGACTTCCCCATTCAGGTAATCATCAAATTTACTCCAATCGGGTTCTTTCGAATCGAGAATAAACGGATTTTTTCCTTCATTTTCAAGGGCCGGGTTATACCTGTATAATGGCCATACGCCTGCTTCCACGAGCAGCTTTTCTTCGTCCTGTGTTTTTGCCATACCGCGACGCAGGCCATGGTTGATACAAGGTGAATAGGCTATGATCATGGATGGTCCGGGATGTGCTTCAGCTTCTCTGACGGCTTTTAACAACTGGCTGTTGCTGGCTCCCATGGCAACATGAGCCACATAAACGTATCCATAGGTCATGGCCATAGCGCCCAGTTCTTTTTTTCTTACTTTCTTCCCGCTGGTAGCAAATTTGGCTACGGCACCGGTGGGTGAAGCTTTGGAAGCCTGGCCGCCGGTATTGGAATACACTTCAGTATCCAATACCAGGACGTTGATATCTTCACCGGAAGCAAGGACATGATCCAGTCCTCCATAGCCAATGTCATAAGCCCATCCGTCACCTCCGACGACCCAAACAGATCTTTTTACCAGGTAATCTTTCAGGGCAAGGATTTCTTTAGCCAGCGGATCCTTTTCTTTCTCAAGCTGTTTCACCACTTTTTCAGATACGGTAACCGACCCGGAACTATTATCCTTATTTTCGAGCCATTCCTGAAATGCTACTTTAGCAGCATCCGAAATATTGCCATTCAAACCCTCCTGCATCATTTGAGCGATTCTGTCTCTGATATGACGTACGCCAACAGCCATTCCAAGTCCATATTCGGCATTGTCTTCAAACAAGGAATTTGCCCAGGCAGGTCCTTTACCATCCTTATCGATAGTATAAGGTGTGGAAGGTGCCGAACCGCCATAAATAGAAGAGCATCCGGTGGCATTGGCAATCATCATCCTATCCCCGTACAATTGAGTAACGAGCTTAATATAAGGTGTTTCTCCACAACCTGCACAGGCACCTGAGAACTCAAACAGCGGTTGTGCAAACTGTGAATTCTTAACTGTTTTTTCCTTCTCAACGACGGTATCCTTATAGTCCACTTTTTCATCCAGGTAATTCCAGTTTTCATCTTCACCCAGTTGTGATTCCAGTGATTTCATCACCAGGGATTTTTCTTTCGACGGGCAAACATCCACGCAATTACCACATCCCGTACAATCCAGGGGACTCACCTGTATTCTGTATTTATATGTTTTTGTTGCGCCAACACCTGTCAACACCTTCATACCGTCCGGGGCATTTTCTACTTCTTCGTCTGTAAGCAGGAACGGCCGGATAGCAGCATGCGGGCAAACATACGAACAGATATTACATTGGATACAATTTTCAGCAATCCATTCAGGGACATCAACAGCCACACCTCTTTTTTCATACTTTGTCGTACCCGGAGGAAAAGTTCCGTCTTCCCTGCCCACAAATACACTTACCGGAAGGTCATCCCCTTCAAGGCTGTTAATCGGAATGGCCACATTTTTAATAAAGTCCGGAAGTTTACTTTGATTATCTTTATCTTCCGGGACCGTTATGTTTTTCCATTCTTTCGGCACCGTAACTTCGATTACCTCACCACCTCTTTCCACAGCAGCAAAGTTCATATTGACAATTTCCTCACCCTTACGGCCATAAGATTTTACAATGGCTTTTTTCATCTGATCAACAGCAAGGTCATAGGGAATCACATTGGAAACTTTAAAGAAGGCTGATTGCATAATGGTATTTGTACGTGTCCCCAATCCTAATTCTCTGGCTATTTCCGTTGCATTGATCAAATAGAATTTTATATCATTATCAGCCATAAACTTTTTCATTTTGTCCGGTAACCTGTTTTTGGTTTCTTCCACATCCCATATACTATTCATAAGAAAAGTCCCGCCTTTTTTCATCCCGCGAAGCATATCATACTTATAGATATAGCTGGGCACATGACAGGCAACAAAATCAGGCGTATTTACCAGATAGGTAGACCGGATAGGATGATTACCAAAACGGAGGTGAGATGTGGTAATCCCACCTGATTTTTTCGAATCGTAGGCAAAATACGCCTGGCAATATTTATCCGTAGCTTCACCGATAATCTTAATGGAGTTTTTATTGGCACCGACTGTTCCATCAGAACCCAGGCCATAAAATTTCCCTTCGAAGGTACCCTCGGGAGTTACATTAATTTCAGGGCCTAAAGGAAGCGAGGTAAAAGTAACATCATCGATAATTCCAACCGTAAAGTGATTCTTCGGTTCTTTCATTTTCAGATTAGCATAAACAGCAACAATCTGCGCCGGGGTGGTATCCTTCGAGCTCAGACCATATCTGCCACCATAAATTTCCGGATGACTTTCATGATCATAGTAAACTGCTTTAATATCAAGATACAAAGGCTCTCCGGTGGCGCCCGGTTCTTTTGTCCTGTCAAGGACAGCAATCCGTTTAACGGTATCCGGAATAACTTTGAAGAAATATTTTAAAGAGAAAGGCCTGTAAAGATGAACGGCTACCAGGCCAACTTTCTCACCGTGTTGCAATTTATGATCAATGACCTCACGAATCGTATCCGTCACCGATCCCATGGCGATAATGACATGTTCGGCATCGGGAGCACCATAATAAGTAAAGGGATGATAATCACGTCCTGTAATTTTGTTGATTTCCTGCATATACTCCTCCACCACATCATCCACATGGGTATAGAATGGATTTACAGATTCCTTGGCCTGGAAAAAGATATCCGGATTCTGTGCTGTACCTCTGGTAACCGGATGATTCGGACTCAGTGCCCGGTCACGGAATGCCTGTATAGCCTCCATATCAACAAGATCTTTTAATTGATCCGTTTCAAGGATTTCGACTTTCTGGATTTCGTGAGAAGAACGGAAACCATCAAAAAAGTGCAGAAAAGGTATTCTGGTTTTAATGGCGGAAAGGTGAGCGACAGCAGCCAGATCCATAATTTCCTGGATACTACCCGATGCCAGGAGGGCAAATCCGGTTTGACGGGTGGCATAAATATCACTGTGATCACCAAAAATAGACAAGGCATGTGCAGCAACCGAACGTGCACTCACGTGGAAAACACCGGGAAGCAGTTCACCGGCAATTTTATACATATTGGGAATCATAAGCAAAAGGCCCTGGGAAGCTGTAAACGTGGAAGTAAGTACACCAGCCTGCAGAGAACCGTGTACAGCCCCGGATGCACCTCCTTCTGACTGCATTTCTACGACTTTTACTTCCTGTCCAAAAATATTTTTTCTGCCATAGGCCGCCCACTCATCAATATTCTCAGCCATATTCGATGATGGGGTAATGGGATAAATGGCAGCTACTTCACTAAACATATATGCAATATGCGATGCTGCATAGTTACCATCACAGGTGATAAATCTTTTATCCTTTGTCATTTTTCATTGTATTTAGATAGAACATGTATTATTTATTGTATTCATATTAAAAAGAGATACAAAAATAATATGTTTCATGGACTTTCGATATGAATTTTATCAGCAAAAAAAAGAGCGGATAAAAACCGCTCTTCATATCATTCAAAAACGCATTAATCACTGTTCATCGAAATCAAAAACTCTTCATTTGATTCTGTTTGTAACATCCGGTCACGCAGAAATTCCATCGCTTCGACAGGGTTCATATCCGAAAGATAATTTCTCAATACCCAAACTTTATTCAGGATATTTTTATCAAGGAGCAGATCTTCACGGCGGGTACCCGATGCATTGATATCAACGGCAGGATAAATTCTCTTATTGGAAAGTTTCCTGTCAAGCTGAAGTTCCATATTACCGGTACCCTTGAATTCTTCGAAAATCACATCATCCATCTTCGATCCGGTTTCGGTAAGTGCCGTAGCAAGTATCGTAAGTGATCCGCCATTTTCGATATTACGTGCAGCTCCGAAAAAGCGTTTCGGTTTGTGCAAGGCATTTGAATCAACACCGCCGGAAAGGATCCTCCCGGATGCGGGAGCAACCGTATTGAAGGCACGTGCAAGACGGGTAATCGAGTCAAGCAGGATGACCACATCATGACCACATTCCACAAGGCGTTTTGCTTTTTCAAGGACAATGTTGGCAACCCTTACATGCCTGTCAGCAGGTTCGTCAAAAGTAGAAGAAACCACTTCGGCATTTACATTACGTGCCATATCCGTAACTTCCTCGGGGCGTTCGTCGATAAGAAGGACGATGAGATACACCTCCGGCTGATATTTGGCAATGGCATTGGCAACATCCTGCAACAAAACCGTTTTACCGGTCTTTGGCTGTGAAACGATTAATCCCCGTTGTCCTTTTCCAATAGGTGAAAATAAATCCAATACCCTTACGGATAAGCTACCTTCTCCACGGTCACAAATCTTAAACTTTTCATTCGGAAAAAGAGGTGTGAGATAATCAAAAGGTACCCGGTCTCTGATGAAATCAGGATCACGGCCATTGATCTCAAAAATTTTTATCAACGGAAAATACTTCTCCCCTTCCTTGGGAGGCCGGATTGTTCCCGTAATGGTATCACCGGTTTTCAAGCTAAAAAGTTTGATTTGGGATTGCGAGACATAAATGTCATCCGGAGAATTCAGGTAATTGTAATCAGAAGATCTGAGGAATCCATATCCATCCTGCATAATCTCGAGAACCCCTGTGGCTCTCACGATACCTTCATAGTCATATTTCTCCGGGATTTTTTCTTCAGGTTGTTTGGGTTCCTGAGGAGCAGATACCTGAGATTGTGGTTTTTGCTCAATAGTTTCCGGTTTTCCGGAGGGTTTCTCAGTTTCTTTGCTATCTGATTTACGGGAAGATCGTTTTCTAAAGGGTTTTTCAGGGGCCTTATTCTCTTCAATACCCGTTTTATCATTATCATGGAAAAGAAGGACAGGCGTATCCCTGGGGGGACCAGACTTAGATTTTGATGCTTCTTCATGTTGATTTCTCCTAACGTTCTTCGTAACATAAGAGGCCTTTCTTTGTCCTCCGTTACTTTTCTGTTCCGAAGCAAGGATTGCTTGCTGATCCAGGATCTTATAGATCAAATCCTGCTTTCGTAAAGACTCTACCCTTCTAATCTTCAAGTCTTTGGCAATCTGACGCAAATCAGTAACCAACTTTTTGTTTAATTCCAGAATATCGTACATATTTTATTGAATAGTATATGGTTATATAAAACTGAAGTCAGAAAAGATACAAAATGCTCCAGTATTTATTAATAAATTCGGCGGAAGTGAAAGAAATCACAAGGAATTTTGCTGCAATATTACGGATTTCAGACAAAATCCACAAACTCCGGTACACTTTTTTTATCCCAATTAAAGACAGCTCCTTGCGATGTATTGTTTATAAGGCATTTAAGGATTTATTTTTTTACATAAACAATAACATGACGTTGCAGAATACATTTTACTGCAAACCAGAAACTTTGAACCGGTCTGAATTTAGGAAATTTACTGTAACTCAATAGCATTTTCCCCGTAAAAGGTATCGATTGGCTTCATCATGCGACAATTAAGAATCACCAAACAGGTTACCAATCGTGAAGAATTGTCCCTGGACAAATATCTTCACGAAATTGGCAAAGTTTCGTTATTATCTCCCGAGGAGGAGGTGGAACTGGCCCACAGTGTCAGAAAAGGCAACCAATCGGCACTCGACAAACTGGTTAAAGCAAATTTACGTTTTGTTGTATCCGTAGCGAAACAGTATCAAAACCAGGGGCTAAGTCTTCCGGATTTAATCAATGAAGGGAACCTGGGACTTATTAAGGCAGCACTTAGATTTGATGAGACACGCGGATTCAAATTTATCTCGTATGCCGTCTGGTGGATCAGGCAATCCATTTTGCAGGCGCTGGCCGAACAATCCAGAATTGTACGGTTACCTTTAAATAAAATCGGAAGCATTAACAAGATCAATAAGATTTTTTCCCGTCTGGAACAGGAGTATGAAAGGGAACCAACCATAATTGAATTATCCAAAGCACTTGAGATCGCCCCTGATGATATCAAAGAAGCCCTGAAAATTTCCGGCCGGCACCTTTCTATTGACTACACGCCTTTCCCTGAGGAAGAAGTAAGCAGATACGACATTCTGTTGAGCAAGGACTCCCCCATTCCGGACAAAGCCTTGATCCATGAATCCTTAAAAAGTGAAATTGAGCGGCTTTTAAAAATTCTTACCGAACGTGAAGCAGATATTGTACGACTCTATTTCGGACTTATGAATAACTATCCCCATACGCTTGATGAAATAGGCGCTAAGTTTAACCTCACCCGCGAACGGGTCAGGCAAATCAAAGAAAGAGCTATTAAAAAACTTCGCGGAGCTTCACCATCCAAGAGATTGCGGGTTTACCTGGGATAGTAGGTCATTTCTTTTGATGTTTTAATTTCACTACTTTAGCGATTGAAAAATCATATCCATGTCACATCTTGTCGCACCTTCACTTCTGTCTGCAGATTTTCTGAATCTGGAACGGGAAATTAACATGGTTAATCACAGTCAGGCGGATTGGATCCATCTTGATATCATGGATGGGGTTTTCGTTCCCAACCTCACTATTGGGTTTCCTGTACTGGAAAGGATCAGAGATATCTCCCGGAAACCGATGGATGTTCACCTTATGATTGTTGATCCGGGGAGATATATTGACCGTTTTGCAGCCACCGGTGCTTCAATATTGACGGTACATTATGAAGCATGCACACATCTGAACCGCACCATTCATCATATAAAAAGTACCGGAATGAAGGCAGGAGTAGCTTTGAATCCCCATTCCCCTGTTTCGCTGCTTGAAGAAGTTCTTTCCATTGTAGATATGGTTTTGATCATGTCTGTGAACCCGGGTTTCGGCGCACAAAAGTTCATCCCTTCTACTTATCAAAAGATCAGGAAATTATCGGAAATGCGGGATAAAAGTCCAAATCCGTTTCAGATTGAAGTGGATGGCGGGGTGAATCTTCAAAATGCCCCCAAGCTCATAGAAGCCGGTGTGGATGTCCTTGTAGCCGGGAATACCGTATTTTTTTCAGATTCACCGGAAAAGACTATCCGGAAACTAAAAAATCTTTAATCTCTATTCTTTTCTCTCCGGAAAATCATGGAGATATGAAAAAGCTTCGGTGAGTATTATATCAGCAAATATTCCTTTGCCAGTCCCTTTTTGATCTGTATCCTCCAAGTCATCCGATGACTGGAGCTCATCGGATGACTATGAATTGAGTTTACCTGCCCTCCAGGTAATCCTGCAGGTAAATGAACCTTGCCTTCAGTTTCCCATCAGCCGCAATTGTTGCCCGCTTTATGATACCATTTGTATCATCCCCGATTAATGAAGGCAAGACTTTTTCGAGTAGCATATTCCCGAAATCTTCAGACGAATCCCGTGGTAATTCTCCGGGCAGGTTATCTACGGCCATCACGGTAATATGATCTTCTGAGAACGGCTCATCCTCAGACCGGGTTTTGGGATTATAGCCGTAAAACGGTTCGGCAATGGTAGCGGCCCGGAGTGTAGAAGGAATCGGTTTGCCAATATCGCAACTGACATCTGCAATAACTTTTATTTTGAAACCTTCAGAAAGATAATCTTCCGGCTCAATAAATACCGGAGAAGCAGGATCCCAGTAATGACAAGCGATAAGCATATCCGTAACCTGAGTGTAAGGGAAAAAGACAGAATAGTATTGATCCGGGTAGCTGAAAAAATGTTTTAGTTCAAACAATCCGTGATCTTTTCTATGTACGTAGTGGTCAGGATCGAGGCGGCAGATCACCGCTTTGTCATAGGTCCGGGTCAGAAAATCTTCCGGTGCAACCTGTTTTAGTCCGAGCGGATTTAAGGTTTCCATTGCACCATGAGCCACACGCCCGCCACCTGTGATCAATATTTTTATCGGGGGCAGTTTAACTTTTCTCAGTTCCCCGGTCATCTCCTGCCGGTCATGACACCGGTGTGCCGGTTTCAGATGATAATCTCCGGTTCTTTCACCCCAGGCACGCAGGCCGTTGTATGCACCTACAATACCGGCCCATTTTCCAAACGCAACAAGGCGGTTATGATTCTCATCCGTCAGATATTCATAATCAATCAGAGTGATTTTCTTTTTTATGATCTCCTGCAAAAGCTTACGGTTATAGGATTGCTTTTTTGCCGTATGTGAAAAAAACATATATGATTTCTCCGGAATAAGCGTGTCGGTTGACACTTCTTTAACACCCATTAACAGATCACAATCCTCAAGTGATTCCGAAAGCCGGATACCCTCATCACGGTATTCTTGATCACGAAAGCATCTGTCCGGGCCGGGTTGTACCACACATGAAACACCGGGATGATGATCCAGAAACCGTTTCACCTGTGAGGGGATCAATGGTACCCGTCTGTCCGGCGGGATCTTTGTTTCCCTGAGTATTCCTATTTTCATACGTTTAAAATTTTTATTCACTTCGTTTATGAAATCACTTCACTAAATTCGTGCTCGTTTCATATAGAGAAGTTTTTATGGTTTATTTTAAATTTAGAAACCGTTTTATCCGTTAAGGGTACAAAAATATTAAAAAACAGGTATAATTTTTGCGGTGATATATCCTGTAAAGAAGTTTTCGTAACTTTGCCGTGCACATTGGGGCTGATTTGGGTTAGACAGCAAGGTAAATGGATGTGCAAGCATGCCGAGCCACGCAATAACGCTCGTAAAACAGGATTGTACAACAATAACTGGCGAAACCAATTTTGCGCTCGCTGCCTAAACTCTGAATGGGTGAGGGCTTAATCCCGGCACAAGGTGCCGGGACGGGCTATCTCCCGGAAACCCTGCCCGGCGGTGTCCGATCCGGAGGTACCAGGAAAGCCAGGGCTGGCCGGAATATTGTCCCGTCATTCCGGTAAGATCAAAGGGGCTAAGGAGCAGGTAGGCCGTCTGTTGTCAGCCTGTTCCCGACAATCAATAACAGACTAAGCATGTAGAAACCACTTCTGTTTCTTGTCTGGACCGGGGTTCAACTCCCCGCAGCTCCACAAGCCAAAGCAAAAAGGCTGCGCAAGCGGCTTTTTTTTATTTTGAGAAATGCAAGCCATGCTCGCATGAGCGAGCATTTTGAGAAATAAAAAAAACGGGCAATACATAGTGTTGCTTTTTACTTTGGCTTGTAAAGGATCCCTAAATCTCACGAGGGACGCCGAAGGCGGACTGAGTAACTCCCTCCCCGCAGCTCCACGACAAAACAAAACAGCCCTTCCGCAAGGAAGGGTTTTTTGTTTTTGGAGGAAAGAGAAAGCTTGCATTCGCATTTTCGGAAAAAACAAAAATTACACTGCGAAGCAGAGCTGTTTTGTTTTACTTGTAAGGACACTCCCATCTCATGAGTCCCGGCTCGTCGGAACGAATAACACCCGCCACACTTCTTCAGCAGATGCAGCATTCATCATTTATCGCGTTTTAATATTTGCGATCCGCACCAGCCCGCAAGAGATGCTGGTACTTGTGTCCGCAGAAGTTCAGGAGTATCAATAAAGATCCCATGTATACGGTATAAGGAGTATTATAATTCAGTAATTTTATTTAAGATTACCTAAATCACTCAGACAAAAGAAGTTTAGCCAGGGACTTAAGCTTTGTCCCACGCTCAATGACCATAAAACAAATCAAATTTGCAAATATTTAACAATTTGACAAACTCAGGAATAATTCCAGTAGCCCAACAAGCAAGCCATCATTGGTCCTTAATACAACGTACACTATATCCCCAACTCTTATCGTATTCGTAACGGTAAATGTCATTGCTTCCGTAATATAATAACCGGCCCCATGCGATATCGATATTAAGCTCCGTAGAAGACCAAAAGTAGGCGTAAAGACCCATACCGGAAAAACTATTATAGAAGTTACGGGAACCACCAGGTAAAGCAGAAAATCCACTTTCGTTGGTGGCCCCAGTATTAGACCCTTTCCAATATAATAAACCGGGTACTTTCATTTTACCACTGGCAACAGATAAACCTCCAAGAAAATCGATCAATCTTGACCAATCAGCATAACTGGGTAAATGCCATCTTGTTGGGCAGGCATTCTTTGCTGTTTCCCAATTATACAATCTACCGTATATTTTACAATTGATTTTGTTGTTATCATAGCACCAGCTACCATTTTCTGTCTTATAGTTAAGGTTTTCTGCCATCCAGATCTGGTTGCCAATATTAATCCATTTATAATTTTTGTTATCACGGGGATCTGTAAATGTTCCGCTGCGTGCTAATTCATTTGTACTTAAAGATCCTTTTATGCCAGTGGTTATAAATGTAGTTTGGTCTTTATTTATTGTAATATTTTCATTCCAGTTTTCATCACCAATTATTTCTAGCTGGTGAATTCCTGTAGATATTCTACTAATAGGCACTTTTGTATTTGCTGATACACTTGTAATACGCTTGCCATCTAAATACAGTACTCCTGAAATATAAGTCGTTAATTCTATATTCCCATATATAATTACTTTTTCTACTGTCCCAATTAATGGTTTATCTTGACCTTTTAATGTTGCTTGTGTAAAATAGAACTTTCCAGTAAGCTGAGACCACTCCTGTGGAATTTGATTACCACCGCTTGTTTTCTGAACAGCTACCCGGGTATTTATAAAGACATCTTCAATACGTTGGTTTATTTTCATTTGTTGAGAAAGTTTTTCAGTATACAATCCGTTAGAACCTGTACCATCCGCTGCAGTAGAACCCGGAGAAGTGGCAAAAGCAATTAAAGTACCACCCGGAGCAGACATAGCAGCAAATCCACGCATACCACCTCGCATCCATGTGCGAAAAGGATTGTTACGACATGCATCAAGGATTACAATGTTTATATTTTCGGGATAATATTCAAATTTTTCTACAACCTTGTTTACATCTATCGCTTCAATTTCAACAGATAAGCGATCTTCTATTTGAGCATCAACAGGTATTAAAAAATTTGTTCCATTTACTTGCATCCCATGTCCGGCATAATAAAATAGTGCAACTTTATAAGTTGCTAGATTACGCCAAAAATCTAATATAGCTTTTCCCATTTGTTCTTTTGTTGCATCCGTTAGTTTAACAACTTTAAAATTTAAATCTTGATAGTAAATATGTATCTGCCATGCTTTATTTAATTTCAGAGATAACCGACAATATTATTGAACATGCCGGAGTTAATAGAGGTTGGTTGTTGATACAATATTATCCCACAAATGAATATTTGGATTTATGCATAATTGATACGGGTAAAACATTATTAGGCTCCTATAAAGAGCATGTCTTTACTGATATCACTACTGATGCAGAAGCCATAAAAGCTGCAATTGAAGGAATTTCTACTAAGGGAGATAAAAGAGGATCAGGTATTCGAACATCAAAAGCTATTTCTACTATTGGATTGCAAGGAGACTTTACTATTCTTAGTGGGAATAGTATTTATTATAATGATAAAATACTTCCTTTACCTGTTCATTGGCCTGGTACAATAATTGCAATGAGAATAAAAAAGGGGATTCAAAACTTTTCGATATATAATTACGTTTAATAATGTAATTAGTATATTTACCTGATAAAGCAAAGTTATGAATAACAAATCTATCATATTAAAAGAAAAATTCGATAATAGTATATCCTCCAGGGCTGCCATTAAGAATTTATTCAACTTTGATACTGATGCTTTGAAGGAATTGGCTATTGATTTCTCCGATATTGTTTTTATCTCAAGTTCCGTAGCCCATCAACTGGTAATGGAACTAAGGAAACTGGAAAGTTTGGATATTGAAGTGAATTTTTTGAATATAAACGAAGATGTTCAACGAATGATCAACATCGCCAAGACTGATCGTAAGAATATTTTCACAACGCAACCCATAGAGGTAATTGATACACCCAGTGAAAAAGAGCTGGATGAGTTTTTGACAAAATAGGTTCCCTATTTTATTAAAAAAGCAAAAGCAGGACGAGTAACTCCCTCGCCGAACATTCAGCAAAGGCAAGATGTTCTATCTAAAATCCCAACAAAAAAATCTTCTACAAACCAATCCGGACTATAAAGCACCAAAGACGCCCAGGAAGTGGGAATTATTCTGACGGCTTATCGAAGTTGTCCAACTTTTTCATAACTTCACGTATAAGATCCCGTGCTGTATTTATATCCACGCCCGCTTTCTCAGCCAAAGCATCAATATCAGGTTGTCGTCCGGTATTGATATCAGGCAAAGCCATAGTAAGAAAAGCATTTATTTTTTCCATTTCTTCGTTATCTTCAGTGTCCTTTTCATCTGAAAATATTTCCTCATATTCATTTAGTACTATCTCCGTTTTAAGAATATTTTCCGCTGTTGCGATCATAGACGGTTTTACCCGGACAAAGGGGATATCGGAAAAATGATGACCAAACTTGTTCAAGCCGGAAACAAGTGCATGAAAGCCCCGGTCAGTAAAAGCAGTGAGTACAATAATCCTTTTCTTTTCATCAAAATAGGCCTGGGCAAAATGCGGAAATATATCCCAGTCTTTCAGTGAAAACCTGTAAGCCTCATCATTATGTTCAATTTTGAAGCTATTCCTAAGTGCAGATGTATTGATCGTATCCATATCATATTCCGATAAGGTCCGGACTAACAAATCATTTTTATTTATCGTGACAGGATAATTTCCTCCGGAAATAAGCATCATGTAAGGAACCGGATTGTTCTCCACATCTTCCAGGACATCTTCATCATATTCAATACCGGGTCTGAGCATTGACGCAAAAAAGAAAATATCATCAGGCTCAAAAGCCATATAATATGCTATTGGCCCGTAACTTTGCCAGCATGACCCGTTATAGCCAATAAGATTAAACCATAAGGGAACAGAATGTTTCCGGAGAACCTTTGTAGTTCCGGGAGAAAACAGTGTATATTGCTCACCGGAAAAAACATCCTCCATAATATAAAAATCTTCTGCCGGATTACTGTTGATTACACTAAAACTGAATCTCCAGGGGTGTGCTGCCTGTTGTTCAAGATACAGAATTTCATTCTTGTTAAGACGTTGTAAAACAGCATGCTTCAGATATTTTTCAATAAGTCCTTCATTCTTGAATATCTTGTGTGCAAGATACTGTGCTTCAAGCATATTAACCAATTCCTTCTGAAGCTCTCTTGTAACATGGTTGTAGGCCGAAAACTGCTTGTTCATTCTGTAATTCAGATTATTATGGCTTGCAGCATAGTAAATTAAAAAATCGTCAATTACAGCCCTGGAAATATTACTGCTTTTTTCACAAACTTTACGGATGGATTGATAATCAGTCATACCCAACATTATAAAATTTAAATAATAGTTATACAATACTTTAATAAAAAAACCTGTCCGTAAAGATAACGGACATGAAATTTCATACCAAACGTATGAAAAAAATCATCTTTCTAAAGGATTATGATCCTGAAAACAAATGACTAAAAATCCCCGTTGGCATTCCCGAAAATCCTGAAATTATAAGAGAGGGTAACAATCGGTTGACCGAAAATGGACAGTTTATACCCTTTCATTTCACCATTTTCCATCTTAAAATATATTGAATATGGATTTCGTCTGCCCAAAACATTATAAACAGCCAGGGTAAATGATGAATGATTCAATTTGTATTTTTTCAGATTACCGTTCAACGTAGCTGCCAGGTCAAGTCTTTCATAATCGGGAATCCGGAACGCATTTCTTTCCGAATAGAAAATACGGTTCACACCGGCAAAGTCATAATAGCCGGCAGGATAAGTAATAGGCCTTCCCGTATTGTAAACATAGGTTGCCGTTATGTTAAATCTTCTGGAAAGCTTCGAATTTACCACAACCTTAAGATCATGTGGCTTGTCATAATCTGCAGGGAAAAAGCGGCCATCATTCACTTTTTCTTCAGCAAAATTCCCGTCAGCCTTATGAAATATCCTGGAATAAGTATAGCCGACCCATCCTGTAATGCTGCCGCGCACTTTCTTAACCATCAATTCAATGCCATAGGCTTTTCCTGTCCCGTTGATGATATCCGTTTCCAGATGCTCATTCATCAGCAGGCTGGCCCCGCCCTTGTAATCAATGATGTTGCCGAGCTTTTTGTAATAAGCCTCCACAGAAGTTTCGATCATATCATTTTTAAAATTTCTGTAAACGCCAAGCGATATCTGGTCACTGATCTGAGGTTTAATGTATTTATTACTCAGTTTCCAGATATCTGTTGGAGAAATAGCCGTTGTGTTGGAGATCATCTGGATATACTGGGACATTCGCTGAATCCCGGCTTTTAATGAGAATCCGTAACCGAGGAGGAAACGGGAGGTAAGCCTGTATTCCAGGTCCGGATAAAAGGCTTTTATCTGCCCGCGGTGATAATATACCGTATCTTTAATATTCTCTGCCGAAAGGGGCATATTCTCATAATAGTCAAATTCGGCATTGGGCCCGAATGATGTATACACATTGAATCTCAGACCTCCTGACAAAGTGATCAGGGGTGATATTTTAAACTCATCACTCAGGTATAAAGCGTTTTCCACAGCCCTGTCATCTTCCAGCTTTTTGGGGACAATCGATGAAAAATCATTTAAGGGTTGTCGTACACCCGGTGCAAGCCAATAGTAAGTTGAGTTCAGGCCAAAATCAATTTTATGCATTTCATTGGGCAACCAGGTAAAATCAGCTCTGACAATACTCTGATCCAGCCTGTAATACATGGAACTCATGGCCGTGGTGTCCTGAACATCATTGATTTGATAATCGTAGTTGCTCCGGATAACAGAAAAGGCTGCAAACAAACCTGGTTTGAAAACATGATTCCATTGGATGTCAGCAGCCATATTTCTGTAATCAAAAGCACTTTCTTTATAATAATCGAATTTATCCCTGCTGGTATATCCGGATATTGAAATTTTGTTTTTTTGATCAATCACGATACTGGTTATCCCCTGGATATCGTAGAAGCCGGCAGTGCTCTTCTGCAATTGAATATTATTCAATTGTTTAAGCAGCCAGTCAGAATAAGTTGTTCTGGTGCTTAGAATAAAAGTTGCCTTTTTTGTTACCGGCCCTTCAACCATAAGTCTGCCGGTAACCGGGCTAAATCCTCCGCTGAACCTGATTTTTTCTTTGTTGCCTTCTTTAAGCTTAATATCCATTACCGAAGAGATCCGGCCACCATATTTTGCAGGGACTCCGCTTTTATATAAAGTAACATCCTCAATCATATCCGAATTAAAAGCGGAAAAGAAGCCAAAAAAGTGAGCGGAGTTAACGACCGGCACGCCATTGAGTAATATCAGGTTCTGGTCGGTACTGCCTCCCCTAACATTATAACCGGCTGCTGCTTCCCCGACACTTTGGACTCCGGGCAACAGTAACGAGCTTTTTACCACGTCAACCTCTCCCAGGCCCATAGGGATCTGCCTGAGCATTTTTATACTTATTTTTTCAATCCCCATCCTCAGGTTATGAACATTATTCTCTTTTTCGGCGGTAATCGTTACTTCGTCAAGTTGATTTACCTTCTCAAATATTTCGATATTGAATGTCCCGTCAGAATATAACATCAGGTTTCGCCGTGCGGTTTTCATTCCAATGGTTCTGAATTCAACAAGATGCCGGCCTTTCGGTAACGCGAGAGCGTAAAAACCATCCTTATCCGATGTTGCCCCCACCCGGATTTTAGGAACATATACAACGGCACCCACTACCGGCAAGCCAGTTTTGGCATCTTTAATGTGTCCGGAAAGTACAGCCTGTCCTCCCTGGTTCATCTCTGCCGGATTACCGATCCTGAAAAGTCTGAATTCATCACTTATTTTTCTCTCCGCAACATTCTTGCCCCCAGGTAAAGTATAAATACCCGTGTCAACTTTATTCGATGCATGCGCCAAATACTTTTCATACTCCTCCCTGAAATTGGTTTTAATGACATATCCTTTTGAAAGGATGATCTTGTTATCCGGGGTAATGATAAAAGTGATTCCGCTGTCTGACAATACTTTATTTAATATCCGGTCAATGCTTTGTTTCTCCGTACTGATATTTATATTAAGACTGTCCACCCAATCGTTGGCATAATAAATCTTAAACTGTGTTTTCCCTTCTATACTATCGACAAATGCTTTAAAAGAGGTATTCCGGAGATGCAGGGTCAATTTATGCTCCTGTCCCCGGGTAAGAAAAGGTATCGAGCACAAAAAGCAAAGCCACCATATTCTGCCAGTAACAAGACTTTTCATGGCTGTTTCAGACTGTCATAAAAGGTTAATATGCTTTTCATCTCTTCTTTGTCAGCCATGCTAACGGATATCCCCGCCGATTTGATAAACTTTTTTACTTCCGGGCTTTTATCAGACAGTGCTTTTAAAAGACTCCGTTTCCCCCGGATATTATATATCTCCCCCTTATTCAGAATATACCGTTTCGGTTTATATTTAAATATTTTCTTCCCTTCATCAATAACGATGATTGATTTATGCTTAATGACAAACCGGCATCCGCCATCATATACAAGTTCAAAATATCCATCTTTTAAAGGGTCTGTTATCGAATCGGAAAAATCCATATATCTGAAAATCATTTTATTACCTGACATATCTAAACTGAACCCGTCAATAATAAACGGATTTAGAACAACAGGTATGATTGCGCCATTTATCTGATGTTCAGGCCCGTAAAATATAAGCAGGTCTTTATAGCTATCATACTGAAGTAAAACATGGTCATATTTTTTACCCCGGATAATAATGGAGCCTGCAGAATTCGGAATGGCCGGAATTAAAGGAGTAGAGATAAACGGGAAAAAATAGCTCTCGTATTCTCTTCCGCCAAGGGCTTCATTTGATGAAAAATTCATAATGCTATCATACAATCCCTGCAGAAAACCATATTGTTTTTGACGAATGGAATCATTTTTGTAAGTAGTGGTCATGAAAGGTTCCGGCATCTTGTTATACGGATTTTGAGCAGAAGAAAGTTGCCGGATCAGGAATAGAAAAAACAGGAATATAACTTTTAATTTAATATTCACCGGGAGATCAAATTTTTAGTAAATCTGACAAAAAACAAAAGTTAAATGTAAGGATACAATGTTAAGATAATAATTTGAGAAAAATGAATTAAAATTCCTTCAGGTTTCATACGTTTATAATTTTTTGCATGAAAATTTACAAATAACAGAACGCTCCCCAGTGTATTTAAAACCTGTTATCTCCGTGCCTGATGATAATTACTATCTTTACACATCAATTTTGTGTCTGCTGTAATGATGAATGACATATGAACAGGATCCTCCTGATTGCCGGAATATTTTTTGTAACACTCACTTCCTGTATTGACCCCTATGTATTGAATCTAAATGACTACGAGTCTTTACTGGTTGTTGATGGTCTCATAACCAATGAGGCAGCACCTTATACGATAAAATTATCCAGGACTTTTCAGGACAAGGATACCCTTCCGGTTATGGTTTCCAAGGCTGTGGTAACTGTAATGGACAAAAATGGTGTTGTTGCTGCTTTCAGGGAAGAAGCACCGGGGATTTACAGATCTGATCCGGATCTTTTTGTCGGGGAAACAGGCAACACCTACATTTTGCATATTAAAACAGTGGACGGACTGGAATATGAATCATCACCGTGTTACATGTCTCCCGTTCCCGATATAGACAGCATCTTCTTTACACCTGACAATGCATTCTTTGACAACGGCACCAAAGAAGAGACCGGCATCAGGATTTTTATCAATACCGGGAGGAATGATGACAACTGTAAATACTTTCGCTGGGAATATGAAGAAGTTTGGAAATTTAAAACCTCCTATCCTGCAGCTTACCAGTATTTAGGCGGAAGACAGGTCATTTCCATCCCCGTTAAAAACCATGTGTGCTGGGAATACCGGGACTCAAAAGACATTTTAATCCATTCTGTGGTATCACAACAAACTGATCAGATCACCGGAATGCCATTGAAATTTATAGCTCCTGCGAGATCAGACAGGTTAACACTTCAATATAGTATCCGGGTAAAACAATATTCATTATCTAAACAGGAATATGAGTTTTGGAACAATCTTAAACAGGTATCCGAGGGTGGTGGAGACATCTTTGACAGGCAACCTTTTTCTGTTACCGGCAACATACGTTGCCTCAACAGGCAGGATAAGAAAGTACTGGGGTATTTTTCTGTTTCAGCCGCCAAACAAAAAAGAAAATATATCACCAGAAATGATATTAAAGACTTAAATTTGCCCAATTACAGATATCCGTGCACTGTCGTTCAGGTGGAGTCAACACCTACACAATCAATAGAAAATATCTATAATCTTTATACGGGAATGGGTTACGTTTTTGCTTACCCGATATATACCGGACTTTCCCTGACGGGAATGGCCTTTACCACAAAAGAATGTTCAGACTGCAGCCTGAACGGAGATACGATCAAACCTGATTTTTGGGTGGACATGCCATGAAAAATTCTGTTAAGACTTCTCCTGTACAAGAAACCCAAAAAGGAACCTTCCGGAAAATACGATCTGTCAGGGTAAAAAGACAGATGGGCGTATGTGCCGTTTTTCTTCATCACACCCTGGTATTAAAAATACTGTCCCTGGCCATAATAAACGGGGCATTCCTGTTTACCGCATCATCCCAGGAACTTCTGAAAGAAATAGATAAGTACAACAAAACAAATTACAGGGAAGAACTGTATCTGCAGACCGATCGTGATATATATATCGTTGGTGAACAAGTCTGGTTAAAAGTGTACAAACTTGATGCCTTCACTAAAAAACCAAATAATATAAGCAAAGTGGTTTATATTGAATTGCTGAATCATACCGGATACCCTGTACAGCAGATCAAACTCAGAGCTGATAAGAATTCCGTATCAACAAATCTGATGTTGTCTGACACGCTTGGCAGTGGCCATTATTTATTACGGGCTTACACCAATTGGATGAAGAATTTTGATGAAAAAGATTTTGCTTTCAAGAATATTTCAGTTATCAATCCTTTTCAAAAACCCGATAAAACCGACTTTGCGTCAAACAATGGGCCAAACAATACTACGATTGATTCCTTTCTCTTTTATCCGGAAGGAGGAAAATTGGTTGCGGGCATAGGATCAAAAGTAAATTTTAAAGCATTGGACCGTTCCGGGAGGTTACAAAAAATGAACGCGGCTCTGGTAAATAAAAAAACGGATACACTTTGTCTGGTTGTAACGGAAAACAGCGGATTTGGCACTTTTTATATCAAGCCTGAAAAAGACGAAAACTACAACCTCCTGTATTCTGATAAAACCGGTGGCATCCGGAGTTTTCCACTGGGACAGATTAAAGATTCAGGGATTGTTATTTCTCTTGAAAATCTCAAAAAAGATACACCGTTTGCTTTCCGGATCAATAAAAGTCCGGGATTTAATGCCCCTGATCAAACGTATTACCTCTTTTTAAGTACAGGTGGCATCGTCCAATTTATAAAAGAGACTGCCCTGAAAACAGCGGAAGTACTCCGTTTAAAAAAGAATAATATCCCCTATGGAATAATGAATCTTATGATTACGGATAAAGACGGAAGAATTTTGGCGAACAGGTGGTTTTATAATGAACCTGAGGACCGGCTTGTTTTTCAGGTCAGGTTAGATAAGATACAGTATGGCCCCAGAGAAAAAGTTACGGGATACATCCGTGCCGCAGATCAGGAAGGGAACCCGGTTGAAACGGATCTGACCCTGTCGGTTACAAAATCATGGCTGATAAATAAAAACCGGATAAACTTAGATAACAGGTATAAATATTATGTTAGCCTGCGTACCGGAATCAGTGTTGGTCAGCATGCAGATATGAATGACAATCTGATTTTTTTCCCCGGTAATCCATACGGAAGGAATCATTTCATTGTACCGGATCAGATTAAGAAACAGAACCTGCCTGAGTTGGAAGGGAAAATGATTAGTGGTACCCTGAAAAGCTACACGACAGACAAACCTTTAAAAAATATTGATATTGTCCTTTCTTTTATAGGTAAAGCGGCAAAATGCCAGTTCTACAAAACAAACAGTGATGGAAGTTTTTACTTTACGATAAATGAAACCGGATTACAGGAAATGGTCATCCAGCCATTAAAAAGCGACCTGAAAGATTATTATGTGGAGCTTAATCCGGATTTTATAAATTCCGCTCATCATTTTTTACCGGGATCCTTCAATCTTGATACCGGTAAGCTTGCAGAACTAAACGAAAGTATTATCAGTATGCAAATAAAGAATATTTATCGACCTTTCCGGCAAGACTACAGGAATAAAAAAGAGAACCCGGTCCTGTATAGTTTTTATGGGAAACCTGTAAATACAATTTATTTAGCTGATTATATACAACTCACTTCTGTCAGGGAAGCGATCAAAGAGATTGTGCCTTATGTGTATGTAAAGAAAAAAGGGGGCAAAAATAACTTTCAGTTCATCAGTAACATTTATGGCCTCGTTTTGGAAAAAAATCCTTTGGTACTGGTGGACGGAACACCTTTTAATGATATTGATCAGATATTGAATATGAATTCGTCCGACCTGGAACGTATCGAAGTATTAAACCGAAGGTATCTTATTGACAGACACATTTTTGATGGCATCATTCATTTTATTACCAGGAAAGGAAATCTGACATCTGTAGATCCGGGTTATCCGGTTTTCAGGCAGGCTTATACCTGTTTTCATCAATCCGTTAACTTCAGCTCACCGGATTATAGCACGGATTCATTAAAAAACAGCCGGCTTCCCGATTTTAGAAATACCCTCTACTGGAATCCGGGTTTACATACCCAAAAAGATGGAACGGTTCGTTTTGAGTTTTATACTTCCGATGAGGAAGGGGATTATACCCTGTTCATGGAAGGGATATCTCCGGATGGGAAAACGGGGAAAACGGTGAAGAGACTGAACATTAATCATTAATAACAAAACATGACAAAATTATTCTTTCCGGTAACCCTTATGGTGCTTATTATTATCCTTTCTTATTGCACTTCGGACAAAAACAGTTCAGCACCGGATCATAAAACCTTATCCGATACTGAATTGCTGGCTTTAGTACAGCAAAAAACCTTTCAATATTTCTGGGACGGTGCTGAACCGCACTCCGGTGCAGCCCGCGAACGGATTCATGAAGACGGTATCTATCCCGAAAACGACCGGAATATTGTTACCACCGGAGGGACGGGTTTCGGAATTATGGCCATTATTGCAGGCATTGAAGAGGGATTTATTACCCGGACGGAAGGTTATGCAAGAATTCAAAAAATTGTTAATTTCCTGTCCACAGCCGACCGTTTTCACGGGATGTGGCCCCACTGGCTCGACGGGGAAACCGGCAAGGTCAAACCTTTTTCGGAAAAAGATGACGGAGCTGACGGCGTAGAATCCGCCTATCTTTTCCAGGGGCTGTTGACTGCCAGGCAATATTTCCGGGAAGGCACCGGGGAAGAAAATGCACTGGCAGCAAAAATAGATACTTTGTGGCGCCAGGCAGAATGGTCCTGGTTTAGAAAGAACGGAGAAAATGTGTTGTACTGGCACTGGTCACCGAATTACCAGTGGGAAATGAATTTCCCTGTACAGGGGTACAACGAATGTCTGATTTATTATATACTGGCAGCATCATCTCCTGTATGGAGTATACCTCCGGAGGTTTACCATGAGGGATGGGCCAGAAACGGTAACATTGACACCCTGGTCACCACATACGGATACTCGCTTTCCTTAAAGCACAATAACGCCGAAACCTATGGTGGCCCGTTGTTCTGGGCCCATTATTCATATCTCGGTCTGAACCCGAAAGGGCTGCAGGATCAATATGCCGATTACTGGCAGGAAAATGCAAACCAAACCCGGATCAACCGGAAGTGGTGTATTGATAACCCGGAACATTACAAAGGGTATGGCCCGGACTGCTGGGGACTTACAGCGAGCTATTCCAGAAATGACGACGGATCGGTCGGGTATGCTGCACACCAGCCCGGAGATGATAAAGGAGTGATCTCCCCAACTGCGGCTATTTCATCCATCCCTTATATCCCGGAATATTCGATACAGGCAATTCGGGGATTCTATGATAAGTACGGAGACAGACTCCTGGGTAAATATGGTTTCTTTGATGCATTTTCGCCTCAATACGACTGGTTTCCCAAACGATACCTCGCCATTGATCAGGGGCCGATTGTTGTTATGATTGAGAATTACCGAAGCGGGTTATTATGGAAACTATTCATGTCTGCGCCTGAGATCCAGGAAGGACTGACGAAACTGGACTTTTCATACCGGGTTGAACCGTAGATATATTTTTATAACTTTACTCCTCAGGTTTAAAAAATCATACACATGAAAAAGTGGATTCCTTTTTTTCTTCTGCCATTCATCCTGGCCGGCTGTTATACAAAAAACAAAGTTGATACGCGTCCGAACATTTTATTTATCCTGTCCGATGATCACGCATATCAGGCGATCAGTGCCTACGGTTATCCCATCGGCAAACTGGCTCCTACGCCAAACATTGACCGTTTGGCAGACGAGGGGATGATCTTTAACCGGATGTTTGTCGCCAATTCATTATGCGGACCAAGCAGGGCCTCGATCATCACCGGAAAATTCAGTCACAAAAACGGTTTTAAGAGAAACGGCGACCGGTTTGATCCCGACCAGCCCACCTTCCCGAAAATGCTGCAGGCAGCCGGATATGAAACAGCCGTAGTGGGAAAATGGCATTTAGCATCCCTGCCTCAGGGTTTTAATTACTGGTGTGTGTTGCCCGGACAGGGCCATTATTATAACCCGGATTTTATCCGACAAAACGGAGATACTGTTCGCATGCAGGGATATGTTACCGATATCATCACTGACCTTGCCCTGGACTGGCTGAAGAAACGGAAAAACAGCAAGCAGCCCTTTCTGCTGATGTACCAGCACAAGGCTCCCCATCGTGAGTGGCTGCCTCCTGAAAAATATCTTGACCTGTATCATAAGACGAAATTTCCTTTACCTGGCAACTTATTTGACGACCACAAAGGTATGGGAACAGCAGCCCGTGAAGCTGAAATGCTGATCAGCGAAAATATGGGTCTGAGTAATGACAATAAGATTGATCCGGAGATTGTAACCGAAACCGGGCATACTCCTTTCCTGAAATGGTATCCCAGGGCCTACCGGGCTAACCTGGGCAGAATGACTCCTGATCAAAGGGCACAATGGGACAAAGTTTACCAACCCATTAACGAAGCATTTCGTAACCATCCTCCTTCAGGCGATTCACTAACCAAATGGAAGTATCAGCGGTATATGGAAGATTATCTTGCCTGTATCCGGTCGGTGGATGACAATGTGGGAAGGATTCTGGATTATCTGAAAGAAACGGGATTGGATAAAAATACCATGGTGATTTATACTTCGGATCAGGGTTTTTACCTCGGTGAGCATGGCTGGTTTGACAAACGGTTTATGTATGAAGAATCATTCCGCACGCCGTTGTTAATCCGGTATTCAAAGATGATAAAACCCGGCTCCAAAAATAACGATCTGGTTCAGAATATCGATTTTGCACCCACGTTCCTTGAATTGGCAGGATTAAAAATCCCTGAAGATATCCAGGGCATATCCATGATTCCAATTCTTGAAGGAAAACATCCGGAAAACCGGCGTCATGCGCTCTATTACCATTATTATGAATTTCCCGGTATTCACATGGCCAAACGCCACTATGGTATCCGAACGGAACGATATAAGCTGATCCATTTTTATAATGATATTGATGAATGGGAGCTCTATGACCTTGAGAAAGATCCATCCGAAATGCATAATGTGATCAACGATCCGGAATATGCGGAAATAAGATCTCAGCTAAATCATCAGCTTGACAGCCTTATCCGGAAATATCAGGATCCGCTGGAAAAAACCGTTGTCAGATAAGGGAGATTATTTTTCCTCCTGATTAACCAGCTCTTTTTCAAAAGGTATCCAGACTTCCATCTCTCCCGGTCCCCGGTTTGCCCAGGCAAAGTAAGGGATTGCTGTCAATGTTACCCTTTCCCAGGACTCGGAATGTTGTGCATCTCTTTGTAACTCCAGGCCTTCGGTCTTAATGACCTCAACACCATTCAGCAAGGCAGAATCAAATTGCGCCGTAAATGAGCCGTTTGGATTCCCAAGCAGATCAAATATTTTTCCGGAAGGTTGATCGGGCCATTCAAGACAATAAACCACCGGTCCATGTTGCAACGCAAAATGCCCCTGGTCCGCTTCAACTTTTTGGTTTGCCCGGATGATTCGTACCGGCATCGGGATTTCAAAGGATACGGTATCTCCCGTTTTCCACTTCCGGTTAATGATCAGATACCCTTTGGAATTTTCTGCAGCAGCTTCTTTTCCATTGACATAAATAACCGGAAGCTGACTTTCCTTACGGGAAAAGGTATAAAGGTTGCCCGGCACAGGTTTATTTTCAGCCCACCCGGGGATTCGTAAAGCCAAAGCAAATCTCCCGGAACGGTTTTCCTTTACAGACAATGTAATTCTCCCCTCCCATGGATAATTTGTTTCCATTTTTATGTTAACCATGTGACCTTTCATCTCCATGGAGGCCTCATTGGCAATATACAGATTCACATACAATTTTTGCTTATCCGTAGCATAAATATATCCCGGAACAGAAGGAATAAAACGGGTGAGGTTTGCCGGGCAACAGGCACATCCGAACCATTCCCGGCGTTTATGTTGCCCATGTGATGCCAGCGGGTTGGAATAAAAGAAACGGTCTCCGGAAAGTGATATTCCTGATAAAAGACTGTTATACATTGTCCGTTCCAAAATATCATAATAAGCAGCATCTCCTTTCAAAAGGAACATCCGGTAATTCCAGAAGACATTGGCTACGGAAGCACAGGTTTCACAATACGCACTTTCATTCGGAAGATACCAGGGAGGGCCAAACCCTTCAATGGCAGGATCGGAGCCGATTCCGCCGGTGACATACAGCTTCCGGTAAACAACATCTTCCCATATCCGGCTTATGGCTTTCACATAATCCTGATCACCGGTCAGGGCAGCTACGTCAGCCATAGCAGAATACATATAGGCAGCACGCACTGCATGTCCGACAGCCGAATCCTGTTCGATAACTTTTTTATCTGCCTGGTTATACCGTTCACCTCCGCCCCTGACATCCAGAAAAAATTTTGCCAGATCCAGATACCGTTTATCACCGGTAACCCGGTATAGTTTTACCAGGCCGATTTCAATCTCCTGATGGCCCGGGTAGTTTTCGATCTTACCCCACCCGAAATCGTGATCAACAAGATTAGCCGATTTTATGGCAATATCCAGGAATTTCCTTTTTCCGGTGGCCTGGTAGTAAGCTACGGCAGCTTCGTACATGTGACCCAGATTATAAAGCTCGTGCGAAAGAATATTGGTTTTTTCCCAGCGTTTCGATCCGATCCAGGGATGTGAATTATTACCCATAATCGTACGGTACGTATATAAATAGCCGTCATCTTCCTGGGCAGCACCAATATAACCGATCAGTGAATCGATCTTCGCTTCAAGGTCAGGATCAGGGATGGTTTGCAGGGAATAGCTTGCCCCTTCAATAATTTTATAAACATCCGAATCGTCAAAAGGATATTTCGAGCAAAATGAACCCTGGTCAATCCCCCCGGCAATTTTGAAATTTTCAATTCTTCCGGTTATGGTTGATTGGTAAAGGGCAATCGGTATGGTAATGTTATGGTTCTGCCGGATCCGTGGTGCCCAGAAATGATCCGTTAATTTTACAGCCGTAAATGGAACCGGATGTATCGGATAATCATTTTGTTTTGGCTTTTCTTTTATACAACCGGTCAGAAAAAAGAGCATAATCATTTCAAAGAAAAATGGAATGCGGATCATGTTCATTTTTTTCATACGTCTGGGTTTTTTTACTTTTCTGATCATTCATTCAAATATTTACTATCAAAAGGAATCTGTTCAGTCATTTGGCTTCAATCACAACAGATGCCTTTTCAAGCCCTTCGGATGTTGCCGTAATGGTTGCTTCCCCGTCCTTTTCCGGAGCCTGCACTATAAGCAGGCATTTCCCGTTAAAAGCTTTTCGGTGATTGGCTTTAAATGACTCAAGACTTGTCTGACAACCATTATCCACACCTGCTATTGTAAAATCACCATCTATACCAAAGTTGATCAGGTTATCTGCATCAGGCACCATAATCCCGTCTTTATCTGTAACCGTAACTGTAATGAATGACAGGTCTTTCCCATCGGCATGTATAGCAGAGCGATCCGCTTCCAGTACTATTTTGGCAGGAAGACCGGCCGTTTTAACTTCGGTTGTCATGATCTCCTTCCCGCCGGTTCTGCCGACAGCTTTTAAGATGCCGGGTTCGTAAAGGACACGCCACACCAGGTGAAGGTCATCTTCCTGTTTTGATCTTGTGCCCAGGGATTCCCCATTCAGAAACAATTCCACTTCATCACAATTCGTATAAGCCCAGACATCAATCGTATCCCCTCCGTTCCAGTTCCAGTGCGGAAAAAGATGTAAAACATCTTTATTTGTCCATTCGCTCTGATACATGTAATAAGCATCTTTAGGAAATCCGGCCAGATCAATGATTCCGAAATAAGAGCTGCGGGCAGGCCATGGATAAGGTGTCGGTTCGCCCAGGTAATCAAACCCTGTCCAGATAAACATACCGGAGATAAAATCATTCTTTTTGACAATTTTCCAGGTTTCCTCGTGAGTCGAACCCCATGGAACACTACAGTTATCGTAAGATGAGCAGGTAAAGCCCGGATTCATTATGTGATACTGTGCAAATAATTTCTCAAAATCCGGATTTTCTTCTTTTGCAGCAACTTTCCAGACAGCCGCCATTCTTTTCCACGGAGGCCACCTGCGAATGCTATCCGAAGGCATATCATAATGTCCGCGTGAGGCGATAGCCGAAGTCGTTTCAGAAGCAATAAATATCTGTCCCGGAAAAACCTGATGGAATGTCTCCCAATCATTTCGTCTATAATTATGTCCTATCAGATCACAGGCGCCTGAACGGGCCAGTGCATTCTTTTCATTTTCCGGATTATTCATGGCAGAAGTAACAGGACGTGTCGGGTCCAGAGATTTAACGATTCCTGCTAATTCTGCGCCCAGTTCAGCCCCTCTGGGAGAATCCTGTTCAGGGATCTCATTACCAATACTCCAAATGATTACGCTGGGATGATTGCGGTCGCGCAGCACAAAATCTGTCAGGTCTTTTTTATGCCACGAATCAAAATAGAGATGATAATCATACGGTCTTTTGGCTTTTTCCCAGGCATCAAAAGCTTCATCCATCACAATAAAACCCATTTTGTCACAGAGGGTCAGCAACTCAGGTGCCGGAGGATTGTGTGATGTGCGAATACCATTACATCCCATATCTTTTAGTATCTCCAGCTGACGTTCCAGGGCTCTGGTATTGATCGCCGCTCCAAGGGCTCCCAGATCATGATGGTTACAAACACCCCTGATTTTTATATTTTCACCGTTCAGAAAGAAACCCTTATCCGGATCGAACCTGAAAAATCGAATTCCGAACGGGGTTTCATAGCGATCTACCAACTTGTTCCCCTGTTTTACGAGCGATACTGCTTTATAAAGATAAGGATGGACATCCGACCACAGGGAGGGATTGGAAATCCGTAATTCATGACTGACAGTATCCACCCCATTCCGGCCCGGTTGCACCGCAGATGAAGTTGTTGCCACTGGTTTTCCCTGAGCATCATATAAAATCGTCTTAAGTGTGATATGCTGTTCACTATTTTTCCGGCTGCGGATAACGGTTTTGATGATTATCTTTGCATGATCTTCAGTAATTTCCGGCGTTGTAATATACGTTCCCCAGTGATCGACATAAATATTGCCTGTCATGACCAGCCGGACATTCCTGTAAATACCGGAGCCGGAATACCATCTTGAAGCGGGTTGCTTTGAATTATCCACTCTTACAGCAATAATATTTTTCTTGTTACCGTAATTAAGATATGGCGTCAACTCATACCGGAACGAAATATAGCCATAAGGTCTCTCTCCCAGAAAATGTCCGTTGATCCAGACTTTACTGTTACAATATATCCCATCGAAATCAATAAAAACAAGTTTTCCGGTATCGGATTCCGGAAGTATAAATGTTTTACGGTACCATCCGATACCGGCAGGAAGCGCTCCTCCTCCGGGAGTCGTCGGATTTTCCTTGCTAAATGTACCTTCAATGCTCCAGTCGTGAGGCAATTGAAGCACCCGCCAGTCCTTATCATCAAAACCCGACTTTTCAGCATGGGTAATGTTTCCTGGGTGGAACTTCCAGTTTAAATTAAAATCTTTGACCTGCCTCCCTGCATTTTGATGAGAACAGGCAGAAGTAGCAAGGAGTGCAATCAGGAGCATTCCTGAAAGCTTTAACAGGACTTTGGGTTGCATATCGGTTGTTTTTATGGGATTACAGGTGAATGCATTAATCTATCCAAAAGTAACAAAAAGTAAGGAAGAGAAACTGACATATGCACAAACAGGTAAAAAACGTATATTGATAAAATGTTCGTTTAAGTGGCTTTCGGTTTTCTATTTCTTCGGAAAAATGTAATTTTCCCCCACCTTAATTCTGACCACCTTATCATTTTCGTCCAGCTTAAAAATAACCAGTTCACCGTTCCCATTGGGACCATCCATTTTAAAGGTATCTTGACCAGCCGGGGTAAGCACAGTTAAATTTTCTCCCGGACTATCCTCGGGCGGATAACTGTAACCATTCATGACAAGTTGGTTTTTATAGATCAGTATTTCCGTGTCATACCACGACGGATCAGTATATAACCCGATATATTTCTCCCACCGGGGATCTGCTTTTTTGTCTGCTGCAGATGGTGTAACTGTTTCATGGATCACCGGTACCATCAGTTCCAGTATCCGGTTTGCAAAAAAGGACGGAGAAGCATCATCCGCATTGGTTAAAACGATCACACCAACTTTTTCATCCGGGACAAAGGATATCTGTGAACGGTTTCCGGCCACCCAGCCGCCATGACCGACAACCGTATAAACATCATCTTTCCATACTCTGAAACCCAGGCCATAACCGCTCGTCCAGTTTGAGTTAAGCCAATGTATCCGCTGCATTTCTGCCAGGGTATAACCATCCAGAATCTGCCTGTTCCCCCGTTTCCCTTTCCGGAATTGCTGGGAAATAAACTTTGCCATATCTTCAACATTTGAGGTAATATTCGCAGCAGAAACCAGCCCTTTTGCATCGGTAAAAGGCATGACCCGGCGGGAGCCGTCCTGAAAACGATGGCTGTAGGGAGTGACTAACCGTTGCTTGTCCTTTTCCGTTAAAAACACGCTGGAGCTACTCATTCCAAGGGGATCAAAGATATTTTCAGTAATATACTTATCGTAAGGTACGCCTGAGGCGACGGTAACAATTTCACCAAGCAAAGCCATTCCAAGGTTGGAATATTTATAATGCGTTCCGGGCGGATAGATCATTTCCTGTTCCGGCAATGCCGCAATGATCTCTTTCATGGTTGGAAACTTCCGGTTGGTCCAATACGGGAACCCGGCCTCCCGGGGCAACCCTGATGTGTGGGTTAACAGATTAAAAACAGTGATTTCGGGAGCATCGGGAAAAGGATTCTGAATATTAAATCCCGGAAGATATTTTTCGATAGGGTCATCTAACCTGAGCTTTCCTTCATCCCTTAACTGCATGATGGCTGTTGCCGTAAAGGTTTTTGAAATGGAAGCTATCCGGTACAGGGTTTGAGACGTTGCTGCTGTTTTTTTCTCCAGATTGCCGTATCCGAATCCTTTTGAATAGATCAGATCCTGATCATAGACGATCCCCACGGACATTCCGGGGAGATTACGATACTCCATCTGAGCATGTATCCAGGATTCAAGAACCTTTATCTCTGAGGCAACCTCTGTATTTTGCAAAACAGCCTCAGGTTGACCATAAATGGTATAAGATAATATCACAAAAAGAAAAACGAGAAAGATTTTAGGGTTCATAATGCTTTATATTTTTTGATTACATTCACTGACACCATGGAACATTCGGATAAAAATACCGGGTATGACAACTGGTCAAATCGCCTCGTTCCCGATAGGTTGTCCGGGAGGAACGGGTTTTGGTTTCCCGTAATGGATATTATCTCCTTTCTCCCTTACCGTATTGATAACCTTTACAGCATATTGGTAATGTGCCTTCCAGGCCATATCTTTTTCCTTCTTCAGGGAAGTTTTCAGCCAATTCTGTAGTTCAAGCAGGTTGCTCCATGCCTTTTCATGTACGGCAGGTGACACCGCATCACCGGTGATCAAAGCAGAGATCTTTTCAAGTACCACCCTGTCGGATGCCTGCAATACAAGATCCTGATAACCATTACCGGTATGCGGTGCATACCATGTCTGCATAAGAATGTCTCTTATCAATTCATCCAAACCGGGAAGGCGGGGATTAAGCGCATGATTGGTTATCATTCTGGCCGCCCTTGCCGGATCCAGAAGAAGGTTAAAGGTAATTTCACTCATATCCCTCGCCGGAGCAACAGGGTCAAAAACCGGGTCGGTGTAGCCGCTGAACGACTCCCTTGTGGCCGGATAACCCAGCGGACGCGGCGGTAAAAGCTTTATAATGTTTTCCGGTAAGACAAGATTGGATGGCAAGACGGTCCGGAGCAAAGTCCTGATGGCTTTCCGTTGCCTGTCGGCAGCTACCGGTTCCGGAAGTTTCTGACCGTCACCACGTAAATTGTAACGATAATCAAATCCTCCTACAACTTTGGCTGCAGCCGTAATCTGATATCTGGGCAACAGATAGAGCGGAACCAGAACATCGGCAAGCAACGCCAGAGGTTCTTTCATCCTGACCGCATTCTCCCCGAAACGGGATAAAGCCACTTCCCTCACTTTCATCAACCGGTTCAACTCAGCAACCGGATCCGTTCCGTTATCCCACAAGTGCGTATAGGGACTCGCACTACCTGCCGGCCGGGCATCCTTATCAGAAAGAAAATAAATGCCCTGCTTAATTCCGTTTTGTAAAATATCCCGGAGAGCCGAATTTTCATCAACATGTTCAGGAAAATCAGAATATCCGTATGCGATGGTAATTTTGTCCCATACTCCCACTCCGGTGGCATAAGCATCCGAAAGATCAATATTCCCTTTTTCATCCAGCCGGATCAGCGGATGAGGATAATCCATCACCGAAGCCCTCCCGAAACTGCTGGCTGCATAATTATGAGCCAGTCCCAGGGTATGTCCCACTTCATGACATGAGAGCTGACGAATACGTGCCAGGGCCATCTCTTCAATCGCCTGATCATTATCTTTCCCGTCTTTGTATGGTGAAAGAAGTGCTTTTCCGATCAGGAAATCCTGCCGTATACGTTGTGAGCCAAGGGTAACATGTCCCTTAATGATCTCTCCCGTACGCGGATCCGAAACAGATCCGCCGTAAGACCATCCCCGTGTAGCACGATGTACCCACTGGATCACATTATAACGGATATCCATGGGGTCAACGCTGTCAGGAAGCACCTTCACCTGGAATGCATCCCGGTAACCGATTGCCTCGAAGGCCTCGCTCCACCATGATGCACCTTCAACAAGGGCCGAACGAATGGGTTCCGGAGCACTGTTATCCACATAATAAATAATTGGTTTCACAGGATCACTTATAGCAGCATCAGGATTCTTTTTCTCCAGTCGATGCCGCATGATAAATCTTTTCTCTATCGGCTGATCAACCGGAGTAGAAAAATCCATATAGGTCATCGGAAAGTAGCCGGCACGGGGATCAAAGCGGCGGGGATGATACCCTTTCTCCGGTAATCTAACCAACGACGTGTGTTCATATACAGTAACGTTTTCCGGTGTTGGTGTTACATCACGGATCCACTTGCCTTCTGGCCTGCCTGTTAATGTAACCAGGGCATCTACTTCGGTATTCAGCGGAAAATTTTTTGTACGTTCAAAATTCAGTGCAGACAAACTGTTGTTGAAAACAAAACTTCCCTGTCCGGATCGTCTGAGAACACCGGTAACATTTCTTGAATCCCTGACAAAGAAATCCGTTGCATCCACCAATACACGCTGTCCATCTTCGGCTTGTACCTGAAAACCCCAGATAACCGATTCTGCAAACGATTCCTTTACCGCTTTTTTTTCCGCTTCGGAACCTTCCTCAGCCCGGAATTTATAATTCGGTTGAATTAACAGAACTTTCGTACCTACCCTTTTCCAAAACACCACATATTCGCCCGATATCTGACCACGGTCCAGTCCTATATCATTTGAACCCACACCTCCGGATAAATAATTCACCAGGAGAAATTCTTTATTCCAACGGTCAATCTCCAGCCAGAGTTTCCCGCCTGTATCATCACGGTAGAGTGTAAAAAACCCGGGCATTTTTGTCATGCCGGAAGTTTTTTCCGAAATGTCCGGCATTCCATAACCTTTGAAAGAAACCAATAATAAGCAAAGACCGGCCATTACGTAAAAATATCTGGCTTTCATAAGGTAAACAATTTAGGATTGAATAACTTCAGGTAAAGATAAAGGAAAGAAAGTTTAGTACAAACCGGTGAAATAACTTCAGAGAGAATTTTTCCTTTTACCCGGAAAAACATGAGAAAGCCTCTCAGAGAAAGCCGGCAGCTTGGTTTTTCCGTTAAAAACAACTAACTTGCTGGCAGTTAAATCTTAAATTTTTTAATAATGAAACTGCTGGCATGGATTTCCGGGATCATTGCCTTACTGTTGATGCTTTGCGGATTTATTGTGTTCGTGAGCAACGGCAAATTTCTGGGTGTAAATCATGCAGTAAACTATTTTCATGTAGCCAATAGTTTTCTGCTGGTTTCAATAGCTTTATTGCTGCTGAATCATAAGAAAGAGGACTGATATTCCGCTTTTCTGTTTTCCGGAACATTAATCTGGTCTGTCAGGGGAATTTACTGCCAGACTGTATTTTTGCAAAAGTTTATTTGCAGGGAAGGTTTGTATTTTAACTTCCCGTCAAAAATCCACATATTTGCTTCCGATTAATATCTCCTGACATGAAGTCCGGGCATATACGTTTAAAATATTCTATTTCCCCGATATTCTCATTATTGTCCCTCACTTTCCCATTATTTTCAGCGCAGCAGGTTGGTAATAATCCCCCTGTTCTGACTCCGGATACCGTGATTTCACACAATCTTTTGTCACAGCCGTCACTGTATATCTCATCCGGGCTGATCACTACCGGCATATACCTGAATGCTGCCGGAAACGGGAAAATGAAGGTAAATTTCCAGGATTACGTACAGGAGCTATTCCCGGGTTTTCAAACCAACGTCGACGATTATCTCCAGTGGTTTCCGGCCCTGGAAATGGGGATAGCTGATCTTGCAGGTTATGATGCTGCTCATTCACCTCTTCATCAGGCAGGATTGTATATGATCTCCGTCACGGCAAATGCCCTTATCGTCTCAGGGCTGAAAGAGATCACAGGGATAACACGGCCAAACGGAGGAGGCCATGCATTTCCGTCCGGGCATACTTCAAACGCTTTTGTTAATGCAACCGTGCTATACCTGGAATTCAGGGATAAAAACAAAATCCTGGCATGGAGCGGATATATTTTCGCCACTACTACCGGGATACTTCGGATCATGAACAATGCCCATTGGGTTTCGGACGTTGTTGCCGGAGCAGGCATAGGAATTCTCATCCCTCATGTCATATATGCCATCGATCCGTTTAAGAATTTTAAAGGAAAACAGAATAAACAGCAATCCTCAAACTTTATCTTTATGCCGTTAGTCCTTCCCGGCCATTTTTCTTTTTCCCTTTCCTATACCTTTTAAATTCCATGTTTAGAACTGACGAAGTTCTGTTTTGCTGATGAATTCATGACGGCAAATTCAACACAGATGTCCGTTGCCGGAGCCGGCAATAAATCCGGGCACCTGTTTTGGCAGGGTTACAAAATACCTGGCTGAAACTGATTTGCCTGCAGACATTTTCTTTTACCTTTGCTGACGAACGGAAATGGTAGTTGAAGTACGCAATCTGTTGATCAAAAAGGGTATCCCCTTTAACCGGATTCGTACTGAAATCTATTTTTAAATTATGGAACCCCTTTTTGGCAAAACACTCAGCGAATTGAAAAACCTGGCTGAAAAATCCGGATTGCCACGGTATACGGGAAAACAAATGGCTGACTGGCTCTACAAAAAACATACAGGTTCGGTTGCAGAAATGACCAACCTGTCAAAAAGAGCCCGTGAAACCCTGTCAGAAAAATACACGATCGGGCTGTCCTCTCCGGTTAATGTAGTTGTTTCATCCGATGGTACAAAAAAATACCTGTTTAAAACACCTTCCGGACATTATGTCGAAGCTGCTTATATACCGGAAAAAAAAAGACATACACTCTGTATCAGTTCGCAGATGGGTTGCAAAATGGGCTGTTTGTTTTGTATGACGGGGAAACAGGGGTTTCAGGGAAATCTTTCGACTAATGAAATTCTGAACCAAATCGTTTCCATACCCGAAAAAAACCTGCTAACCAATATTGTATACATGGGAATGGGTGAACCTATGGATAATCCCGAAGCTGTAATGTCCGGCATAGAAATTCTTACTTCTGAGTGGGGCTTCGCCATGAGCCCGCGAAGGATCACCCTTTCAACCATTGGTCTGCTCCCGGCTATGAAAACCTACATGGACCGGAGCGATTGCCATTTGGCTATCAGCCTGCATTCCCCTTTTGATAAAGAACGAAAACAACTCATGCCCATACAATCGGTTTATCCGGTCGAAGAAGTAATCAGGTTTGTCAAATCATACGACTGGCAAGGGCAACGGCGTATCTCATTTGAATATATCCTGTTTAAGGGGCTTAATGACACACCGGTTCATGTTAAAGAGCTTGCCCGCCTGTTAAACGGCCTCCGCTGCCGGATCAACCTGATCCATTTTCACGAAATCCCTGAAACTCCTTTAAGAGCCGCTTCCTTGCAGGAAATGGAAGATTTCAGGGACCAGCTAAAACAAAAAGGAATTTTCACAACCATACGGCGATCCAGGGGCCAGGATATTGATGCTGCCTGCGGTTTGTTATCCACAAAGAAACTTTTGGAGGAAAATGTGGAAAAGCCAAAACCCCTATCTTTGTAAAAAACCTGGACCATGCAACAAGCTGCGAAAATCCTGATCATCATCGGAGTCGTACTTGTAATTATGGGAATTATTCTTTGGCTCGCCGGAAACAGGTTTTCCTGGTTCGGGCATTTACCCGGAGATATCCATATTCGCAAAGAAAATTTTTCCTTCTATTTCCCCCTGACTTCCATGTTGCTCCTTTCTGCTGCTCTAAGCTTTATTATATGGATCATCAGTAAGTTTTCCGGGAAATAATTATTATATATTTAAATACATTATATATATATATTAATAAATCCCCTGGGAACGATTATACGACAAGCATCCTGCAGACAGCATTACCTGAAGTAATAACAAGGACGGATATCCGGGGCTAACCTTAAAATACGAGAACTTCTGTTTCAGGATCTTTGATATATTTTGTCAGCAGGCCACCCATTCCTTTTACATCAACATCCAGGTTGCGAAGTGTTTCCGTAACTCCGTACTGGTCAGCACACCAGACACAGGCTTCCATGACGACACCTGCTTTTTCAAACTGCCTGATTTTTGATTGGACTTCTTTGTCTCCTGCCAGCAAACGTGATGAAGGACCCCAGACAATAACGGTAACCTTATCAAACCAATGCTGTTTTTTTGCATTCAGGATGTATATATACATCATTTTTGTAAATACCTCCCTGTCACCGGTAGACCACAAAACGGCCAGTTTGTTTTTCTCCGGTTGTTCAGTCTGATGAGTCTGTGCACCAACCTTGCCGGCCAGAGGGAAAAACAACAACATCAGGAAAACATAATTTTTCAGATTTTTCATCGTGCAAGTCTTTTAAGATTTTATGTTTTGTAAGATATAAAACCTGCAGGCATCATACAAGGGTTAATTACAGACAATTTATACCTCAGATATACGAAAACCGATGTGTTTTCCTTTCTTTGCATGTCTTTATGCAAGGTTAAATCATGTCTGACGATCTAAAAGGGATTCTGTTTGCCGGCCTTGCTGCCCTGATGTGGGGCGTTCTGGCTATTGCACTTAAAGTAGCTTTGGGAGATGTTCCACCTGCCTCTGTCGTTTGGTTCAGATTCCTGGTGGCATTTCTTATCATGTTTCTTTACCTTGTTTCCTTTAACCGGAAATCTCTGCGACTGTTTATAAAACCTCCGCTCAAATTGATTATTACTGCATTGCTCCTTGGCTTGAATTACTTTGGATTTATCTACGGTTTAAGCTTCACTACACCCGGAAATGCACAGCTTTTTATCCAGACCGGTCCACTGGCACTTGCTTTTGCAGGCATCGTTATTTTCAGGGAACGGGTAACGCTCAGACAGATCTTTGGATTTATGCTTGTCACCGCCGGATTTATTCTTTTTTATTTCAGACAAATTGAAGCCGTTATGGGAAGTCATGCGCTCTATAACAAAGGAATATTCTGGATCATTACGGGCGGACTGTCATGGGCAGGTTTCAGTGTATTTCAGAAACAACTTGTACAAAACCATTCAGCAGCAGCATTGAATACTTTCATTTTCGGTTTGTGTACAATTGTTTTTCTGCCAGCCGTTAAATATAATGTATTTACCCACCTTTCGACCGGGAATATTGTTCTGCTTATCTTTCTCGGGATAAATACCGTTATTGCATACGGAGCACTGGCAATGGCATTAAAGTTTACCGAAGCAAAAAAGATCAGCATTATCGTAACCCTGAATCCGCTGATTACCTTCAGTACCATGGGAATACTGGCGGGTTTGCAGGTTTCATGGATCACCCCCGAACATCTGGATTCACTGAGTATCCTGGGTGCTGTTTTGGTTATTGCCGGAGCTGTAATGGTTATCCTGAAAAAGCAGCCTGGAAAACAGAAATTACCGGTTGATGTTATTTCCCGTTCATCGCATTAAGGAACGACTGCACATCCATAACCCTGCCGTAATAACGGTCGAGTGAAGCAAGTGTGGAAAGATGCACATCCTCAGCTATGATTGTTTTTCCATAATAAACCAGGTCACGGGTGGCACAGGCATCCGACAAAACCGTACAGGTATACCCCAGGTCATGGGCTGCACGGGTAGCCGCTTCAAGGCACATGTGTGTCTGCATACCGCAGATTACCAGATATCTGATATTCTTTGATCTCAGATACTGATCCAGACCGGTATTCAGAAAGGCGTTTACTTCGGTTTTGGTAAATACTTTTTCTCCGTTATGCGGGGTTACGGTTTTATAAATGTCTGCAAAACTGCGTGCAGCATGTTTAACATGAATCACTTCCATCTTATTCTCCCTGAAAAAGGCAAGTACCTGTGAAGCTTTGTCTGCCGCTACTTCAGGGTTTACCAGTGGCAGGGTCCCTCCCGGAAAATAGAAATCCTGAATATCGATCAACATCAATGCCGTGGAATCCTTTGGCAACACCAGGTGAGTGTTCCGGGACACGGCAGGAGAAATCATGATCCAAACCAGAAGACTCAGGATGATTATTTTTTTCATTTGTCTGATTTTTTTGCTAATGTAATAAATAATCTTTGCCGGGAATGAAGAAGATATCGCATTATGTTATAAATCTTTTTTACTTTGCTAATGATGACAAATGCACCTGCCCATGGCCGTTCAGTTTCCTGATCCTGAAAGTGCAGATGAACAGGGCTTACTCGCTGTTGGAGGAAACCTGGAGCCTGAAACCCTTCTGAAGGCATACAAATCGGGAATTTTCCCGTGGTACGCCGAAGGGCAGCCTATATTCTGGTGGAGTCCTGATCCAAGGATGATTTTATATCCGGGAGAGTTCAGGATCTCTCACAGCCTGAAACAAACATTGCATAAACCTGATTTGCATTGCACTTTTGACACTTCTTTTCCTGAAGTCATCAGATGGTGCTCGAAGATAGAACGGGAAGGCCAGGAAGGGACATGGCTCACTCCTGAAATGATTAAAGCCTATACACTTCTTCATAAGATGGGATATGCACATTCGGTGGAAACATGGTTTGATGGAAAACTTGCAGGAGGTTTATATGGTATCGCTATTGGCAGGGTATTTTTCGGTGAATCAATGTTTCATCTGGTTCGGGATGCATCCAAAGTGGCACTTTACTATCTGGTACAATTTCTGAAAATTAATCATTTTGAACTAATTGATGTCCAGCAATCAACGGCTCACCTGAGACATCTGGGTGCAATAGAAATTTCCCGCAGTGATTTCTTGGAACAAATAAAAAAGGCATGTGCCAAAAAAGGGGTTTTGGGCAAATGGCACACGGAAACGGAACCACGATCTTCGACAACAGATACTTAACGGTTGAACAAAAGGAAAACCGGGAATTTCAAATATTTTAACATCTGTCATTTTTATAATTGATTTAAATTAATACAATGGGTTTCCCCTTTTGCGGCAAACGCCATGAATTTTTTATTTGGTGATTCTATCCGTGTCAGGATTTAACCATTCCGGTACTTGACGGGGAATTGGTTTTCTTCCGTAAAAGAGGTTATCCAGAGGCAGGGCAAGACGATTGACTAACCATGATTTGCGGATTCCCAGGCGTACAAGCCGGTGAAACAGGTTATCGGAATGAGAATAGGGGCACACAGCTACACACCGCCCGCAATCGGTACCGGTAACGGTCCAGTAGGTATAGCAGGCTTCCTGGTTGATCTGCCAGCGTGTTATGCCCCTGACAGGTTTAGGATGGCGGGAAGAAATCGCCTTTACCGGGCAATTATCAGCACATTTCATGCAACGTATGCAAAAATCCGTGATGGTTCTATCCTCCTTATATTGATCAGGTTGCAATGGCATATCGGTTGTTACGACACCTATTCTAACCCGCGGACCAAGCCGGGGAGTCATTAATAAACCCATACGGCCGATCTCTCCCAATCCGGCATCCCGGGCTACCAGAGGGCATACAACCAGATAGTGCCCGTCGATGTGGGCTCGGGCCGAATATCCGAGTTTGCGAATATATCGTGCCAATACCACTGCTATTTTACCTGCCTCAAGATATTGTGTAGCGGATTCCATAACCGAAGGCCCCAGTGGCCCCGTTGCGATCATCCCCTCCTCCATTTCAACCGTAAATGCAAAGGCATATTTATGTCCGGGGACGATCTTTTCACCATAATTATACGACCGGCCACCCGTATGGTAAAAGTGGTAATGCTGCAACCCGGTTATACCTGAGCTTACAGCCCCCATTTTTTTTGCCCATGATTTTAATAGCCGGCTCATTCCCACCGGGTTGACCGTTACTTTTTGATCTGCAACACCTCCCTCAACATCCCCGGCAAGTGTCTCTACCGTATCAAAAAGCGCACCGGCTGCAAAAAAGGTAAACGGATCAAACAGTTTTGCATCAGGACTTAATAACCCCGGTTTCCCCCGGAAAATATCATCGGGTTCTTTTTTCTCCGGATGTCTGGAATAATAATCTTCAAATTCAGGCATACCGGGCCTGAGCAGACGACGGGAGAACATGATATCCCGTTCGTCCAAGCTTTCACCAGGGGCTTTGTCCACAGGTACTTTCTTGACCTGTGGCGGCAAAATGACAAAAAAGGTAACAATAAAAATTAAAAATACCATACCTGTGCTAAAAGAAGATGGCAGGCTCCCGGCAAACAAAAAGATCATTATTCCCGGAATGAAAAAGAGTGCCACTGACCAGAGAACCGCCCGTAATACTCTTTCCCTGAGAAATGTATAAATCATCCAGATAGAGAGGAAACTCAGAACAATTCCTGTTCCGGTGATAATGACAGATGAAAAAAGTAACATAATCCCAAAGATAGCATGTCGTGTGTGGAAATAAAAAAAGGCCGGAAAAATCCCGGCCTCTGTCTGATTAAACAGAAATCCCTATTTTGTTTTTTTCTTCTCTTTCTCTTCTTTCCCGGAAGTTTTGGTTTTTTCCGGTGCTTTTGCAGCAGTCGTTGACTTGGCAGTCTTTTTAACAGCAGGTTTTTTTTCAGCTTTATCCTTCGTTTCTTTTTTTCCTGTTACTTTGGCGGAGGTTGCCTTTGCTTCTGTTTTTTTGGTTGCTGTTGTGCTTTTTTTTGCCGTTGATTTTTTCGTTGTGGCTTTTGCAGTTGTGGATGGTTTTTTCGATTTCGTAGATTTCTTTTCAACTTCTTTGGATTTCTCTCCGACGGCTTTGGGTTCTTCAACCTTTACTTCTTTGGCAGAAGGTGCAGATACCGCCTTTTTTAAAGTATCGGTCTTAGCTTTTGGAGTGGATTTTTTCGGTTGAACTTTTTTCTCAACAACTTTTTCTGCTACTACGGTTTCAGGCTTTCCCTCTTTTGATTTACCTAACAAAGGAATTCTTCTTTTTTTACGTGGTCTGCGTACACCGTATGTTCCACTGAACAATTTACCCCTTCTCGTTTTGATATCACCTTTTCCCATAATTAATAGTTTTAATTACTGTTTTGTATTGACCCGCAAAAGTAATAAACTTCTGGTGAAGTTGCTAATATTGATCCGGCTCCCCGGCACCTTTGGGAATTCCATACCTCCTGTCCCCGTAATATCATTACCTTTGATTACAAATTCACCAACATATGGAACTTTCCGGAAAAATCATCTCCTTTTTACATCATCTTGCATTAGAAAAACCTGTTCCGACAGGTATTAAAGTAATGAATCCATACCTTCAGGAGGAAGTTAAAAGGGTTACCCGGTTATTCTACAATAAATTTTATCAGGATAAAAAAAAACGGATGATGATCCTTGGTATCAATCCCGGCCGTTTCGGTGCGGGAATTACGGGTATATCATTTACGGATCCGATCCGGCTGGAAGATATTTGCGGAATACCAAATTATTTTACAAAAAGACAGGAAACCTCATCGGTTTTTATTTATGAGATGATTCATTTGTATGGTGGATGTGAACGATTCTACAACCGTTATTATGTTACTGCCGTATGTCCGCTGGGTTTCACGTACCAGGGAAAGAATCTCAATTACTATGACCGGAAAGATCTCGAAAATGCTGTCATGGATTTTATTATCCGGACGATCCGGGAACAATTTGATTTCGGAATAAACCGGGAAAAAGCCTTTTGCATCGGTGAAGGGAAGAACTACACTTATTTAATGCGGTTGAACGACAAGCATCATTTTTTTAATAAAATAATACCGCTACCTCACCCACGGTTTGTGATGCAATATCGATTCAGGGAAAAAAATAAATACTTAAATTCTTATCTCGAATTACTGAAGTAATTCACAGAAGTTTCAGAATGGATCTGCCTGCACTCCCGTTTTGGCTACTTAGCATCACCCGATTTATTCTTGCAATCACATTTCAGACAAATTCCTGCCACTACAGCCACAATCCCAAATCCGCTACCCAGTAAAATCCAGAAGAAATCTGGAGACATACGGAATTCCCAAACCAAGAATCCGAAGAATACCAATGCGGGAATACCAAGGACACCTATAAGCACACAGTAAAAACCTGTAAGATATAGAATTTCCTTTCTCATAATCCTACATATTTTTTTACATACGATTATATGAGTATTTCCATAAATTTTTTCCAAAAATCATATACAATATCCTATACCAGATTGTGGTATATATCACGTTTTTTAGGTACTTTTATACAGCATAAAAAACAGGTTTGTGGATAGCTGTAGAAACTGTCATATACATTCTGAAGCATACGGTGTGCTGAAGCCTCCGGAGATGGAACAATTTGAAAAGGGGTGTACACAAGTGCATTTTGAAAAAAGGGACAAAGTCACGACCGAAGGGGTTCCCACATCACATGTACTTTACCTGAAAAAAGGGTTATTGAAATTTTGCCTGAAAGGGTCCGGCGGAAAGGATCTGATATTGCAAATCATGTCACCCGGATCCTTTGTGGGATTGCATGATGTATTTGCCGGTAAGGTTAGGTATTGCTCGGCAATAGCACTAACCAACGCAACAGTATGTTTTATCTCCCATGATGTTTTCACTATGCTGATCCGTAACAATGGAGATTTTGCGCTCGAAATCCTGAAGTATATCAGTCTAGAAGAAATTAAATACTTTGTCCGCTTTCTGAATATGCAGGAAAAACAGGTTAACGGACGAGTGGCTGAGATGATTGTTTATCTGGCAGATGAAATATTTCATACCAACCGTTTTACCATTGCGCTCACCCAAAGTGAAATGGGAACCATGATCGGTACTACCAGGGAAAGTGTAAGCCGTGTTATTAAAGAATTCAGGGATGACGGTATTCTGTCATGGCATCATCAGACTATCGAAATCCTGAATAAAGACCTGCTGGTAAAAATCAGTAAGGCTGGATAATCATTGAAGCTCCTCTCCGCCTTTTGAAAATATAATCCCGGGATTACTCGCTTTACTCGTGATTCCCTTTCGGGAATCCCTGCAAATCCAAACCTAAACCCTTCGGGCCTGCCCTGACAATCACGATCATCCGGGATTCGTCAGGATTCTTTTATCCCTTCAGCTTTGTGAAAGTTAGTTTTCGACGGATATATAAAAAATCACTAACTCCGGGCTTCAGCCCGGTGAACCACAAGATCCCCAAAAGAAGGGCTTTAGCCCACATCTAGGGCTTTAGCCCACATCTTTAATTACTAAAAAAAATATGAATGGGATTACAGCCTCGCTGCGTTCGGCTGTGATCCCTGAGGGGATGATCCCTGCAAAACCAAACCTAAACCCTTCGGGCCTGCCCTGACAATCACGATCATCCGGGATTCGTCAGGATTCTTTTATCCCTTCAACTTTGTGAAAGTTAGTTTTCGACGGATATATAAAAAATCACTAACTCCGGGCTTCAGCCCGGTGAACCACAAGCTCCCCAAAAGAAGGGCTTTAGCCCACATCTTTAATTAC
>JAADHC010000007.1 GCA_013152085.1 Chlorobiota bacterium
TGGTTTCACGTTGCGTCGTACGGCCGTACGACGCAACGAGGTATTCAACGAAATATTCAGAGAATCAATAGCGAATATATCAGGCCGTACGACACATTTTACTCTCATCATACGATAAAATGTATTTGCAATATCGAAAGTTAAGACGTATCTTACATTGTTTATTTGCTTCTCCTTTTTGAAAACGGTCCCCCGGGCAGGATTCCCGAAGGCAAGCTTATTCCTGACCATGGATTCAAAAGAATCAAAAATATTACTTATTGATTCCAGACAGACGGCTTTACAAATAATGTTAAATTATCTGTTCGAAGGGGGATATAATTTCGTTCTATGTGCGCGTTCAGGGAAAGATTGTGTTAAGCTTGCAAAAAATGAAAAACCTGCCCTGATTATTATGTCCTGGGAAAAGGGCGGACATGACGGGCTTGTCACCCTGCAGGAAATAAAAAAGGGAAAAGCGACCCGGGATATCCCTGTGATTATGTACACAGGTTCAAAAACCAAAAATACAGACCTGAAAAAGGCACTTGGAGCGGGCGTATTACAATTTATATGTGAACCGTTCGATAAGCAGGAGTTTCTATTTCGGGTCAATACGGTAATAGAGTTATCAAAACTGATCCGCCAGGAGGATACTTCCGATGAATTGGAACGGTTACGGTCAGAAAATGAGAATTTAAAATCGGATATTAAAAACTTTAGCAGAGAGGTGAACCTCAGTAGTTTGCGTGAGTCGCACTGGAATGATTTTATGCTCTGGTTGCTGAACCGGCTGCATCATCTTTCCATATCCACAGATATTCCGGCTGAAAAAATCAAACCTTCGATTAACAGGATTATTAACGACTGCAATACAAAAAAGAACAGGGGGCTTTGGAAAGAATTGAAAATGAGAATTGTGGAGAATCATCACGATTCATTTCAACATTTACTGCATGATTTCCCTTCTCTGACTGTTAATGATCTTCGCATTCTTGCTTTTATCAGACTGAATCTGACAACGAAAGAAATTGCCAGTATCACTTTCAAGCCGGTAAATACCATTAAAGCTACCCGGAAACGAATTCGTAAGAAACTGAAAATATCCGACAGAAAGCAGTCTCTGGTGGCATTTCTGGCTCAGTATTGATTTTCCGGAAGAGAAGAGAAATACCCCATTTGTACCCCTCTTCTCATCTTATTTGTACCCTTTGGAGATTGTGGCAGGGTTTTATATTGCCTTACCTTGCAAAAAGTATTTGAATCGCACCTAAACCCAACGATATGAAAACTGTTTCCGCATTCAGAATCTCATTATTAATATGTTTTTTTGTTATATTCTCAACATCTGAAAGTCTTTATTCACAGAATAAAGATACGATCCCGGACAGTAAGGGAACAGTCTATGATGCAAGTAATAATGGCAGTGATTGTTATATCTATGCTACATGGAAGGATTTATACAACGCATGTGCTATCCCGACAGCGACTACCATGGTTATTGATTATTATGATTATGATAATACAACAGGGGGACAATATGTGGTTGCCGGTGTGGTGACGTACAACGGTACAGCTTATAGTAATAAAGTAGGTCCGTCAGAGGCCGCAACATTTTATTTTCATCCGCATTATCAGGGATGGTTTTGCGATTACTGGGATCCCAAATCCCCGAGGAGTGCCGCTACTTTGAGAATAAAGCCCCCGAAGAATGTCAAGGCAACCTTTGAAGATTATGACTCAAAAATTGTTATTACATGGGATGGGAGTGATACCGATGTCCCGACAGACCGGTATGATTACCGGATTTATCGTGACGGGGTCATTGTAGCAACGGTAAATTATACATCAAGAACCTGGACGGATACCGGTATCGTTCCGGGTGTGGAATATGATTATACCGTTGTTACACACAGTGCTTACTATGGACATAAAGAGTCAATACGAAATACAGTAAAGGGAAAGGCTTTCGACCTGAATGTCCGGACAGAGTCGTTACCCTCCGGTGTAAAGATCCTCTGGGATTTACCTTCAAAATTTACACCGGAAAATTATACAATTGACCGCAGGGCAGAAGGGGAGACAGCGGAATTCCTGAAAACCGTTGACAGCCCGACTTCAAATGCCTGGTCCGATCTTGATCAGGGTGGCGTGCCCATACCCGGTTATTCCTATACCTATATTGTAACGCCGTGGTCAAGCACAAAAGGTGTGATTCAGTATCGTGTAGATTCTGCTACCGGAAACAGGATCCCCGACGGAGCATTCTCCGGAAAGGTTACCGCACCTACAGGCGGAGCGGTTTCCGGTGTGGTCGTTTGTGCGGAACGTCTTACGGATATACCGCAGGGCACCATATCAACCTATTGTGATACTACCGACGGGCAAGGGAAGTTTTATATCCAGAATATCTATTATTACGATTCCGCAAGGTTCAGAATTACTCCTACAAAAGAGGGGCACGGTTTTAATCCGCTTGCAGATACCTCTTTGCTCAAACTGGCCAATCATACACTCGAAAACATCAATTTTACTGATACTTCTTCCTTTACAGTTACCGGAAGGGTTTACCAGGTATTTCACGGGGATACATGTAATGTAAAGGATGTGGAGATCCTTGTTGACGATCTTTCAAGAGGATACACAACGGATATTGACGGCATATTTAACCTTACAGTGGATCAGACAGGAACATATACTTTTAAGCCACAAATGGATGATCGTGATTTTTCACCTTCCGAAAGAACTTACAACATTGCAGATGACCTCGAAGGGATCGTGTTTGAGGATACTACGCAGTACCTGCTGGAGGGAAATGTTTCAGGACCCTGTAATATCTATATCGGCACAGCAGACTTCAGGATCTACAGCCGGACCGGAGCCTGTTTTGATACTTCGTTTTCCAGCGACCAGGTGGGCCGGTACAGCGTCATGCTTCCCGCAGGCTCCTATTATATGGAGATGACCTCTTTCACCTCTGATGACGAACAGGTGGTAACCTCGACAGAAGTTCAGGATTATTTTGCGGCAACAAAATCTGTGGACCTGACTACCGGCAGTGGAATACAGAATTTTATCTTCCGGAAGTCACCTGAAGTTCAGGTTAGTGGATTCGTGGATTTTGGCTGCGGGACTTATGCAGGTATTCCCATTCTCGAACAGGCGAAAAGCTACAGCCTGAATATCAATGTCGTGGAAAACTTTAACGGGACTACCTGTAATGTTGATACAGGCTTTGTCGTTGTTACGTATCATCCCGGTGACAGTACGGCTCAGGTGGATACATTACAACTGCAGGCCGGTAAAGCCGTTTATAACCTCGTGCCGGAGACACCCAACATCATTTCACCTTATCTGAATTTGCTTGAAGTTATCGCTTATGTTGAAGGAGAAACCGATACTTACAGCCAACAGGTACTGGTTACCGGTAATCGCCCGAGAACAGCCACGTTTGTCAGTGTGTCGCCTGAAATACCTTTCCTTATTTTGCGTGATCCGCCCGGTGATGCCAGTTACAGTTTCCTCTCAAAGGGCACAACGTACGAATCATCCATCAGCTTTTCGGCGCAGCAAAGCGGGAGTATTAATGCCTGGGCTGAGGTGAAACTCGGTGCAGAGTTCGAAGCCGGCCAGTTTGTTTTTGTCGAATCGAAAGTGTGGGGACAGGTGAAGAGCTCACTTGAGATCGGAGCCTCCCTGACGGAACAAACAGAACTTGGGCTGAGTATTACTAACAGTGAGGATTTTTCCACTTCGGGCAATGACGATATTACCGGAGAGACCGGAGATGTCTTTGCCGGAGCTTCCCTGAATATGGTTTATGCGCTGACAGATGTGATCGACTATGACCCTGATGCTTGCAGTGTGGATAAATCCGTGGATTTGATCATGGCTCCGGAAGGATTTAAGACAACGTTTATTTATACGGAAAACCACATCAGAAATGTCCTGATTCCTCAACTCGAACAGATACGCGATTTGTATACAGGTGTAAATGAAGATTCCGCGAAAATCTACCAGAGACAGATCAAAAACTGGGAGCAGATTCTTAATCTGAATACCAATCTGAAGGATGAAGCTGAATTTATTGAAAACCGGTCGTTCAGTGCCGGCAGCCCTTACCAGTCTTCACGGGAAGTTTCCATCAGCCAATCCAGTACCTTTGAATTCGGCATGTATATTGACCGGACGGTGGCCGTTGAAGCCGGGTTTGAATTCGGCGGTTCCGGGATCAGCGGAGGTGTGGATGTGAATTTCCGGCTGGATTTCGGAGTTTCCAACTACAGCGGAGTGGTAAATTCCACTACAACCGGATATGTTTTCGATGATGATGATGTGGGGGATTTCTTCAGTGTGGATATTCTGGGTGATGCAACCTATGGAACACCCGTATTCAGGCTGAAAAGTGGCCGGAGCAGCTGTCCCTGGGAAGAAGGAACACAACCACGTGACGGGGTACAACTTATTTCGGATACATATGACCAGTTTATCAGCAATCCCGATGATCCGGCGATTTTTACACTGAGTCTTGGCAATACCAGCCAGAGTGACGAAGAGCGTACCTATGATCTGGTATTTCTTCAGGAAAGTAATCCTGACGGTGCCGTATTAACATTAGGTGGAAGCCAGGTTCAGGGTGGAATACCCACACCTTATACGATTCCGGCTGGCAGCTCGGTAGATGCAACGGTTACGGTGCAGAGAGGGCCGGAAGCATATGATTATAACAACCTGATATTTGTCCTTGAATCACCTTGTGACGGCTCAATCTCCGATGAAGTCTCGCTGAATGCTCACTTTGAGACTACATGCAGCGACATAGCCCTGGGCAAACCGCTGGATAACTGGATGGTGAACGGAAAAAGTAACAATACGCTGCCGGTACAGTTGCTGGATTATGACCTGAATAACCTGGAAAGTGTCGAAGTGCAGTATTCCGTCCTTGATGCAAACAACTGGACCGCTGCGGCAATCTATGATGTCAGCCAGCTCGATCCTGATGTTACTACTTTTAACTGGACACCGGGTAATATCCCGGATGGAATGTATGATATCCGGGCAAAATTAATATGTTCAGGTGTTGTAAAATATTCGGATATCCGGAGTGGGATCATAGACCGGATACCACCACAGGTATTTGGTGTACCTGAACCGGTAGATGGTATGTTGGATAACGGCGATCTGATCTCTGTAGCCTTTAATGAAGATATCAATTGTATGAATATTTCTGCCTCCAATGTGGTAGTTACGGATATTAATAATAATCAGGTCATTAATGCGCAGGTCGGATGTTCCGGTGAAGAAATCATCATCATTCCGGATACGACAGGGCTGACCTTCCAGAATGATACCTTTAAGGTTCAACTCACCGGTGTTGAAGATCTCTACGGAAATGTGGCTGATACATTGTTATGGGCATTTACCGTTCCCGGTCCGGATAATTTCGGTATTCTTCCCGGTGACGATACGGATGGGGACAGTATTGCCAATGACCTCGACAATTGTCCGCTTTCGTATAACCCCGGTCAGGCCGACCTTGACAGCAACGGAATCGGCGACCTTTGTGATCCGGATATTGACGGTGACGGCATTATCAATGAGTTTGACAATTGTCCGTTCATCTCCAATTTCGATCAGGCCGATGCGGACAGTAACCTTGTCGGTGATGTGTGTGACCCGGATATTGACGGAGATGGTATTATCAACGACCTCGACAATTGCCCCCTCATTGCCAATACCAACCAGGAGGATGCGGATTCGAACGGTGTAGGTGATGTCTGTGATGCTACAGGCATTTATCCGCGTATTTCCGGAAAGGGTTATGTGCTGTTTGATAATTATCCAAATCCCTTCAGCGATTACACGACGTTTAAATATCAACTCCCGCAAACCTGCCAGAGTGTACAAATAAAAATATTTAATGTTACGGGAGAGGTGATTGCTGTACTTTCAAACAACGAAACAACATCCGGGGTTCATGAATCGAGATGGTCTACCGGATCTACAAAAAGCGGAATCTATTTCTATATGATCCGCGTTATCAAACCTGACGGTACGGAATTTACTGGCAGGAAAAAAATGACGATCTTCAGATAGAAATTACAAACGGTTTGCGTAATAAATATCTACGTAGATAAAACTACGTAGATATTTTTTTTTACTTGTTCCGTAATTTTTTATAATGCTAAGTATAATAGGGAATTTAACAATCTGTATCTACAATTATCCGTCTGTTTTCCGGACAAATTTTTGTAGATAAAATATTGAAAAATCCTTTTACAGGAATCATTAAAAAGATTATTTACATATCTTCACAACTCCATATCTGAATGAATTAATTTGAAAAATCAAAAGTTCAAAACGTTGAATTATACATCTATAAATACAAACAAATCATGAACAAATTTTTTACTGCCGTGTTGATTTCAACCTGGTTATTGTTATCATTCCAGGTAACAGCTCAGGATATTCCCGATCCGGAAACTTTTTTCGGTCACAGGATGGGTGCCGAAGGAAAGATCATCAGTTACCTGGATGGATTCAGGTATTATCAAATCCTTGCCGGAAAGTCGGACCGGATCAAAGTTGAGGAAATCGGTAAAACGACAATGGGGAATCCCTTTGTGCTGGTTACGATTTCTTCGCCGGAAAACATGTCCGGGCTGGAAGATATCCGGAAACAACGGGATTTGCTTTGTGATCCTGAAAAAACCGGGGAAAAGGAAGCACGGGAGCTTGCGCAGGATCTCCCGGCTGTGGTTTTTCATACATCTTCCATTCACTCCACCGAGATCAGTACTGCCCAGGTGGTCCCCGAGCTTGTATATGACCTGGTAACCGGCAATGATGATGAAACCCTCCGGATCCTGAAAAATACGGTTATACTGATCAGTCCGAGCGCCAACCCGGACGGACAGATCATGCTGAAAAAATGGTATGATGAGAATATCGGGAAATCCTGGGAAGGCCGGATGCCCTGGCTTTATCATTCGTATATCGGGCATGATAATAACCGTGACTGGATTATGCTGCATTTCCCCGAACAGCGTTTGACAGCACAGAAGATCTTTCTGAAATGGCATCCCGTTTACTCAATTGAGATGCACCAGATGGGAAGGAATGGTGCCCGGATATTTGTTCCGCCTTATCAGGAACCCTATGATATAAATACACCTTCCGAAGTTATGGAAACGATGAGCCTTGTAGGTATGGCTATGAGTCACCGGCTCACTGTGGAGGGGAAAGCCGGAGCGGTAAAGGATGCCATTTTCGATTTATATACTCCTGCGCGCGCTTTTCAGGTTTACCGTGGCACGGGTCGTATCCTGACCGAAACGGCCAGCGCGAATTTTGCGAGAAAGATAAATATTCCTTATAAGGATTTGCAGGGTCGATCCGGAGCCGGAACATATGATCCGCACCGGAAAAGCTGGAACTATTCCACTCCCTGGCCTGGTGGTGACTGGACGTTTCGTGAAATGGTGGAATATCAATTGACCACCAATAAAGCCGCCTTGAGTGTGGTGGCATCTGATCCGGCTGAGTTTAACCTTGGAATGTATCATGCCCTGAAACGGAATATTGTGGCGAAGAGTTGGCCTTATGCTTATGTACTACCGGTAATCCAGCAGGATCCCAGTTCTCTGGGCCGTTTACTCAGGACTTTACAACGTGGGGAGATCACAATTGAACAGGCAAAAAAACCGTTTGAGGCCGGCGGCAGGACATTTGAAAAAGACAGTTATGTAATTCGCCTGCACCAGCGTTACGGGGCATGGGCAAAAACCCTGCTTGAAACACAGGACTATCCTGACCTGCGGCGTTCGCCGGATGAGGATCCCATAACGCCTTATGACGTTACCGCAAATACTTTACCCCTGATGATGGGGGTAGATGCTGTAATGATCGATCATCCTTTTAATGCCAACCTAACTGTGGTGAAGGAACCGGTGACTTTTAAAGGTCTGGTTGAGGGCAATGGGGAAGGCGGTTTTGCCATCCTGCCGGGGAGTAATGAGGCCTTTTCTGCGGTCTCTGACCTGCTGGACAAAGGTTTTATCGTACACCGGTCCCCATCCGTTTTGCCCTCCCCACGTGGAAAACTCCCTCCCGGAACATTTATCGTTGAGGCACACCCCGGATTGCGGGGTATTTTGCTTAAACTGAGGGACAAGTGGTATTTCCACGCTATCGGATTGACAGACCAACCCAAAATTCCGGTAAAAAGTCTGGCTAAACTGCACCGTCCCCGGATTGGAATTTATGAACCGTGGGGCGGGCTGATTGATGCCGGATGGACGCGTTTTATGCTGGAACAATTCGGGATGGAACCGGTAACGGTAAGAAATGCCGATATTCTTGAAGGAAAACTGAACGAAAAGTTTGATATCCTCATTTTTCCGGAAGGGTTAAGCCGTGGAAGAATACTTAACGGGACCTCGTCATTCCCGGATAAATATAAGGGAGGCATCGGCGAAAAAGGTGTCCGTGAACTGAAAGAGTTTGTTCACAATGGCGGCACTATATCTGCTTTTGGCCGTACCAGCATGACCATTACCGGCCTTTTGGACATCCCCTTAGCAGATTTCAGTGCATCCCTGTCACGAAAAGAATATTATGCACCCGGCAGCCTTGTATTAACAAAGTTGGATCCGCGATCTCCGTTAACCTATGGGATGCCTGGTAAGATTGCTGTCCTGAACCGCCGCGGACCGCTTTTTGTTGCAAAAGCGACAACGGGAAAAAGTCCCCGTATGGCAGGCATGTATCCGGATTATGATCCGCGGATGAGCGGATTTCTGCTCGGTCCGGAAAAAATGGAAGATAAGGGATCGCTGGCAGTGCAGGACTTTGGAAAAGGCAGGGTGGTCCTTTTTTCCATGGCACCCGAGTTCAGGGCAATGACGCATGCCGGGTATAAGCTGATCTTTAATGCGATTTATTGGGCGGCAGAGGAATAGGAAACTGAGTGACTGAGAGATGGAAAGACGAGAGATAAATGTAACAAGATGATAAAGTCAGTCAGTCAAGTAAAAGTGAGACAGTGAGGGAGTAGTCCATGAATATTAATTTTATCGGCAACTGGTGAGGGTGTCCTTACTCAGGGCTTGGAGGGAATATCGAAAAAGCGAAAGGTATCCTGACGGATCGTTATTATCCTTAATGAGATTGCCTCGTTGCTCTGCTCCCTGCAAATACCGGCTTTGACAAGAGGTGGATTTTGGGTTTTTATTTGTCAAGGAATATCATAATCCTGGAATCAAAGAATAATGGCTTCTCTGAATAATGTGTTATTTTTGAATAAGTAATTTAAAGAGTCCTGCAAATGAAAACTCATTCTGATCGTTTCGGCATCCCCGCTATTCTGTTTATTTTTCTTTTTATCTCTACTGCCTGTACTACACCTGACGGCAAAGTGATGATCAGGGATTTGAGATGCGAATACCTTATAAATCCTATGGGGATCGATATCCCTCAACCCAGGTTTTCATGGATTATTTCAGGCAACCGACGAGGCATTTCTCAGTCTGCTTACCGGATCATAGTTACCGTCAAGCCTGGAAAGAAGGGGAAAGTCTGGGACTCGGGAAAAATATCTTCAGACAAAACCATCGGTATTGTCTATCATGGGACGCCCCTTGAAAGCGGGGAAAAATATACCTGGCAGGTACAGGTCTGGGATCAGGAGGGGAATAAAGCCTCTTCGCAACAGGGTGCCTGGTTTCAGACGGGACTGTTTAATAAATCCGATTGGAAAGCAAAGTGGATCACTGCTGCAGATACTTCCGTACCGGCACCATTAATGAGGAATGAATTTACGATTGAAAAGGAAGTCCGGTATGCCTGGGCCTTTGTTACCGGATTAGGCCAGTACGAATTTTATCTGAACGGTGAAAAGGTCGGAGACCATGTTCTGGATCCCGGAAGGACAGATTTCAGGAAAAGAATCCTGTATGCAACCTATGATGTGACGGAACAGTTGAAGCTGGGAAAAAATGCAGCCGGGATCATACTGGGAAACGGGACATACAGGGTGGTTGAAGTTGATGGCAGGTATGGTTGGAGCGGCCATAAGCCGCGTACCAATACGCCGCGTGCACTCATGCAATTAGATATTGCCTATACAGACGGGAGTAAAAGCAGCATTGTAACAGACGGATCGTGGAAATCTTCCCCCGGCCCCGTTACCTTCAATCATGTATATGGCGGCGAGGATTATGATGCCCGGCTGGAGCAACCCGGATGGTCTGCTGCCGGCTTTGATGATTCGGGGTGGGAGGGGGTTGCCTTAGCTGAGGAGCCCGGTGCGATCCTTAAATCACAGCTTATGTCACCAATGAAGGTGATGCAGACCCTCGAACCTGTTACACAAACCCACCCGGATCCCGGTGTCTGGTTGTTTGACCTGGGTCAGAATTTTGCCGGATGGTGGCAAATCGGGGTAAAAGGACAAGCAGGCGTCACCGTCCGTGTGCGCGGTGCTGAGACGCTGAATGATTCGTTGTTTCCCAAACCCCTGGAACCCGGCGACCACCTGAGTACGAATCATGCCTATCACGCCCGGGTATGGACGGATTATACGCTGAAAGGGGACAGTATGGAAATGTATGAACCGGGATTTTTTTATACCGGATTACGGTATGTTGAAGTAACGACGGATACCCCTGATCAGATCGAATCCCTGGATGTAGATGGACGGGTGGTCCATACGGCTCTTGAACCTTCCGGGGAATTTGAATCATCCGATTCGCTCCTGAACGGTATCTGGCGGGCTGCCGTGTGGTCGCAGAAAGGCAACCTCCACAGTGTGCCGACGGATTGTCCCCACCGGGAAAAAGGAGCATATACCGGTGACGGTGAAATTATTGCAGAAGCAAGCATCCACAATTTCCGGATGGCTTCTTTCTATTCCAAGTGGATGAATGATATGCGTGATTCGCAGTTCGACAATGGCCGGATACCCAACACGGCACCCACACTGATAGGGGGATACGGAGGCGGCATCGCCTGGGGAAGTGCCTACATCCTGTTACCCTGGTGGATGTATCAGTACTATACCGATACGGTTGTTCTGGCAGATCACTATGCCTCTATGAAACGCTATCTCGTTTACCTCCGGAATCTGGCCAGGACGGATGCCAATAATGAAGAACCTTATATTATCAATGCGTTTGGCGGATACTGGGATTCTCTGGGTGAATGGTGTGCCCCGGGACAATCAGACGGTCCTGATCATCCGGTGGTCAACACCGCCTATTATTACCTGGATGCACTGACGCTTTCAAAAATTGCCGGAGTACTTGGCCATAAGGAAGATGCCGGGAAATATGCGGCGCTGGCAGATACGATAAAACATGAATTCAATAAGAAATTTTTTAATCCCGAAACAAAGCTTTATGGTACCGATTCGCTTTATCAAACTTATCAGGTGCTGGCCCTGGCACTGAATATTGTTCCCGAAGAACATCGTGAACAGGTATTGCAGGATCTTGTTGACGATATCATGATTACTCACCACGGCCATCTGAGTACCGGGATCATCGGAACCAAATATCTGTGGCCGGTGCTGGCACATGCCGGCCGGTGTGATGTGGCCTATGCCGTTGCCACACAGACCACATATCCCGGTTACGGATTCTGGTTGTCGAAGGGAGCAACCACCCTGTGGGAAAAATGGGAAGGAACGCACTCCCATAACCACCAGATGTTCGGTACGGTTGAGGAATTTTTTTATAAATACCTGGCAGGTATCCGTTCTCCCACGGACGGGGAAACCACTGCGGGGTACAAACATATCCATATTCAGCCCTATATTCCTGATCATTTATCTTTCGTCAGGGCTTCCGTCCATACGATTCGGGGAAAGGTTGAATCCTGTTGGCAGCGTACATCCGGCCACATTCGTTTACAGGTGGTAATCCCGGCAAACTGTGACGCCTCGGTAAGCATCCCGGTTTACGGTTTGAAAAATTTTACGGTTACGGAAAGCGAAAAACCGGTATGGGAAAACAACGGTTACGTTGAAGGGGTTCCCGGGATAGCCGGCGTTGACACCGGAAAAGATCACATTACTTTTTCCATAGGTTCGGGAAAGTATGATTTTGTCTTATCAGGTGAAATACAGGAATGATTTCGTTTGAGAAGGGGCCGTCTCAAAATAAAATTAAGGCAAAGTTCCGTAGCGCGAAGATTCGCAAGGAATTTTTCTTCGCGTACCATAGTGTTTTTCCTTCCTGGCGGTTAATCGTGTATAAGAATTATTCGTGGTTATTCTAAATCCGGGAGAGATTGGTTTTTACTCCCGACACTGAAAGTCAGTGATTCCGAAATAAACTATTTCACGGATGTATCTCCGTTTCCGACGATCTCAGCGGGTAATTCTTTTTCAACGGCCTTCCCGTTCTTTACCGTGACAAAATAGGCATGGTTTTCTTCGTTCAGGGTAACCGCTTTTGCAAATTTTCCGTATTTAAACACGATTCCTGCCCGGTTGTCTAAGGCATAGCCGGGAAGGTAAATACCCTTTTCAATCATTTTACGATACATCGGCCTGCGGGGACCTTCGGAGGAGTAATGCGGGCTGTGGCTGTATTTCAGTAAGCCCAGCCCTTTGACTGTAGTCAGTTTACCCGGCCTGGAATCGGTGGAACCTTCCACAAACCAACACAATGAGCCGGCACTGCCGCCGGCAAGAACAATTCCCTGCTTGTAAGCTTCCGTAAGCACGGTGTCAATGCCCTGGGCTTTCCAGATCGCCATCATGTTCAGTGTATTCCCGCCACCCACAACAATGGCATCCATCCCCAGCAGGAAATCCGCAAAGGGTTGCTTATCGGTATAAGAAGATACCCATATTTTCAGGACATAGGGTTTTACATCAAGGTCGCGGCATTTCTCATACCAGCGAATAATACCGTAGGGATTGTCTGCACTGGCTGTCGGTACATAACAGATCTTCGGGCGCTCCTTTCCGGTAAGTGAAGCGATATATTTTATAAAGGTAGTGTCCATACTTCCTCCCGTGGCAAAAATGGTTGGTTCCTTTGGCTGACTGAACAAATTCAATGATAAGAAGAACAGGGTAAGGAGAGAAAAAAGAAAACGGTCCGGTTTCATTTTGCTGATCATGGCTATTTGTATTTTAACATTTTACCTGTCCAAAACTATGTGAAAAATTTTAAAACGGAAAATTGTGACAGAAGAAGGGTATCGTCCTGCTGTTTTGGGATCAGGTTTCTATAATATTGATAAGGGGGATAAAAAGTCAGCCGGCTATTTTGGTTTCAAATCGCTTTCCCATAAGGTTTAGTTTGAACCTGCGAATCGTATCAGGAGAGATGGTTTTTCCGTCAGGGCTGCGGAAATACAAAGCATCAAACTGACAGGCCACAATACAGGCACCACACTGCACACATTGATTTGCCCGTGGTATCGTAACAATATGCCTGCTTGTATCCATGGAATAACAATTTCGCGGACAGACCTGCACACAGACCGTGCACCCTGTACACTTTTCCTCATCAAGGATGACCTTTAGCAGCCGGTCTTCATGCAACCCGCTTTTATATACGGGTGTGCTACCCATCAGGTCTATGCTTACAAGCAGGATGATCACCAGAGAAGCAAATCCCCAGCGCACTATAGAACCCCAGGAGAAATTGCCCGATATACTACTGTAAACGGTAATAAATATCAGGAATATGATCCACAATAAAAAGGGAACCCGGCTGAAATCGAAAATAACGGTATACTTACTGAATTTTTCAGTTTTGCGGCTACCCAAGATTTTTTCGTATAAAGGGAAAGAGATAAAGATCAATAAAGGCAACAGGAAGGTTAATGTGACCAGGGGTATCAGCATCTTCGGCCAGAAGAAAAAAGTCAGAATTGCTACGATCACGGTAAAAGGGAACGTCCACATAAGTGCCATCTCAATTCGCTGGCTTACCGGAAACCGAACTTCTCTCATTCCGGAAGTTTTTTTATGGTTTCGTTCCAGGTATTCAGGGATATACTTCGCATACACGGGTCCCCACAGTATTTTCCATCCTGTATTTTTCCGGATAACTGTGGCTTCGATACCTGCAGCGGAAAGTTGTGGTACAATGATATCCCTGTGGTCCACGAGTTTTTCAATACCACTGGTTTTTAATACCGAAATGACACTATGATTGGTAAGATGTCCGCCGGTAGATGCACACCATACATTGATTCCCTTGCTGTTGGCGACGAGGAGCCAGCAATCCAGTCCTTTTAATGCCCTTTTCACCCTTTCCACGGTCAGAATGAAATTACAGGTCAGGAAAACCGGGGCATCCCTGCCGGGATTTCCGATCGTTATCAAACCTGTTTTGCAGGGCATGGGAAAGCCCCTCAACAGGGTTCCGAAAATATTTATTAAGAGATATTTCATTACCTTAATTTTGAAAATCCGATTCCTTTTTTGCGATAAGTTCGATAAAATTTCCCAGCGTATTTTGATGAACGGTTTCGATCGTAAATCCGGCCCTCTCCACTTTTTCGGGTAGTTGCCTTACTGCAGAAGTGGTGGTTTGTGTAAGGATGTAAGTGATGATTACCAGCGGCAGCCGCAGGAGCCACAACAGGGATCTGAGAAAGATGTTTTCCGGCCGGGTTTCATCCGCGATCAGTAACAAGCCACCGGGTTTCAGGATCTTGGGAAGTATTTCATTCAGGGCATAGTGAATTTCATCTTTACTCAACTCGGAAAAGCAGAGTCCGCTCATTACAACGTCGAAGGCTTCCGGTGGCTCATCGTTTAATTCTGCCACACCCTTTTCAGAAAATTCAATATTCTTTTCAAGTCCGGCTTTTTGTGCCCGCTGCCGCGCGATCTCGAGCATACCGGGATTTATATCTATGGCCTTTACGATTGCCTTGTTATTTGCGGCACGTAATGTCAGGGCTCCGGTGCCGCACCCGATATCCAAAACCCGTTGTCCCTGCCGGATATAGGATGCCAGATGGTCATAGATTTTATCCAGTTTGCCAAGTGAAAGTATCCTGATCCCCCGGTCATATCTCGAAGGTGAGGATTCCAGGATTTTCATAAGGACATAAGAGCACATCTTTACATTCCTTTAACACGTCAATTTACAAAGAATTTTTATGATTGTTGACTTTTGGCTTCGCTAAGGATTGCATCCCTGAAATTATTTCAGTAAACGGGTTTATTTTCTGACTATTTTAACCCATGATGATTTGCCATCCCCGCCGATGATTTCCAGAAAATAGATACCCGGAGTTCCGGTGAGAATTATTTCAGGATGTTCTTCCTGAATAAATTGTTTTTGCATGACAAGTTCTCCTGTCGGGGAAAATAGTTTCAGGGTAATTGTTTCATACGATTGCTGCATGTCAACCGTTACTTTCCCGGTAGTAGGATTCGGATAAACCCTGATCTCGTTTTTGGAGAAATGATGTCCGGTATGTAAGGGCTGACAGGTAAAAGTGTTGGTAACCGCCTGTGCCATCTTTTCCCATTTGGTGCTGTCTGCCCGGAGGCGGGTTTTTTCCTGTTCGATATGAATAAAGGTGCCGGATGAGTTGACGGCATCGGTTGTGCAGGGATTACTGCTTTCGTTCAGGAATCTGCCCTGCACATTGGTAAATGCCAGCAGCCGGTTCCAGTCAAGGTCAATGTGTCCGATTTTGAAATCGAGCACCGGATCAACAGCGGCGAGTTCATTCTTCAGGATGGCAATATAGTCAGGCGAAGGGGTATCGCGTGTGCCGTTGCTCATGATCACATACGGATCGGTCGTGTGTTTGGTGAACCCATGGAGTTGTATGAAAACGAGGGTGCTGTCGTATGCTTTCAGTGCTTCGGAAGTAGCCTGGAAGATACTGTTGGTGTTGTGTGCCGGGTCGGAAATCCGGTAGGATTCGGATGAGCCGGTGCACACAGTTGTTGTACCGGAGCACGGGGAATAGGAACCGGAGTTACAACGGTGTGTTCCCGAGACAAAGTAAAAAAAGGCATCGCTTTGCTGAAAGACATAAATTCCCTCTTTGCCTGTGTTGTAATCATAGCTGGGGTGGGGGCACTGAACGACTACTTTCCGGCAGGCTTCGGGGTTGAAGATATAGGTACCCCAGAAATTATTTCCCGTTAATTTTTTTTCCAGAATGTAATATTTGCTTTGGCCATCCGTAAATTCGATCAGTTCATAATCCAGCGCATCAGCCTGTGTTGCAGCAGTTGCAAAATTTCCTTCCAGAAGTGTACCGGTAAGGATCTCCCACTGGTCGTATAAAGAAGTTAAGGGTGGAGCATAATCTTCACTTCCTGCTACGGGAAGATTATCAATAATCAAATAGACATAACCGGTTAAGCTTCCGTTCTTTTGAACCTGGGCAGGAGACAGATTGACTATGAGAATTGCGAAAATAAAAAGCAATCCGTATTTCTTATACCTGGTTGTGAAAATTCGATAGGTAAACGGTAGATTATTCATGTTTGTCTTTTCAAAACCAATATCAAAAGATGCAACTTTGATGGTTAGAATGATAAATACTTTGTTATCATATCCAGAAGTTTTCGTGTATTTATAGGTTTGGTGATATACTCATCACAACCGGCCTTAAGGGCTTTTTCACGGTCACCCGGCATGGCAAAGGCGGTTTGGGCAATTACCGGTATTTCCGGATGCATCTTTTTAATGATTTGTGTCGCGCTATATCCATTCATATGAGGAAGTTTGAGGTCCATCAGGATCAGATCGATTTGCGGATGGCTTTTTACAAAGTCCACAGCAGCCTGACCGTCTTTTACAAGATGTATCTTATAATGTAAAGGCTGAAGAAGCTTGCTGATCAGGATGATGCTTGCCGGATCATCTTCAACAACCAGAATAAGTTTGCCGGGTTTTGCCTCTTCCGTTGTGCTCTCTCCAGAACGTTCCGTTAAGACATCCGTTGATCTTTCCTCAGCCGGGAGAGGAAGTGCAAAAAAGAAAGTTGTTCCTTCACCCCATTTACTGTGAAACCAAATCCGACCGTTTAGCATACGGATGATTTTTTCCACAATAGACAACCCGATTCCCGAGCCTTCGGTGTTTAATCCTTTATAGTTGAATTTGATAAAGCGCCGGAAGATATTTTTCTGGTCTTCTTCGGGAATGCCGGTACCTGTATCCGAAACCGAAAAGATGACTTCTTTTCTGCGGCGGGTACAGGAGACTTTAACGGATCCTTCGGATGTAAATTTTAACGCATTATCCACCAGGTTGATCAGTATCTGACGTACACGATTGGGATCTGACAGGATCCTTACATCTTTTTTCGAAATACTGAAATCAAGCTGAACGGATGTTTTTCCTTTATCAAACAGAATCTTTCCGTAAATACGTTTAAGATCATTAAAAATTTCTTTTACACTGAATTCCTTATATTCTATATTGAAATATCCTGCTTCGATCCGCGACAGATCCACGACTTCATTAATCATTTTTAGTAAACTTTCACTACTGCGTTGAATGATTTTCAGATAATGTTGCCGTTGGTTGGGATCGGTTTCATTTTCAAGCATTTTACTAAAACCGTAAATGGCGTTCATCGGTGTCCGGATTTCATGAGACATGTTTGCAAGGAAAGCCGTTTTCAGTTTGTCTGCACGTTTTGCCTTTTCCTTTTGCCTCTTGAAATCTTTTTTCATCATGTAGAGGATAAAGATCATCAATACAGCGTATATCGTAAAACTGAGGTAAATATCAATAGTCCTGATCTTAAAATTCGGATACGGAAATGTCAGATCCGGTTTGGTATATTCGATCAGAAACAAAGCGGCAATATTCAGAAAGTAGATCGTAAGCATAATTGCCAGGATTTTCCTGTCCCAAAACCAGATCACCAATGCACCGAAGACAAAAATGAAAAAGAGTACCGGGCCGAATGATAAGAATTTATAATACCAGCCAAGATCCAGGCCTATGAGGCACAGCAGTGTTACAATAAGTTTCGGATAAAAAAGATATTTGCCGAATCTGACCAGGAAATAGAGACCCAGGAGGATCAGCGCACTTCCGAATGCCAGGAAGGCCGATGGCAGGGATAATCCCATGATCAGGTGAACGATACCGAGAATTATTAAAAAAACGGAAACAACAAAACAGATCATGGTAATAAAATACCGTTCCGAATCCACTTTTTCAGGATCACCGAGGATGGCATTGCCGAGGGAACTGATTTGTTTCATTTATTAGGAAAAAGGATAACCAAAGTTAAACACATCTGTCATCTTTCCAAAAGGGTAAGTATTTTTTCATTTACATAAAAGTACGATTTTAATTAGTACTTTTAGTATGGTTTTTCAGGGGGCCAGAACACTTTCATGAATATGGTTGTCGCTGAGTTTACATTTCTGGTAAAGTACGAATGCAGAAGTATGAAGTCACCTGCTACCGGTAGGCAGGGGAAGGCAGAAGGTTGATTGTTGAAGAGATTTGAGGTGCGACTGCCGACCTGCCGGCGTGGCTTTCCGCAGACGGGGATTACTGATTACCGGATACATCTTTAGACAATACAAACCGCACATTGAAAGACATCATCAGGGAAAAAATCCCGGATACAGGAATGTCCGTTGTTCTACTTTCAAATGGACGATAATAACCGACAAACAGATTGTTTAACCCATAATCCATTTACCGGAATAATGATTCCTGCCGACTGAATCAAAGCAAAAATACAGTTAATAATAGCATTGGATTTAATGTTCTTATTACTTGTATTTTCCGTAAGCTCAGTCATGATTTATCTTTTGTTCAACAATACCGATAATAAGGCCGCCGAAGATACCCAAACCCAGTATTGGTCCCCAGGCATCCGTAATTATGGCATCGGGCAGGCTGAGTACCAGGCCAATGATCAGTCCTTTGAGCCAGCCTTTAACCGGCAGCCGGACGGTAAAGATCAGTATACCGATGGTAAAACGGTTTATAAAAGCTCCGGATATCGCAGCAGTCATATCTTCCATTTTCATAAAAAACATCGGAATGATATCCAGAACACCGAAAACCAGTCCGGCGATTATACCATAATAGAGAGACTTGTTGTTTTGTGACATTTTTACTGTGTTATGTGGAAACAAAGAGAATAAAACAATTCGGATACTTGCTGATTCAGCATTAAATATAACAAAATATCCTAAATCCATAAATTTTTTCCGGGATAAAAGAGTTATGGATTATTGATTTATACCTTTTCGATTTCTTACGATAGATAATGATGACATTTGGTTTTTCTACCGTTGATCTGTAATCCTTTCATCATGTTTTTTTCACCCCCTGTCGGGGATGGTATGATGTGGTGAGCTATACCGTCAGCTGAGATGCTGGCTGACGGTGATTCATGTTCAGCCCTGTCTGGGCCTGATGAAAAGACCTGACAGCGAGCATGTGGGTTGGTTCCACATGAAAGGCCTGTCAATATATGGCAGGAGAAAGATTTATCCTTAATCGTTTCACCAATACGTTATATCGTATAAGCAAGCAAGATTTACATTCACCTTATAGTCTTCTAAGGGTCGAATAATTGTAATGTTTTTTCAGAGTCTTGTTTTTATTTTGCCACGAAGTGGCTGAACATAAATAACCGTCCTTGCAAAGGACGGTTATCAAGTAAAATCAATCACGATCCCCGAAGGGGGTCAATAGGTATACAGGTTACTGATCCAAAATTCAGGGAAAGTAAAACCCGGCTTGTAATTATTCTATTTTGTTTCTGTAAGCTCAAAAATACCCCGGTTATTTTTCTCCAGCAGGTTTCTGGAATCTTCCAGAAACAACTTCATCTTTTTTCTTGAGAATTCATCCAGTCCGGTAAATCCGTTTTTTTCGACCTGCAGGCAGGGGAGGACCTCAAACTTCAGTGAACCGTCCAGGGTGAACTTATGCACCCAGGTGAGATGATACCCGTAATTTTGCAGTGCGGTTTGTCCGCCGTTTTTTGTAAGGGTTATCTCAACCATTGCCCCACCGTCTGTTTTCCTTTTGCGCTGGTTGGAGACAAAGTTCCCCAGTGAATAAACAACCAACCTTTCCTGAAGTTCTCCTTCTGCGGGCAGATACTCCATCGGCTGAATGACATGCGGATGAGACCCGATGATCGCATCCACACCGTGAGCAAAAAGAAATTCTGCCAGCATTTCCTGTTGTTTGGTGGGTTGTGACTGATATTCCTGCCCCCAGTGCAGCATGACGAGCAGCTTATCCAGGTGCGCTGCAAGAGCATTTTCTATATCTTTTTTCATAAAAGTGGTGTCTGTCAGATTAACTACGGTTGGGGAGGGCACAGGTAATCCGTTTGTTCCGTATGTGTAATTCAGCAACCCGGCCCTGAGGTTTCCTTTTGTCAGAATCAACAGGTTTGACGAATCCCGGTCGGTGCCGTCCCTGAATGTTCCTGTATGCTTAATACCGAGAAATTCAAGCACATTGAGGGTTCTTATAATTCCTGTCTTCCCCCGGTCACATGAATGGTTGTTAGCGGTCATAAGAACATTGATCCCGCTGTTTATGCAGGCTGAGGCAAGTTCGTCAGGTGAGGAAAAGCGGGGATAACCGGTATAGGGTTTTCCTGCCAGGGTACATTCCAGATTGGCGATGGCAAAATCCGCCCTTTTCAGGAGCGGTGATACTTTACCGAACACACTTTCGTAATTATAGGTATCCGAAATGGAGTCATACGCCGATTCGATCTGGGTATCATGACCCATGATATCGCCCATAAAGATCAGGGTCATGGTGTCCGGAACTGCTGATACCTGGCACAATGCTTCCGGTAAGAGAGATAAGATCACAAAGAAGGTATACAGTATTTTCATGGATCTATTCCGGTTTTTCACATCATACAACCATCAACGGATATTGTTGCTTGAAAATACGGAAATTTATAAATTAAAAAAATATGTTTTATCAGATATGTACTATTGTGTGTTTTATTGACCGGCCCGGTAAACAGAGCCGATAATTACGTGGTAATTTGTATGAAAAGAATTATGTTAAATACATATTATAATATATATAATTAATAGCATTTGCGCATCCTTTGGATGCAGGAATACTCATTCAGGTTTTCCGGGAATGACTGAAAATGGTTTGTTTTATGCTACGGCGGGTTGTGCTTCCTTAGATGCTTTTTTCCTCACCAGGGCGGTTATATCATATCCTTCAAACAGGATGGCAATGGCGATCTTGACCAGAAAAGTAAAAAGCAGGGAACCCAGGGCAAAAATCATTACTGCTGTTTTAATTTCAACCATTGAGGGTGTATAAATGTAAAACTGACCCAACACATCCGGTGTGAAACCGGGGATGACCAGTGCAATCCCTTTTTCAATATAGACACTGGCATAGATCAATATCGCGCCGATATTCATAGTGAACAGGTTTTTTCTTGTTGTCGGGATAAGATACAGGAAAAATGCAGCTGTTCCCATGATGATTGATGACCAGCTGTAAAAGACAATTTCCCGGTTATTGCCGATACCAAACAGCAGATATTTCCAGAAAATGATATGTTCGGTGTCAGAATAAAACTCTTTGAAGAATTCCGCAATAGAAAAGAACAAATAGATGGACATGGCGTATACCATATACTCTGCAATTTTCCATAATACTTTGTCCTGGATCTCAAATTTTGTATATTTTCTCAGGATCTGGAAGAGTATGAGTAAGATGGCTGGTCCCGAGCAAAAGGCTGAAGCCAGGAATCTGGGGGCAAGCAGGGCACTGTTCCAGTAAGGACGGGCCGGCAGGGCATTATAGAGGAATGCGGTTACCGTATGAATCGAGACAGCCATCGGGATACTGAACAGTACAAGGGCCTGGACCAATGATTTGTTATATTCTTTTTTTATGAATATACTATATAATAAATGACTGACCACGATAAAGTTTACCAGCAGATAAATAAACAGTACGAAAAAGTCCCAGGAGAGCATGGAGCGGGGGAAATTTAAAGTTCCCAGGATGGGAAGCATGTGCCAGAATCGCTGGGGATTTCCGATATCCACCATGATAAAGCCGATACACATGATCACTGCGGACACGGCCAGCAATTCACCGAAAATAACCACCTCTTTGATGGGTTTCCAGTTATAGACATACGCCGGAACCACCAACATGACAGCGGCAGCTGCAACACCAACCAGGAAGGTGAAATTTCCAATGTAAAAAGCCCATGATACCGAGTCACGCATATGCGTGGCAATTAATCCTTCATTCAATTGTTTTGCATATCCTGATGCTCCCCAGAGCAACAACAGTAAAAGGAATCCCAACCAATAATAATAATTTTTTTTACCGTGCAGAATGATTCGAATACTCCCTGTTACAAAACGTAAGAAATTCATATCTATTAGTTTTTTCTTTGAAAATTAGACACCGAAGAAATAGAAAAACTTGGGTTGGGTATTCAGCTCTTCTTTTAATACCAATACCCGTTTATTCTCAATGATATACCTGACCTCGCTTTCTTCATCCAAAAGGTTTCCGAATTTCCGTGCGCCAACGGGGCAAATTTCAACACAGACCGGATACAGGTTCTCCCGGACACGCTGGATGCAGAAAGTGCATTTTTCAACTACCCCTTTTATCCTTGGACGGTTTCCGAGGTAATGAGTGTCCGTATTCAACTTCTCTTCCGGAATGCCGGGCTCAGCCCAGTTAAAATGACGGGCCCCGTATGGACAGGCTGCCATGCAATAACGGCAGCCGATACACCAGTTATAGTCTATCACAACGATTCCGTCCGGTGCTTTCCAGGTGGCTTTTACCGGACATACTTTCACACAAGGCGGATTTTCACACTGCTGACAGGCTATGGGAATATAAAAATGTCCTTCTTCCGGTACTTTTTCAGGATTATAATAAACATTGGCATGAGCAAAATCAATTCCCCTCACTTTTTCCATCTGGAGAACCTGGATCCATTGAACCTGTGGATCACGCGACTGGTTGTTTTCTTCTACACAGGCATATACGCATCTCCTGCATCCTATACATCTGGAAAGATCCAGCGCATACCCGAATAATTCACCACCGGTGGCGGGTTTATCTGAAATTTGAAATTCCTTACCGTATTTTTTCCGATAGGATATTTTTAGTTTATGAATTAAATCTTCCTTTTCTTTTTTCGATAATACTCTGAAATTCTTCGTCAGGAATTCATCAATCGCTCTCATATCACAACCTGCAAGTGCGAGTGTTGAAAAAGTGGCTACTGATAAATTTTTAAGAAAAGATCTCCTGGAATTGTTTTTTTTCATTTCATCAATATTTTTCCATTAAGATTCAATGTATATCTTCCTGTCTTACAGGTGGAGGCATTGGTGCTAAGGGTTTGAATTTCGGGGAATGGGGATTGTGACAATGAACACATAATAAATACTCTTTAGGTCCCTTCCAGTAACCGGTTCGCTTTCCATGCACACCAACTTTCCAATCCCTGTATTTATCCCCGTGACATTGTCCGCAAAGTTTTTGTGATTCATTAAAACCTATAAGTTTTCCACTGGCAAGACGCAGCGAATCCCGGTTATTCAGATCATGACAATCCAGACACCACCGGTTTTTACTGTCATGATCAAACATAGAGTCAATCTTAACATGCATGTATTCCAGCTTTCTCCGGTGCGGGTTAGGTACCATTTCAGCGTGACATTCACTGCAGGGAAAAATACCCTCTGAAAACGGAGGAGGCTTAACCGCAATATCTTGATGTTTAATATTATTGCTATCAGGCATAAACTCATTTTGAATCCATTCAGGATTCGTTTGTTCTGTCGAGGCGTTATCTCCGGTACATCTTGTAAAAAAGACAACGAACCCTGCCATCATGATTACCTTTATCAGGCTGTAACTTGTTGCATTCATGCCGTTTTTTTTAATAAATATGCTTTATATTCAATGGGATCATAACATCATAGTCTGGTTCCGGATCTTTCCCGTTTTTGATCCTAAAAATATACAATTCATGATAAAAGATTCGTAATCATATTTAAGTAGATATAGATATATATATTTATATACATCGTAATATGCTTATATGAAGAGATATAGTCTTCATTGCAGGTTAATGTATTACAGAAATATAGAATCATTTTAGATTATTCCCATTTTCATTCAAAGTGATAATGGTTGCTTTTGCATAAAAGTAAAATGACTACCTGAAAGCCGTATTTATAGTAATTTCTGAAGCGGTTCCGGCTGATTATTTTTTTACAAACCTTAACAAAGAAATATCCTGATTCGTTTTCAAACGGATGAGATAAATTCCCGGCTTCCAGCGGCTGACATCTACGATCCATTTCTTTTGACCGGAATTAACAATATTCAATACTTCTTCTCCCAGAATATTTAAGATGCTGATTTCGGCGGGAGTTTCCATTCCGGTGCGGGAAATGGTTAGTTTATCTCTTGCCGGGTTTGGCCAGATTTTTATTTCCGAAAGGTGCTCTGAGTTATCAGGTGGTGTTCCGGTTGTAATATTCAATGTAGTGCGCCACAATCCACCACCTGCGGTACCGGCATAAACCTGTAAGGGGTTATGAGGATTGAACCGGGCAAAGTTAAAACCCGTATGTGTAATATTCTGTGAAGTAATTACATTCCAGGAAACCCCGTTATCTTCAGAGATGAAAATACCGTGATCTTCGGTCAGGGTCATGTTATACCATTGTTGACCAACCGCCATGATCACATTTGAGTTCGCAGGATTTATATCCACATCAACCACCCGGGAATGGCTGAGGATTTTGTTCCATGTTGTTCCATGGTCTGATGAACGGTATAATCCGCCTGATGAACTCCAGTCGAAATTATCCGAGATACCTATGAAAACATCCTGTTGATTGCTTATGTAAACTTTTCCGATATCACCGGAGGGTATTCCGGATACCTGGGACCAGTTTTGCCCACCGTCAACAGATTTGTACAACCCGTTAAAACCAGCTCCCCAGGAATTAATTCCCAGGTACAGTTCCTGTACATTTAAAGGATTTATGGCGATATCCCATACGTATGTTGTGTTTGCTCCCAATCCTGTATTTATAGTATTCCACGAAGCCCCTCCATCGGTTGATTTATATACGCCATTATGATAGATAGCAGCATAAATAGTTCTGTTCCCGGTTGTGCCGGATGTAAAGTCAATGGTGACATCATAACGTCCGTCTTTAGGCAGATTCCCTGTAATATCGGATACCGTAACTCCGTTATCGGATGAGAAAACCAACCCGCCGGAAGTATAACCTGCCATAAGCCCGCCCTGGGAACCCTGATAACGTTCGATGTATAAGTCGCCGTTGACCGGATCAACCAAAATATCTTTTACCGCATCAATATCAGAAATAGTCCCGATTACAGGATCCTCATGTGAATCCAGACGTAAAAAGGAGTTTCCACCATCATCACTTCTGAAAAGTCCGAAATCATCATATCCCACATACATTTTGTTTGAATCTGCAGGATCAAAAGCGACAGATTCGGTATTCATACATTCCAGACCGTTCCCTTTCCATCCTCCGCCGACAGCGTTGGTAAAAGCATTATGCCAGGTATTCCCGGAATCATCGCTGACTTCAACATGGTCTCTGCAAATCGCCATCCGGGAAGGATCGGACTTTGCTATCCGGATATCGTAGGCATATCCTTCCCAGAAAAACGCGGTATCCATCCATCCACCTATGATTGGTGTGTAAATCAAATCCCAGTTGATTCCGCCATCCCATGTTGCAAAAATTCCCGTCTGATCATATCCGCTACCCGGATTTGTTGCTATATAAATAACGTCAACATCGGTAGGATCGATATCAAATTTCCAGTAATCGTAGAAAAGTTCATCGTACGGGTCGTATTTGGGAAGGTTACCGGTTATGTCATACCATGTATCTCCCAGATCGTCACTTCTGAATATCCCTCCGGAAAAGGTTGTGGAATCAGGGAGATTCCCAATAACTTTCAGGGTGAGTGTTAAAATATAACTTCCATAATCATTGTCCACGCTGATCCGGTAACAATTGTCATGGGGTAATCCGCTATTTTTCGGTAACCATGTGGCACCGCCGTCGTCGCTGCGGAAAACCCCTCGGTTAGTTGCCATTACGATCGTATCCGTGTTGGGGATGATATCAATGGTATGAACCGATAATGAATCCGGTAAACCATTGTTTATGGCTGTCCATGTCTGACCGCTATCCATGCTCCTGTAGATTCCCCATGGGCCATCATAACCCGGAAAAGGTAAAAAATCAGAAAAAGAACATTCACCCGCTTCATCTCCCAGGCCAAGAAACAACCGCGACGGATCAGCCGAATCAACAGCAATGGCAGAAGTTTCAACAGGGGGATTATTATCATCAATAACCGTAGGAAAAAGTTTTTGCCATGTGTCACCTCCATCTTCACTTTTAAAAAAACCCACACCATCACAAATATATATTCTTTGATAATTAGCAGGGTCTAATTTGATTTCATTGATCCAGTAAATATCGCTGCCATACGGCATATTGGTCAGGTTATGATTAATATTTTGCCACGAATTCCCTCCGTCGGTGGATTTAAAGATTCCTTCAATATCTCCGGCAGTATATATAACATCCTTGTTGTCAGGTTGGATGACCAGGTAATGCAGGTCACTGCCTGCTCCCGGACCGATGTTTGACCAAGTCTGACTTTGGGTGGTGTAAAAAACAGCGATAAGACAAAATGATAGTGTGATAAATTTTAACTTTTTCATGATGTGATCGTTTGAACAGATAACTTATAAACAAACAAATTACGGATATTGGTTATGGAAACAAATTTTAATTACTACGGAATACCTTGCTTTTTGATTATTGGAATAAAATCAGTGACTAAGAGGTTGAAATAGCTGGATGAACAAGAAAGCCTTTATCGTAATCTTTACCTGTGTCGAAATAACTCCCTGTAGGCCATAAAAAAACAGATGATCCCTTTACCTGGCTCTTCATCACTTCACCCCCTGCAAGGAGCTTCAATCATTAATCATCGTTCTCTTTCCCGGCAAACCGTTTTGGATAAGGTTTATGTTTCCGGAATGACGACCAGATAATCCGGTTCATCAGATCATCTTCTCCGGCATCAATACCCATTTCAGCCAGTCTGAGAGACTGTTCTGCAAAGTATTTTTCCTGTCTGTTCAATGACGAAAGCGCAGGATTCATCTCATCCAGAGGAATGTTGTTTTTCAATGAAACAAAAGGTGAGAAATCTGGTTCATTGCTGAAAACATCTGTCATGGGATTTGCCGTGGCATCCTCGATATTCATGGGTGGCAGCCCCAGAATGTACTCAATGGTTTTTATCATCGAGGTTTGGTTATACGGGGTATGAACCATATTTTTAATTCTTGAATACGGACTGATGATCAATCCAACCGTACGGTATGCTGAGACATGATCCCATCCTGACTGCGAGTCGTCTTCCGTGACAAAAACCACGGAATTTTTCCAGAAACGGCTTTTGCTTAAGGCTTCGATGATCTGTCCCAGGGCCAGGTCGTTATCGGCAACCATGGCGCGTGGTGTGGGGAATCCGGGTGATGTCCCTGCGGTATGATCATTGGGAAGGGCAATGACGGAGAGTGCGGGGAATGCATCGTCTTTCATTTTCTCAAAATCATGCAGCTCATTAATAAAAGCTTTGGCACGCAGGATATCAGGGATATTATGGCTGTCATATCCAGGGTATCCGGGTGATAATATCCCTTTTACACGATCAATCGTTGTTTTATTCGTGAACTCAAAAGGAATGCCGTTAAGGAAATCATGATAGATATCTGTCCACTTTTTCCCGCTGTTCCACACCGGGATCATGGCTTCGCCGTAGATTCGCACACTCAGACCGTGGTCGAGGACATTATCCCAGAGAAACCCGGTCTTGGGATAAGCCATGGCATCGTACAGCACATGTGTATAACTGCGAAACCATGCCCTGACATTTTTTTCAATATAATCAGTAACGATAGATGCATCTGTCCAGAGGTGGCCTTCGGCAGAACATTTTCCCGAAGCCTCGTAACGGTCGAGCGATGAAAATTCCGTGGCCAGTTTGTGTGTATTCGGTGTAACCGCTTTACCAAAAGCACACAAATAAGGTTCTCCGTTACCGATATCCATATCTCCCAAAACCTGGTCGTATGTCCTGTTTTCTTTGATGATATAAATAACATGTTTGAAAACGGAAGGTTCACCGATACGTTCCGGAACCGGAACCGGTTTCCTGTCCTTCCGTGGCAGTAACCCGGAAAGCTTAATCCGTGACAAACGGTTGGTGTGTATTACGGTTTTCGTATATGTTGCCAGTTGTTTTTTATCCGGTACGGGGATCACAGATACCGATGCCAGCATCCGATGCGCATTATAAAATCCGGCAGTAGATATTTTCTTACCCTTAACAGTGGTTTGATAGGCCTGATCCAGCTTATTTTCCGTAACAAGACGGGCACCTATGCCTTCTATATTGGCAACATAAAGCTTTTTGTCTTCCAGCAATGCAATCCCTCCCGGATATGCGCCGGTGGGAATATATCCTGATATTTGGGTATCCATTTCGGTACCCCGGGATGAAGCTTGTTTTCCCAGTCTGATTACAGCGAGAGCATTGTCCATTCCATTTGCCACATATAACAGGCGTCCATCCGTACTGACAGCCAGACCATCGGGTGAATCACCATAATACGGATTGTCTTCCTGTTGTAATCTGACGGAGATCACCTCAGTGACCTGATCTGTTTTGGTGTTTATGACGGTAATATTATCATCATTTCCATTGGCTATATAAACATATTGTCCGGCAGGACCGGCAACAATATCATTTGGATGCAATCCAACACCAATTTCACGAAGCATTTCTCCGTTTTCAGGATTCATTATACTGACAGATCCTGAACTGACTGCCCCTGTTTTCGCATCCACAAAAGCTTTTCCCCATGGGATGCCTGCTGTGGGTAATGAATCACCATAGGGTATCGACCCGGCCCAGTTTGTGATGTATAATTTGCCATTTGCCAGAACCATTCCATAGGGAGCCAATCCCGTTTCTTTCTGCCAGAGCACCTGGTCTGTATCCAGGTCGAGTTTTGCAATCCTGTCATTTCCGTTAAGCACAACAAAAAATACCGGATGGCCGTTTTCCGTAGTAATAACCGTCTCGTTAGGCAGCGAAGCCCGGGCTTCGCCTGTCGGCTCAAAACGGTATATGTTCATAATTACTGCCTTCTTACCGTCCCATGATGCCCGGATGACGGCATTTCTTGTCCCCCAGAAAAGCATAGTGACGGAATCATAGGAAAACCATTTTATACCCGAATAGGTATTCATCGTATTCAGTTCCTGATCACGAAGGGTTAACCTGTAGATGATTTTATCTGTAGCTGTTTCGATAAAAACAATACTATATCTCCCTTCAACGGCAACGAAATTTCCGTCAGGTGATACGGCCGCATCAAGGGCGTGATTTTCAAGTGACGTATCACCGAAGAAAATCATCTTCCCGGCAGGTTGTAAAATCTTATTATATGGCATTTTTAATAAAGTACTGTCTGCCCGGGAAGCGGCAAGCTCTCTCCCGGTACCTTTTTTCTGCAGCATAAACTGACAACCTGTAAACAAAAAAGTCGTGATAAACACAACAAAAAAGATCGTTCCTGTTTTTTCCGGATGCAATAAATATTTCATGAATTGCAGTTATTTTTTTATTGGATTAAATGTAACGGATTTTTTTCTTCCGTTAATATATTTTAAGAAATAACCTGTTTTCATTATTATTTATTTATTGTAGGATTGCAGGGCTTTGTTATCAGGAAGCGGTTTCCGTTAAAAGCTTGTCAATAAAAATCCGCACAACTGTTTGGGACAATTTGAGGTTCTGTAGTCCCATCCTGAGGAGGGAGTTTAAGCACCCTGAATTCATTAACGGGAATATGGAGGATCGGGACATATTCCACGTCAGGAAGAAGGCCATCATACGGATTTCCTGTCACGGACAAAGGGTTTACAGCTTCTAATTCCAGTCCGCCTCCGTCATCACACAGATACATACCATACTTTTGCAATGCAACGGCTATGGGGTACTCATAGTCCGAAAGTCCCAAAGTATCCAGATCCAGATCAGGGTTCAGTTGTATTAAAGCCCCTTCGGGAATGGCCGTCACAGCATCCGTGGTTCCATCACTTTCTGTGGCAGGATAAACGGGACCGCCACTTTTTGTAAAATCAAAAGTAAAGACCAAAGCATGATTGATAGCTTTCTTTTTAAATTCATGGGGCCACATGATCCCGGCAGTAAGCGCGAAACCGGAACCACGAGCTGACATGCCCTTTTCAAAGACACCACTGCCGTTCAGGGGTAATGCATTACCCCAAGAAGCATACCAGTGGCCGTATACTTTTCTGATTTGCCAAAAGTCATATTCACAACCATTAATCGTGTCGATAATTACCATCTCTCCATCTGTGGAAGGGTCAGCAACGGCATAATCCGGTATTGGCACATTCAGAAGTTTCCGTTTCGGTGCCCAGGAAGCGGTGAGTATAACGTCATGCAATGGCGTGTCCGGACCGGCAAACCAGACCGTTTCGGAGTAAGACCTGAGGGCTACAAAAAAACCTTTATTATTGGCATCTTCGATGAGACTTATTACCATTTTGTCCGAGTTGGGGTCTATTGGAGGGTTAGCGGATATCGGCGTATTAAAAGGTGAATCCGGAGAAAATAACATAATTTGCGGTAACACTGTCGGGATATCGGCAGGCCGGAAAGTTTTTTCACATCCGGCAGACAGGAGCAGAATGAAAACACAAATAAGTTTATAAATACCTTTGATCATGTCAGGTTAGAATATCATGTGCTCCGGATTTAAAAAGACAAGGCGAATCCTCCGCTGGTAAAAAGATTTCCGATTACTGCATCGTAAAATAAAGTGCCCTCAGGATAAAACTTTATCTTTTTTCCAAATACCAGATTCAGTGAACCACCAAAAACCACCGTGGATTCATCTCCTATAAACCTGTACATAATTTTCGGGTTGAGGGTAACACCGAAATGATCATGAATCATGTAAGTTAAGTATAGCGAAACAGGAACATCAGCAATATGTATCTGGTCATCAAAACTGGAAGCCAGGAAGGTATAACCGGCTCCGGTACTGAAGGCAGAAAGGAACTTGGTATTTTTACTGAGCAGATGTTTAAAGTTGATATTCAATGAATTTGGTGAAATAACTGCCTGAATCTCATTATTGTTTGATATCCCCCGTCTAACCATAAACTGTGTGACAAGTTGATTGCCTTCTTCATAAACATTATCCGTTTCGGGTAGTGAATAGATCAAATTACCACTTACCGTAAGGTTGGTTTTTCCATCGTCCATAACGTCTGCGGTTTGCAAAGAACTAAACGAGGCACATCCTCCCGTTATGATCAATAATCCGGTTATCACGGACCGGTTTACGGACCAATTTTTTATTATCAGTATCATAATAAAAATTATTTGTGCATATGTTGGATGAACCGTAAGTTAGTATTATTATTTTTCTTCACCGAATCAGGCAAATCCTTATTCCCTATTTTGTCCAAATGTGATCTGTTGTAACACCATGGCAGCCGTTACATGTTCCTGCAGTAATTGAAGATCCCATGAATTTTGTAAGTTTGTTTCCTTCTGCCGATGGGTAAAGACCATTTCCGAAATCTATGTTTTCGGTGGTATAGAAATTGCCGTTTGCATCAACCTGTATCGTAGCCTCAACGTTTCCGGTTCCATTGGGCCCTGAATATAATCTTACGGTAGCACCGGGATATACAGTAGTTTTTGTACTGTCATACACGGTGCCTGCTGCATTGAACCAACCTTTTCCCTGTCCGCCGGAGACATGACATTCCATGCAATTCTTTCCCGTATTGTGACTTTTCGCAGACTGGTAAGTGCTGATATTCGTTTGATTGCCTTCATTTCCTTCTTTTTCACATGCGCTCAGCAACAGGAATGTAATGCCAGTAAAAAAGAACCATCTTCCCGGGAATTTTTTTTTCATATTCAATAGTTTTATTCTCAATTTTCCTTATTTTCTATACGATAATTTGACGATACGGGTATAACTGTCTAAAACAAATATTATTATTTAATTATGCTGATAAAATAGTTCATAACCGAAAATAAAACCGGACATGAACCTACTCAGCCCTCTGTTTTCAAAATAGAATTAACCCTGACTTTTCTCTTCCTGATGAAAAAGGAACATTAATCGTATCAAACGGGCTTAACAAATTCATCCTTAACAGAGATTACCTGTTATAGGGTTTTTCATTCTTGTCGATACAGGCTATTGCCTGAATGATGGCAAATTTATTTTCTACGGTTACCGGATCATCGGCAATATAATTCCTCATACGGCATGCTATCAGGGAGATGGTACATTTACGGTCTCCTTTAACTGTCAGGAAATCATAGGATTGCCCCAGGGTTGTCAGCGCATTGTTGTGTCCGGAGAAAGCTTCAACATTTGTAATTGACGTATGGCCTTGTCCATCGATCATGACAGGATGTATATACCTTACATCCTCACCGGTATTAGCCACAATGGCACCCTGCGTAATCTGCCAATTGCGGTTAAAAGCATTATCACCGGATTTATGAATTCCAATGGTTACACAATCAAAATTAAAATTGGTCAGCTGGCCGTAAGTTGCAGGGCCAAGCTCAATACCGCCGTATGTTCCGAAAGTAAAAATATCCATTATCTGGGCGTTGTCCGTATGGTCAATTGAGTATGCGTAGGTCTTTTGCGAAACGACATGATCTATAATTTCTTTGGAAAACCCACCAGCAAAGCGACGGTTTACGGCAGGATTTACGTGACAGTGAAGAATCCGGGGGATATCATAGCAATGGTCAATCCGGATAAACGTGCCTCCGAGCGGGTAGCCGTAACAGTGTTCAATAGTGATCAACTCACACGGATGATTTTCAGGAGCAGCAAAATCCATGGTAAGATATTCTCCGTAAAAAGTAAGATTACTCAGTGTAACTCCTTCGGTAGGTTTGTCCTGCGAAGTGCGGATGGTGGCTGGGTAGGGAATGATCGCCGAAGGATCTTTTACGGACTGTTCCGGGTACCAGAACTGGATGCCTGATATCCGGGTTCCCGATTCGACGGTGATAAAGACCTGCTCCCGGTCGGTGATTTCAAAAACACTGCCCACGGGTTGGGGTTTTGACGGATGACGTGTTCCGCGGGGTGTGGCAGGGCTGGCCCCGGTCAGCGAGACATTTTCACGCAAAATGATTCCCCCTGCGATTTTGTAGGGTGTATCTGATGGATCAACAAATAATATCCCTCCACGGCTCTGCATGCTGTCAATGGCTTTTTGCAGGTTTATTTTATTCACTTCAGGCGTATTTGAAGGCAAAACGCCAAATTCCTGAATATTTTCCCCGTGAACAAACTTGAAAGCAAAAAAACACAGGGAAATTATTATCCATAACTTTTTCATATTTACAAGATTAGTTTATTTCAACTCCGGTAGATTTCTTAACAGTTAAACAACATATAAAAATAAACATAATTGAGTGTTAAGGGTTTGTTTTTACCAAACGCCGGTATTATAAGCATAACTGATCCTGAAATGACCCGATGATCATTTCCCCATCCGGAATATTGAACAATTCAATGAATATTTAAATGTCTTGATCATAACTTCTTCTTTTAGTGCCGTTATAAACGTTGTTTTACCCGGTATGGGATAATCCGACAAAAGTGTACAATAGTATCATTTCTGTAAAAGAAGTTTTCTGGTCAGTCTGAAATCACCGGCACGGATTTCATAAATATAAACACCGTTGGCAACATCAACAGGTTTCCAGTTTACGAAATATTCGCCCCGTTCCTGAAAGGCATCAACAAGGATAGCAACTTTTTCTCCAAAGATGTTATAAATATTCAACGTTACGTGAAGATGTGACGGTATCTGATAGCGAATGGTTGTTTCATACACTACCGGATTCGGCAGATTCTGCCCAAGGAAAAATCCGTAGGTTTGTGGTGGCGGTTTGGCGGTATTCAGAAGCAACCCGATGTTTTGATCTATCCAGTCAATCCGCGAGGAAATCCATGTTTCCAGGTAGTTGATCTCATCCGCATAGGTATGGAGGTCAGCAATGGGATCCATGGGAGGGAACCAGCCGTCTTCGGGAAGCTTCGGCTCTCCGGGGCCGGGCCATATCTGGAAATTCCGGTTTTTTGCTTCATCCAGCGTGTCAGCAACAGCATCAATGAACTGCACGATATTTTCATTCGTAATAACCTGGGTCCGTAATGCCTGCCACCGGTCTATGATCTTTTGCACAAAGGCAGAATCATATAAAAGTTTTCTCCACCAGAATGGCAGCTGGAATCCGTCGTCATTTTTAAATCCGTCATCATTCAAAAAATATTCAAGTTGCCATCCTTCCGTATATTGGCTGTTGTAATACCCGACATTTCCAAAGCTGAAGTTGTAATCCCATACCGGTCCGGCAGTGAGCTTTCCTCCTTTGCTATCCTTGTCTTTATAGAAATAAGAACTTAATCGGTATCCGTCGACATTTCTGCTTAACTCATTGATAATAAAATTATCTGCAAATGAAGGTATGTTTAAATATTTCGGATAACCGCTGACGGGATCGTTAAAATTTTCGCTATTTACGGTAAATTCAAAAGCGCCGATAAAGTTTTTGATGTAGTATTCCTGCTGGGGGAGGAGCTTATCCGCCTTGGGATAGACATACTGATACCGGATTGTCTGGCTTGCACCGGAGTAAGGTGGATATTCCGAATCAATGCCGGGCTTCCAGTCATCCTTGTCAACTTTCAGGATATAACCGCCGGTTACATCGTCACCGGAGATGTCACGGTTTGTCAGTTTTGCGATGTCCACCCTGTTGGAATCCCTTTTTATTTTTTCCATCAAAACATAAATTCCCCGGTAATCTCCGTTCAGCACCAGTTCACAATAACGGGTGCGTGATGCATACCAGCCCATCTGCCGGGTAAGGTGAAAGGTCAACACATTTCTGAGAAACGACCGGTCGTAATAGGGAGCATATAGAATCCAGTCATTTTCCGGCGGGAAACCAAGCAGACGGACATTGTTGTTGGTGCCGTCGGGATTCTGTGTTTCAAATGAATAGGATTTTTTACTCCATCCTGCTGAGGATTGCCCGTGTATCTCAATGCTGATCTTTCCGTTGTAGTTATTAAAAGTATCCGTAATACTGTTCCGAAGGCCCGGACCGTTATCAATTACACCCATATCGGCAACCAGCCGCGGATTATCATATGGGATATCATATCCGCCTGTTTCGATCATGATGATCGGCAGGTTGGACGAGGTGAAGGCACCCTGGGCAGCTCCGGTAAGGGAGACGAGCCAAAGCAACACGGCTCCTGATATCCTTAACCTGTATGTTCTGGTCTGAAACATCTGCATAAATGATTGCCTAAAGATAGTCTGCACACCGGGATTCTGCAAAGATGAAAAGGATGAAAATCCGCCTTCACCGGATTGAAAAGTGATTTTCACACGGGATATTATCGATCAGCTGTTGATTCCCTTATTTCTTTTTACCTCAAAATTAAATGAAACGCGCCGAATTACTTTTTTTTACCGGATCAAGAAACACCGGAAGGATAGGAAATTGGTAAGTGTAAGATTTATAATTACTTTTGAATGAAATAACCTTTCCGATGACAGACCCGGATTTTGCAACAAGCAGCAATAATTACGCTGATTATTTTGGTTTCGTTGTTACCCGGTACAATTTTTCAGAAAAAAAATAAAGTGGTACGATTTGTTTGGATTATATGGTCATTTATTATCCTGGGTATCTGGGCAACCATCTTTTTAACAAGAAAATCAAATCGCAGGGAAATGCTTAAGATCAGCATGATTACCATGCTTTTTGGCCTGACCGAGCCATTATTTGTTCCTGAATACTGGTATCCGCCCTCACTTTTTGACCTTGCACAAAAAACAGGGTTTGATATTGAAAGTTTTATTTTCTCATTTTCCGTCGGGGGTATCGGCTATGTCTTGTATTATTTGGTTTACCGAATAAAAACAGCTGATATGCGAACAAGTGAAAAAAAACATCATCGTCATCGTCTCCATTATTATCTGCTCATGACACCACCGGTTATGTTTTTGTCACTAGCCGTATTCACCGGTCTCAACCATATCTATTGCGGGGTAATTTCGCTTTTTACCGGTGCCCTGACAACTTTATATTGCCGTCCTGACCTAAAGGCTAAAATATGGGTAGGCGGAATTTTATTCCTGTTGTTGTATTTTGTCTATTTCGGCAGTATTCTTATATTCTTTCCTGATTATGTCCGGCTATATTGGAATCTGGAAGTCCTTTCCAAAATCCTTATTCTGGGCATACCATTGGAAGAATTGCTCTTTGCCTTTTCTTTTGGTATGTATTGGTCGAGTCTATATGAACACTTAACCTGGAAAAAACTCCTTCAATAATATGCAGGAAAACGGAAATGGTTTATTTTTTCTTCATCGGTATCTGGAATGCATACAGTTTATATGTTTACTGAAAATTAATATCAATGTCCTTGTAAAAAAAGCATTACACTGGAAATGATACATTTTACGGTTTCCCGGATAAATGGATTATCATAGTAAAATAATAATTATAAAAATATGAAATCGAAAAATATAATTATCAGCCTGCTTATTCTGCTTATGGTTTCCTCTACTGCCATTATTTTGGAAATAAGCCTTTCAAGGCTTTTTTCCTACATGTTGAGCTACCACTTTGTTTTTATCATTATTGCTTTTACGCTTTTCGGCCTGGGAATAGGTGAAATATTATTTTACAGTTCGGCACGGATAAAAAGAAGAATCAAATTATTTTATTCATTCCTGCCCTATGGTATATTGGTAAGTTATAACCTGCTTATCGTTGTAAATAGAATTGCATTTTTTTCATCGCCGGCGATCAGTCTGTTTATCAATATCATTTTATCAATTTTACCATTTGTGAATATCGGATTGGTAAAAGCCGATATTTTCCAGAAACATAAAACTACAGTTACATGGTTTTATGGGGTCGATTTACTTGCTTGTGCTGCAGGGGCGTTGGTTACGGTAGGGATTTTGAACAGCATGGGTCTTCCAAAGGCATTTTTTGTAAGCTACATTTTATTTGGTTTGGCAGGTTTGCTCTTCTGGGTTTTATGGGTTAATAATGAAAAACGGCAGTTTCTGCAAGGAATGGTCTGGATAATCCTGGTAGTCGGAATCGGGTGGTTGATCTTCTCGAAATACACCATAGATCCCGCTATAAGCAAAGATAACAGCAAGGACATGCTTCGCTTGATGAGTAATCCGGCTGTGAAATGCAGCGTTATTGAAACAGAGTGGAATTCTTTCGGGAGAACCGACCTCGTAGAGCTTATAACTCCTGATGGCAACAGTGAGAAAGTAATGTTTGTTGATGGTGCGGCAGGTACCGACCTTATAAGTATTGACGAACTTGAAAGCAATCCTGCAGAGCGTTCGCTTAAGTTCCGGCAATTTCCTGCGATTTTTGAACTGAGTTTCCTGAATGACGATGAAAAAGATTCTGTGCTTATAATCGGCCCGGGCGGAGGTATTGACATTGCAGCAGCCTGGTTTATGAATTTCAGGCAGATAGATGCTGTGGAAATAAATCCCTCATTTGTTAAATTAATGAAGAAATACAATCCTTCGACTTTTTCGGAGAAAAAAAATATCACGGTTTTTGTAAGGGAGGGCAGAAATTTTGTCAGAAAGACGAAAAACAAATACGATGTGATTATGCTGACCATTCCGGTTACCAAAGGTGGAAGAGGTACAGACTTTTACGGGCTGACTGAAAACTACTTGTTTACCCTCGATGCTGTAGAAGATTATCTAAATGCCTTGACTCCCGAAGGAAGGCTTGTTTTTACCTTGCACAGTCCGTTGGAAGTATATCGTATGCTATCCAACTACCTGAGATTAAAAGAACTAAAAGGAATCGACAGTAAGACCGCTATGCGGAATGTGCTGATTTATTCCAACAGGATGATGCCGGTATTGGTGATTAAAAAGAGTCCTTTTAAAAAAAACGAAACAGAAATACAGCACTTTGTGGCACACCAACACAATTTTGACCGGAGCACATTCTTCTTTCCTTTCATTCCGCAGGCTGAAACGGATACTGTGGTGGAAAACAAAAACATCCGGTGGTATATGTTTGACAGGTTGATTTATGGTATTTCCCAAAATGAATTTAATTATAAGCAGATGTCTGAAGCAGCCTTACTGAACCTGAGTCCCGTTACTGACGATTCACCTTATTTTTTCAATTACGAGAACGGTATCCCAAGATCTCTCATGTCATTATTTGTACTTTCATTGATGATTATGGGTTGGATTATTTTCAAGACTGTCAAAGGCTGGAAATTCAGGAAGGATACAGAGCCTTTAACACAAAAAAAGTTTAAATTCCTGGCATTTATCATTCTTTTGCTTGGTATATGCTATTTCTTTATCCAGTCATACCTTTTCCAGGTAATGAACCTTCAGCTGTCAAATCCTGCCCAATCGTTTTCCCTGCTGTTATTCACTTTTCTTCTGGGTAACGGATTGGGAAGCTTTTATTCAGGATTGTTCGGGAAAAACTTCATTCTGAAGGCAGGATGGTACAGCTTTATGGTAACCGTTGTAATGATTGGCATCAGCGTTTTTGTTATACCGGGTTTTGCCGGGAACGGGGTATCAAAATCGGTTATGATGGTATTGCTTTTGGTTCCCGCTTTTTTTATCGGTATTCCGTTTCCGTTAATTCTGAAAGAAGTATCTTTTGAGCAGGAATATATCCTTCCCTTGTTTTTGGGAATATCATCATTGGTAAGTATGGCAACGGCCGTGATCGTTATCGTTATTACCATGCTGTGGGGATACTCTTATGTATTATGGCTGGGGGTTTCCGGTTATTTTCTGATTGCGGTATTATTGATACGGAATTATCGAAGTGATTTTAAAAATGAATATCAACCGATCAATTATAAGCATGAATGAAAAATATATAAAAGTTTCCGGGAATTGTATAACAATCTGTTTGTGTGACAGCTGTATTTTTGCCGTGACATTAAATGTTTACCAAGAATAAGTAAAAAGGAAATATAAACCAGAAAACATGTGTAAGGATATAAATGAAAGAAATAATATAAACCATACTGAAACATCACATTTGGTGTCAAAGTATCAATCCTAAACAAAATGAATAAGCAACAAAACAAAAAGTACGTATGTCCCATGCATTGCGAAGGTGATAAAACCTACAATGCCCCGGGCGATTGCCCTGTTTGCGGAACACACCTGAAACCGGTGGAAGAACCGGGTCATGAACACGAAGATGGGCAGATGCACCATCACTCCGGCGAAGCACATCATAATCATACGGATGCTGCTGAAGCAAGTGGAATATATTACTGCGCTATGCGCTGCGAAGGTGATAAAACCTATAATGCACCGGGTGACTGTCCGGTTTGCGGGATGCACCTGGTAAAAGAAGTCAGTGCATTCCCTTCAGGAACAATTTTCACATGCTCAATGCATCCTGAGATAAAACGAAACAAACCGGGGAATTGCCCGATTTGCGGGATGGATCTGATACCGGAGTCAGGCGATGTTGAAAGTGAGGAAGAGAAAGCCTATAAGAAAATGGCAAAAAAATTCTGGATTGCCCTTATTTTATCTGTCCCTGTTCTGATTATTGCCATGTCGGATTATGTTCCTTTTGTGAATCTTGAAAAGTTGGCTCCCAAAAAAATATGGAACTGGATTGAGTTCATATTGGCAACTCCCGTTCTTTTTTATTCTAGTTGGGTTTTCTTTAAACGGGGGTGGAGTTCAATCATCAGATGGATGCCAAACATGTGGACATTAATTTCCATTGGCGTAGGTGCTGCTTACATTTTTAGCGTTTTCGCCCTTTTGTTGCCCGGGATATTCCCGCCTCAGTTTCAGGATTCCCAGGGTAATGTTCATATTTATTTTGAAGCAGTGGCTGTGATCCTGACACTTGTACTCCTGGGCCAGGTACTTGAGCTCCGTGCCCACAGCAAAACCAATTCGGCCATTAAGGCCCTGTTGGGGCTTGTGCCTCCCATAGCACGGATTGTCCGAAACGGAGTGGAGGAAGAAATTCCGCTGGAAGATGTAAAAGCCGGTGATATTTTAAAGGTGAAACCGGGCGAAAAAATCCCGGTTGACGGTGTGATTACTGAAGGTACCGCGGTGATTGACGAAAGCATGATCACCGGGGAACCCATTCCTGCGGATAAAAGCACCGGAGACAAAGTAACCGGTGGTACTATAAACGGCAAAACCGTTTTTGAGATGAAAGCGGTTAAAGTAGGCAGCGATACTTTATTGGCACAAATTATCGAAATGGTGAACAAGGCCAGCCGTTCGCGTGCCCCCATCCAAAAACTGGCCGATACCGTGGCCAAATATTTTGTCCAGATAGTTATTGCAATTGCAGTCATCACTTTTGCCGTATGGGCCATCTGGGGACCTGAACCTGCTTATGTATATGCATTTGTTAATGCCGTAGCCGTATTAATCATTGCCTGTCCGTGTGCACTTGGTTTAGCTACCCCTATGTCGATTATGGTGGGTACAGGACGTGGCGCACAATCGGGCGTGTTGGTAAAAGATGCCCGTGCTATTGAAGAGATGAATAAAGTAAACATGCTCATTGTTGACAAAACCGGCACCCTTACCGAAGGAAAACCCAGCCTTAAAATTTATAAATCGTTTGGGTCTTTATCAGATGAAGAAATTTTAAAACTGGCAGCCTCAATCGATGCCAACAGCGAGCACCCTCTTGCCGATGCCATTGTGAAAGGTGCGAAAGAAAAAAACATTGAGTTGATAAAACTGAACAATTTTGAATCGGTTACCGGGAAAGGAGTTCAGGCTATGTGGGAAGGGAAAAGGATTGGTTTGGGAAATAAAAAACTAATGGAAGATTTCCAGGCTAATATTGACAATAACAATAAAAAACAGGTTGAAGAATGGCAGCTTACGGGCCAGACAGTTATGTATCTGATCATAGAAAATAAAGTGGAAGGGGTCGTAAGTGTATCTGATAAAATTAAGGAAACCTCGGCCAGAGCCATTAAAGAATTACAAAAATCCGGTATAAAAGTACATATGCTTACAGGCGATAATCAATTTACCGCAAAAGCTGTGGCCGATGAACTCGGACTGGATGGATACCAGGCTGACTGTCTTCCCGAAGACAAATACAAAAAAGTGAAGGAATTGCAGGATCAGGGCCATATTGTTGCCATGGCTGGTGACGGCATTAATGATGCCCCGGCCCTTGAACAAGCAAATGTGGGCATTGCAATGGGTACCGGAACGGATATTGCCATGCAGAGTGCTGAAATCACGCTTGTAAAAGGAGACCTGAACGGTATTGCACGTGCCAGGGAACTTAGTATCAAAGTAATGCGGAATATAAAGCAAAACCTGTTCTTTGCTTTTGTATATAATTCATTAGGAGTTCCTGTTGCTGCAGGTATTTTGTTCCCATTCTTTGGTATTTTGCTTAGCCCGATAATTGCAGCTGCGGCAATGAGTTTTAGTTCTGTCTCTGTTATTTCCAATGCTTTACGGCTGCGAAAGATTTAACAAATAAATTATAAAATCATGAGACTGAAACAACGATTTATTGCCCGATGGCTTTTGACGGTAACGGAGCTTACCGGATAAGCAACAGCAAGGTGGCACAAAAACCTTGTCTGAACTCAAAAATGCCAACGTGTGGCGAAATTAAAGAAGAATTGTAATCCTGCAATAAATAACGATTAATGTTTAACTAAAAATTGAGAAATCATGGAAACAAAACACCAACATTCAGAACATGAAGAAAAGAAAACGGTTTATCAGTGCACAATGAAGTGTGAAGGTGATAAAGTGTACGACCAACCGGGAAATTGCCCGAAGTGTAATATGAACCTTGTGCCATTGGATGACAAAAGTTCACATGGACATCATCATCACCACAGTTGCTGAGAATACGACCGTTACCTGATTATTGTTGCTTCAAAAGATCACCAGCCCCGTCCTTTTGGGCGGAGTTAATCAACAACCCTGTATGCAGCAAATTTCCGGAATTTTGTAAAATTGTTAAGATACAAAATTCCGGAAATTTCTTTTGTTGCGACAAGTTTTATCCCGCGGGCTAAAGCCCGGAGTTAGTGGTCTTTGGCTATAAATTATTTTACCTAATAATGCGCCCCCGTTTATTGGAACAGAGCGAGTTTACTACGGGATATTTTTAAAGAAATTACCCGGAGAGAAAGTTAACGGAAGGGAAAGTGTATTCCGGAAGAAAGGATTTTTCATGCCGGCAACCTGTTTTTGTGTCGCAGGATATTCAAAATGCCGTGAAGATTCCAAAAATATCTATTCTCATAATTACTTGATCATCGTACCGTAACTGACAAGATGAATACCTTTTTGGTTTATTAAGGTTTTGATCCTGTCGGAAGTAACGGCTTTGGTTACAGCCGCCCTGTATTCTGCCATGAACACATCAGAAGGATGTTGACTTGCAGAGATGATTCCCTGTGTTTCGGGGGTATCTAATCCCGGATGACAATAAATAATCCATAACCCCGGCATAAGATTATTTATGGTTTTATACAGAAATGCTTCCTTCTTATCCGCAGGAGTATCCCAGAAACCGATCTCTTCATGAGCATTTTCCAGAATGACGGGCAGGTTATACTCTCTGGAAAGTTTATTTACAATTTCTTTATATTCGGGACGGCACGATGAAGCTCCCATGTGATCAGAGAGATGCGTAAGATTTGGAATATGTTTCATCGCCATTTTTATCTGAGCCCTGAGTTCTTTTTCAACAATATCCGGATCAGGTATTGCCTGTTGCAAAGCCTGAACGGTTGGGAAGAAATATCCATCTGCATCCTGCAATCCGGGTGCCCCGGTAACCGGTCGCCATTTATAGTTTTTCCATTCGCTGGTTAACGTCAGATGAACGCCAACGTCCAGGCCGGGGTTTTCCTTCAGCATTTCGGCGGCATCCAAAAACCACGGAGCAGGTACCATTACTTCAACAGAGCGTATGATCCCCTTTCTGAATGATCGGATGCAGGCTACATTTGTTGCGTGACAAAATCCCATATCATCTCCTCTTACAATAAGATATATTTCAGATTCCGGATTGTCTTTCTGTTGAGAGGAAACGGAAACCAGATTAAAGAAAAAGAATACAGAAAACAGAATGAAATATTCAGACGGGATTAATTTATTTATGCCATGCATGAATCGTTAGTCTAATATGTTCAATTTATCTTATATCTATTTTAAACTCTCCGGCTATTACCTCCCATTTCAAATCAGCTTCCGGATTGGAAACCGATATTTCAAAAGGTGTTGCCAGTCTGGCTTTAATAACCGGTAAAAGTGTTTTACCCTTTTTGAAATCAAACACTGATACAATCAGATGGCCGCGCGGAGCCAGTAACCTGTTGCACTGCTTAAAGAAAATGCCGGCATCCACATAATAAAGAATCTCATTTGCCACGATCACATCAAACGGCTTTTCCGATTGATATTCTTCAAACCGGATGTTATGGAACCTGTTTTTCAGTCCGGGTTGTTTTCCACGGGCTAATGCAATGGCTTCTCTGGCAATGTCCAGGCCTGTGTATTGAAACAGATCCAGATCCAACAATTCAGCAAGAATCCCTGTTCCGCATCCGATATCCAGGACAGTTCCCTTCCGGATGATTTTGGTGATGTATTCAGCGATTACTCCGTGCCTGCCGATTTCATTCCGGCTTTCCAAAAGGTCATGATAGGTTTCTGTATATCTGTTTTCCCAGAAGTCTTTCAGTGCATTCGTGTCCTGATAAATGGGTTTGATTTTTTCAATCTCCGAAGCAATCATTTTATCCGGATCTCTTTTTTTTATCATTTACTACCTCCTCATCAATACAGATAATGGTCAGAATTTTCAATCAATTAAATACAAATGACTTTTATTTTTCGTTTTCCTTTTTGGTTTTAACGATGACAACACCATTGGATCCCCTGACGCCATAAATGGCTGCGGAAGCATCTTTTAAAATATCGATGCTTGCTATATCTGACGGTTGTATGGAAGCAAATGAACCCTGGTCAACGATATCGCCGTCAACCACCAGTAAAGCAGCATTTCCGCTCACAATGGACTGGCTGCCGCGGATGATAATTTCACCGTTTTCAATATGCACTCCAGGAAACCTGGCTTTTATAACATCATAAATGTTATTATATCGTGACAAATCCAACTTATTATTATTTAAGCTGGCAACGGCATATAGTTTATCCCTGTCCTTAACATATCCGTACCCAATGGCAATGTCCGCACTGCCGGGAGATGGTTTCAGTTTAAGATTTACAAAAACATATTTTACTTTTTCTTCAATTATAATGTTCCGTTTTACAAATCCGTTGGCAGTGACTTTTAACTTGTCTTTCGGTAAGCATTTTACCGTGAATTGCCCGAGTGTATCGGAGTGTACCACCTCTTTTGAACTTTTTACCTGAATGTTAACACCGATCAGGGGAATACTGTCAAAAGTAGTTACCTCGCCATGAATAGTTCTTTCCTGACCGGACAGGCTTGCTGCCGAACCAATGATAAAAAGAAATGGAATAAGAATCTTTCGGAAAAATGAATTCATAATATTTTCAGGTTAAAAAACATAACAAGGTAACTAAAATTTTTATGAATTCCGGATGTCCAATAATCTTTATAAATTATAATGGCCATCCGGATACCATCAGCAGAACTCCGGGTTACCAGGTTGTCGTTTCACCTATCCAAAACCCTGTTTTTTTTTACCATGTAGGTCTGTACCGGGCTTTATCGTAAGTTATATTACAGCAATGCAGCCTTTTTATAAAAACGGACTAACTATTCGCTTACAATTGGCCCGATATTATGATCAGAAAGGAGTTCCAGGAATGCAGCAAATTTCCCGCTAAGCAGTTTATCCAGATCTGCGCTGTAATGATCCAGTCGTTGCTGCAGGATTTTATGAACTTCCTGGTCCTGATCCGTTGGGGGAAAATCTGAAACAGCCACAACAGATGCAAGATAAGCGATACTTTCTGCCAACCTTGACGGATACCGTATATCATCCTGACCTGTACCGGTAATTTTTAACTGGATTAATTTATTTTCCAGATTCAGGAAACTTATATTAATGGAATCAATGGCGGGAAGCACATCTTTCTTGTCTTTTTGGGTTTGTAAAATAGCTTTCATATCCGACAATTGTCTTCTGATCCTTTCAATTTTGTTAATCTCCCCCGTTAGCTTATTCATTTCATTATAGAGCTGTTCCATTAATTCCGTCTGCTCCCGGATATCTTCCAAAGTGCCTTCGGAGTGCGGATCTTTTAAAACGACGAGTTTTTCAGAGAACTTCTTGCCTTCCGAAACCATTTCTACCGTATAAGTTCCCGGGGGTTCCAGAATAGAAAAAGGTACTGTTTTGGATTTACGTGTTCTGGTTTTATCCATGGAGTACCAGCCGGCATATTGAGGTTTTGTCCGGAAAATGATCTTTTGGGTCGGTTCTCCTCTTAAGTCCCACCAAACCCTGTTAATTCCGGGTTTCCCTTTTTCCCTGAGTGTCCGGACGATATTCCCATCCTTATCTTTGATCACTAATTTAATACTGTCATTTTTCTTACCCAGCCAGTAATGAATCGAGGCGCCGTAAGGAGGATCCTTTCCAAAGGAAGGCCCGGGAAAAAATTGCATAGTGGACGATACCGGCTGAAACCGGTAGGCCGGTTTAGGACCAAACAGGGTTGCTTCCGATGAGGTTATCTCCCCGGTAAGTTGCTGCAGCGGAGTGATGTCATCCAGGATCCATATTCCACGACCATAGGTGCCTATCACCAGATCATTAAAATGTTCCTGCACATCAATCCAGTACATAGGGGTATGCGGAAGGTTGGTCATAAGCGACTGCCAGTTTTCCCCATCATCAAATGAGACATAAAGAGCATTTTCCGTACCTAAATATAATAATCCGGGCCGGACAGGATCTTCCCGGATATTCCGCACATAGTTCAGGTTCCCGTCAGAAATCCCTTTTACAATTTTCTTCCATGATTTACCGTAATTCCCGGTTTTATATACATAGGGATCGAAATTTCCCAACTGGTGAAAATCTATAGTGACATAGGCTTTTCCCGCTTCCCATTTGGAAGCATCAATATTTCTTACCACGCCGAGTTTCGGCAGATCGGGAATATTTTTCGTTACATTGGTCCAGGTTTTTCCATTATCCTGACTAAGCTGAACCAGGCCATCATTGGTTCCAATCCATAATACCCCCTTTTTTACGGGTGATTCGTCAATAGCGTAAATAACATCGGCATATTCAACATTGATATTATCCCCTGTTAATCCACCGGAAAATCCTTGTTTGCTTTTATCATTCAGGGTTAAATCGGGACTGACTTTCTCCCAGCTCTGTCCGCCGTTTGTTGTACGTTGCAGATATTGACTGCCTACATATATTGTATTATGATCGTGCGGGGAAATGAGCAGGGGAAAAGTCCACTGAAAACGGTATTTCACATCTTCAGCAGCATGCCCGCGATTCAGTTCAGGCCATACTTCCACCTGGCGGTATTGCCTGGTTTTTTCATTATATTTTACAACAATACCGCCTCCCGGTCCATGCCCGGAAGTGCTTGACCAGATTACGTCAGGATCTTCAGGGTCGGGTGTGGCAAACCCACTCTCGCCGCCACCCACATCATGCCACAAACCGGTCGGTATCATTCCACTGCCAAAGATACTGCCCACACGGGTCCGGCTCGGGCCTTTCATGGACGGACCATCCTGCCGGTTGGTTAAAACATTATAGGGAATTTCATTGTCAGTTGTTACATGATATACCTGGGCTACCGGCAGCTGGATCCGGTCCCATGATTTCCCCCTGTTCAGGGAAATGGACAAACCTCCGTCTCCAACAACAATCATACGATTTCCATTTGTGGGATCAATCCACATTTCATGATGGTCCCAGTTGGGCTGGGTTCCGAAAGGACCGGTTTTGGCCGTTTTTCCGCCATCAATACTTACCAGGAAATTATTGGATATAAAATATACTTCGTTTGGATTATCAGGAGATGCAGCACAGCGTGTGTAATATGCCTGCCGGCCACCCAGGTCCCTGTCTGAATTGATCAGCATCCATGTTTTACCCAGGTTATCCGATCTCCATAACTCACCTGTTTCTGTCTTTTTCCCATTCAGGGGCACCCCGTCACCTGTTTCTATCAGGGCATAAACCCGGTTGGGATTTGCCGGTGTCATGGCCAGGGCTATTTTTCCGACAGGTAATGTCGGTAGTCCGTTTTTTTCGAGTTTCTTCCACGTAATACCTCCGTCTGTTGATTTGTACAAACCGCTGCCGGGGCCACCGCTGATCCTTACCCAGGTTTTTAATTCAAGCTGCCACATACCTGCGAAGAGGATCCTGGGATTTTCCGGATCCATGACGATATCAGAAGCTCCGGTATTTTCATCTACAAAAAGCACCTGCTTCCAGGTGTTTCCCCCGTCTGTTGTCATAAATATGCCTCTCTCTTTTTGCGGTGCATAAGCATGACCCAGGGCAGCAACCCAGGCAATATCCGGATTTTCAGGATGAATGACAATCCGGCTGATCCGTCCCGTTTTTTCCAGGCCGATGTGTTTCCAGGTTTCGCCACCATCGGTAGATTTCCAGACACCGTCTCCTATGGATACATTAGACCGGATAAAACTTTCTCCCGTCCCGGCGTAGACTACTTCATGATCGGAAGGAGCTACAGCCAGTGCACCAATGGAATGTACCGGTTTATCATCAAATATGGGTTTCCAGTTCAGTCCGCCGTCAACGGTTTTCCAGATACCTCCAGAAGCCGCGCCCACATAATAGATCAGTGGCTTATCAGGGATCCCTGCCACAGAAATAATCCGGTTGCCCACAGGGCCTATATATCTGAATTTTAATTGTTTTAACTGTTGCAAGCTGATCTGTTGCGCATGAAGTTGAAAAACGTTAACAGAGAAAAAAAGAAAAACGGATAACACAATCAGAAGTGTTCTTTTTACTTGATGTACAAAGGTTTTCATTAGTCAAATATGAATTAAATTAAATGTATATCGTTCAGGAAATAACCTTTTTATTTTTGCTTTTTTACTGTTAACCTCATCCTGCAGCTTTATTTGTATCCAACGGCTGTATACCCAACCCAGTGATGGTTATTGGCCGGTGCCGTGATGCCCATACGGATATCATCTACAGGTATCGGTGTATGGTCAATGCTGGAAGCATAACCGATCAGTATTCCTCCCAACGGGGGTGCCTCCAGGGCCTGCTGCAGGTGAAAACCGGTTAACAATCCGAAAGGTACGGAGTAACGGCCACACCAGGTCCATTTATAGATTTTATAGTCATCATCTCTCACAGTATATTGTGTGAATAATTTAGCTTTTGTCTGCAGGACAGGACCGGTGAGGCAGTTTTTTATGATCTCAAATTCATGTTTTCGTGCATCTGCTGTCCCGGCACTATCGGTACCGTAAACGGCATAATTCTTCCCTCCCCAGTCCTCGTCACCATAATGTACGGCATCGGTAGATATGACAATAGCCAGATCTTTGCCCCAGGTAAGATGATGGGATTCCATGACGGCTCTTAAAGCATCGGCAAACTTGCGGGATATTTCATCCATGCGGTAATAATCCATGTAGGGCACGAGCACAGGGATGATCTCAATCCGGCGATTGTAATATTGCAGAAAGGGCAGCAGCGCCTCCAGTGAATGTTCTATGGTGATCATCGAGTCGTTTACCACATACAAAGATGAATCCAGCCGGTTGAATATTTCATTACGCAACGGCGAAACCCGGATGTTGCCATATATGCCTTTCCAGGCAGGGTAAGTGCCTGTAACAATCTTATCCTGCAGATTCAGCAGCCGGGCTTTGTGGGCTACCCCGAACATCAGTACCACAGGGGCTTTTACATGCGACAACACAGCAGGGTAAAGCCATCCGGCATAGGTGTAATCATCGTGTGGGGAAATACACATACGCCAGGAAAAATCCTTATTCGTCCACCGGGCGAGTGAATCTCCCCGGTATCTTTCAATACGGGCAAACAACGAATCCATTTGCCAGTCATATTGTGCAAAACCTACGGTATCCACAAGCTGACGTACACGCATATCTTTATCGCTTGTCGGTTGATGACAGGAATAAAAGAAAAAAACCGGCAGAACCGGTAAAACGAATAAAAGAAACAGCCTTTTCATGACGGGAAGAATTTAACGCTACAAATTAACAAATCTTTTAACAAAGTCTTGTCCGGAAAGACAATTCGAAAAAACCTTCCGGTTAATTGGCAATCCGGTTGATCAGGTTAGCCAGCCGTATACCTTCTTCTTCATACCGCTCCGGCCCTGAAACAGGAATATGCACCATCACCACATTGCCGCTCCTTTTTTCAACTTCCGGATGATGATGTTCGGATTTGGCAAGCTTACGAAGCTGATCCAGAAATTTCCTGGCGTTGGCCTCGGTGTCAAAATAAAATGCCTTCTCCAACTCTGTCTCTCTTACGTTCCAGTCCTGATTATTCATGTAGCATTGATTTTACGTAACAAAAATAATAATAATATTTATCCGGACTAAAAATAAGAATCCCTGTCCGGGTTTTCAGACAGGGATTCGACAGATTTGTTCTCAGAATAAATTCTTTACCAGATAACGGCCCGTTTTTCCGGAGGCAGATACATGGCATCTCCGGGTTTAATGTCAAATGCATCAAGGAAAGCCCGGATATTGGGTAATGGTCCGTTAACCCGGAATCTGCCCAAAGCATGTACATCTTCTTTTGTCCTGCGAAGGATTTCCTTTTTTCGGATATTCTGAGCCCACACATGGGCATACGCAAGGAAAAATCGTTGTTCAGGAGTAAAACCATCGATGGGTCCGGGATTTTTCCCCACCGTAGCCTTCTTAAATGCATCAAACGAGATATTCAAACCACCCAGGTCGGCAATGTTTTCACCCAGCGTAAGTGCACCGTTGGCATGTATGGTGTCCAGGACGACAAACGAATCAAACTGTTTTACCAGAACATCAGCCCGTTCCTTAAATTTCTGAGCATCTTTTGCAGTCCACCAGTCTTTAAGATTTCCATCCTTGTCAAACTGTCTTCCCTGGTCATCAAATCCATGGGTCATTTCGTGTCCGATTACCACACCGATCGCACCATAGTTGACGGCATCATCTGCATCTTTAAAAAAGAAAGGTGGTTGCAAAATCCCGGCAGGAAAGTTAATATCATTATGTGTCGGGCTGTAATAGGCATTGACAGTTTGCGGGGTCATCATCCAGTCGTTCGGATCGGTCGGCTTTCCGATTTTATCCCTGTAGTATTCAAAATTAAACTTACCGGCACGTAATATATTGAGGATATAGGCATCCCTGTTGATTTTAAGGTTACTGTAATCTCTCCATTTGTCCGGGTATCCGATTTTAACATGCATCGAATCGAGTTTTTCCAGTGCATTTTTTTTCGTTGTATCACTCATCCAGTCCAGGTTGCGGATATGGTCCCCCAGCGAACTTTTCAGATTACCCACAAGATCAAGCATACGTTTTTTGGCTTCGGGAGGAAAATATTTCTTTACAAACATCTGTCCCAGTGCTTCTCCCAGGGCACGATTCGTTGTGGTGATTACTCTTTTCCAGCGGGGTTCCATGACTTCGGTTCCACTGATTACTTTCCCCCAGAAATCAAAATGGGTCCGGACAAAATCATCGCTCAGATAAGGAGCGGCACGGTCAAGAAGATGCCAGGAAAGATAAGCTTTCCAGGTATCAACCGGTATCGTTTCAAGCAACAGATTAACCTCCTTAAAAAATTCAGGTTGTGTAACATTGATATCCCCCGGGTCAGCCAGCCCGATACCGTCAAAATAGTTTACCCATTTCATATTTGGTGCCAGGGCTTCCACGTCGGAGAGGGTCATCTTGTGATATGTTTTGTGCGGGTCACGCCGTTCCAGACGTGTCATTGAGGCTGATGCCAGTTGGGTTTCCAGTTTCAGGATATCTGCGGCTTTTTTCTTTGCCACAGCCGCTTCATCACCTGTCAGGACAAACATTTTTTTCATATAATCCAGGTATGCTGTCCTGATTTCTTTGGATCTCGGATCATCGTTTACATAATAATCGCGGTCACTAAGGCCCAAACCACCCTGTCCCAGATGGGTAATAACCATCCCGCTGTTTTTCCGGTCGACATTGCCGTAAAAACGGAACAATACCCTGATCCCTTCAGCATGCAATTTGGCGATTTCCGATTCTACCGCATCCATATCCCGAAGTCCGGTAATTTCATCCAGGATACTCCGGATGGGTTCAATGCCCTGTTTCTGCCGTGTTACCGTATCCATTCCCAGCGCATAAAAATCACCCACTTTCTGGGCAATACTACCGGAGTCCTGTTGTCGGGAAGAAAGTTCGAGCACCAAATCCCTGATTTTCTTATTATTGTCTTCCTGTAGTTCGTCAAAGGTTCCATAACGACTTTTATCTGCAGGTAACGGATTATTTTTTAGCCATCCGCCATTGGCAAAAGAGTAAAAATCTTGTGCAGGATTTACCGTAGTATCAAGGTCTGCAGGATTAATAGCCATAGAAGTAGTGCTTTTAGGTTGCTGCTGGCATGCGGTAAATGCCACTATGAGCAGGAGAAGAAAATAGTTATTTTTCATATCTGAAAAGTTTGGTTAATGCATATTTTCAAAAGTTTTTCTGATAATCTCCAGTGCTTCATACAACTGTTCTTCGTTGATTACCAGGGGAGGAGCAAAGCGGATGATGTGATCATGGGTCGGCTTGGCAATTAAACCGCGATCTTTCATTTCCAGGCATACATCCCATGCCGTCTTCCCGGCTACCGGCCTGATCACGGCAGCATTCAGCAATCCTTTTCCCCTGACCAGTTCAATCCTGTCAGATGGAATGTTGCGCAGTTCTTCCCGGAAGATCCCTCCGAGCCGGGCGGCATTTTCCGCCAGTTTTTCATCTTTCACAACCTGAAGTGCTTCTATGGCAACTTTCGCGGCAACAGGATTCCCTCCGAATGTGGAACCATGTTCTCCGGGCTTGATGGTAAGCATGATTTCATCATCAGCAAGCACTGCTGAAATCGGATAGGCTCCCCCCGACAGGGCCTTCCCGAGAATCAGAACATCGGGCCGTACCCCTTCGTGGTCACAGGCAAGTAATTTCCCTGTCCGGGCAATGCCGGTCTGAACCTCATCGGCGATAAACAGGACATTATGTTTCTTACATAAAGCGTAAGCTTCCTTCAGGTAACCTTCGTCCGGCACATAGACTCCTGCCTCCCCCTGGATGGGTTCCACCAGGAATCCGGCAACATCCGGATCTTCCAGGGCTTTTTTAAGCGCGTTAAGATCGTTGTAGGGGATGATCTCAAATCCGGGTGTATAGGGTCCGAAATCATTCCGTGCATCCGGGTCGGTAGACATGGAGATGATCGTGATCGTACGGCCGTGAAAGTTGCCTTCGCAGGCTATGATCTTTGCCTTGTTCTCGGGAATGCCTTTCACTTTGTAGGCCCATTTGCGACAAAGTTTGAGTGCCGTTTCATCACCTTCGGCACCGGTATTCATCGGTAAAACCTTATCATAACCGAAATATTTTGTTACGTATTCCTCATATTCTCCCAGTGTGCTGTTGTAAAAAGCCCGTGAGGTAAGGGCAAGCTTCTGTGCCTGATCAGTGAGCGCTTTTACAATACGAGGATGGCAGTGTCCCTGGTTTACTGCCGAGTAGGCAGAAAGAAAATCAAAATAGCGTCTGCCTTCAATATCCCAGACATAAACACCGTCGCCCCGGTCAAGAACAACCGGAAGGGGATGATAATTGTGTGCTCCGTAACGCTCTTCGCGATCCATGTATTCCTTCGGCTTCATATTTTAATTTTTTAATGGTATAAATACTATGATTCTTTCGTAGTGCAATCATATAATAACTTTTAGTAATTTCAAAGGTTAAATATCAGTTTTATGGCAGGTAAACGATTTTTCCTGCCAATAAATGAAATAATATACAGACATGGAAACAAAAATCCTGGATATTGTGGCAAAAAGATGGAGTCCGGTGGCTTTTTCAGATAAACCTGTAAATGAAAAGATCCTGGAATCACTTTTTGAAGCTGCACGGTGGGCTCCATCGGCATTTAACGAACAGCCATGGCGTTTTATTTATGCCCGGCGGGAAAAGGATACAGCATTTAAAAAGATGTTGGATACCCTGGTTCCGGGGAATCATGAATGGGCGCAACATGCCCCGGTACTGGCACTTTCCCTGGCCAGGGTGTTTTTTACCTATAATGGAAAACCCAATCCGACAGCTTATTATGATACGGGAATGGCTGTCGGAAACCTCCTGGCACAGGCTACATACATGGGACTTTTTGTACACCAGATGAGCGGATTTTCAGCAGAAAATGCCCGTGAAGCACTCCGGATTCCGGATGAATACGAACCCATTGCCATGATGGCAATCGGCTATTACGGCAATGCGAAAACACTTTCCGGAACCTTACGGGAAAGAGAGAAAAAACCACGTACCAGAAAACCCATCGAAGCTTTGATCTTCCGCGGTGGTTTTCCCGCAGGATAAATCCGTTATTTCTGTTCAGAACGCGCAGAAAACGGCCACACCGGATTCTCAGTGTGTTGTTCCTGCATAATTTTTTCGAGTTCACCGCCTGTTTCCCGTCCTGCTCATGAAATTCCCGGCAAAGTCAATCCTTTCATCATTTCGCCAGAGGTGGCCGGTATGAAAGCCGGTCATCAGAGAACAGCGCGAAGGGGCACATACCGTGCTGCCTGCATGAAAAGCGGAATAAATACTAAAAGCAATAGAGATAGTTTGAAATTTCCACGTTTTGACAACATTGTCGGACGGTTTATTAATTGTTTAATTATATATGTATTATAATACATAATAAATTACATATTATAATATATAATAAATAGTCCGGTCTGAATATTGTCAATCATGTTAAAGGTATATAAGAAAGTGAAAACGTGTATCCGGGGCCGGGCATCTATCTATATACCAGTTTAAATCCGATAAATGCCTTCCCATCCACGAAAAGGGTAAGGATACCGGGCCGGCGGATATTAAGATAGAAAACGGTTTCGTCCCTTCTCCTTTGAGGTTTTACAGGGTCAGGGTAATTCCGGCCGTTCAGTGCAAAATTGACGGTTCCGCCATGGAAATTCTTCATAATGACCTGTACCGGTTTTTTTTTCGAGACATGAACCATTCCTTCGGCAGGTTTTATCAATTTGATTTCCGAACGCAGGGCTGCGGGATAATACAGAGGCAAAGAAGCAAACGCCTTTGCCGTCATTTTAACAAACAGCCATTGCTTGTCGGCAGGGTAGTGGTTCAGGAAGAATATTTCCGGGGGGGTGAAAAAGTAGATATCATCATATTCAGCCACAAAACGTTGTGATTTTCCGTAAATAGACCCGGCCCCCCAGGTAGCATCCACCAGTTTCCATTTACCATTGATTTTGACGGCATTCCATGTATGATTGGGTGTTCCGGGTATCCGGCCGATATCCGATTCGAGGATTTTGGCTGTACCCGAGATAATGACACATTCAATATCTGTATAATCACATATAATCTTGTATAAAGTGGAATATCCGTAACAAATGCCTTTTTTGCGCCGGAGCGTACGGCGAGCGAGATCTTCCTGCAGCGCCTTTTCTTTTGAAATTTTCTCTTCCGCTGATGAATAAGTAAAAGAAACCACCTTGCCGCCTTTTGCAAAAGCTTTGACATCATAGGCTATATGATGAGATATCCAGGCAAATATCGCCCTGGCTTTTTCTTCGGGGGTTGAAAAATCATGATTGATTCGTTCCGCCAGCTTTCCGGGAGAGGAAAATGATCCCGGGTAACCGGCAACAACTTTCTCGACCTGTTGATAATCCTGTGTCAGAGCATTGCAGGAAATAAACAGTGAAAAAAGAAAAACCGTACTTCTGAATGAAAACATCTCAGACGAATAGCTCCTGTTTTTATTTTTAAGATTCCCGGGAAAGAAATGAATATTTCCCCTGATTAACGGCACAAAATACTAATCTTTCCGGAAAAAAGAAATTGTTTATTTTTAATGCACAATTCCCGGGATTTCCCCGGTAAGACCGGTCAGTAAACCATAAAATCTTCCCTGAGAACCTTGTCCAGTGTATCGATGAGAAAGTTTACATCATTCCGCCCGAAACACATCGGCGGTTTGATCTTGATCACATTCTCGTCAGGCCCGTCATTGCTCATAAGGATACCCTGTTCCCGCATCCTGTTGATAAGATAGTCTGCCTCTGTGGTTGCCGGCGTACGCTGTTCCCTGTCTTTGACCAGTTCCATACCTAAAAACAATCCGTGACCCCGCACATCACCGATGACGGGATGCTTTTGCTTCAATTCTTCGAGACATGAAATAAGGTAATTGCCTGTTTCGAGGGCATGATGCTGCAGTCCTTCATCGCGGATCACGGCCAGAACTTCCCTGCCCACGGCACAGGATACGGGATTTCCGCCATAGGTATTAAAATACTCCATGCCATTGTCAAAAACGTCGGCCACAGCCCTGGTGGTGACCAGGGCACCTATCGGATGTCCGTTGCCCATAGGTTTTCCCAGTGTAACGATATCGGGGATTATTCCCTGCAGCCGGAAACCCCAGAAATGTTCACCCACACGTCCGAAGCCCACCTGCACCTCGTCGGCAATGCAGAGCCCGCCGGCATCCTGTACCGCAGCATACGCTTTTTTCAGGTATCCCTGTGGCAGGACGATCTGCCCGCCGCAGCTCAGGAGACTTTCACAGATGAACCCGCCTACATTCCGGCCCTGGTTTTGTATTTCCCTGACGGCATCTGCCACGTAACCGGCATATTGCTCCCCGGCCGTATCCGGCGACCGGTGTAACCCGCGATAAATATCGGGCACGGGCACAACATGTGTGGTTGACGGGGCACCGAGCCCTCCCTTCCGGTCAAATTTATAGCTGCTTACCGAGATCGCACGACCCGTATTCCCGTGATACCCATCTTCAATAGCAATCATATCCTTTTGTCCGGTGCAGGTTTCCACCATGCGGATGGCCAGCTCATTGGCTTCACTGCCCGAGTTAACAAAATATACGACGGACAATTCCGGAGGGAAAGCGGCCAGTAATTCTTCGGCATAACGTACCGGGTTTTCATGCAGGTACCGTGTGTTTGTATTCAACACGGCAATTTGCCTTTGCGCCGCTTTAACAACCCTGGGATGTTCATGGCCTACATGGGCTACATTGTTAACGGTATCCAGGTACCGCCGGCCCTTGTTGTCAAGCAGATATTGCATTTGTCCGCGGACAATGTGCAGGGGATGCCTGTAGGAAATACTGAGGTTCGGGCCGAGGATGTTTTTTCTTTTGTCCGGGATTTTTTCCGTTTCCAACGAGTCCCATGGAGGCGGCAGGTTGCGGAATCCGGCAAAGGGTTCGGAATCCGGGCATAACGATAACCATACACCTGCTGTTTCTGGTGTGGCGGCACCGGGGAAATCCCCTTTGTTTCCAAGCATGTCCAGAATAATCTGAAAATGCAGGTGCGGGGGCCAGTTTCCGTTTTCGGGAGGTTGCCCCACCCGGGCAAACGCTTCACCCTGCCGGATGATCTTTCCCTCCTGTAATCCGGTAATGGAATCACGGCTCAGATGTCCGTAGAGCGTATAAAATGTAAGCTCGTTTTCTTTATGCTGGAGTATGATGGCCGGGCCGTAATTCCGGTCACCCCGGTTATACCTGAAACTGTGAATTTTCCCGTGGAGCGGTGCGACAACCGGCGTACCTGCGGCTGTCCAGATGTCTGTTCCCAGGTGAACGGTTCGCCACTGCAGCCCGTTGTTACCCGGCACAGTAAACGGATCGGATGTATAGAAAGGCCTGGATTCTCCGTATCCTCCGACGCCCGTATCTGCACCCGCACGTTTCAGCATATCATCAATGGTCCGTGTCAGGGTTTCTGTGGTCTGCCACGAAGTAAAATGTCCCAGGGCCGTGCTCCCGACGGACAGGTCGGGGCGCATGCCCTTTTTCCCTTCGGGATTGATCACCGGAGTGATCCGGTCTTTGTTTTCAGCAAACCATTTATCATATTTCCGGAGCTCCGGTACCGGTATCCATCCGCAGGTATTCCTGAATGTGTAATGTGCCAGGGCAGGGGAGATGCGTTTCAGTTTTTCCAGGGTTTCCCATGCCGGTTTTGCACTGACCTGCAGGTATTCGTTACCGGGATGGAGAATCCTGTTGCGGGCGGCCTGTAAAACCGAGATCAGCAGACGCGCACCCATCAGGGGGAAGATAACTGCCGTCTCCTGTTCACCAAGAGGATATTCCCCGTGATATCCCCGCACAACATATGTTGCCGCTTCGAGCGGGTCCGGTATCCCCTGGACGGCATAGGCACAGGCAATAGCCAGCTCATTTACGGTCTGGGTGAAGACGATATCCCCGAAATCAATAATACCGGTAATTACAGGTTCCTTAAGGTTCTCATCCGTTAACAGGTTCATTTCGTGGGCATCATTGTAATTCACGCCCTGACGTAATTCCCGCAAGCGTGGGAGTGTCTCATTACGAAATATATCGAGGAAATATATAGCAGTCTTTTTTTGTGTTTTGTCTGCCAGGTAGCCGAACAGTTTTTCGCAGTGTAATGCCTGTGAGGGATCCCATTCATAAAACCGGTGAGCTGCCGGATGGTCAAAATCCTGCAGGGCCTTTGACAGTTTTCCGCAGGTTGCCCCCCACTTTTCCAGCAGTGCAGGGCTGCGGGGATTTACCGATCCCAGGGTATGGCCGGGTACCCATTTCAGTAAGCGGATTGTGACTATGTTCCCTTCTTCGTCCGTCTGCGTGTACCATGGTTTTCCCTCTGCGGTCAAAACCACTTCAGGAAAGTTCAACCCGGGGAGTTTTGCAGTAAGGTGACCGGCCATCTTTATCTGCAGGTCGATCAATGCAGTATCCGTTGCGGGGGGACTGATCTTTAAGGTATAACGGTTCGCCTGCCGGTCTTCGATGCGGTAATTCATGTCCGATTCGCCGGGCAGGAAGGCTGCAGAACACAGAAAACCGTAAACTTTTTGTACGATCTGCGTTACATCTGAAAGGGAAACTCCATGCTGTTTGTTTGCCATTTCCGGATTCCTTTTAGATAGTCAAAGGTAAGACAGATGAAAACAGAAATCAAAGGAATGCCTGTAAAAGTATAGGTTTTGTCATTGAGGATCCATACCGGGGAATCAAATTTCTTAGTTAAAACCGCGAAGGCGCCAGGTCGCGAAGATTCGCAAGGAAGGTTTCTTCGCGTACTATCGCGTCTTTCCGCCCTGGTGGTATAAGAAAAAGGATGAAAATGAGAAATAGATAAAGATAAATTTTGTCAGTATCGGGTCATTGCGAGTTCCGCGCAGCGGGACGAAACAATCTCCCGGACTTAACATCCTTCATCCTTCATCCTTCAACCTTCCTACAGCTCCATCACCACTCTCAGGTTAAATCTCCTTGATGTAAGATAGTTGGGTACGCCATACACTCCGCTTTCGTGCGAAAGGTTATTTACCGTCTGTACCCACAGGTATGAGATGGTATTATTGATACCCAGCAGGTTGAAAATATCCAACCCTACCCATAGTTTTTTTATCCCTGAAAAAGGGGACTGATCTGCCAATTCGGTATTGTCAATAAATACCTTAGAGAAACCGATATCCACCCTTTTATAAGAGGGCATGCGGAAAAACAGGTCATACCGTTCCGTTTCGGGAGGACGTACGGGCAAACCGGTACTGTAAAACATGGTCAGGTGCACCCTGAAAGTCGGATTTCCCGGCAGGTAATCCCGGAACGAAAGCCCGAAATTTACGAGCTGGTCGGTAGGGCGGGGATAATAACCGGGATACACCCTGTCTCGGTTTTCATCCATATAAAAATCTCCGGTAACATCTTCACGGCTCTGCATCAGTGACAGGCTGGCCCATGAATCCACCCCTTTGACAAATTCTCCGTAAACCTTTGTGTCAAGGCCGTATGTATAGCCGCGGGCCTGGTTTTGTCCGGTATAATCTATGCGTACATTGTCCTGGAAATAGGGGATGAGGCGGTCCATAAGCTTGTAATAGGCTTCTCCTGTCCACAGGAAAGGACGTCCCCAGGCGGTAAAATCCCTGCGGAATCCCGCAACCACATGAACAGAACGTTGTGCCAGGATATTCCGGTTCACAGAACCGCCGGGCAGGCGGAATTCCTTGAACATCGGAGATTGTTGGTAGGCCCCGATGGCAAAATGATATCGCCATAGTGAGCCGGGGGAAGGCCGGAAGCTGACCTGTACTCTCGGACTGAGAAAGGCCTGACGGTTAAAATCCCAATACTGTGCCCGGATTCCGGCGCTGATTTGCCAGAAAGCGCTGTCACGCTGCCACTCAAAATCTTCTTCAACATAACCGCTGATCCGGTTGCTGATGATATCCGTTTCGCTGATAACAACATCGTTGAGTGTAACGGTTTCGCCATTATAGGGTATGGCATATCCGGCCGAATCACGCAAAGTCCATTCCCGCCGTTTGTCATCCAGTAGTTCTGTGTGCCAGGTCAAACCCCATCGGAGCAGTGAATGATCCAGTTCTGCCTGTCCGTCATGTTGCAGAGAAAGTATCCGGCCATTAAGGAGATTACGGGCATGGCGAAGGTCCCGCCCGATACCGATATTCATGATACTGTCGCCAAAAGTTTCGGAGCCAAGCTGCTTGTCCAGGGCATTCAACAGATAATAACTGTCAATATCATACGTTTCGGTTTCAGATGTATTGAAGGCACTCCCGGTAAAATTAAGACGGATATGTGGTTCGGGATTATAATGTAATGTGAGGGCACCCAGAAAGATGTCAAAAAAATCCTTTTCGTTCCCTTCGTAAAATACTTTCAGTTGTACAGCATTCCGGACGGTACCGAAAGATGTTGTCCTGTCCCGGGGGATAAAACGGTACCGGTTCCCTGAAATACTGCTAAAAAGATCCAGGGATGTCTTCCCGCTAAAGTGCCAGGTAAATAACCCCTGGAAATCGGTAAAGGATGGTTTGTATTCACCACGCGTGTCAAGGGCCCCGAGCAGATACTGGTTGGTATGGTAACGGAAACCGGTAAGATAGGTAAAACGATGTTTTGCAGCGATTCCCTCGGTATGAACGGATCCGCCAAGAAAACCGGCTGACAGCGTTGTGCGATAAGTTGAAGGCGTACGATAGCGGATGTCCAGCACCGATGACATTTTATCCCCGTACCGGGCCGGAAAGCCTCCCGCAGAAAAACGTACATCCTCAACCAGATCGGGATTAATGATACTTAATCCTTCCTGGCGGCCTGCCCGGATCAATACCGGCCGGTACACTTCAATCCCGTTGATATATACCAGGTTTTCATCAAAATTACCGCCCCTGACCGAATATTGTGAGCTGAGTTCATTTCGTGATGAAACGCCGGGCAGGGTTTTGATCAGCGTCTCCAGATTGCCGGTGGGTGCCGGAAGGCTGCTGAAATCCCTGATACTGATCTGCTGCATTGTCCCCGTCTCCCTCTCCGAAGCTTCCACTTTTACTTCTGAAATGGATGTTTCCGAAGGTGTCAGCGTGATGATCACCGGTTGTTCGTACGGGGTGACTTCTATGACCTGTGATTCGTATCCTATGGATGACACGTTCAGTCTGACCGCTCTTTCGCCGGGGAGTGTCAATTTAAAATATCCTTCCCGGTCGGTAAATGTTCCCGTGCGGGTTCCTTCGATCCTTACGTGTGCTCCGGTGATTGAAATTCCCGTAGTATCCTTCACAAAGCCGGTAAGGGATATTTGCTGGCCTTCCACTGTAACGGCAATGAAACCCAGACAAAGAATGAAATATGTGCGAAGGAGCACAGCCATGCGTAACCGGTGGTTTTTTCTTTGCTAAAATAAACTAATTTTTATCCGATAAATTGCTTTTGCTTTTTCAGTTACGAAGTATCAGTAAACCGAAGGGATAAAATGATTGCTTTTGAAAAAGACAGCAGTTATGGTCAGACAATATCGTATTACCCTTTCTGCCTGCTCCATAGGATACCACCTGATTACCCGTCAGATCCCTGATGCGGTGGGAGCACTACCCGAAAAAGGATTAATACATGTTTTCATCCGGCACACCTCTGCCGGCCTGATGATCAATGAAAATGCCGATCCTTCTGTCCGGCGTGATTTTGAAACCTTTATGAACGACATGGTTTCGGAGGATTAAATGCATCGAAAAGGGCAAAACAAGGTCGCCACGAATTCACGAATAGTAATTCGTTCTGAATTCGTGCATTCGTGGCAAAAAAATAAAAACATGAGTGATATTGATGGAAATATGTATAAAACTATTCAAATAGGGTCTCAAA
>JAADHC010000002.1 GCA_013152085.1 Chlorobiota bacterium
CTACGTAGTTAAAATCCGTTATTAAAACACGCACCTGCATTTTCAGGCAGGAATCCGGACCAAAACATGTACTACTTCGCAAGATTTGATTAAATTCGTCCCTGATGCGGCATCTTGACCGGCGGTTTGATTTGCAGATCCGCATCAGCGGCAATCTGATTTGTAATGTATGAAAGGGAACGCTGATATTAACCTCATTGTTATCACCGGTCCGACGGCAACGGGAAAGACACGACTCGGAGCTTTGCTGGCACACCGTCTCGAAGGCGAGGTTATTAGCGGCGATTCACGCCAGGTGTACCGGGGGATGGATATCGGTACAGGGAAAGACCTGGAAGATTTTATCGTGGACGGCAAAAAGATTCCGTACCACCTGATTGACATACATGATCCGGGATATGAGTATAATGTTTACGAATACCAGAAAGATTTTTTCCGGATTTTCACCAAAATTCATGAACGGGGTAACCTGCCGGTGCTTGTCGGCGGTACAGGTCTTTACATTGAAGCGGTACTGCGGGGATATAAACTGATCCGCGTGCCTGTGGATCCTGCTTACCGGACTACACTCGATGGTAAATCCATGGAGGAGTTGACAGCCATGCTTACAACCTATAAGAAGCTGCACAATATTACGGATCTGGATACCCGGAAAAGGCTGGTGCGGGCGCTGGAGATAGAACATTACTATGCAACCCGTCCTGAAACGGATGATCCTTTGCCTGAAATAAACCCCATGGTTTTCGGAATTAACGTTAACAGGGAAACCAGAAGAGAGAACATCAGCCGGAGACTCAGAAAACGTCTTGACGAAGGGATGGTGGAAGAGGTGCGAAAGTTACTGGATCAGGGTGTTACGGCAGATCACCTGATCTATTATGGCCTGGAATACAAATACATTACGCTTTACCTTACCGGTAAGTTGTCCTATGATGATATGGTGAAAAAACTGGAGATTTCCATTCATCAGTTTGCCAAACGGCAGGTGACCTGGTTCCGGGGAATGGAAAAACGGGGAATCCCGATCCACTGGATTGATGCAAAACTACCTGATGGAAAAAAGATTGAAAAGATCATTGAACTGCTTTCCCGGAAAAGTATCCAAAACAAACAGTATCCTTACAAAGACGGGAAGATTTCACGGTTTTTTATAAATACTTAAGATCGGGTATGTTGAACAATATATAAGTAAAAAGGAAAAAAAGGACAATTTATTTAAGAAAATTTTACTTTTGCACTCCGAAAAGAAACAACAAAATCCGGGTTTTTATCATGAATGGAGAATTTTTAATTCTGTTTTTTGTCGTTGCAGTAGCCCTTGTGGGAGGGGCCATTGTTTTTGCTTCACTTATTGCTCCCAGATCTGTTAATGCCCAGAAATTCGAACCCTATGAGTGCGGGATTCCTACCGAAGGACCAACATGGATTCAATTCAGCATCGGGTATTATATGTTTGCCATAATATACCTTGTTTTTGATGTTGAGACCGTATTTTTATATCCCTGGGGTGTGGTAATGAAATCGATGGGTTTGCGCTCGTTTATTGAGATTGTTATTTTCATTTTTATTCTTGGTTTCGGGCTTTTGTATGCCTGGAAGAAAGGGGCACTAAAATGGGTGTAAAGATTAAATCGATGCGTGAGGAGGATTTCAGGGACAATGAGACCTTGGAAGCCTTGAATGAACTGGGGAATAACGTTTTTTTAACTACGATAGACAAAGTATTAAACTGGGGGCGTTCCAATTCGATATGGCCACTGACTTTTGCTACCAGTTGTTGTGGTATTGAAATGATGGCCACCGGCGCACCGCGATACGATTTTGCCCGTTTTGGTATTGAGGTATACAGGGCTTCACCCAGGCAGGCTGATGTTATTGTGGTTGCCGGAACCATTGTTCACAAAATGGTTCCTGTCTTAAAACGGCTTTACGATCAAATGGCTGAGCCAAAATATGTTATTGCCATGGGTGCCTGTGCCGTATCAGGGGGCCCTTTTTACTATAACAACTATTCGGTAGTACGCGGGGTTGATCATGTCCTTCCTGTAGATGTTTATGTCCCCGGATGTCCTCCCCGTCCGGAAGCCTTACTTTACGGAATCATGCAACTCCAGCGAAAGATAAAAGTCAAATCACTGGCCGGCAGGAAAAACAAAGAGGTTAAAAAATCAGGTTCCGATGAAAAATAAAGAAGAACTTATCGGGTTTCTCACCCGGTTATTTCCTTATGCAACTATTCAGGAAGGGAATCAATATGCGGAATTATTCATCCCTGCAGACAAATGGCATGAGACGGCTCAAATACTGAAAAGCAACGATAGTATCCCCTTCGATTACCTTATCAGTCTCACAGCGGTTGATTATCTTACCAAATTTACCGTGGTTTATCATTTGGAGTCGACCTCCACGCATGACTTTATTGTTGTCAAAACGGATGTAGAGAACCGGGAAGATCCGCAAATAGATACTGTTTCTGATATCTGGATTACTGCCGAATTTCACGAGAGGGAAGTGTACGATTTATTTGGTATCCGGTTCAACCATCATCCCGATCTGAGGCGTTTCTTTATGGAAGAAGATGATGGTTATCCTTTACGAAAAGACTTTAAAGATGAAATAAATATAATTGAACTCCCCAATTGATATGAGTGAAGAGATCATAAAAAATATAATTGTCAGGGAAGACGAGGATTATATTGTGAACATGGGGCCTCAGCATCCCTCCACGCATGGTGTTTTGCGACTGGAAGTTTGTCTGCACGGAGAATTCGTGAATTATTTAATTCCGCATATCGGTTACATTCACCGGGGGATTGAAAAAATGAGTGAGTCGGATACCTACAAGCAAATCATTCATCTGACCGACCGGATGGATTATCTTTCTGCTCACATGAATAATGAAGCGGTTTGTCTCGCTGTCGAAAATGCTCTGGGGATAGAGGTTCCGGAACGCGTAAAATATATCCGGGTTATATTGGATGAGCTGACACGTCTGGCATCTCATCATTTGTGGTGGAGTGCTTTTGGTATGGATCTGGGTGCGCTGACCACCTTTTTTTACGGTATGCGCGACCGGGAGAAAGTTCTCGCCATTTTTGAGGAATCCTTCGGTTCGCGTTTACTGCATAGTTTTAATATACCCGGAGGGTTGATGCATGATGTTCATCCCAATTTCCAAAAACATACGATGGAGTTCGTCCGCTATTTCCGGAAAAAACTTCCCGAATACAAACAGTTGCTTACCGATAACATTATTTTTCATAACAGAACCAAAGGGATTGGTATAATGCCTTGTGAAACAGCTGTTGCATTCGGGGTTACGGGTCCCTCAGGAAGGGGTTCCGGATTTGCCTGCGACGTAAGAAAGGTAGCCCCGTACGGGGTGTATGACAAGATAGAATTTAAGGAAATCCTTCATGAAGAAGGTGATTCTTTTTCCCGTTACCTGGTACGTATGGAAGAGATGGAAGAATCATTAAATATACTTGAACATGTTGTCGACCAGGTTCCGGAGGGGGATTACACTGCCAGGATGAAACCTATTATTAAGCTTCCGGAAGGAGAATATTTCCAACGGGTTGAAACTGCCCGTGGAGAATTAGGTGTTTACATTGTGAGTGACGGAAAGAAATATCCGTACCGGATTAAATTCCGTTCTCCCAATTTCAGTAATCTTTTTGTGTTGAATACGTTGGCAAAGGGAGGTAAAATAGCCGACCTTGTAGCCATCTGTGGTTCTCTTGATCTGGTAATCCCTGATATTGACCGATAAACCTTAACCTATGCTACTGGAAATTTTCAGCTTTTCGACTTTAACGGCAAATATCGACAAGAGCCTTCATGCGTGGATGGCTCCATGGCTGGCTGTCGTTACCGAGTTGGTAATCATCGGAATCGTCTTTTTATTGTTTTATGCAGTGCTTGGTTTGTTCCTGGTATATCTTGAACGGAAGGTTTGTGCGATAATACAAAACCGTATCGGGCCCAACAGGGTAGGGAAGTGGGGACTGCTGCAAACGGTTGCTGATTTTATTAAGCTTATTACCAAAGAGTTAATTCCCATAAGGAATGCTGATAGTTTTCTGTTTAATCTGGCGCCTTTTATTGTTATTGCGGCTTCTTTCATGGCGATGGCTGCCATCCCTTTTGCCAAAGGACTACATGCCATTGATTTGAATATTGGTATTTTTTATATCATTGCCGTTTCTTCACTTGGGGTGGTGGGGATCCTCATTGCAGGTTGGTCAAGCAACAGTAAATATTCGTTGATCGGGGCTATGCGCAGTGGTGCCCAGATCGTAAGTTATGAACTTTCTGTAGGATTATCATTGCTCGCAGTGGTAGTTTTTGCCGGAACAATGCAATTGTCAGCTATTGTAGAAAGCCAGGCCAATGGCTGGTGGATTTTTAAAGGACATATACCTGCATTGATCGCTTTTATTATTTATTTAATTGCGAGTACGGCCGAGATCAACCGGGGTCCGTTTGATCTTGCCGAAGCCGAGTCGGAGCTGACTGCCGGCTTCCACACGGAATATTCGGGGATTAAATTTGCCTTCTTTTTCCTGGCCGAGTATATTAACATGTTTATTGTAGCCGCTATTGCTGCCACGATGTTTTTCGGGGGATGGATGCCGTTCCACATAGGCCATTGGGATGCTTTTAACCGGGTAATGGATTACATCCCTTCCGTGGTGTGGTTTTTCGGAAAGACCTTTTTTATTATTTACTTAATTATGTGGTTCAAATGGACATTCCCGCGTTTACGGATTGACCAGTTGTTGAATCTGGAATGGAAATACCTTTTGCCATTGAGTCTTATGAATATTGTAATTATTGCATTTGTAGTATTGATGGGCTGGTATTTTCATTGATAATATTGCATAGACATGAATAGCGTAATAAAATATTTTACCTCCATATTTAAAGGAATTCGCTCACTATGGGCAGGCATGAGGGTTACCGGAAAATATTTTGTGAGTCCGGGGGAAATTGTAACGGAACAATATCCCGAGAACCGTGCCACCCTGAAAATGGCTGAAGGGTTCAAAGGAGAAGTGATCATGCCACATGATGAGAACAACCAACACCATTGTACCGGTTGTGGCATTTGTGAGTTGAATTGCCCCAACGGCTCCATCGAAATTATTACCAAAAGGATTCCGAATGAAGAAGGCAAACCGGAGCGTGTGATTGATAAGCATATTTATCATTTATCTATGTGTACCTTTTGTGAATTATGTATTAAAACATGTCCTTCTCATGCCCTGGCATGGGGTCAGGATTTTGAGCATGCCGTATATGACAGGACAAAATTGACCAAAGTGCTAAATAAACCAGGTTCAACGCTTAAGAAGGAGGGTGCTTTATTATGACCTTAAATGTTGTCATGTTTTACTTGTTATCGGGGGTTATACTAACTTTTTCGGTATTAACCGTCACTTCCCGGAAGATGCTCAGGGCGGCAGTTTATCTCCTGTTTGTCCTTGTAGCCACTTCAGGGCTTTATTTTTTATTGAAGTTCCAGTTTCTTGCAGCCGTTCAGCTTACGCTTTATGCGGGAGGGATCGTTGTTTTAATCATTTTCAGTATCCTGCTGACCAGCCATATCAGCGAGAAATTCAAAAAACCGGAAACCTGGAAATTGTGGATGGGGATAACGGCATTTGTGCTGGGCAGTGCCCTGGCCCTGTGGACGTTGCTTTCCCATAATTTTGTCAAAGAACCGGGTGTAAAAGAAATACCGGTAAATATGCATGTCATCGGGAACCAACTCCTGGGTGTTGGGAAAAATGGGTTTGCATTACCTTTTGAGATTATCAGTTTGTTATTACTTGCCTCGATGGTTGCGGCCATTGTTATTGCCAAAAAGGAAAAAAATTAAAAAATCAGATAAATCATGATACAGGGAATATCAATTTATCATTTTCTTATTGTCAGCACCCTGATGTTTTTCATTGGGATCACGGGCTTTATCATTCGTCAGAACCTGATTACCATTTTATTGTCGGTGGAGTTGATCCTTAATTCCGTGGCAATTAATTTTTTGGTCTTTAACCGTTATCTTTTTCCCGGACAGTTACAGGGACATTTTTTTTCGCTTTTTATTGTAGGGGTTGCAGCAGCAGAAGCCTCTGTGGCAATTGCCCTGATCATTAATATTTACCGGCGAATCCATAATATCGAAGTAAATAATGTAAATGAAATGAAATTTTAACCGGAACCGTAAAACCCGCTTTTACCATGATTGATTTTTCGTATACCATACTCATTCCGCTCATTCCTTTGGTGGTTTTCCTGATTACGGGACTACTTGGAATGAAATGGAAGCCGTTGGTCTCCGGGGTGTTGGGAACCATTGGTCTGGGAATTTCTTTTTCCCTGGCATTGTATGCTGCTTACCAGTACTTTTTTGTGGCAGCGGTTGGTGACAGCTACCAGACTATTATACCTGTTAACATGATGTGGCTTTCATTTACCGATCACCTGAAAATTTACATGGGTATTTTGTTGGATCCCATTTCTGTGGTCATGCTCGTAGTGGTTACCACCATCTCTTTTATGGTTCATATCTATAGCCTGGGATATATGAAGGGGGAGAAGGGATTTCAGCGTTTTTATGCATTTTTATCTCTTTTTACTTTTTCCATGCTTGGATTGGTGATTGCGACCAATATTTTTCAGATGTATATTTTCTGGGAACTGGTAGGGGTTAGTTCCTATTTATTAATAGGTTTTTATTACAGCAAACCCTCCGCCGTTGCAGCGGCAAAAAAAGCCTTTATTGTCACACGTTTTGCCGACCTGGGCTTTCTGATTGGGATACTTTTATTGTCATTTTTCACCGGCACCTTTGATTTTGATAAGCTGATGCAACCCGGAACAAATATATTTGCCGGTATTGCCGGGGTGAGCTTTCTTGGGATTTCCGGTATTTCCTGGGCTATGGTTCTGATTTTCATGGGTGCTGCCGGAAAATCTGCAATGTTTCCGCTACATATCTGGCTCCCCGATGCTATGGAAGGGCCAACGCCCGTGTCGGCTTTGATACATGCTGCTACCATGGTGGTAGCCGGTGTCTTTCTTGTGGCCCGCATGTTCCCAATATATTATTTCCAAACACCTGATGTATTGATTTTTATTGGCTATGTGGGTGGTTTCACATCCCTCTTTGCGGCAATCATTGCCATGACACAAAATGATATCAAGAGGGTTCTGGCCTATTCTACTTTATCACAGATTGGTTATATGATGGTAGCGCTCGGTGTTTCCGGCTATGGCGGTGAAGCCGGCCTCGGATATATGGCGTCCATGTTTCATCTGTTTACCCATGCTATGTTCAAGGCCCTTCTTTTTCTTGCTGCCGGTTCGATCATACATGCCGTACATTCAAACTTCATGCAGGACATGGGTAGCCTGAGAAAATATATGCCTGTTACTCATTTTACTTTCCTGGCAGCCAGCCTGGCCATTTCCGGCATACCTCCTTTTGCCGGTTTTTTCAGTAAGGATGAAATCCTGGCAGCAGCGCTTCATTCCAACAAAATATTGTTTTATATTGAATATGTTACTGCTGGAATTACCGCGTTTTATATATTCCGCCTCTATTTTAATATTTTCTGGGGGAAGAATACCCGGTATGAACATACACCTGAAGAATCACCGTTAAATATGACGATCCCGTTAATTTTCCTGGCCCTGGGTGCTACCTTTGGCGGATTTATCCCCTTTCATAATCTTGTAAGTCCTGATATGAAACCTTTTTCCACTGAAACGAATTTTATGGTTGCCATACCTTCGGTAGCTATCGGGCTTCTTGGTATCGCATTTGCCTGGTTACTGTACAAAAAAGAAAGTGATTTATCCGATAGAATTATCCGGAGACTGGGGGTTTTATATACATACACATTTCACAAATTTTATATAGACGAAATTTATCTTTTTGTAACCAAGAAGATTATTTTTAACAACATCGCGAGACCTGTTGCATGGTTTGACCGCCATATTGTCGATGGTTTTATGGTGGGCATAGGTGCGGTAACCATGAAGATCTCAGTTAAGATCAAAAGATTACAATCCGGCGAGCTGCAGCAATATGCTTTTGTTTTCGTCGCCGGAGCATTGATATTACTGCTTCTTATAGTGTACATTTCGGGAGTTCAGTAATATGTTAAGAAGTGATGGCAATTAAATAAAGGGTTCATTAAAAGATACAGGCAGTGAATATTCTGAGTTTATTTGTGGCAGTTCCGGTAATAACAATCACCGGAATCTTATTTACCAAAGGCCTTAAAGGGGCACGGCTGGTTTCGGCAATAGGAATGGGGATCCAGTTGTTACTTTCTGTCTTTTTGGTTTTTTATTACCTCTCTGTTCGTGGCGCAGGTAATCTGCACGAGATGGTTCTGATGGTTGATTATGCATGGTTCCCCAGCTTAAATATCCATTATGTTGTTGGCGTTGACGGCATTAGTGTTGCAATGATTGCACTGACTTCCATCGTTATTTTTACAGGAATTTTTGCCTCATGGGAGATGGAATATCTTTCGCGTGAGTTTTTCATATCGCTTATCTTATTGGCTACGGGTGTTTTTGGTTTCTTTATTTCCCTTGACCTGTTTACCATATTTCTGTTTTACGAGCTGGCGGTAATTCCGATGTACCTGCTTATCGGGATCTGGGGTACAGGTCCGAAAGAATTTGCTGCCATGAAACTTACGCTGATGCTGATGGGTGGTTCGGCACTGCTTATGGTGGGGATTCTTGGAATATATTATCACTCTGCACCCGATGGAGGCGCTTACACCTTTAATATTCTGGAGATAGCTAAAATCCATATACCCATAAAAGCCCAGCGTTTCTTTTTCCCTTTTACTTTCGTTGGTTTTGGTGTTCTGGGTGCACTTTTCCCGTTGCACACATGGTCTCCTGACGGCCATTCTTCCGCACCAACAGCCGTTTCCATGCTTCATGCCGGAGTACTGATGAAACTGGGGGCTTATGGTTGTTTCCGGATAGCCATTTTTCTGATGCCTGAGGCTGCCAGTGAGTTGGCCTGGATCTTCATTATTTTAACATCAATAAGTGTGGTTTACGGAGCTTTTGGAGCCATTATGCAAAAAGACCTGAAATATATTAATGCATACTCATCGGTAAGCCACGTGGGCCTGATCCTGTTTGCTTTGTTAATGATGAATAAGACAGCTTTTGACGGGGCTATCCTTCAGATGATTTCACACGGGCTGATGACAGCACTTTTCTTTGCGTTGATAGGTATGATTTACGGACGGACACATACCCGGAACATAAATGAAATGAGTGGTTTGATGAAAGTAATTCCATTCCTCGGAGTTATGTATGTGATCGCCGGACTTGCATCGTTAGGGTTGCCCGGATTTAGCGGTTTTGTTGCTGAGATGACCATTTTTGTCGGTGCGTTCCAGCATAAGGATCTGTTCTACCGGATTGCTTCCATTATCGTAGCATCCTCCATTGTGATTACGGCAGTTTATATCCTTCGTGTGATAGGTATGTTCCTGTTGGGCCCTGTACGAAATAAAGAACATTTACAGCTAAAAGATGCCAGATGGTTTGAAAAATTAAGTACGACCACTTTGGTGATCGCCATAGCCGGTATAGGAATTTTACCTTTTTGGCTATCGAATACCATTATGAACAGTCTGCAACCCATAATAGATAAACTAGCTCCTTTTTTGCATTAAATTTTGAAAAAGATACGTAATAAATTTCAAGAATAATGGACTCCTTAAGATATATCTTTCTTATGCGACACGAACTGATCCTGGTTCTTGTTGCATTAATCATCTTAATCACGGATCTTTTCGTCAGTCCCGGCAGGAAACCCCGTCTGATTAAATTTTCTTTGTTCCTTTTTACCTTTGGAATGTTGATTGGTTTTCTTCCCGTACAACCGGGAACCCTGTTTGGCGGATCATTTCAGGGGAATGCATTAACAGATTTTTTTAAAGATGTCTTGAATCTGGCTGTATTGATCGTATTCCTGCAATCGGATGGTTATCTGAAAAATGCTGAAAACAGCACTAAGGCGGGAGAATTTTTTGTATTGATCCTGTTAACGCTGACGGGGATGGACTTTATGATCTCGTCGGGCGATTTCCTTACATTCTTTATCGGATTGGAAACGGCATCGATTCCCCTGGCAGGATTGGTGGCTTTCGACCGGCATAAAAGTCGTTCGGCAGAAGCAGGGGTAAAGCTCATCTTGCTCTCTGCTTTATCTTCAGGTGTTTTGCTTTTCGGACTTTCTTTAATATACGGGGCTACCGGTTCCATATATTTTGATGATATCGCCGGACACATAACCGCTTCGCCACTTATTATTTTCGGATTCATTTTCTTTATTACCGGTATGGGATTTAAAATTTCGCTGGTTCCTTTCCATCTATGGACAGCCGATGTTTATGAAGGCGCACCGGTAAATATCACGGCTTATCTTTCGGTGGTATCAAAAGGTGCTGCGGCTTTTATTCTTACGATTATTCTCTATAAAGTTTTTAAGAATATTACCGGATTATGGGAAACATCATTATATGTTTTGGCAGTCCTCACCATGACCGTGGGGAACCTCTTCGCATTACGTCAGGATAATATTAAACGTTTCCTGGCTTTTTCATCGATTGCACAGGCAGGTTATATCCTGTTGGGTATCATGGGCACAGGAGGCCTGGGAATGAGCACTGTGGTCTATTTTGTCTTGATTTATGTTTTTACCAACCTTGGAGCTTTCGGGGTGGCTTCGGCAATTTCAAATGCATCGGGTGTCGAAACCATTTCCGGTTATAACGGCCTTTATTCTACCAATCCCAAACTGAGTCTTTTGATGATGCTTTCGTTGTTTTCACTGGCCGGTATTCCCCCTGTTGCCGGATTTTTTGGTAAATTCTTTTTGTTCACCTCCGCAGGAAACAAAGGATATTTTATCCTGATACTGATTGCCGTGATCAATGCTACCATCGCTTTATATTATTATCTCTCGGTGGTTAAAGCCATGTTTATCAATAAAAATGATCATCCCGTTCCCTATTTCCGTAGTCCCAATACAATGAGACTTGGTCTTATTATCTGTGTTTTGGGAGTAGTTTTTACAGGTGTTTTCGGTAATATCTTTGAATATATTATGTCTTTAAGTCATCCTCTTTTTTAATTAAAATTATTCAAATGCCTTTAAATCAGGGAAAACATATCATAAAAGAAATTGAAGGGATGCGTTGTAGCCTTGTAGAAGAAAACGTCCTTCCCGGCCGGGTTGATTTTTTAAAAAAATTACTGGAACATAACGGTTTTAATGTAAAGGTAGCCCCCAATGATGATGAGAAAACGTCTTTTGTAGTCGGTGTTACTGACCTGTTATTCCATCCTGTGATTTATGTTTATGAGCTTAGGTTGAAAACACCGGACAACAAAATCGTAACCCCTGCTTACTGGTTACAACTTACCCGTGAGGGCATTGATAAAGGTGAAGATGATTATTACTGGAACTTAAAGGAATCAGGGAAATCATCTCTTACATCCGAACCATAGATTTTCATTTTTTCAGCCACTGATCCAGCCAGGCAAAGAACTCCCGTTGCCATAAGACGGCATCCTGTGGCTTGGTAACAAAGTGGGTTTCGTCCGGGAACACCAGCAACCGGGCCGGGATATTCTGCAGGCGTGCTGCTCCAAAGGCTTCCAGGGCCTGGGTATAGGGAATCCGGAAATCCCGTTCACCGGTAATGATCAGGATCGGGGTATCCCAGTTCTGCACAAACTTATGCGGAGAGGTGGCATAGGAACGCTGAGCCGTTTTGTTTTGCTTATCCCAGTATGGCCCGCCAAGATCATGGTTTACAAAAAAGGTTTCGTCGGTGGCGGCATACATGCTTTCCAGGTTGTAAATGCCACAGTGGGCGATAAAGGCCTTGAACCGTTTCTGATGGTGGCCTGCAATCCAGAATATTGAGAAGCCGCCGTAACTGGCCCCGACAGCGCCCAGACGATTCTCGTCAATATAAGGTTCGGTTTTTATTGCATCAATTGCACTGAAATAGTCTTTCATATTTTGCCCGCCATAGTCCCCGGAGATTTCGGCGTTCCAGGCTTGTCCGAAAGTAGGTAACCCACGCCTGTTGGGTGCCACGATTATATAATCATGAGCCGCCATCATCTGGAAATTCCAGCGGTAGCTCCAGAACTGACTGACGGCACTTTGCGGTCCGCCCTGGCAATAGAGCAGCGCCGGATAGGTTTTTGTAGAGTCAAAACCGGGAGGATAAATGACCCATGTGAGCATATCCTTATTGTCGGTGGTTTTGATCCATCGTTTCTCCACTTTTCCCATCGCGATATGATCATAGATGGGTTTGTTGATAAAGGTAATTTGCTTTTCCTTACCGCTTGCAATATCTACGGTAAAGAGTTCGGGAGCCATCGACATGGTCATTTTTTCACCTACCAGGGTGGCACCGGCAAGTGCCAGTGTAGTGTAGTTGTGGTCACCATCGGTAATCTTACGGATGCTGCCGGTATGAATATTCATGGTATAATACTGATAGGTTGCATGAATCCCGCTGATAAAATAGAGGGCCGTCCCGTCGGGATTCCAGGATACCGACTGTACATTCTGGTCGAAATCTTCGGTCATGTAACGCTTTTGACCGGTTTTCCGGTTGAGAACCATCAATCTTGCTTTATCCGATTCATATCCGGGGGTTTTCATACTGATAAAAGCAATTTTCTGACCATCGGGAGAAAAAACCGGATACTTGTCATATCCCGGCATTCCTTCCGTAATGTTTGTGGTTGACTGGTCTGAAAGGTTGTACAGGTAAATATCCGAGTTAGTACTCAGTGCATATTCCCTGCCGGTTAATTTTTTACATGTATAGGCGAGTACTGTTCCGTCAGGTCCCCAGGCAATTTCGGAATCGTCAAAATAAGGTGATAGCGGTGTGTCATAAGGTTCCCCGTCCATAATGTCCGTACCACCGGTAATGGTTTTACCGTTATATGTGGCAATAAAAATATGGCTGTAGGCATAATCTTCCCAGTGGTTCCAGTGGCGGTACATCAGGTCGGTAGCAATATGTACATCGGCTTTCGGAAGATCGGGATAAAGCTCTGAAAGGGTTTTCCCAATCTGCACATCATGCGTGTACCAGATCTTGTCGCCCGAAGGGGCGTAGGAAAAGCTGTTCACCCCGCCTTCGATAATGCTGATCTGATGTTTTCCGGTTCCGTCAATATTCATTTCCCATATCTGGACGGAACCTGATAAATCCGACAGGAATCCGATCCGTGATCCGTCGGGATACCATTGCGGGTGCCAGGCATGTGCGTTACCGGAGGTAAGCTGAACGACCTCACCGCCCCCGGCCGGGACCGTAAAAATATTTGTCCGGTTCTGGTTGGTGGGGATGTCATATTGAGTCACCGTAAAAACTACCAGCTTATGATTCGGGGAGACCCGGGGTTCCCCGATCCTGGAGAACTTAAAGAGAACTTCTGCTGTTATCCGCCCGCTATCGGTTTCCTGTCGGGTTAGTGAAAGATCGAACGCTGCTTGCGGCGAATTGTCGTTATGTTTTGAGGTGCAGGCATAGACAAGCATGCCTAACAGAATGAAAGACAGATATCTGGTCATGGGTATATGTTTTGGTTAATTCTCGTGTGGTTGATTATAGGATTCGATGATTTTGGTTTTCAGTTCTTCCAACAGCTCCGGGTTGTCTCCGATAATCTTTTTCACACTTTCGCGGCCCTGACCAAGGCGTGTATCGCCATAACTAAACCAGGAACCGCTTTTCTGAATAATGTTTTGTTCTACCCCCAGGTCAATAATTTCACCGGTAAGAGATATCCCCAGGCCATACATAATATCAAATTCCGCTTTCCGGAATGGCGGAGCTACTTTGTTCTTTACCACTTTAACCCGTGTACGGTTTCCGATGACTTCCTCGCCGTCTTTGATCTGGGCCAGGCGGCGGATATCAAGCCGGACCGAAGAATAGAATTTCAGGGCATTCCCGCCGGTAGTTGTTTCCGGGTTTCCAAACATCACGCCGATCTTTTCCCTGAGTTGGTTAATGAAGACACAGGTTGTGTTGGTACGGCTGATGTTGGCGGTAAGTTTACGCAATGCCTGCGACATCAGCCTTGCCTGCAGTCCCATACTCGAGTCTCCCATTTCTCCTTCAATCTCGGCTCTGGGCGTCAGGGCGGCAACAGAGTCAATTACGATAATATCGATAGCTCCGGAGCGGATCAGATGGTCGGTGATCTCCAGTGCCTGTTCGCCGTTATCAGGTTGCGAGATCAACAGGTTTTCGGTGTCTACATGCAGGTTTTCGGCGTAAAAGCGGTCGAAAGCATGTTCCGCATCAATAAAAGCAGCAATCCCACCTTGCTTTTGTGCTTCGGCAATGGCATGTATGGCCAGTGTGGTTTTACCGGAGGATTCCGGTCCGTATATTTCCACCACCCGGCCGCGGGGAAGTCCGCCAACACCCAATGCCATATCCAGCGAAATAGAACCGGTAGAAATAGCGGCAATATTTTCTACGGCATGGTCACCGAGTTTCATAATCGTGCCCTTACCAAAGCCTTTTTCTATTTTATCAATCGTTAATTGTAATGCTTTCAGTTTTTCTTTGCTTATGCCGGAGTCCTGTTTTTCTTTTTCCATTCTTATTTTGTATTTGATTTGCTTGTAAATTAATTAATATGCTTTATGTTACATGCTTCAGCCGTGCATCCGGAAGTATTATCTTTGGGGTAAAAACAGAGGATCAGTTTTTTCCCCTGGAAATCAGACCGGGCCACATTATTCCCATTCTGGTCTGTTCCAGAGAAATCAGGAGTGCGATCACCTTCCTTTAAATGAGTCATGTGAAGATTTCTTTTGAGAATTTAGGTAAAATTACGAAGTTTACGTGAATATTTTTGGTTTTACAACCGAACTTTTCAGTTGATTATTAACATTTCCGGTGGGTGTGGGAAAACAAACGCAAAACAGAATAATGCCCGGCTCCGTAAAAACCGGGGGAACACTTTATTCCTTCCGGAAAAAACCTGAACAGATGCAACAATTACAAATTTTAAAGGTAAAAGGGTTATTATTTCTGCTGTTTTTTCTTCTGGCAGGGTCCGTAACGCTTTACAGTCAGTCGCCGCGGGACCGGAAACTTGAGCAAACTTCGGTAACGGCGTTTAATAACGGAAATTACAAAGAAGCGCTTCCCGGATTTACCGAGTTGCTTTCCCGCTATCCTCGTGATCCGATGTATAATTATTACCATGGTGTCTGCCTGGTTTCACTAACCCGGGAACCGGAAAAAGCAACGGCAGAATTGCGGCTGGCAGCCTTAAGCAGTGTCCCAGGCGATGTTTTCTTTTACCTGGGGAAAGCGGCCTATCAGCAGAATAATTATGCCGGTGCGATAAAATATTTTGAAAGATTTCGTGAATCTTCCGATATCCGTGACCGCAACCGGTATTATGTTAACCGGTGGATCAATGTCTGTCAGATGTATATCCGGAATCCGCAGCATCATATCAGACCGGAAAACAGCGCTCTCTCATACAGGACGATATTGGATACGGCCATGAAATATCAACAGAAACTGGATTCGGTAAATTATCTTCTTAAAACGGAGCAACGGAACCCGGGAAGTTCAGGCAAGGAAAAGGATAACCGCATCGCGGTGCTGGAAGAAGAAAAGAATTTCTATGCTAAGGTTGCTTCTGAAAGTTTCTTTTCGGTTCGGGCGCTGGAAACATCGGGGGCTGTAAAGCCCGAATCACCTGGTGCTACAACCGGAAAGCGTGAGGTTCAGGGTGGAAAATCCGATGTGGAGACCGGAGGATCGGGAACCCGCGGAGGCTCTCCCTATCTGGAACGAATGGGTGATCGTTTTTACCGCCAACCCGGGTTTAGTGCTATTTTCGAACTTCCTGACCAGGAACGGCTTGACCAGCTCGGGAAAGTCACTGCCAAAGGGAATGCCCTTATGGAAGATGCCCTGGAAATCAATAACGATATAGAAAAGAACAAGGTTGTGGCCAATGCTGCCCGCCACAGAAGGGAAGCACAACAGGCTCGTAAAAACATCCGTCAGCTTGAAAAGAAAAAAATGAACAAGCGGATGGAAGCTATCAGTTATTATCAGGCTGCCAATGATGAACAATATGCTTTATATAACAAATACCTCGACAGACTTGCGGCTACGGGAAATGCGGAAGACGGGAAAGTAAAACAGGGATTAACTTTTCGTCAGGAAGCTGAAAACAGCCGTAAAAAAGCGTTTGCCCTGCGTTCCGAAGCAGAGAAGCAAAATGATGCCGGAAAGAAATATGACAAGCTGATGGAGGCCAATGCCTATGAGTTAATTGCCCTGGACAACCAGAAAAAAGCCCTGGGGACCCTTGCGGGGATTGTTCCCGTAGCCGGTGAGAATGTAGATATTACCCGTCCTGTGGCTGATATCCCGAAAACAGCCGTCCCCGTGGGAAAGCCTTCTTCATCCGGGACTCCGGTTAAAACACAATCTGACAACAGGCCGACAACTCCGGTTGTTGTTCGGGGAAAAATCACAAAAGTTAATGAAATTCCGGCTTCCCTTAAGGATGCAAAGAGAAAGCTCTCAAAACCTGCTCCGCCGGAAGCATTACCGGCTAAGCCTGTTACTGCCCGGGCTGAGATCCTTGGGAAATACCCCTACGGTTTTGCCGTCCGCTCCTCGGCACCTTATGATGATGTTCATCCTATTCCCGGGCTGGATAACCTGCCGGAAGGTGTTAACTATAAAATTCAGATTGCTGCTTTCAGTAAACAACCGGAACTATCCTTTTTCAGGGGGATGTATCCCTTGTCAAAAGAAGCTGTTCCGGGAAAGAACCTGGTCAGGTATTATGCCGGTTTATTCAGGAAATATGACGATGCTTTAAAGGCGTTACTTGAAATCCGCCGTATGGGTTTTCCCGATGCATTGATTGTGGGTTTTTATAACGGAGAACGAAGTTCTCTTGAGCGGATTCGCTGGCTCGAGGATGAACTGCCATTTGAGAATGTTTCTGAAACGGAAAGTTCAGTACGATTGAAAGTTGAAAAACCCGAAAAAAATAATTTTAAGGAAAAAGAGGAAGGGATGGTATACCGGATACAGCTTGGGGCTTTCAGCAAACATGTCCCGCAGAAGAAAATGGATCAGTTTCAACGTCTTGCCGGGAATCATAAAGTTATAATAACACGTAACGGTAATGATATTTATGTCTACAGTATCGGAAATTTTCTTACTTTTGAGGATGCTGAGGCATTTAAGGAAAAACTTGCCGTGCAGGGTATGGAGGGAGTATTTGTTACAGCATACCGTAATGGCCGGAAAATACCGTTAAAGGATGTTAAGTGAACGGCTTTCATTATCTAGCATGACCAGAGAAAAGGAGATACAGAAAGAACAGCATCTTACCGGGAAGGAAGAAAAGAGAACCCTGATCCTTATGAATGATGAGGTACATACCTTCGACTATGTAATCCGGGCGCTTGTTGATGTGTGTGGCCATACTTCCGAACAGGCGGAACAATGTGCGTTTATCACCCATTTTAAAGGAAAATGTGATGTGGCCAGTGGCCCTTATGATAAGCTTGCTACGCAGAAGAAAGCTTTGTCTGACCGTAAATTACACGTCATAATAGATTAACAGATTATGTCCATTCCAATCATTATTTTACTTATATTTTTAGGTATAGTTCTGTTCCTGATAGAGTTCCTTTTGGTTCCCGGCATTACTGTTGCCGGAATCGGCGGGGGAATACTCCTGATCGGGAGCATCATTATGGCTTATCATTACCATGGAGCTACCGTTGGAAATTATGTGCTTTTGGGAACATTGGTACTTTCTTTTATCACCCTTTATTTTGCCCTTAAATCGAAAACATGGAAAAGTATCATGCTCAAAACCACTGTGGATGGGAAAGTTAATGTAATTGCGGACGAAAAGCACAACTTAAAGCCGGGAGATACCGGTGAAACCGTAAGCCGGCTAAATCCCATCGGGAAAGTCCGGATTGACGGATTTTTTTATGAAGCAAAATCACTGGATAAATATATCGATCAGCATACGATGGTTGAGGTGGTCAAAGTATTACCCAGCCAGATCATTGTAAAACCTAAAACAACATAATTATGGAAAGTATTGGATTGTATATTGTGATTATCATCGGAGCGCTCATATTGCTCTGGATTGTTTTCTATTTTATCCCGGTCGGGCTCTGGTTTCAGGCGCTGGTTTCCGGGGTTCGTATTTCCCTGCTTCAGTTAATCTTTATGCGCTGGCGTAAAGTTCCGCCGGGAGTGATTGTCAGTGCCATGATTGAGGGCTGGAAAGCAGGTATTGAACTTCAGCGGAATGATCTTGAAGCACATTACCTGGCAGGAGGGCATGTCTCCCAAGTAGTACATGCGCTTGTGTCTGCTTCAAAAGCCAACATTGACCTGCCTTTTAAAATGGCCACAGCCATTGATCTTGCCGGAAGGGATGTTTTTGAGGCAGTGCAAATGTCTGTAAATCCAAAGGTAATTGATACACCTCCGGTAACCGCCGTTGCAAAAGACGGTATTCAGCTTGTAGCCAAAGCAAGAGTAACGGTTCGTGCCAATATCCATCAACTGGTAGGTGGCGCCGGAGAGGAAACGGTACTTGCCCGTGTTGGTGAAGGCATTGTATCATCCATCGGGTCTTCTGATTCGCACAAGGCCGTTTTGGAGAATCCCGATTCGATATCACGAGTAGTACTGGAAAAAGGACTGGATGCAGGGACAGCTTTTGAAATTTTGTCGATTGATATTGCCGATATTGACATCGGGAAAAACATTGGTGCTGTTCTGCAGATGGATCAGGCCAATGCGGATAAAAATATTGCCCAGGCAAAAGCCGAGGAGCGACGTGCTATGGCTGTTGCCTTTGAACAGGAGATGAAAGCAAAAGCCCAGGAAGCGCGTGCAAAGGTTATTGAGGCAGAAGTGCAGGTGCCCCTGGCTATGGCCGAGGCATTTCGTGCCGGAAATCTTGGAATCATGGATTATTACCGGATGAAGAATATTGAAGCCGATACTACAATGCGCGACAATATAGCAAAATCTGAACCGGGAAATCGTCCGAAGAAATAAATTGTTACGGTGTTAAAGCGGTAAAATGGTTTGATGACATAGGTAATCCCTTGATTATCTGTGTTGTTATTTTATTGCACGTAAAACATTTTGCATGATTTTACGTATATATTTAAAATTTCTTTTTATGAAGCATTTTGTGCGGCTTTCCCTTCTGTTATTTTTGTTAATCCTGCCTCTGGCAGCATGCAGTTCTTCGGGAAAAACGCGCAAGCCAAAGAAAAAGACAACCATGATCAACACTACCCAGTTGGGGAAAAACAAATACTTTTTCTCGGCAAAATATCAACGCAAACTTAGCCGGAGCAGAAAGAAAAGACGCTAATCCTTTTCCCAGAATTTCCTGATAATGCGAACAGGTTTTCCCATGTGATCAGATTATGGGACAAAAGTGATCATTCCTGCCGGGAAAACGGGGCATAAGAAGACATGCCTTTATATCATCCGGGGCCTGCTGCCGGCATGAAAAAACAAATAAAACCTCCTCCCCGATACCCCACGCGTACCTAAAACCGGAAGATACAGGATACAGGGGAAAGAAAGATATAAATGTATAGAAAGAAACCTTTGCTGCTATTGGTGTTCCTGTTCTTCGGTCTCACCCTGTTCTTCGTGCATATCCTCGTTGACAGCAACCATTTCCATACCACATTTGGGGCATTTACCGGGTTTATCATAGGTTTTGTCACCTTCGCATTTCATGGAACACTGGTAATGAACCTCAGCAGTTTGGGTGGTATCCACAACCGCAGTATCCGGTGTCTGCATTTTTTCCTGCGCAGGAGCCGTTTGTTCCTGCTCCGGAGTGGCCTTTTTCCCGGTATTTTTGCAACCGGATAACATCGTAATGCCGCCGATAAACAGTGCGGCAACACCTAAAAGCAAAATTTGTTTTTTCATAGTTTTATTTTTTTGTGAAAATAGTAAAATATCTGGACTATGCAAGTATTTGTTTGTCCGCGGTTGTCTGAAATAGATTTTATGGGGAAATCATATATACCATCTGATCATATGAAAAAAAAAAATGGAAGATCAACCAGATTTTAATTCCCTTTAACCAATAGATCTTCGATTCCTTTAACAGCCATGTATCCGTCAGCGATAGCACTGATGACATCGGCAGAACGGTTTGCGGCATCACCACCGGCAAACAACTTGTCGAGGGTGGATTGCTGTTTCTCATTTACAACAAATCTGCCTCTTTCGATCTTAACTTTTTCGGAGAATTCTTCTTCGAGGAAACTATAGTCTCCCTGTTGTCCGATAGCACCTAATACAGCAGTTGCTTCAATGATGGTATTGCTGCCTTCAACAGGCACGGGTTTCGGCCTTCCGCCTTTTTCATCAGCCACCATATCCGCCTTCAGGTATTCAACAGCTTTCACATGGCCTTTTTTATCAGGATAAAATTTTACCGGAATGGCCTGTGGTATAATATGTATGCCTTCATCTTCGGCACCTTCAATTTCTTCCCAGTCGGCCGGCATATCCTGAACACGACGCCGGTAAAGAATGGTAACATCTGCGCCTAGTCGTGCCGAGACACGTGCAGCATCAATAGCTACATTCCCACCTCCGATGACGATAACTTTATCACCGATATCAACGGTTTTTCCATTGTTGATTTCATAGAGGAAATTTACTGCCTGGATTGAACCTTTCAGGTCTTCACCTTCGATGCCAAGGGTCCAGGGTTTCGGGAAACCGACACCTATAAAGACAGCGTCATACTTGCTGTAGATCTCTTTAAAGGAGATATCTTTTCCCACCTTTGTATTAAAGTGGATTTTAACACCAATCTTCTGAATATATTCAATTTGTTTATCAAGACTTTCTTCCGGGAAACGATATTTGGGAATTCCGTACATCGTCATTCCTCCAGCCTTGGCATGAGCTTCATAAATTGTACAATCAAATCCTTTCAGTGCCAGGTAGTAGGCGACGGTAAGTCCTGAAGGACCAGCACCGATGATGCCTACCTTATATCCGTTGGGTTCCTGTATATCCGGATTCACAACTTCCTTAATCATATCTGCATTTTTAACGGTTTCGGTAGTATAGCGTTTCAACCAGCGAATGGCAATGGGATCGCCGCGGTGAGCAATAGCACAAACATCTTCACACCTGCGGGTACAAACTTTTCCGCACATTTCAGGCAGGGGGTTGTTGTCGTATATAATACGGACGGCATCTGCATCGTTACCACGGGCAATGGCATTGATATATTCGGGAATATGCATATGCTCGGGGCACGCTTCCGTACACAATCCGCAACTGATGCACCGGCTTGCTTCGGCACGTGCCTGAACTTCATTGTAACCCAGGACCACCTCGGCAAATGATTTGACTCTGTCCATTCCTTCAAGTTCCGGCATAGGGATACGTCCGAAATCGTTGAGAGAGGTTTCTTCGGTACTGAAAAAGGATATTCGCTCTTTTCCTTCGGGATTATCCACGCCGGGTGTCCAGAGAAATGTATCCGGATCATCACTGACATAGAGGTAATCTTTGGTTAGGCTGAGGCTTCCTGTAGGACATACTTCAACACATAATCCACACCAGCAGCAACGCCCGTGATCAACCCTCGGCCGCAAGCCTGAATCTCCTTTTTTCCCTTCAATCCCATCGACCGGGACCATATCAATGGCCTGATTCTGACAGATGGTGGAACAGTTTCCGCAACCGATACATTCATCGAGGTCGTTATAATGAAATCCCCGGTAATGATCGGAAGCTTCCAATGGGATAGAGGGAACATCAACCAGTGTATGAGGTTTTTTCCCAAACTGTTTTAATGCTGTTAATGGTTTCAGTGTACCTTTCAGATCAAAACTCATCTCTTTTTTTCTTAGCAATTGTTAATCTATCGTTCAATTTCCGGCGGGCAGGTCCCCAGACTGTTCATAATAGCAGCAATATCTGAGATGTTCTCGCCGACCAGCAAGTTCTCAAGAAGGGTGATGGCATGAACATAGGCAGCACCACGGAAATGAGCCCGGCGGGGATGTGTACCGCCATCACTAACCACATACATTCCAACTTCACCCCTTACCGCTTCGGTGCGGGTATAAGCATCACCTTTAGGTAATGCCCATTTCTGCGGATTGGGAATTTTGTTATAATATTTCCCTGCCGGAATGTTATCCAAAACCTGTCTGATGATCCGGATGGACTGACGTATCTCCTGCCGTCGCACCAACGCACGTGCCCAGATATCGCCACCTTCTTCTACCGGAACAACAAAATCAAGCTTATTATAAACTTCATAAGGATCGTCAATACGGATATCGCTACGAATACCACATCCCCGCAAGGGAGGACCAACAACACCCCATTCAACCGCTTTTTCTTTATCAATGATACCGACGCCCTGTGTTCTTTTCCTGAAAATAGTATTATCGAACATCAGGTCATCATAATCATCAAGTCTTTTTTCAAGGTAATCCATCGTTTTGAGTACCTTATTTTCAAAGCCTTTTGGGAGATCACGACGGACACCACCCGGCCAGATATACATGTGATAGACCCTGCCTCCTGTAAGTTCCTCAAAAAGATCAAGGATATAGTTTCGGTCGCCAACGCTCCACTGGCCAATTGTGTATAATCCAAGGGATGCGGACTGGCCGCCATACCAGAGCAAGTATGAGGCTATCCGGGCCAGTTCGAGGACCAGAACACGGATATATTTTGCCCTTTCGGGAACTTCGCGGCCTTCCAGTAACTCAACGGCACGGGCGTATGATTCTTCGACCGGGTCAGGTTCCGGGACACAAAAACGGCATAGTAGTGTAAAACTCTGTAGCCAGTTTCTTTTTTCGATCAGTTTCTCAAAAGATCGATGCAGATATCCTACTTCGGTGGTGGCTTTGACGATGGTATCCCCTTCCACTTTCACACGCACCATCATATTTCCGGTAATCCCGGGGTGCTGCGGACCGATATACAGGGTTGTAGCTTTTTCTCTCATCTATCGTGTATATTTTTTTGCAAAGTCGGGTAATATTTCGCCGGAACGTTTTTCAATGGTTTCTCTTATATCCTTCGCATCTTCGCGGCCTGGCCGTTCCCAATAGGTATTGGTTGCATAGGCTTCGGTATCAAAATCACGCCGCATCGGAGGAGGGCCTTCCCAGTCTTCAAGCAGAAATTCCTCGGGGGCTTCCAACCCGGTAAACTGAATGCCAAACATCTCTCTCATTTCCCTTTCGTAGGTATTTGCCTGTCGCCAGATCATATCCACATTATCCATTACCGGGTTCTCCCTGTCAACCCTCGTGTGGACAAAAACTTTTATTTTATCCGTAGGGGACCAAACGATAAAAACAACTTCGAATTCATTTTCCTCCAGCCAATCAATGCAGGAGATATGGGAGAGATGTTTAAACCCCATCTCGTCTTTCAGGTAGAAAAGAATGGCAGGAATGGTTTCTTTTTTCACCGAGAAATCCACACGATTATATGGGTATTCCTTCTCCGTGGCATCACTGAAGTGTGTTTTAATTCGCTGTATTATTGTTGATTTTATTTCTTCCATCATTTTTCCTATTACCAGTTATATTCGGGCATTCTCCAGTTTGGGATTACTTTTTTCTGGTTGGCGCGGTACCATTCGAGGTTTTCTTTATACTTTCTGGCACCATCGGCTTTACCTGCCTGGATTAATTCCTGCAGTTTTGCAAAACCGGCAAGTACTGCTTCCGGTCTGGGCATACATCCGTTGATGAAAACATCCACGGGCAGATACCTGTCAAGGGCTTTAATGGTATTGTATGAATCCCAGTACATTCCTCCGTTAATGGTACAGGAACCGAATCCGATCACATATTTTGGATCCTGCATTTGTTCATACACCCGGATAACCCGTTTAAGGGTTTTGGTGGTAAGATATCCGGTAATCAACAGGACATCTGCCTGACGAGGAGTAGCTGCCCCCCGTACGCCAAGACGCTCGGCATCATAACGGGATGTCATTGTCGGGGGGATTTCAATAGCTCCGCATCCTGTCCCATAAGCCAGTATCCACAACGAATGCTTGCGTGCATAGTTCTGGATTATATCCACGATCTTTTGTGAGTTTTTATCGTTTATCATCATATCAGCTTTTTATCATAAAAATACAGCCTGTAAAATGGCAAGTAACCCAAACAGTGAAGGCCAACCCCAGAAATATCGAATGGCTTGTTCGGTACGGTATCTCGGACTTACGATCCCATATAACATAGGAATCAGATAGAGAATAAAAGTTTTGACTACCAGGATGATCAGGTTGTTTGCCCCTCCCATAAAGAGATCAACATAAAGGGTAAGTTTGGCAAAGGCAAAAACCGACCCGGCTGACATCATCACAAAAAGATATTTTCCGCCGTTTTCGCTCATAGGGCCTGATGCCAGCTCCTGCGGTGCCCCAACAATATCAAAAGGTGCATACCGGAACATTCCCAGCATTGCCAAAACAGCAGCCAGGAAAGCAAAAGGGGAAGTAAACATCAACCATCTTCCTGTTTCGGCCTGGAGATTCATCAGGTCGACAATGGAAGTCGTTTTATACTGGATCATCAAGGCGACCAGTGCCATCACCCATGGGATTTCAAAGCCTACCATTTGGCTGAGTCCGCGTGTCACCCCGATAGCCGAGTTGGGATTTCCCGTTTGACCGGCACCCAGGGCCATCCCCAGGGGACCGAAGACCATGATATAGAGCAGGAAGACCAGGTCGCCGTGAAAGTTAAGATTTGGGAAGAAACGGTTATCATTAAGTATTGGGATGATTAACAATGACATCACAGCTGTAACCATTATAAAGGCAGGGCCCATATGCTGCATCACACCATGATGTATTGAAGTTTCTTTGGAGCCGAGTTTGAGGACATCAAAAAAGTTCTGATACCAGGGAGGACCGATACGGTTTTGCACACGTGCGGTGATCTTCCGGTTCAGACCCATATACGTTATCCCAACGGTAAAAGCAACGACAAATGAAACGAGAGCTCCCCAGGTGTATTGTAATATTTCTTGCATTTTACTGTGTTTTTAACCGAAAATACTGTTTTTGAAAAGCAGAATGATTACCAGGAAAATCATGACATAAATAGCATAGGTCTGACCATTTCCGTTGTATATTCGGCGTGAATAGTCAAACAGTGCTTCCATCCCGGAACCAAATTCACGGTAATAATAAATCATCCTTTTTTTCATTACCGGTCCTACTGCGCGAAGGAACGGTTGATAGAAATTAACCGAGAATGTGAGATTTTCATATTCCAGCGGTACTTCACCGGAGGAACTGATATCTTTTGTGGAGACATATCGGGTATTTTTCCATCCTTTTACCGTCAAAATGATCAGGAAAAAGAGAAAAGTGCCGGCTATGGCATAGACCAGTGGCCTGAGCAACACCTGATCACCCCATTCGTTAAAAAGTATCGACATACTCCAGAGATGTCCTTCTGTGGAGGCATAACCCAGTGTCTGCATGGCTGCATCTGCCGGTTTCAGAAGTATGCCGGGAAAAGTCCCAAGAACAAGGGTGCCAGCTGCAAGGATCAACATCGGAAGAACCATTAATGCCGGTGCTTCTTTTACATTTTCCCATTCTTTTTCTTCCTGGCCCAGGAAGAACCCGAACAAAAACTTGTAGCAGTACAGGAAAGCAGCCGTGCTGGCGAAAAAGATAGCAATCACGAGGATATAGTGATTACTGTTGATCAGTGATTCATAGAGCATCCATTTTCCGACAAAACCACCCAGTGGGGGAATCCCTGCGAGGGCAATGATGGCGAGGAGGGAGGCAATAAAGGTCCAGGGCATTTTGCGGATCAGGCCGGTAACTTCAGTGAATTTTACAGTGCCGGTCTGGCGTTCAATGGCCCCGACAGCCATAAACAATGTGCCTTTGAAAAGGGCATGAAGTGCAGCGAGGAAAAGCGCCGACAACATGGCAAGATCGGTTCCTACAGCTACACCGGTGATGATATATCCTAATTGTGCAATGGAAGAATAAGCCAGTAGTTTTCGTGCATCATCCTGAGCAATGGCCCAGAGTGTTCCCAAAATAGCCGTGATGGCCCCCAGCCAGGCAAAAGTTTCTTTAAACAGGGTGTCATCGGGTAAGTAGGAGATCATGGATACAAAGACAATGACCATCCCGTAAATCCCCATTTTGGACAAAGCTCCCGAAAAGACACTGGTATAGGCCATGGGAGCGTCGGAATAGGCCCCGGGAGCCCATACATGCAGCGGCATCATGGCAGCTTTGACCGAAAAAGCCATCAGGAAAAGAACAGGGAGCCATACTTGCTGCACATGCGAAAACTGCGGGTAGGTGTTTATCATCTCACTGATGGACAGTGTATGAATGTTTGCATACACCATGACAATTGCCGTAAGCATGGCATAAGCTCCCAGTGCACTGAGCAGAATATAATTGATGCCATTTTTCTGCACATTCCTGCCGGAATAAATTACGATAAGATAGGATGACCACGTCATGACTTCCCAGAAGATAAAAAAGGAAACCAGATCATGGCTCATCAGGATCCCAAGCATGGAAAGGATACTGATCAGGAAACTGAAATAAAAATACCCCAACCGGTCTTTACCTTTCATATATGACAAAGCGTAGAATGCAGCCATGGTCCCTAACCCGAGGACAATCAGCGAGAAATACCAGCCGAAAGCATCTAATCCCCACTTCAGGTTAAGGCCGGCCAGCGTAAAACTTACCGTATCACCTATATGGATTTTGGTAAAGAAGAGTACAGTAGTTGCCAGGATGGTTAGCAGAAAAAACGTATCCCTGAGCAGTCCGGATATCCTGTTTGCAAAGAAAGTGAGGAGTGCTCCCCCCAGCAGAACGATAAAAACTATGTATATCATATTCATTGTCTCTTCAGCTTATTGTATAAATAACTGTCCTGTTGATAAAACATCCTGTATGTATTTCCCCTTTTCAAGAAGGGATTGCGAAGCACTGTGCAGATACCCGGTAACGCTGTCGGGGTAGAATCCGATGACCAGGATGAGGATTCCCAGAATACTCATGGCGATCAGTGCATTAATCGTAGGTCTTTTTGGTTCAACCTCTTTCTGTTTAGGAAAGAAATAGATACGGTTTACGACCCTGAAATAGTAGACCAGTTCAATTATGCTTACCGACAGGATCAATACGATCACCAGGATCATATTTGAATGAGCAGCTGCCGAGAGTATGGACCATTTGCTCCAGAAACCGGCAAAAGGAGGCATCCCGACAATGGCTATCGCACCCAGGGCAAAAAGGAATGAAGTGATGGGAAGATGTTTTGCCAGACCATCGGTTTCGTGAATATATTTTTCAGTTGAGTTATAGACAAGATAACTTCCGGAAAGGAAAAGCAGCGACTTAATAATAGCATGATTCAGCATCAGGAAGAGGGCGGCAAAGACCCCTTCTTCAGTGCCGATCCCAAAAGCAACAATTACCAGACCCATTTGACCGATACTGGAATATGCCAGCATCCTTTTTAGTCTGTCTTGTTTTACAGCGGCCATTTCGGCAATAATCAGGGTGATCATACCGATAATGATCAGGAATTGGTGGGTTCCGGAAACATCAAACAGGGTGAAGATAACCCGGATCATAGCATAAACTCCGGCTTTTACCACAATGCCTGAGAAAGCGGCACCCACCGGCCCGGGAGCCTGAGCATAAGCATCGGGGGTCCACCCGTTGAGCGGGAAGATCTCGGCTTCGATTCCCAGTCCGGTAATAAAAAAGATCAGGGCAAGAATCTTGAACCCGGGTTTCATGAGATGGGCCTTGTCGGCAATATCAGCCATATTTAGTGTCCCCAGCTGGGAGTAAATCAGAACAATAGCAAGGAGCAGGAACATTGATGAAAGCGAACCGATTATCAGGTATTTAAAGGAGGCTTCGGCACTGTCACGGCCTTTATAGAAGGCGGTAAGTGCATATGCCGAAATACTGGTGATCTCGATAAAGACAAACTGGTTGAAAATATCTCCTGTAAGTACAATACCGACAGAACCGGTAATCATCATAAGCAGGAGGATAAAATATTTAACTGCTTCCCGGAAGTCAATGTTTTTAAACCGGTAGCTGTAAATCCAGATGATAAATCCCATCAGGATCATCAATGTAGTGAGGAGGCCGGTGAGGGGGCTGAAGACAAGGTTAATTCCCCATGGGGGTGCCCAGCCTGCAATTACTTCGACAATGGTTCCGGAATGAGCCACTTGCCCCATAAGGTTTACAGCAAGGTAAAGCAGATAGAGCAGAACCAGACCAGGAAGGATTCTTACGGATTCCTTCCATACAAATCCCAACAGAGGAATCAGAAATGCCGCCAATAAGGGGATCGCGATAAATAATACAGGAGTTCCTACCATTTCAGATTTTTTATCTCGTCAATATTTAAAGTGTGATGATGCCGGTACAACCGGATGACCAGAGAAAGAGCAACCGCTGTTACACCGAAACCAATAACAATCGCCGTAAGGACAAGTGCCTGTGGAACGGGGTCTACCATGCCTTCACTAAGTTTTTTAATGTTTTCAAGAGTCAGGGGCATGTCTTTGATCAATGCAGGTGAAAAGATCGGTGCCGTACCCGATTTCACATATCCGACGGATATCAGCAACAGGTTAATACCAGCGTCAAGTACCGAGAGACCGATTACAATTTTGATCAGCGTTTTTTTAACCAGTGCTCCATACAGTCCGATCAGAATGATTAATACGGCTGTAATAAAAAACGCATATTCAACAATGGATAAATCAAAGAGTTTAAATTCCATGGTTTAATCTTTTTCGTTTAATGCAGTGTAGATCAATCCGGTTAATTCCGCACCGACTTTAAAGCCAACAGCGATATAGATGATCGGGATTACTCCTCCACTAATCAGGTTATTTAATCCTCCGGTGGGGAGGAAATTCTGCAGGAATGTTCCACCGTTGAGAAAACCAAGTAAACCAACTGAGGCAAAAGTAATTCCGGCCAGTGATTCAACTAAAGACAGGGCTACATGACTTACCTTATAATCCTCGTAGGAAAGTAGCATCAGCAGGAACCCTGTTGCAATAATCACTCCTCCCTGAAATCCTCCTCCAGGTGTCAGGTGTCCGTGAATGAATACATAAGCTCCCAGCAGGATGATGGCAGGGAAGAGTAGTTTTGAGCCTGTCATTACGATTCGGCTTGAAGAGAACAGTACAGCACGTTCACCCAGTTGGTGCCTCCCTTTATAGAGGATGCTGGACATTGCTGTTGTAGCCAGGAATAATACAGTCACCTCGCCCAGGGTGTCAAATCCTCTAAAGTTTACGACAATTGCCGTTACCACATTGGCTACACCCATTTTATCGGGAGAAGTGGTAAGATAAAAATCCTTTACTCCGTGAAGAAAAAACTGATGTCCGAAATCAATTTTAAACAATACTTCGAGCAGATAAACCCCAAATACTGCGAGCAGTGATAATACCAGGATTTTTTTCATTTCGATGCAGGTTTTGAGGGCCGTTTCGGTTCTTCTTCGAAACGGACAGTGTTTCGTATGGTAATGATAAAGACAATCGTGGTTAATGCTACGCCGATAGCCGCTTCTGTAAGGGCTACATCAGGAGCCTGCAGGAATAAAAACAGGATAGAGAGGATCAGGCTGATTACACCCGTACCGATAACCGCATACAGAAGGTCTCGCTGGACAATAGAATAGATAGCTGTACCGATCATTAGTAACAGCAGAAACAACAGTAATATGATATATATGATCATTTGTTCTCCTCCTTATTTTCCTGGTTAACATAAACTTCACGATACTGGTCGTATTCCGCTCCACCTTTCAGGTAAGGATAATTTTTACGTTTGTAGTTGGCACGGGCCAGGGCATGCGAGCTGATGGGATTGGAAAAAGCAATAAAAATAACCAGGACCATTGCTTTAATGATCCATCCCGGTTCCAAAAAGCCAACGCCCAGAATCACACTCATTCCTCCCAGTGTGGTTGCCTTGGTCCCTGCCTGCAGGCGGTTGTATGTATCCGGCATGCGAAAGATTCCCAACCCTCCAAGGAACAGGAATATCCCTCCGATCAGCAGCAGAATTAAACCGATAATTTCCAGAATATCTCTCATAATGCACCCTCCAGATATCTTGCAATGACCAGTACTCCGATAAATCCGAGCACACCATAAACGAGTGCAACGTCAACATAAATAAACCGTTTGAAGACAAATGCCAGCAGGACCAGTAAGGCCATGGCAATGGTTGTCAGCGTATCCAGAGCTACCGTACGGTCAGCAGCAGTTGGGCCTTTGATGAACCGCAGGACAGCAAAGAAAATGCCTGTGATCATAAAGCCCAATGTGATGTAAATAATCATATTCACCATAGTCAGAATATTTTTAGAAGGATTTTTTCAAATTTTTCAGCAATCTCCCTGTGTGTTTCCACCGGATCAAGGGTTTTAACATCAATCCAGTGGATGTAGAATGTGTCATCAATAATATCTACAGACAGGGTCCCGGGGGTAAGGGTAATGCTGTTGGCCAGCACCATCCTGCCATATTCGGAAGTCAGGTTTGTTTTGAACTTAACAATTCCCGGGTTAATAGGCAGGGTGGGAGAGATCACACGACGGGCTACATCCAGGTTGGATTTTATTAACTCGATTAAAAATACAAACAGGTAGTAGAAAACATAAAATAACTTTGCCGGTGCGAAGATGCTGACGTCACAACACACAAAAAACCGACTGGTAAACAAGGCAATCAGCAGACTTACGAGAAGACCTGTTATAACCTCCTGTATGGCCAGGGTGCTTGTAAATCCAAGCCATGCAATGAACAGAACCAGCCAGCTTAAAAAGAATTGTGTAAGTTTTTGTGAAAATGTTAAACTTTCCATAAGATCAGGTGTCAATGGGTTTAATCCAGGTCGTATTTTTTGTCACTGAAGTATTTCATGAACTGGACACGTTCATATTCGGCAGGGTTGGGGCTGTTGACCTGGCTCATTTTTCCTTTAAAATCATCGATCTTTTCAAAATGGTGTTTCTCCATCCAGTTTTTCAGCCCGTCAAGTAGTATTTTGATATGATCAATACCCTGTGTATACAGTACAGATGCTACCTGAACAGCATCAGCCCCTGCTCCGCTTTCTTCAATCTTTTTCAGATTCCTGATTGAGCTGGTAATGCTACAGCTTCCGGCAACAACCGGAGATTTAATCGTTAATCCCAAATAATTGGTAGACAGGTCCATGACTTTATTTGTTATATAATAAACAATTCATCGGGCGCAAATGTAGAAGAGAAAATGAAAAAAATATATATTCTTCAACATATCTAGATATATAAGTAGTAGGATTATTCCCTATATGGGTTTAAGGAGGTATGTATTATGAGTTAGTGAGAAAAGAAAAAAATAATAAACAGGTGTAATACAGTTAGTTAAGTATAAGTGTCTTCTAATTGCTGAAGAGCATATGAATTCATGTTTCTGAACATGGTGTTTCAGAAACGAATGTTGATAAAGAGGGAAGGGAGCTTTTGGACGGGAATTTGCAGATTTTGCTCCGTGAGTGAATTCCGGTACAGAATAAAGCCGGGACCCTGAGATAGAGAACAAAAAAATGTTTGGTACGAACGGAGTTTGCCGGGTGTGATTTATTGGTTGTTCAGCAGTCGTATTTTTGGGTGTTTTTCATTTGTCCCTCGGTCTGAGTATACATGTTTTCCTGGTCGAGTTCGAAAAACCGTTCCATCAGTTGCCTTTTTTCTTCTGCTGAATTGTAGTAATCATTTGATTTGCAAAAAAGCCCCCGGGAATCATTAATTCCGGGGGCTTTTCAATAGTCTGTTTTCCGGATCAGTGCCGGTGCAGGGTTTGCAGATTTTCTTCCAGCTCTTCAGCCGAGAGTTCTCCTCTGGCAAACCGTGCTTTCAGGATCTCTTGCGGATTGGGTTTACCGCCGGTTTCCGTTGTTCCGGTTTTTCGTATAGTCTGAACGACAAACCATACAAACAGTGCGATCAGTGGCAGCCAAATCAGCCACATCATCGACATTCCCCAAAAACTCCAGTTATGCATCATGATTTCCAAGTTTTTATGATTTGTATAATAATATTTACTGTTTAATAATTGTTTCCGGTGAAAAGCGCAATTGGTTTTCCGGACCCATAACAAGAACCTGGCCTTTTATTGGCTTCACACGGAGTGGTGAAGGCTCTCTTACGGGTACCTCATTTTCATCACGGATCATGGAAGCATCATCACGGGTGCGGGATTTGACTTTTTTCAGTTCCATTTGCTGCATTTTACTGTGACGGTTCATCTCCTGATTTGCAGGTCTGTCTGTGGTATCCGTGTTGTGCATATTTCCGGCATTTTTACCGTTCATATTCATCATTTGCATGCAATTTTGCATATTTTTCGTCATCATGGATTGCATGTTGTTGTCCGGTTGTTGTCCGGTCATCATGTTTTTTTGATCCCCTTTCTGCTGATGCATTTTCATCATGTTCATGCACATCTGCATATGGTCTTTCATCATGGATTGCATTTCCTGTTGGTTCTGCATCATTCCTTCCTGGGTTCCATTGTTCTGATCGTGTTGCATCATTTTTGTGTCGGATTGCATCATCATATGTTGGCAGTTTTTCAGCGTATCTTTCTGCATCAAAGCGGAAGATATGATGTGGTGTCCGTTCATTTTCTGCGACTGTTCCCGGGAGTTCTGTGCCCAGGCCATACCGCCGGCCATCAAAAAGATGGCCATTCCTGTGGTTATGATTATCTTTTTCATTTTAAATGGTATTTGGTGATTGTTTAAATATTAATGGTTATTTCCAAAACCGGTATTATGGTATCCTGTCATTTTACCCACCCGACAGAATAAGGTCCGGGAATATTATGTATGCATCATAATATACCGGGGGAATATGCTTTTGGATTATAATCGAAAAGCCCCGGTAAGCAGATGTATCTTTGCATGGGAAAGTATCCGGCGGTTTGACAAAGGTTGTGAAGCGATGTATAACTCATTCAGGCCGCCGGTAGCTGCGTAAAATGGATTTTTCAGTTCAATCACGGGTTTTTCCGGTGCGTGTATCTTTACCGGTGTGTAATAAACCTGGGTTGCCAGGTTGAAGTGAATATCCTCGTTTACACAGCAGTTTGTTTGATTGTTGGTTGTTGTGCTACTGACATCAACGGTCATCAGTGCGTTATCAGCTGCACAATGCTGTCCGGGAATGGAAAATCCGGTTATCACTGCAGTGAGCCAGAGCGAAAGGAGTATGAGTGATATATTTTTTCCCGGTTTCATCTTGTGATTTTCTATTTCAAAGAAACAAAACCACCTGCAATAAGTTTTTATATTATTTTCGAAAAAAGGTATATAATTAGATATGGGATTAAAGGAATAGTGGAATAGTGGAATAGTGGAATAATGGAGTAATGGAGTAATGGAATGATGGTATGAGTTATGTGTCATTTTTCAGGATACCGCAAAGCATCTTTTGGCATGGCTATAAACACCAAAAGGAAGAATAACTGCCAGCGTATCCTGGAAGCTATTTTTTGTTTGTAAGATTATAAAAGAATGCAATGGAAGCTCCGGTAAGCCAGCCAATAATAAAAGTCTCAACCAGGCCGATCAGGGCTTTCCACCAGGAGATTTTCATGATAATGATGGTGGAAGTATCCAAACCATGCAGCACACTGTTAAAAAAGGCTACGGTTCCGTCGTGCCCGGCGATAAGCATAATCAATATACAACCAAGATAAAGTAAAGCGCCGGTCACTCCGATAGCAAATCCAAATTTCTTAATATTCAAAGTTTTCATGGTACTATGTGTTTAAGTTAGTATAAAGATATTTAACTATCTGAATTTAGGTGATATATGTTTAAGATGAACTACGGGTTTTGCAATATCAGAGATAAGATTACTCAAACATTCAAAACCTGCTTTTTTTTCTTTTCTGTAACATAGGTAAGTGTTTCTTTCGTATTTAGAGGTTTTGTCGTATTTCCCATACGTAAGTAAAAAACAGTATTATTGTTTTCCTTAACAAAAACAGGCCTTTGAGGCGGGGAGATACGGATCAGGCAAATCTCACGATCATCCAGGATATAGAAATTCAAATGTAACAAAGAGCAAATATCAGCGCCCAGGTTGTTTGCTACAATCAGCATAATCCTTTGCTCGAATCCGATTTTATCCTTGTTTTTTAATGAATAATAATCATTGGCAAGTCCGGGAATTTCTCCGAATTTATTCACGCCGATAAATAACCGGCCTCCCTTTGCATTTAGCATACCGGCAATAGTTCTGATTACAATTGTTTCAATGGATGTATTGGTAGTTACCTGCCTGTAATCATATCTTAAAGAGGGAAGCATGGCAACGGTTTGTGTTTCCCCGTTACGTATTAATTCTTTTAAGTCAGCAAAAGACAACTGTGATTGAGTACCATCTCTTTTTCTCAAAGTGTTGAAATAGATAGTTAATCCCAGCCCTGACAGGCTACCGATGATTATATAGAAAACAGACATAGGTACCATATGGAAGGAGAACGAGTGTATGATATGGTTGAAAAAGGTTCTCCAAAAGGGATAATCATGCATACCGTCATGCAGGTGTCCATACCAGCCATAAATAACCATGGTTAACGGGTGGAGGATAAAGTAGCCGATGGCTGCCCCGGACAGGATATATAATATAAACTGTTTTCCAAGAAAATTGTGTCTGTTTGTTTTGAATATTGTCATGATAGGTAGAAGCAAAAAGCCGGTATTGTTTTTATTTTTTATTATCTGTAATTTTTGTAATAATCATTTGATTGCCCATATCATAGGTAAAGTAGGTCCACATCCAGTTCCATCCTACAAGAACTTTATTTCTGAATCCACTGATTGAAACGATATGAACCAATGACCAGAGTAACCAAGCAATGTATCCTTTAAGTTTGATCTTTCCGATTTCGGCGACTGCCCGGTTACGGCCAATAGTTGCCAGGGTACCTTTATCCTTGTATTTAAACAGCATTAATGGTTTATTTTGTAGGATATTTATGATGTTCCGTGCAAGCAAATGTCCCTGTTGGATGGCGACCTGTGCAACCATCGGATGACCTTGCTGAAATTCATCATCTGTCATAAAAGCCACATCCCCTATGGCAAAGATATTGTCGGATCCTTCAACCTTGTTAAATCTGTCTGTCCGGAGACGGTTGTTCTGTTTATCTGACAGATTGTGCAGCCCGGATGGGTATTGTCCGGTGACTCCGGCAGTCCATACCAATGTTCTGGCATGTAGTGTTTCTTTTGTATTTAAGTAAACATTGATATGATCATAGGATAAGACGGCTCTTTTCAATAACACGATAACTCCTTTCTTTTCCAGTTCAGTCAGAGCTCTCAGGGAAGATTCTTTTGACATTGTTCCCAGTATACGGGTATCGGCTTCAATTAAAAAAATATGAAAAATGTCCGGATTAATTTCCGGGTAGTCATAAGGCAGGATATGTTGTTTAAACTCTGCAATGGCTCCTGCCATTTCCACCCCGGCGGGTCCACCGCCTACAACAACAAAATTTGTAAGTGCGTCTTTTTCTGCAGGATCGGTGGTGATTACCGTTCTCTCCAGGTTTTGCAGAATCCGGCTGCGAATGTTTATGGAAGCCTGTATGGATTTCAGGTCGAGGGAAGACGCTTTTACCTGTTCCAGGTTAAAAAAGTTGGTTTTCCCACCTGTGGCCACGACAAGAAAGTCATATGTCAGACTGCCTTTATCTGTAGTAATTCGGTTCTGCTCAGGTTTTACAGATAATACTTCGCACATACGGAAAACAAAATTGGTATACCGGGAAAATAGTTTTCTCAAAGGAAAGGTAATGCTGTCAGGTTCAATAGCGCAGGATGCAACCTGGTACAGCAGTGGCTGGAAGAGATGATAATTATTACGGTCAAGCAAAACAACCTGAACAGGTTTATTGCGCAGTGTTTTTATGAAGGAGATTCCTGCGAAACCTCCTCCAATTACTACCACCCTGGGGTAATCGGATGCCGGAACAATAATATTATTTTTAACTTCATCCATTATATTCCAATTTACTTTCAAACAACAGGCGATCGGATTGTTTTTGCATATATGGCTAACTGTTATTAATGTGAATGCTGTTCAGATTCCATCTCGAGGAAATGTCCCTGAGGGCCTACACCTTCGATATGGGTAAGTTGTGCGCCGAAGTGTCCGGCTGATGATACGGCATAGGCAGATACACCGAGGACGAGAAAGATTACCACTTCGGCCCAGATTTTCATGTTCAGGAAAAAATGGCTAACCGTCTTCAAAACAAGTGCGGCCAGAGCCGTCCACAAGGTAATATCGGCATATTTCTCATGCTGTTGGAGCGCCCATGCGGCATATTCGGTCAACTGTTCGGTATGCGGATGCACAAAACCGGCAGCAACCCAGGCACCCAGAAAACCCAGCGCTACCAGAGCAAGGGTAACCCAGCTCAAGGGTTTACGGAGTACAAATAACCCGAGAAACTGTGTCAGTACTGCCAGGATAAGAAGTACTATAGGGAAATGTACAACCAAAGGATGTAATGTCGGAAAATCACTGAACGGAGCTTTTCCCATTACCTGCTCATGATGTGCAGTCATTTCTTCTTCCTGGTGATGTTCTGTCCCGGCCGGCATTTCGGCGTGGGTACCGGTTTCCACATTGGCTGTATCCACCTTTGCCGTATCGGTTTTCGGGTGATCGTGTCCCTTGTGTGCCGATACGGTGAAAGCAACCCCGAGAGTTAAGAAAATCGTCAATAAGATATTATTTTTCATGATAATGTCAAATGTCTGATTAATAATTTAAAACTGGTTTTAAAGGCGTCCGGTAACTATTTCCAGTTTATTCTTGATTTCTTTCGCTATTTGTTTGAGATCATCGTTATCCACGGCAATCATGGATTCAAGCGGGTTAATGACTGAGATCTCGACATCACCATCTTTATTTTCTTCGATGACAACATTACAGGGCAACATAAGTCCGATTTTTGGCTCTGCGAGTAAAGCTTTATGAGCAAAAGGCGGATTACAGGCCCCGAGGATACGATAGCGTCTAAAATCAACATCCAGTTTGTTTTTCAGTGTTTGCTGAACGTCAATATCGGTCAGTATCCCAAATCCCTCTTTTTTCAATTCTTCCGTCACACGGATAATAGCCTCATCAAAAGAAAGGCTGCTCAGTACTTTGTTAAAATAATAGTTCATGATTTTTTGTTTTTATTTTTGTTTAAAATGGTTGGCCGGAAAAGTGAAAAAGTGATCATAAAGAGGACAAAGCCACTGATACCGGTAATCAGTCCCGGGAGTGAAAAGGTACGGAACAGGAGATTTCCGAAATGATCCCTGCCCGTTTCTTAACCAGGTAGTTACCATGGATCCTGTCGATATTGTTCCAGGGGAAAAATACCCCTCCGGCCGACCAGAAAAAAAACGTACGCCTATAAACACACTGAGGTACCTGTGCGCTTTTCGCAACATATAATTCCAGTGTGTGTTATTTGTTTTTCCGTACATATCCGTTTCTTTTACAGTCTTTGAATCTTCAGGCCTGACACAGAGGGGTTCCGGAACCGTTTATTGGTTCAGGGTTTCGGTTACTTTCCCGCAAGCAGGCATTTTACCGCCAAGGTACGGATTACGGATTGCTTTATCGTTACTTAACCAGTATCCGCCTTTATTGTCATTGGCCATCGGGCAGAACTCGAGATACACCGGTTTGTCGGATACAATACCGAAAGATTTTACCGCTTCCGTCATATTTTCTGACACGACACTGAAATGGCTTCGTTTCATATCCAGTCCCGGCATATCTATTATCATGTTCAGATTAGTCATTATGGCGCGGTACTGATTCATCCAGAGTATATGATCTTCGCCCCGGATCAGGCCCATTTCCACTTTTTTAAGTGCATCCAGGGTTGATTTAGCCGCCTGGGTGGCTTTTGATTCCTGGTCTGCCGCAAAGGCATCCTTAAGCAGAATATAAGCATCCACAACAAGGCTTAGTTGTTTTTTGAATGCTTCGGGAACAGGTGTGTTACCGGGAAATATTATTGATCCGGCCTGTAAATCAGTCTTATAAGCGGTTATTGTATTTTCCGCACGGAGTGTCGATTGAAATGTAAAAGCCGTTACAAGTATGATTATCATTGTTTTCATCGTTATTTTATTTAATGATTGGTTAATAAATAGTTCTTGCTTCATTACGGCAGGTTGTCCCTTTTTCCGTGGAATTTTGAATAGTAAAGAGAGTCATTTGACATCATCATAAAAGTATATTCAAATGTATGGTTGATGGTATCAAACATGCCGTAATGTTTGTCGCCGGTTGTATGTTCATCACTGAGATGATGCATCCATTCGGTTCCTGAAAAGTCATGCATTCCATGACCCATCTGGTGGCCTTTCATGTGTCCGTACTCTGTTTCAAAGGCATCCCCGGTCATACACACCATAATGGAATCGTTGTTTTCATAAATATCCAGTACCAGGGTTGTGTCCAGCCCGTGGCCGTAACACCATACCTGTATCTGGTCTTCTCCCAGGGCTGTGATCTCAGCGGTAGCTGAAGAATCGTGCCGCGCACTTTTCAGGGAACTTCCATCGGTAAAGTAACCGGTATATGTTCCTGTTATTTCAGATATCAGGCCTTTTTGTGGCGACGTGTTATCCTTGCTACAGGCAACAACTACGCTGGCTACAAAAAGGCCAAGCAGAATCATTTTCATCAATGTTTTCATCGTTTTGATTTTATTAAGTTATTACGCTTTATTTATATTCAGATTGTTTTGCATGGTTTAACCCGCAACAGTCAAGCCGCTGATCCCCATATGTTTTCCGGTTTGTTTCAGCCAGGTTTTCGATAAACCGCTTTATCCGGCTTTTCCGGGGTTCCGGAGCAAAAGGAAAATTTCCCTTTTTCAGTAGTTCCATGATATACAATTCACTGACGATATGTCCGTAAAATTCGACAGAAAGGCCATCCTGTTTCAGATTTATACTTATAATCCCGTCCTGATCCTGAATAAGTTCTTGAAGATGCTCTGTTTCAGAACGGGTAAGATATCGTTTTGCTTTATAATACCTGATCGAGGTAAAACCAAAGTCCGCAGGTTTTGTTTCCATAATGGTATTTTTTTTGGTAGTGAAAAACATAGCACACGAAGTTGGATTGTAGTTTTATCAAACAGTACAGACGCATTATAAGCTATTTGTTACTGTCTTTTCAACTTCGCGGGACAGGATCACAAAAGGAAAATGCCTGTAAACGGCGGGTCTGATTCCGCCAGGACAGGGTGGAGATCCCGGAAAAGGGTCATTTTGTCCTGAAACAGGGTTGAGAATAAAATCCCTTCCGGGGTTGTAAATGTCAGATTAGCTGAAATGAGGCTGATCCTAGGCAACGGCACCTTTTCAGGAACAAAAAAGTTATTGTCAAGAAAAATATACACAGTTTCATCATGGCAATAGTCCGAACCATTACAACAATTAGCCGGATTGTTGGTAACAGATTGCGAGACCGGTATTCCGTTACAAAAATGTTTCCGGATTCCCACGCCGGCTGTTGCAACGATTAACAGCATAGTGATTACCGGGAAAGCTATTCTTATGTATATGGTCTTCTTGTCAGCCATTTTGTGATCTTCTCAAAATAAACGAATATATTGTAAGAACTTTTATATAATTTTCATAAAATTTTACAACATTTTTTATATAGATTTTATGCATAAATGATTTTAAAGTCAAACTGTTTTCTTTTCAGGGCAGTCGGTCATCTCCACCATCTGGCAGGAGTGACAACCATCGGTCCCGTTGGTATCTCCTGCTCCGGTGGAACAGGAATGAACAGTAAATTCAGCTTTTCTGTCAAACAGCAGTTTGATGCCCAATGTGACCATAATAAGGGCTGTAAGCACAAGACTCAGAAGAAACAGTTTTATAAACATGACGTTTAATCTTTGTTACAGTACAAAGATCGGAATATAACAATGGCTTCTCTTATACAATTTTCGGAAAAGTGTATATCATTTCCGGACACAGGGAAATGTAAAATCCAATCTGCCATTAAGATATGACAATGTTTTTACTTTTACGTTATTAATACTATAACGGAAACACCATGTATACGCTACTGAAGCGTCGATATTTGTCAAACAGGCTAAAACATGCATGCAACCTTTGATCTTATTATCGTTTTACGATGAGGTTTTTGTTGATTCAGATAATTTTGTTTGGTATCTATTTGATATATCCATGTTCTAAATTCAGGATGGAGTTTCGGTCATCAAACTGATTATTGAATATTTGATCGATGGAATAGACCAGCGCCAGTTGAAACCTGTGTTGTTTCTGTCCGAAAAGGCTTCCGGTCTCACCATAATTATGCAGGTACCTGTATTGAAAACCAAGATCAAAATGTTCGCCCAGACGATAAAAGATATTGGTTATTCCGATAAACTGGTTGCTTCCTGCTACGGATGAAAAGGATTTGTAGCCCATACCTGCTGATACTTGAATAAAAGGTCTTTCCAGCTTACGGTATAGATATCTGACGGTACCGAAAGTCGAAAAATATGGTGTTTTTACATAATTCCGGTAACTGTTTATGCTATCAATTTCAGAAAACCCGATATTATAGATTCCCTGAATCCTGAAATCAACGAAATGAACCGGGTCAGGAAATACATTTATCGTAACGGTACCCAGAATATTCTTCAAAGCTTCTTCATATCCGCTGTAACCGGGTCTGTCAGTAAGATAATTATTATAGCTCATTCCGATCCTTTGAAGCACATTCCGGTTCCATCTTTGACTTCCCGGTACGATATAGAGAAATGAAGCCCCGAAAGCGTTTAATGAAAAATCAGTAGGAGATGACAAATTTGCAAGATTTTCTCCATGAAATGTAAACCAGTATCGTTGTCTGAAAATATGGGTGTATTCAATAACATTTCCATATTGATTGTCCTGGGTATTTGAACCAATTGAAAAAGGGTTAAGGGAATAATTAAATGATATGGCGTCATCATCACGGAGGGTGGGGAATTCATTTATAATTGTTTTTGTCGTTGACCGGCCTAACTTGAATATGTTTTTATGATTCTCAACAGTCAGAAAAACGTGATTAAAAAATACCTGGCCCAGGTCTGAATCTGCATCGGGAAACTGAAACCCAAATACCATTTGTCCCCTCCAGGCGCTATATAGTTTTTGCTTAAAACCAAGCAAAATCTGGCTGTCTGAAAAATCACTTACAGCCGAAGCCGTATTGGCATTGTCAACCACAATATTACCAGACATTACGCCTTTGGCACCAAGTTCTATTTCCGGTGAGACCTGTGCCCGGGTTACTGAAACAAGTGCAACGGATAAAATAACACTTAAATATATTTTTGTTTTCATTTTTCATGTATTAGTTGCCGTTAATTAATATTTTACGAAATGAAGATCCATATTTGGAATTATTCGTCCAGAGCTATTTTAGGTAATATGTTTTTCCCGTTGTTCATTTTTCCGACCTGTCTTTCTTCCACAGGCAGGTCTTCATATACCAAAGCCATTAAGTTCCCTCCCGGGTATAGGCCGTTATTCGTGACCCGCCTCGTATCGTGATCATGAAAGGTCCAGATACCACGGTTATTTCCTTCTATTATGATATCATAGGTTTTCCCGGGGCTTAATGACAGTGTGTTTCTTTGCCATGGCCGGGGCAGGGGCAACCCATCATCGCAAACCATCCAAAAATCATGTCCGTGTAAATGAAGATGGTGATTTTCCGTACCTGAATTAATCAATCTTACACGGATTGTCTCACCTGTTTTTATTAGTAAACTGGGTGTCGAAGGATATGACTTCCCGTTTACAGTAAACCAGTTTGGATTGGGTAAATCGGCTAATGATCTCCGGTTTACCAAATATGGAGGCTGATAACCGTTTTCAATGGCATTTAACAGTTCTTCTTTAGTGTTAAACAGGTTAAATCTCTGCGGGTCAAATCTTCCGTTCTTCATCAGATAGCTACGTTCTTTCATCCTTTCCAGCATTCCGTTTAATTCGTTCCTCAGGAAATTTACATCATGTGCCGAGTAAACCAAAGTGTATTCACGTTCATAGGGAAATGCCTTTTTAACGGGGTCGTCATCATTTTCAACAATAAAACTTCCAAACATTCCCGATTGCATGTGTAGCAATGTCCCCCAGTGGCAATGATAAAAATGCGTGCCATAAGGTTTGGCCGTGAATTCATAAATAAATTCCTGATCTGCCATTACCGGCATCTGGGTAACATAAGGGACTCCGTCCATTCGCCAGGGAACGTATATGCCATGCCAGTGTATGGTGTGATTTATTTCCGTTTTGTTTTTGAATTTTACCCTGACCTGGTCTCCTTCCTTGACCCGGATTTCCGGACCGGGAATCATGTTGTTGAATGCAAGGGTATGGATTTTCATTGCCGGGGCCAGTTCGTGCTCCATAATGTTTATTTCCAGTTCAAACTCTTTCCATTTCCCCTTTTTTGCATACGGTAAAATTTGCGGAAATCGTTTTTCATTCTTTTTCAGATTCTCTTTTGCAAAAAGATTGGCAGGAAATAAAGCCATACCTGCTGCTCCTGTTGCACTGTATCCAATAAATTCTTTTCGGTTCATGATCTTTACCTGTTTGTTTTATATTTATAATGCATACCTGTTTGTTCTTTCTGGATGAAAACGTGTCAGTATTCAGGATAAACTGATCCTGAAATTACAATATAATCAAAATATGGAATTATCTTTCCGGATGTCAAATATTGGTTTCGGATACATGAAATGAAATCTTAGGTGGATTGTGTCAGATAATTTCTCATCATCCTCATATATTATTTGTGTTCAGGATTATGGCAATGGTAAAGGAATAAGCCGGGATAATCTTTAAAACGCATACAGGTGTCTGTAAGTTTTTATTTAATGACATTCGTTTCTCCGGTTTTGATACGAACCGATTTTTCAATATTTGATATGAATACCCAGCCATCACCGCTATTCCCTGTGTGTCCGTATTTAATGATAATCTTTGCAAGTTTGTCAACTATTGCCCTGTAACAAATAAGTTCGATCTTTATAACGGTAGAATATTTTTGCACGTATTCAATGGAATAGCTGAATGCTTCTTTATCAGCCCATTCAGCCAGAGCATTAACATTAAGTACAGTCATTCCGGTTACACCGGCTTCTCGCAGTTTCCGGATCACGATATCAGCTTTTTCTTTTCTGATATATGCTTTAATTTCTTTCATTTTTCTATGTTTTTATTATAATTGGTATATGAGTGTTTTACTTTAATTTACCTGTTCATTTTCTTTGATCATATTATTCTTTTTCATCTCCCTTTTCTTTACAACGAAAAATATGGCAGGATAAAATACCAATTGTATTAACATGGCTGTTATAATACCACCAAACATGGGGGCTGCAATTCTTTTCATAACATCAGAACCGACTCCGTGACCGATCAGTATTGGAAGCAAACCAAGCAGAAGGACGGTCACCGTCATTACAACAGGGCGTATTCGCCGAACAGCACCCTGGAATATTGCCTCTCTTAGCTTGTTAAGAGAAGTTAACAAACCTTGTTTTTTCATATTTTCGTAAGCAATTTCCAGGTATAGAAGCATAACTACCCCCATCTCGGCACTTACACCAAGTAAAGCGATAATTCCTACCCAAACCGCGACACTCATATTAAATCCTGCAAAGTATAAGTACCAGATAGCCCCCACCATCGAAAAAGGCAGTGCAAGTAATATAATCCCGGTTTTTATAAATGATTTGGTATTGAAATAAAGTAACAGGGATACAATAAGTAAAGTTAACGGAATCACCAGTGCTAAAGTTTTGGCGGCTCTTTCCATATATTCATATTGTCCGCTCCAGATCAAAGAGTAGCCGGAAGGTAACTGGATTTTTTCATTAATGATTTTTTGTGCATTTTTAACATAGGTTCCAACATCAATATTTTCCAAATCTATATACACCCAGGCATTAGGTCTTGCATCTTCGGATTTAATGACCGGAGGGCCTTTTTTTACCGAAATGGTTCCCAACTGTTCAAGCGGGATATTTCCGCCGCCTGGAAGGGGAACCAGTACTCTTTTCAGGCTTTCGATATTTTCACGGTAATCTCTTTGATATCTTAAATTTACAGGGTACCGTTCCAGCCCTTCAACAGTTTTTGTAATGTTCATCCCGCCAATAGTGGACATAAATACGTTTTGCACGTCACCTATGGTCAGGCCATAACGGGCAACTTTATTTCTGTCAATATCAAAATCAACATAATTTCCCCCTTCAGCACGTTCAGAATAGACCGAACGTGTCCCCGGTATTGTCCTGGACACTTCTTCAATTTCTTTACCAATTCTTTGCAGTACACCCAAATCCGGACCGCTGATTTTTATGCCTACCGGTGTTTTGATACCGGTGGAAAGCATATCAATTCTTGTTTTAATAGGCATGGTCCAGGCGTTGGTAAGTCCTGGTATTTTTATGGCCGCATCCATTTTGTTTATAAGCTTTTTCGGGGTCATCCCTTTAGGCCACTCGCTTTGTGGTTTAAGCCTGATGGTTGTTTCAATCATGGAAAGCGGCGCCGGATCAGTAGCCGTTTCAGCCCGTCCTATTTTGCCCAACACCGACTCAACTTCCGGAAATGACTTAATAATCTTATCCGTTTGTTGCAGTATTTCCCTTGATTTGGTAATTGATATTCCCGGTAATGTTGTTGGCATATACAAGAGATCTCCTTCATAAAGAGGAGGCATAAACTCAGAGCCTAATTTTTTGAAAGGGAAATAGGTAGTGCCCAGGATTATAACAACCGACACAAATATGAACCATCTCTTATTTATTGCAAAATCGACAATAGGATGATAAACATTCATCAGGAATCTTGTTATCGGATTTTGTTCTTCTTTTTTCATTTTCCCACGTATAAAATATCCCATCAACACAGGTACAATGGTAATTGAAAGCAGGGCTGCTACTGCCATAGAGTAAGATTTTGTATAAGCAAGAGGCTTAAACAGACGACCTTCCTGTTGTTCGAGGGCAAATACGGGAAGGAATGAAACCACGATCACCAGAAGAGAGAAAAATATGGAAGGCCCCACTTCTTTTGATGCCTGCAAAATAATAGCCCAGTGTGGCTTCTGTTGATCTTTGGGTTTTAGTTGGTTATGGAGTACATGTGATTGTGTGTTCTCCACCATGATTATAGCGGCGTCAACCATGGCCCCAATGGCAATGGCAATGCCTCCCAATGACATAATATTAGCATTTATTCCCTGTATATGCATGATTAACAGGGCGCCAAGAATAGCTGTCGGAAGGGTGAAAACGGCTACGAGTGAGCTTCTGAAATGAAGAAGGAAAATAAAGATCACCAGTGAAACAACGAGAATTTCTTCTAATAGTTTATCTTTTAAGTTGTCAATGGCTTTTTCAATAAGCCCGGAACGATCGTAGGCTGTAATAATCTGTACATCAGGAGGCAGGGATTTCTTGAGTTCTGCGAGTTTTTCTTTAGTCCGCTCGATGACTTTCAGTGCGTTTTCGCCGAATCGCTGAATAATGATTCCGCCGACGACTTCACCTTCGCCGTTCCAGTCAGCAAGCCCGCGGCGCAGTTCCGGGCCTATATCAATGTTTGCCACATCCCTTAAATAAACAGGTGTTCCGGTAGATTTATTTATTCCTATGGCAATCGTTTCCAGGTCTTTTTTATTTTTAATATAGCCAAGCCCACGAACCATAAACTCCGTTTCACCCATTTCTATAAGACGTCCGCCAACATCATTATTACTCTTCTGTATTGCCATTTTAATTTTTTCCAGTGGAATATTATAGGAGGCTAATTTTATCGGGTCCACATTTACCTGATATTGTTTAACAAATCCTCCAAGGCTGGCCACTTCGGAAACTCCGGGCACAGAGGTAAGTTCGTATCGCAGGAACCAGTCCTGAATAGAACGAAGTTCCTGAAGGCTTCTCTTATTTGACTTCAGGACATACTCATACACCCAGCCAAGACCAGTGGCATCCGGACCCAGTTCGGGAGAAATTCCCTGGGGAAGCTGGCTCTGCATCGAACTCAAATATTCGAGAACACGGCTTCTCGCCCAATAGATATCCGTCCCATCCTTAAAGATAATATACACCATGGAAAAGCCGAAAAAGGAATAACCTCTTACATCTATGGCTCCGGGAACCGAAAGCATTTTGGTGGTAAGCGGATAGGTTACCTGGTCTTCGACTATTTGCGGACCCTGACCGGAATATTTAGTGAAAATAATTACCTGTACATCACTTAAATCAGGAATGGCATCAACAGCCGTATTTTTTATGGCCCATAAGCCGGCAACGATTAACATAGCCGTAAATATGATAACCATTACCTTATTGTTTAAAGACCATTCTATGGTTTTTGCAATAAAACCTTCTTTTATATTATCTGATGACATCATAAGTCTGTTTATATGCTGTTTATTATGTGATTATTGATACTTGAAGCCATGTTCTGTAAGATTCTTTTTAACTTGTTCTATGGTCATTTCACGCAGTTCCATCCCACAAAGAGGACATTTACCGGGCTTGTCTGAAATAACATTCCAATCCATAATATCCTGGTAGAGTATGCCATCTCCGTTTTTATCTATAGCTTTCACATCAATGATACCTTTTCTGATTATTTCCGACTTTGTTTCTTTTTTTTGTGATGTTTGCTTAACATCCATTTTCATGTTCATTTTCTTATCCGTTGAATCTTTGTTATCTTCCTGTGTGGTAAATAAACTTAAAGAAGCACGTAAATTTGATTCGGAATCAATCAGAAATTGAGCGGATGTTACTATTGTTGTATTGGCAGTTAATCCCTTAAGCACCTGGTAGTAACCATTTGAGTAATTACCGAGAACGATTTCCGCCGGTTTGAATTTCCCCTCACCAAGAGCTATGATCACGGTATTTTGTTTTCCGCTTCTTAGAACAGCCTGTTCGGGGACTAACACATAACTTCCCGTACTTTCCCCTTTGATATCAACGTTGGCAAACATTCCCGGTTTTAATTCATTGTTTTTGTTCGGTACGACAATTCTTACCTTTATCGTTCGCGTCTGGGGATCAAGGGTCGGATAAACAAATGAGATTTTTCCATTATAAACTTTCCCTGGTAAGTAATCAAATGTTATCTTAGCCGGCAAACCGTATTTAATCTTACTTAATTCATATTCATAAATATCGGCAAGGATCCACAGGCTTCTCAGATCTGCAATTTTAAGCAATGGCGTCCCTCTGTTAATTTTAGCGCCTTCATCTACGCCTTTATAGAGAACGGTTCCGTCGAAAGGAGCATAGATGATCACGTATTTACGGACACTTTTTGTTTCTTTCAAACGTTGTATTTCCTGTTCCGATACATCAAGGAGTTCAAGTTTTCTTATGGCATTTTTTGTCAATTCAGATTCCGTACCTGTACTTTTCATTGCATTATCATAAGCCAGTGCGGTAAGATATTCTTCCTGAGCGGCAACAAGTTCGGGGGAGTAAATTTTAATGAGTTTATCACCTTTTCGAACTTTCTGACCGGTATAATTTATGTAGAGTTTGTCAATCCATCCGCCTATTTTGGTCGTTACGATATATTCTTTTTGCTCATCAGGCTGTAATATCCCGTTGGTAAAAATTTCAGGATGCAGTTCCCCTTTCTTCACGACCGCTGTTTTAACATTCATATTTTGCCGGATAACCGGATCGATTGAGACAACGCCGCTTAGGCCTGAATTATCTGCATAAATGGGGACAAGATCCATGCCCATATTCGATTTTCCCGGGTGATCATATATTTCATTTGGGTTCATAGGAGCACGCCAGTAAAGTATTTTCCTGTTCGTTGTTTCCTGAGACTCTTGCATTTCATTTTTGCCGGCTTTTCCTTTTAATCCGGATGAGCTTCCAATCAGCAAATAATAACCGCCAGCACCCAGTCCGATGCCGATAATTATAAATAATGCGTTGATTAAATTCTTTTTATTCATAGTCATTTCCTTTATCAATTGTTAAATTAATTCTGATTAATATTTACCCCGGATAAAAACTCCAACTGGGCTATGTATTTGTAATATTCTGTTCGGATTTTGGCCAATTCCGTTCTTATTTTCAAGATATTATCTTCTGCTATGATCACATTCGCAAAATCAATTTTGTTTACCTGATAATCGGCTATAGCCGCTTTATATGCCTGTTTAGCTTGTGGCAATAAAGTTTTTGTCATAAGTATTTCCCTGCTTTCCAATTCGGAAAGTTTTGCGTTTATGTTACCAAAGGATTGTTGGAGTATCTGTAGGGAAGTAGTAAACCGGTTATTGTAGAAGTCTTGAAGATACCTGAATTCATCTATTTTAGCCGTTTTATTGCCACCATAGTTTATCGGAATGGTAATGCCAACCTGAATACCAGTAAAATCAGGGTAATTCATGCCAGTGTTACGATTATAACTACGCTGTGAATATTGAACTCCCACTTTAAAATTAGGATAAAAAGTATATCTGGCAGCTTTTTGTTGTAAAAAGGCTTTATTTTCATAAAGCTTTATCCCCTTCAATAAAGGTCTGTTCATTTCAGCCAGTTTTAAGAGGGAGTCGGTTTTTATATTTCGGCTTTTAATGGGCAGTATACGCGTTGTATTAATCGGGATAGTATCATTTCTCAGTAAGAAAGCATTCAATTGGGCGAGCATGGATTTTTCTCTTCCTTTTAACGATTCAATTTTATCTCTTACCCTTGTTATTTGCACTTCCACCTGTACAATATTTTGCAAGCTTGCTGTCCCGACTTCAAATTTCCTTTTGACTACGTTAGAGATTTGCTTGAGTAAATTCACACTTTCTTCAGCCAGTATAATTTCTCTTCGTTGTTCCTGAAGATCGAAATACAGAACGGACACCTGTTTTTTTATCTGGTTTCTTAAATCGGCAATTTCCTGCCGGACAATTAGCGTGTCCACGGCTTTTGCATTTGCAGCGGCTTTAAGAGAACCCGGGAAAGGTATGGCTTGACTTAAACCAACAGCTTTTCCTGTCATCGGCTCTTGTGTAAAGGAGAACGTGTTTATCGGTATGTTCAACAATCCCAGGGTCAGAACAGGATCAGGTAAATTTGTGCCGATTTTTATTTTTGATCCGGCTACATCAAATTTTGATTGTAACATTTTGATTTTCGGATTTACTTCGATTGCAGTTTTGATCAGGCTTTGCAAAGAATCGGGTTCTGTTTTTGCAAATACCGATCCTGCGGAAAGCAATATTGATAATATGGTCACTAACATTTTTGTTTTCATTCGTTTAATTTTATGTTTATGCATTATCTGCCAATCATTGTCATAGTCTATTAACCATTGCCTTCCCGGAGAGGGGTACCTGCCAACATGGTTTATAATTTGTTTGTTTGTTATCACTGTGAAATTAAATCTTTTTGTGTTAATTGGATTAATAAATGGTTTTGGAACCAGGCAGGGATTTTATTCATTGTGATGTAAGATATGGTTGCGGTAATGTTGGCCGGCCGGGAATCACAATGGGACAATGACCCCTGTATACTGCGATCAGGCAGTGAACATTAGTTACAAAAGGAAAGCCTGGATCACCGAGTGATCCGGTGATATTAATGGCGGAGACAGATTCTTTAGTATATGTACACCTTTGTCCCTTTCAGTATCTTCGTTCAATGAGCTGATAAATTCGTGAAGGGAATTGTTACCGGGAGTGATCTGAACAACATCCGGGCCTGAAATCTGAAATGCTGAAGCGATGAATTCAGTAATGACCTGGCAGGTCATTGCTTCGTCGGTACAACAATTTTCATCATCACAAGAAGAATCGGAAGTAATATCAATATTTTTTTCAATGAGCAGACTGGGGCAGTAATGTGCCGAAACCGTTACGCCCGAAGTAGTCAGGAGCAGGACCAATGAAACGATGATATGTAAAACTCTTTTCACTTTCATGATGAAAAAATCATCTGTTATTCACGGCACAAAGAAAAACAATCTATGCATGCAAATTTTATATAATTTTCTAAATGTTTTATATTTTATTCGCAGGACTCAGATGTACCGTATCACCTAAAAGAAGCCGGTGTACACTGAAATTTTCCAAATATAAGTAATCTTAACCAATATTAATTTCTATTTTACTTCCCATCCAACCATTTGGTGTTATTTTTCGTCATACAAGTAAATATGAGATTATAAACAGATGATTTGCAGAAGGTGCTACAGACTCATTTTGTTGTTTGTCATTATTGCAGGTGTCCAGTCGTGTATCAAGGAGGAATTTACCCTGCCTACGCGGGTACAGTTTCTTTTTGAACTGACTCCCGATCCGGCAATTGATTTTCTTGAATTTAACGGAGGTGATATTCTGATCAGGAATATTGAATTTGAAGGTTACCGGCAAACCGGGGATGATTATTTTTTTACGCACCGTTTTACCCCTCCTTTATCAGTTAAAATCAGCGAATTTACCGGTGATTCGCTGACCTTTGATATTCCCCAGGGAATTTACCAGAAGATTAAAGTCAGGGTGAAGATGAAAGGTGAACAGGAAAACACATCTGAATCAGGGTCTGAAACTCACGGGGGGAAAAATCACAGAGAGGAATCCCGGGATTATCCCGATGACAATCCGGAACCAAAGGATATGGCAGTAATGCTTTCCGGGAGTTATCACACGTTAAGGGGTGAGAAAGTCCCGCTTGTGTTAGTGATTGACAATGAATCTTTTGAAGGGGATGCTGTAAATTCATCAGGGACTGGAGAAATTGTTCTTACCAGGGATAAGGATTATGAAGGGATTTTTACTTTCGATCCGGGCTATGCTTTTCAGGTTATCAGCAGGAAAACTTTGGAAGATGCCGAGCGATATTCATGGAAAGGGGTTCCCACTATTTTAATCTCAGAAGAGACCAATGACGAGATATATGAACTTGTCCTTTACCGGCTGCAAAAATCATTCGGATTGAAAATCATATGAAAAGTTGTGTAGGATGTTATCCGTAATAAATAGTACATATTAGCGGGATTGGATGTTTATGGATTGGGTAGATATTCCTGATAAAGAGATAATAAAAGGGTGCCTGGAAAACAACCGGCGGTCTCAGGAGTTGCTGTACCGCAAATATGCCACACAGATGTACCATCTATGCCTGGCCTATGCCCCACGCGAAGAAGCCATGGATATCCTTCAGGAAGCATTTTTCAAGGTGTTCAGGAAAATAAACCAGTTTCAGAAAAACGGTTCGCTGGCAGGATGGATACGCAGAGTTGTAACAAATACGGCTATTGACCATTACCGGAGTAATCTGAAAAACGGGGTCCAGGTGGAACTTACCGATGTCCATACTCATGAACTCAACGCCCAGCCAGCCTCGGAAGATATTCATTACGAAGATTTATTGAAAGTTGTAAATCATTTACCTGAAAGTGCGAGGATGATTTTTAATTTATATGCACTCGAAGGGTTTACCCATAAGGAAATTGCCGAGAAACTGGAAATTTCCATCGGAACATCAAAATCACAGTTTAGCCGGGCAAGAAAGATCTTATCCGGGTATATTGAAAAATATGATCTGGGAGACTGAAGGATGGAACCATTGTGGATGATAAAATATAAACGTATCATCGAGGAGGAAGGTCGGGAGTTTCCTCCCGATCACATTTGGATGAATATTGAGGAGCAACTCGATATTGATGCTGTCTGGGAAAATATTCATGATCAGTTGGATACAGAAGAAGTCTGGAACCGGATTGAAATGGCTCTGGATGCGGAAAATCTGAAGGGGTCAATAATTACAGGCATATGGAAAAACCAGGTTCTTTACCGTACCGTATCGGCTGCAGCTGTGATCCTTATATTATTGGGGACAGGATTTCTGCTGAACCGGTATCTCTCACAAAGAACATTATCTCCTTCTGCTGATTACCAGGCAGAAACGAAGGATGTTCAGTCCGAAAAAGCAGAAAAAATTCCAAATTCCCATAAGATACCGGTAGCAGAAAATACGGCTGCTTCCGACAGATTGCCCGCAAATCCGGTCCCTCCCGGTGGCAATGAAAGATCCGGTAAAGAGAACAAAAAATATGTATTCACTGTATCGGGAACCCCTGACAGAGCTTCCAAAAACAATAATCCCGCGACCGGCTATGGCGTGCAACAAAGCTTCGGATCATCTTTGCCGGTCGAACCGGATTATGGGATCCCGGTTAACCGTAGCTATCTGGTGACGATAGACCCGAAAGTCCCCGGATTGCTTGCCTTGAATACGGAGACGGTTTCTCAGGGTAGCCATACCCTCGTTGCAGCAGCCGTTCCTGCCGGAAAAAATAACGAAAAGAAGCGTCCTGACTGGTATGCCGGCATTACGATCCTTGGTGAAAACAACTGGATTTTAAATGCGGAAACATTTAGCGGATTGCAACGAAATTCATTAATATCCACGAAACCGGATTTTTCTGCACATTATGAGTTTTCTGCAGGAGTGAGGATGTTTCCCGGCTGGTATCTGGGAACTTCTTTGTTTCTGAACGACAAAGTCGGGCAAAGTTACAAAACATATATCGACGGACATTATACTGCGAAAAACCTTACGCTCAAATACAGTGGTATAAACCTATTTATCAAATACAGCAAGCGTATTTTTTTAACCGGGTATTCGAATACACATTTTAATACTTATCTGGGTGCGTATTATCATAATTTGCGTGCTGCAGAAGAGCAGATCGGTGGTTCGCAGGTAAACCGGAACAGAGAATTCAGAAATGCGGATTACGGATTATTGTTTGGACACGAACTTGATATTCCGGCAGGCAAGGGTTACCATTTTATTCCCGGGATAAGATTGAAATACGGCCTCCCGAATATTTATTCCGGGGATGGCAACATACCATCAACTTTTAACTTAACGCATACGGCCACCTTTGAGATTACGCTGGGAGTGAACTTTAATCCCCAAAGAAAATTTTAACCGTCATTTCCAACCCCTGTTTTATTATTCCCGTCTATTAAGGTAAAGATTTGAAAAAATAGTTATTCATTAAAATGTAAGGTTATGAAAACACGGATGTTTATGATTGGATTAGGGTTTGTTTTGATTATGTTAAATGCTTGTACAAAAGATAATACAACACCCGGGATTACAAAAGTTACGCTCATTGCCAAAAGTTCGGAGTCGGTCAGTACCCTCAAGAGTGCATTATTGTCTCCGGCTACTGATTCCCTGTTGATTTCTGATTTTCTTGTTCATGTCAGGGAAATTGAATTTGGAACCGAAGATTCAGAGAATGAACACATGGAAGATTCCCTTCATTCTGAATTAAAGTTTGAAGGGAGTTATCTATTCGATCTGATACAGGATGGTACCCTGGGAGAACAGGTATTGGGACAATTCGATGTTCCGAATAACCGATACAACAAGCTTGAGGTCAAACTCAACAAATACCCGGAAGATGGCGAGGATACACTTATGCAGGGAAAGACGTTTTACATTGCCGGAATAATCAATGCCCAACCTTTTGAATTCTGGTCTGACTTGACGGATGAACTGGAAGTGGAATTCCCGGACAGCTCGTCCTTCCAACTTACCGGTAATGATTTGTCCTTATACATAGATTTTCATATTGACCAGATCAGGGCTGCGTTACTCGGTGCCGGATTTGCCGCTGCTATAGATGGCAACGGAAACGGAGTTATTGAGATAAATCCTGAAAATCCGGACGGCAACCGGGATTTGTACCGGTCAATTCAACATCTGATCAAAAAATCTGTGGATATGGATAATGACGACAGCAACGAAAATGATGAGAGTCATCATCAGGAGGGTAATCACGGTTGAATGTTCCATAACGGAAAAATCCCGGCCCCGCCCGGGATTTTCTTGTTTCACCGGGAATATCGAGACCGTCAACGGGAATTAAACCGTGTCAAGGGGTTTCCGGGAAGTATTTTCTTTAAACCTGGAAGGGGTAAGCCCCGTAATTTTCTTAAATTGTGCCGAGAGGTGATGTACGCTGCTGAAGCCGGTTTTCCAGGCAATCTCACTCAGGGTCAACTCATCATAAGAGAGCAGTTCCTTGACCCTTTCAATACGCTGGAGAATATAATACTTTTCGATCGTGGACTCCTGGTGTTTTGAAAACAGTGAGGAGAGAAATTTATAATCATGATGCAGAACATCGGCCAGGTAGCCGGAGAGACTTACCCCGGCCGGATAATCTTCCGTATAATGTACATGCTCGATGATCCGGGCTTTGATATCTTCAACCAGTTGCGTTTCCTTATCAATAATGAGGTCAAATCCCTCTGCCTGCAATGATTTGCTGATCAGTTGCATATCTTCTTCTTCCGGATGGCCTTCAATATGAACTTTACCCAGTTCGATATGGGTTACGTGCCATTCAAGTTTTTCCAGTTCACTACGTACCGTGCGGATGCAGCGATCACAAACCATATTCTTAATATGCAGGATCGTGGTTTCCATGATGATTTTTTCTTACGGGTAAATATACGGAAAAACTTTATTTGAACGCTATGTTGTTTAGACTGAATCCGGAAATATTTCGACTTTGATCTGTCTCTGCGTTTGCTGATCTGTTACCGGAGAATATTACACAACCTGTCGTTTATCAGACAATCAGGTTATAAAGTGACAAAATGTATTTTATAGGTTCTGTACCCGAAAATGGCAATGACGATAAAGCTGATCAGGGGAAGGATAAAAGAGACGCGTACCGCAGGCATGAACAACAGAGTGCCCTGGTCAATAATCAGGCCCTGAAGGGGAGGCATCAGTGCACCGCCGACAATGGCCATGACCAGACCGGCAGCGCCGATCTTGGCATCATCGTCCTGCATCCCGCGCAGGGAGATACCGTAAATGGTAGGGAACATGATCGACATGAACAATGAGGTCAGAATCAGGAACCAGAGGCCGGCCATTCCCTGGACGAAGATCGTTCCCAGAATCGTGAGTATTCCCCCGGCAGCAAAGAATGTCAACATTTTCCCGGCATGAATGTATTTCATGAGAAAAGTGCCGATAAACCTGCCGGAAAGGAAAATGATCATAGCAATGATATTGTAATTCTGACTGTTTGCTTTGGTAAGTCCCAGGTTCTCTCCATACTGGATAATAAATGTCCAGCACATGATCTGCGCGCCAACATAAAAAACCTGGGCAATTACCCCTTCCCGGTATTTCCGGTAAGTTTTTTCCCTGAAAAGCCGTTTGAAAACATCAGCGGTTTTTGAGGTGATCTTACTTTTGTTCCTCGGCATTTTTACAACAGCAATAATAATGGCAATGGCCAGCACGACTATTCCGATCATCAGGTATGGATTACGGATAACAACCAGGTCGTGTGCACGAATGGCAAGTTTCCCGGATTCCGGTAAAGTAGGGAAGATCAGTGCCCCTGCAGCATTGCGCTCATCCGATTGCAGGGCGGCCAGGATAAAGCGGGAGGCAACAAACATCCCGATCAGCGAACCCATCGGATTGAAAGATTGCGCAAAATTTAGCCTGCGTGTTGCCGTTTCCTCACTGCCCATGGATAAAATATATGGATTTGCCGTTGTCTCCAGGAATGCCAGTCCAAAAGTCAGTATATAATAAGCCACCAGGAAAAATCCGAATTCTTCAAATTGTGCGGCTGGATAAAAGAGAAATGCCCCGGTAGCATATAATCCCAAACCCAACAGTACGCCGGTTTTATAAGAATATTTCTTGACAATAAGTGCAGCAGGGATAGCCATGGTGGCATAGCCCCCGTAAAAGGCAAATTGTACGAGCGCTGCTTTGGCATTGGAAATTTCCATGACGGTTTTAAAAGCAGCTACCAGCGGATTGGTAATATCATTGGCAAATCCCCAGAGCGGGAAAAGAATCGTAATCAGTATAAACGGGATGAGAACTGTTCCGGGAACAAGTTTTTCCTTCTTTTTCGTATTCTGAAAACTTACAGATGCCATGATCAACGCAGATGAATGATTTTTTGCGAGGATCAAATGTAAAAATATTTTTCAATTCGTCTTTTGCTACAGAAAAATAAGATACATGGAATCGTTTTCCAGGTCCGGATAACTCATCCGGATCTTGCTGTTTTCCGGATATACCCGGGTGATACTGAGAGTCCGCAATCCATTGTCACGTTTCATTACCAGATTGTTTGCGATATCATCGGTATGTGTCCCGGAGTGAAAATCGAAAATATTTTCACGGGTGACCTTTTCCTGTGCAGGAGTGGTAATCCCAGCCGTGCCAGGGACAGCGCAGGATCCCGTTTTCGATGCTTCCTTCACCCAGCGGTCCGCCCTGATGCGGGCAGGCATTGTCCAGGGCACAGATCTTCCCTTCGAACGGGGATAATGCCACCTGCCGGTGACCAGCCGAAACGGTGGTAACCCGCCCTTCGGCAATGTCATTCCTGGTATTCAATACCTTGAACCAAATGTGGTTTGTTGCTGTCATGGTGATATGATTATTTCAGAAAGGATCTCCAGGCCGGAACGAAAAAAAGAATCTGCCACTCCGGCCTGTGTTCCGGCAGATGTCTGCCGGAGGATTTCAGACAACCTGAGTATGCCTCCGCTCCATCCGGTGGTAATCCACTCACCGGCTTCCGGCGAAGGTAAGGTCTTCATATCGGGGGCGGATGATTCGGACCAGAAACTCAGGTAAAAATAGGGCTCATTGACTATCGTGTCGGGAATAGCCAGGCCAATACCGAAAGAAACCGAAACATTTCCCTCACGGTTCTTTTTTACCGGGATGAACGTCCCCGTGTCAAAATGATGCGGCCAGATACGAACCGGCGGTACATCCGGATAGCGGGAGGCAATCTTTTGGAGGATGAATGCTGCGTTGTACCGGTACGCTGTATTTTCCTGAAAATAAATTTTATCCGGCAGAATGAATGTTGCACCCTTATCCACGGCGTGTTGAGGGATCGTATAATGCAATTCATCTTTCAGAAGGGAAGTATCTATCCCGGCATTGCTGAGATGTTCTTTAACTTCCCGGAAGATTTGCAACCTGGTTTTTCCGGCAAGGGAAAGTATGTCCGTAAAATCCAGGTTCTTATCGGGCAGGCAGAGCGTAAGATTATTCATGTCCAGAGCCAGCCTGGTTCCGTTTGATAACGGGTTCCCGGCCAGCAGATTCTTACCGGGAATAAATTCCATATTTGTATTACTGTCGTCCGGCACCTGTGGCAGCAGATGCCGTCCGGCAAGCGCAATGAATTGTGCTGCATGATGCTGAAGCTGTAATGCTTCATGGAGTTCCGTACCAAAAGGCAGGGAAAGTTTCTTCCAGTTGTTTTTTTCAGGTTGCACGATCCGGGGTTTTTATTTTATGATCTCCACACCACGCCAAAAGGCGATACGATCCTTAATGGCTTCGGCCTGGCTGCTGGGTTCGGGATAATACCAGGCAGCATCCTTGTTAATCTTCCCATCCACTTTGAGATGGTAATATGATGCCTGTCCTTTCCAGTGGCACATCGTGTGGGTATCACTGTCGGCTAAAAAATCCTTTTTGACAGCTTCAACCGGGAAATAATGATTTCCTTCAATAATTACAGTATCATCGCTTTCTGCGATAACCTTTCCATTCCATATTGCTTTCATAATCTGATTTTGTTTTTGTGTACAACTTGTTATTCTCTGATCCAGAGAGTGTCTGTAAAATACAACCTCCGGTCAGTAAAGTTTTTAATGATTTTAAAGTCATAATATCCTGCCAGGGCATATATCTCTGACAAATCATATTTTCTTGACAGTTCCATAAATACCGGTTCCCACCGGTAAAAGCGGAACCTTTGTTCCAGCAGGGCGATATTCACATCCTGATCTTTTACAGAGATCAGAAAGCTTTTTACATCCCCTGAAAGCGGGTTATATTCGGTATGATGTTCAAACTGATCCGGATTAAAATTTGCCTTAAGTTCACGGTTCAACCGGATAAGATGATTCATTGTAAAGGTTGTAGTGATTCCGTGGGGGTCGTGGTATGCCGCAAGAATAATCTCAGGAGATTTTTTCAGATCAAAACCGATCAAAACCATGTCGCCTTTTTGCGTAAAGCCTCTCAATTGTTTAAAAAACAGGGATAATTCGTCAGGAGAGAAATTTCCTATGTTGGCACCGAGAAAGAAGATGACCTTTCTACGTCCTGTATTCCTTCCGTGATGTTGCATAATAAGAAAATAATCACCGGTTAAAGGTTTTATATCCAGAGCAGGCATTTTCCGTTTTAATTTTCTTACCATCTCCTCCATGGCCCGCTCACTGATATCTACGGGTATGTACCGGAAGTTTACCTTTCTTTTATGGAGATGATCCAGCAGGATGCTGGTCTTTGACCCGTCCCCCGACCCGAATTCGATGAGGTCGAATCCCTGCCGGTCTGATTCCAGCGCATCCACAATCTTTTCTTTCAGGTTTCTGAAAATTTCCAGTTCACAGTTTGTCAGGTAATATTCGGGCATTTGCATGATCTGCCTGAATAATTCACTACCCTTGTCATCATATAAATGTTTTGCAAGGAGGTATTTGGGTGCTGAAGATAATCCCCGTAAAGTATCTGTAGCAAGATCGGAAACAATTACAGGCCAGCTCATTATGCAAATATTTTTTTTGATTCAGCATCTTCTGGAATCCCGGTTTCAACAGGATTCTCCGGATGGCAGCTCCACTCCATCCACCCGCCGTCGTACACAGATACGCGTGGCCAACCCATCAGCCATGCATTCATGAAAGCTTCACTGCCCCGCCAGCCTGTCCCGCAATAAAAAGCCAGGTGTTTGTCGGGTGTGATCCCGGCATTGGTCCAGTTGGCAGCCAACTCTTCGGCAGCGCGGATGGTCAGGTCGGGATTACGATAGTTTTCCATATGATAGGCATCACTTCCGCAATTTCCGAAAACAGCTCCCGGGATCCGCCCCTTTTTTTCAATGTAATTGTAACCACTAACCTCGCCAGTAAATTCCGGCCAGCTACGGATGCTTACCAGTTCACCGTCTTCAGCTGCAAGAAGCTTTTTTGCTTTTTCCATACCGATAATATACTCCGGATGCGCAGGGATAGAAAGTCCAAAATCTTTTTCAGGATGTGGCCGAACGGGTTCTGTGCTGATCCCGAATCCTGCATGTTCCCACGCCAGAAAGCTTCCGTTCAGAATTCTGACATCCTCAACCCCGGCATGCATAAGGATTGCCGCACAACGCATAGCTGCCAGTTGCCCGGCCCGTTTCCCGGGAAAGGTATCTTCGTTTCTGGGATAGGAAAACCTGCCATACAGGACGACCGTCGTATCATATCGTATCCCGTGACGCAGAAGCGCAGCTTCAATCTCTTCCGGCGTACGGCAATTCCATGTTTCGGGAGCTTCCAGTTCCAGGGTGTTCAAATCAATGGCACCGGGAATATGACCTTCGCGATAATCTTCAATATTGTCATAATGCGCATGGCATACTACAAATTTGTTTCCTTCGTAGGTGGGAGGATGTTCTTCGGCTTGCAGTTGTTTCAACCATTCCGGATAGATCAGGTGCTTGTACCGCATCAGTTTTTTCATTGGCAGCTCATCATTCGCAGCCCATTCATCAACAAACCGGTGATAAACGGCAATATTATTATACCCGGCATTGAATAGTATTGCTGCCATGTTATTGGTCTCTTCCGGATTGTATCCGTAAATAACAATCGGTTTGTCCGGAATAATCCCTTTGGCTTGCAGAAATTCCGGCAGCTCAAAATGGTATTTAAACCATTCGAAAGGAAAATTAACCGCTCCTTTTATATGGCCTCCGCGGTGTTCGTCCCTGAATGACCAGCCGTTGAATGCATGTGTAGAACGGTTGTCAATGATGAGTTTTTCACCGGAACGGATAAGTTCAACCATCGTACGGGTTGGTATTTCATTAAATTCTTGATCCATAATTATTCAGGCAGTTAAAAAATGTGGTGGACAGAAATATTTTTATTTCTGTCCACCACTAAGTTATCAATTTTTAAAATAATACATTGGAAGCTTCTTTGTCGTTTAAATATTCCGATACAAGTCCGGTAGCCGACAAGCTGTAGTCGGTATCTGCTTTTTGTACATTACGGTGTGGTTTTAAGTTTCAGGTATAGTCGCAGGAAATATCTTTTCCTGACAGGTAAAAGAGAAAAAATCAGGAATTATTACTCATTTATCCGGAAATAAACCGGTTGAAATCATTGTTTCAGATTTTTATTGCCGGATCCGTACCGAGACTTATAGAATATATATATTATAATATATAATTATTTCGAAAAGATCGCTGCCTGATCTTCGGTTAGAAATTACTTTCGATACACATGACCGTGACATCGTCAATCTGTTCTGTATTCTGTTTCCAGTTATCGAAAGTAGTTTCAAACTTGCGGGAAGCTTCATCCATGGGAAGGAAATGAGTATCGGCAATGAGCTGGCGGAAGGCTTTGGATGAGAATTTTTTGTAATTGTCTTTACCAAACTGATCCTGGTATCCGTCGGTAAAGAGGTAGATTCGGTCGCCGGGGATCATTTTTTCTTCCTTTACTGTAAAAGAACCCTTGTCAACCACATATTTACCGACCGGCATACGATCGGCTTTGAGTATAAGATTCTCACCGTTACGGCAAATAATCAGCGGGTTGAAAGCTCCGGCAAAACGATAGATTTTATCTTTGGTGTCTACGACCATGAGGGCAATATCCATTCCGTCGCTGAGTCCTGTATCACTGCCCATGGAAGCGAGGGAGGAAATCAACCGCTTACGCAGGATATTCAGGACTTTTTCCGGTTGTGTAACACGATCCCGTAAAATAATCTCGTTTAGTAACGATACTCCCAGCATACTGATCATTGCTCCCGGGACACCATGACCGGTACAATCGGCTACGGCGGCAATTTTCAGGTCTCCGATTTGTCGTACCCAGTAGAAATCGCCGCTTACAATATCCCGGGGCCGGAAAAAGATAAAGCTGGAAGGGAACAGGGATTTTACGAATGTATCGTCCGGAATCCTGGCTTTCTGAATATACCAGGCATACCGGATACTTTCATCAATGGCTTCGGCCTGTTTTCTGATCTTCTTTTTTTCCGCCAGTTTGATCTCGGTGATATTGTTACCATAGATATGCACTGTTTTGAGTTCTCTGACCCCTTTCAGTACAAAGTTGTAATAATGATCACCTATATGTGTAACAAAGTGGATTTCTTCTTCCCCGGCAATAATTTTTTGAAAGTCGAGATGTTTAAATTCAGGCAGATAATCAAACAGATTTCTGCCGCTGATCAATTTGTCCTGGAGTAGTGTTTCGGATGCCGGATTTGCTTCATTGATCATTCCTTCCTGAGTTACCCTGAATAATGGCTGGGGATTGTGGCGGGCAAAAAGGGCCAGGCTTTTCAGCTCTTCGTTTTTTGAGGTGCCGTATGAAAACAGACGGGATAATTGCCATTTGGTATTTTTCCCGCAATTGGGGCAT
>JAADHC010000040.1 GCA_013152085.1 Chlorobiota bacterium
CTCCAATGTACCGCCCTGAAGGGCGGAGTTAGTCATTCCCTGCCTTGTAAAATAATATCAACACAAATAAGAGAACAACCTGCCTTACTGGCTTTTCTTACCGCTAACTTTTTAATATCCGGCATCAGGAACACAATAATAATCAGCATTCCAACCTGATTAACTCCGGCATTTATGCCGGTGACCGCCGGAACTCCACACTTAAGGGCTTTAGCCCGGAAACTTTTCGAAATGATACTGCTCCAGAAATTTATTATACTCTTCCGTCCAGGTATGTATCCGGTGATGTTCTTCCTGGTTTTTTATGTAGTCCCGCACTTTGTTGATATCATTTTCACTAACAGATACTGCAAAATATTCCTCCGCCCATTCAAATCTTCCGTTAACAATGTTCTCTTTATTGATCCACCGGGAAGATTCTCCCTTAATCAGTTGCATACATTTAGCCAATGTCTGATCTGCCCCAAGTGAAAGAATACAATGAATGTGTTCCTTGTCTCCGTTAATAAAGTCAATATAGATATTCTTTCTTCCGGCATTTTCTCTGATATGATTGATAATTTCCCACTTATTCCGGCTGGTGAGGAAAAGAGCTTTGTTTTTCGTGCCCCATACGCAATGGACCCAGATTCTTACATATGACATAATCTTTTAAAGCTTTTGGGCTAAAGCCCGGTTATTATCTGTTTTATTTCACCGCCATAAATGGCGGTGTTAGTCAGCCATAAATGGCGGTGTTAGTCAGCCATAAATGGCGGTGTTAGTCAAGTATATGGTTTTCATACGTTTAAAATTTTTTACATGAAAAATTAGCAAAAAAATTTCGTACGGTATGCAACCCTGCCTGCGGCAGGCAGGCGCTCCTGCGTCGCTCTCACAAGAAAATTTTAATCATTCTTGTTTGCGAAAATTTAATGCTTAAAATTTTCATGGGCGTTTCATATTATCTTATATATAAGAATTCATTTTCATCATAAAATCTAATACCAAATTATAAAATCACCGGTAAACCACAAAATCGCCAGAGCATTGAATGACATTTTCACCCGGCACCTTACTGATTTGCTTGAGTAGGGAGAAAATTATTGAATACCCGTGGATATACCATACTTTGATCAGATTTCAATTTTCAAACCGTCATAAGCCAGAAAGACATTTTCAGGCAGTTCTGCCTGCACCTCACGGTGAAACCCCATCAGGTGTGAGATATGGGTGAAATAGGCCTGCTCGGGCCGGATGATACGGACAATATCCAACGCCTCCTCCAGGTTAAAATGGGTAAGGTGTTTTTTCTTACGTAATGCATTCAGTATAAGAATTTTAGTACCTTTAATCTTTTTAATGTCTCCTTTTGGAATGTAATTGGCATCGGTGACATAGGTAACCGGACCTATCCGGAAACCGAAGATGGGCAGGCGGTAATGGTATACTCTTATAGGGATAATCTCTAAGGAATTTACCTTAAAATTACAGCCGGACTCAATCCTGTGAAGATTGATCTGCGGAACGCCGGGATATTTATATTCGGCAAAAACATAGGCAAACTCGCGCCGGATAGCATACTGAACCCGTGGTTCGGCCCAGATATCCATAGGTTTCTTTTGTATGAAATTGAATGCCCTGACATCATCCAGTCCGGCAATATGATCTTTGTGCTCGTGGGTAAAAAGGATGGTATCCAGACGAGTGACATTTTCACGCAGCATCTGTTGTCTGAAATCCGGCCCTGAATCAATGACCAGGGTTGTCTCTTTGTTCTCAACCAGCACGGAAGACCTGAGCCTTTTATCATAAGGATCAGTGGAATGACACACATCGCAGGGACAGGCGATGACCGGTACACCCTGAGAAGTCCCTGTTCCGAGAAAGGTTACACGCAGCACAATATTATCTTTTTACAGTCAAACAAAAGTATCGAAAAAAATAAAGTGTGGGAATAAATCCTGCAGGAGATGAAAAATATGTGGACGGGGTTTACTACATTTAACCAAAATTCGTTACGATGGCGGGAGATCTTTATCTTTTACCTTCTACGTTGGGAGCAACATCCCCGGAAATCTACCTGCCTGCCGGTGTGATCAAAATTTTACACCGGTTAAAACTCTTTTTTGCCGAAGATATCCGAACTGCCAGGCGGTTTATTAAATCTACCGGTTACCCGGACAACATATCGATCGTGACCTTTTACGAGCTTAGTGAACATACTACTCCGGTGGAAACGGAACGGCTTTTACAGGTATTACAGGCAGCCGGGGAAGCAGGCCTGATATCCGAAGCCGGATTACCTGCCGTTGCCGATCCCGGGGCAACCCTGGTACATCTTTGCCACCGCCACGGGATCAGGGTTCATCCCCTCACCGGCCCCTCATCGATCATGCTGGCATTGATGGCGTCGGGCATGAACGGGCAGCATTTCACATTTCACGGTTACCTGCCCCGGGATCCGGCACAACGGCGGAGGAAACTGCGTATGCTCGAACAGGAATGTAATGTATCGGGTAACAGCCAGGTTTTTATGGAAACGCCTTACCGGAATCTTGCCCTGCTCAAAGATATCCTCCAAACCTGCCATAAGGACACCTGGCTTTGTATTGCGGCAGGATTGACAACAGACTATGAATTTATTGATACACGACAAACAGGCTTATGGGAAAGGAAACTTCCTGATATTCATAAGATCCCTGCCATTTTTATCGTGGGGAAACCCCAATAATTTAATTCCCCGGGAATAAAACCGGTAAGAAACTTGTCTAAATTAATTAACCCCGTTTAAAAAGATTCAACATTGTAATGCATAACCTATATCTCTTAAAAACTTTTATTATGAAAACACGCATTTTCTTTATGATCATGCTGGGCTTTCTGTTTTCCCTTTCAACTCCGGGACAGAAGCTGGACATGGAAAAGCTTAAAGACCTGAAATTCCGTAGTATCGGACCTGCCGGGATGAGTGGGCGGGTAACCGCGATAGATGTTAACCTGAAAAACCCTTCCATCATGTTTGTAGGGACAGCTTCGGGTGGCCTATGGCGTTCAAAGGATGCCGGAACATCGTGGCACCCTGTTTTTGACAAGGAACGCACCCTGGGAATCGGATCGGTAGCCATCGACCAGAACAACCCGGACATCGTCTGGGTAGGTACCGGCGAAGGAAACCCGCGAAATTCAAACAACGGCGGATACGGTATTTACCGTTCGCTGGATGGCGGGGATACGTGGACACTCATGGGACTGGAAAAGACACGACATATCTACCGGATTATTGTCAGTCCCGAAAACAGTGATGAAGTGTATGCCGGAGCCATAGGCTCACCCTGGGGGCCCCAAAAGGAACGCGGATTATACAAAACTACGGACGGAGGGAAAACCTGGAAAAATATTTTGTTTGTCAATGAACTGACGGGCGTTGCCGACATGGTGATGGACCCGTCCAATCCACGTAAACTGTTTGTCGCTATGTGGGAACATCAGCGCTGGCCGTGGTTCTTCAAATCCGGCGGTCCCGGTTCCGGCTTGTATGTTACCTATGATGCCGGTGAAAACTGGAAGCGGCTGACGGACAAAGACGGTTTGCCCAAAGGTGAACTGGGACGTATCGGGCTGGCCATCTCACGCAGCCATCCCGATTATGTCTATGCGCTGATCGAATCCGAAAAGAACGGATTATACCGCTCCGAAGACGGTGGAAAAACCTGGAAACTCCGCGGAACAAAAAATATCGGGGACCGGCCATTTTATTATGCGGATATATTTACCGACCCGGTAAATGAGAACCGGGTATATACTTTATTCTCACGTGTAAATGTCAGTGAAGACGGCGGCAGGACATTCCAGCCGCTGATTTCCCGGAAGATTCATCCCGACCATCATGCCTGGTGGATCAGCCCGGTAGATCCGGATTTTATGATCGACGGTAACGACGGCGGGATGGCCATTACCCACGACCGCGGGAAAACCTGGCGGTATGTTGAAAATCTGCCGGTAGGACAGTTCTATCATATTAGTGTGGATATGGACCTGCCATACCATGTCTTCGGCGGAATGCAGGACAACGGTTCCTGGCGTGGACCGGCTTATGTTTGGAGCTATGGCGGGATCATCAATACTTACTGGGACAACCTCTGGGGCGGTGACGGGTTCGATGTCCTCCCCGATCCTTCCGACCTGCGGTACTGCTATGCCATGTCACAACAAGGATATGTGGGACGTATTGACCTGGAAACAGGATATTCGAGAAGCATACGCCCGGTACATCCCGAAGGGAAAAAACTGCGTTTCAACTGGAATGCAGCCATCGCTGCCGATCCGTTTGATAAGAACGCCATTTACTTCGGGAGCCAGTTTCTGCATAAAAGTCCCGACCATGGAAATACCTGGACGATCATTTCTCCCGATCTCACTACCAATGATCCGGAAAAACAGAAACAACTCGAAAGCGGCGGCCTGACCTATGATGTTACGGGTGCTGAGAACTTTACTACAATTATCTGCATCGCTCCCAGCCCGGTACAGCAGGGTGTGATCTGGGTAGGTACGGATGATGGAAACCTGCAGCTTACGCAGGATGGCGGAATAACATGGAAAAACCTGAACAAAGGATTGAAGGATATTCCCCTCGGAAGCTGGATACCGCAGATCACGGCATCAAAATACCATGCCGGAGAAGCTTTCGTGGTGGTAAATAATTACCGCCGCCATGACTATGCACCTTATCTTTATCACACCACAAATTTCGGGAAAACATGGGAACGCATGGTAGACGAGAATGATGTTTTCGGGTATGTGCTTTCATTTGTTCAGGATCCGGTCGAACCCAGACTGATGTTCCTGGGAACGGAAAACGGCTTGTATGTCAGTATTGATGCCGGCAAAAACTGGACACACTGGACCAACGGTTATCCTGCAGGGGTTTCCACCATGGACATGGTGATCCACCCGCGGGAGTATGACCTTGTTGTGGCAACTTTCGGCAGGGATGTTTATATCCTGGACGATATTCGTCCGCTGCGTAAACTCGCATCAAAGGACAACAAAGTCATGGACGAAACTGTGCATATCTTCAACCCGCCGGTTGCTTACGAGGTGGCCTCAAAAAGTCCCCCGGGCCTTTTCTCAGGAGGAGATGCCTATTTTACAGGACAAAACAGGCCTATGGGTGCAATGATCACCTATTCCGTTAAAGAAGGGAACAAGGATATTCCTTCGCAGGGTTCGGGAGGCTTTTCAATGCGTGCTATGATGTATGGTTTCGGTGGCGGTGGTGAAGGAATGAACTCCGAATTTGCCAAAGCCAAAAAAGCCGTTATTAAGGTTATTGACGAAAAGGGCGATACGGTCAGAACCATCACACAGGTCCCCAAAAGCGGAATAAACCGTTTTATCTGGGGATTGGATAAAAAAGGATACCGGTATCCGGGAAGTTCCAGGCCGAAGCCGGGATCACCCGAGCGTGGCGGCGGAGGATATGTCCTGCCCGGAACATATAAACTGGTTATTACCTATGAGGGTAAAAGTGATTCGACGTCGATTACCGTAAAATCAGATCCCCGTTTGAATGTGTCGGCAGAAACCCTGAAAGCCAACCAGGCCACGGTTGAGCCGGTGATGAAGAAGATGGAGGTGCTTGCCGAGGCGATGAACCGGATCAAGGAGAGCAAAACGGTTATGCAATCGGTAAAGAAAATGATGCCGAAGGAAAAATCGGATGCAGTTAAAAAACTGAAAGAAGTCAGTAAAGAAGTGAATGACTCACTTACAGCCATTTCTGCCATTCTTTTCCCGAAAGAAAATGTACAGGGGATCTACCGCGATCCGAAGGTCATTACCAGCAAGCTAAGGGGTGTGCGCCCGGTAATGTACGAAATCGAACCGCTGAATGCAACACAAAAACTGCAGTTAAAGCAAACCGAAGAACTGATTGACAAAACGGTAAAACGGATCAATACTTTCTTTGACACGCAATGGAAAACATACCGTAATGCGGTTGAAGCGGTAAACATCACGCCGTTTAAAGATTACAAACCATTAAAGTTGTAACAGCTCTCAATAACGTTATGAAGAACGGAAGCATCTGATCAGGATCAGGTGCTTCTTTTTTTGTCAGATAAATTTTGTTTCTGTGAGATAATCCTTTATTACTCATTGTTTTTCTTTGCATTACAGCATGTGTATAGTTAATTAATTATTGAAAAATGGTTGCAGAATTGAGAGAAGTATTTCAAACTACTTCTTTTGAAAACTACCGTTGTTAAGTCCAATGAGATTGCTTCGTCGCTTCGTATGTCCGGATTAACATCGTACGTACGAGCTCCTCGCAAAATCACGGCATTGACATGTATATATGTGGCTTAATATGTAAAATCCCGCCGATTCTTCTCCTCTCTTGCGACAGAGGGGTTGAAAAGTAAATACACCAAACGAATCACTATCGAAATAAAACTAAACTGATTACCGCAAAGACTGAAAGGTGCCACGATACGCAAGAAAGAAAACAACACGAAACTTCGCGCCATAATGCCTTCGCGGTTTCATCAAACATTTACCGGGAAAAAAATGATTTAAAGTTTTTAAATCATACAATCATAAATGTGTTCGTTTTCTTGAGCATTGGCATTGGTTCAGCTATTTAATTTTCCTAAATTTGAAACATGGGTAAAATTGAACCTCTGCTTCACGGTAAATATTATCATATCTTTAATAGGGGTATTAATAGTGGTTCCGTTATCTATGAGGAAAACGATTTTGTCGTTTTCCTTAATCTGTTTAGTAGGTATATCCCTCCGATAGGGGAAACTTTTGCCTATTGCTTAATGAATAATCATTTTCATTTTCTTGTCAGGATCCGGGAAACAGGCGAAATTGAGCTTAAAAGAGATAACAAGCCTTTTAACCCTTCCAGACAATTTTCTCATTTGTTTAATACATATACAAGATGGTTTAATATTGTTCATAAGAGAACAGTACCATTATTTGAAAATCCTTTTAAAAGAAAAAGCCTTGATTCAGAACTATATTTCAAGCAACTGATTGTTTATATCCATACTAACCCTATACATCATGGTATTGCATCAAAACTGACAGATTATCCCTGGACTTCATATATACAAATTACTATTGGCAAAGTGGAATCAACAAAAGTTTCCCTGGCCGATGCCGTATCATGGTTTGGTAATATCGAAGATTTTATTGCTTACCATAACAAGAGACAAAATGCTGTTCCTGGGATTCTTGATGTATAAAAGGTTATTCTGATTGTCATTTTCTTTTTCAGAGCTATGATATCACCCTGTTTCTGGCTTAAGTTTTTTTCAGTACCACACTGTCATGATGCCGCTTTGCTGCACGCTGACAGGTGGGGCGGGGTATTGTCTCACGCTGTCAGGATCCTCCGGACGCTGACAGGTAGAGCTAATTGAAATATTATCCAAATAGTTATCTTTATCCCTCAAGTAATTTTAACATTTGCATGACCATACTCATTGCCCCGGATTCTTTCAAGCACAGTCTTACCGCTCTCGAGGCCGCTACGGTAATGGAGAAAGCGGTGAAATCCGTTCTGCCAAAAGCCCAGGTAATCCTTCATCCCCTGGCCGACGGCGGGGAGGGAACGGTGGAAGCGGTTATACGGGCTGCAGGCGGAAAGATCGTTGAAGTCCGTGCACATGATCCGCTGATGCGGCCGCTGAAGACCTCTTTCGGATTTCTTCCGAAGAAAAAGGTTGCTATAATTGAAATGGCCGCTGCATCGGGAATCGAACTTCTCAGGCCCGAAGAAAGGAATCCCCTTCGTACCTCAACTTACGGCACCGGCGAGCTGGTCCGTGCAGCCCTTGACCTGAATGTCCGGGAGATTATTATCGGGGTAGGCGGCAGCGCCACGGTAGATGGTGGAATGGGGGCTATCCAGGCACTGGGCGGCCGGTTTACGGATGCCGGCGGGAATGAACTGACACCTGAGGGCAGGGAGCTCTCAAGACTTGCCAGGATCGATTTGTCCACACTGGACCGGCGGTTAAAAAAAGTAACCATACGTGTGGCCTGTGATGTTGAAAATCCGCTCACCGGAACGGAAGGTGCGGCAAGGGTTTACGGCCCGCAAAAAGGAGCCACACCCGGAATGGTGGAAATTCTGGAGAAAAACCTTCAGCATTTTGCAGAAGTGTTAAAGAGAGACAGCGGACAGGATATCCGTGATCTGCCCTGCAGCGGGGCGGCAGGAGGCCTTGGCGGCGGACTGATGGGAATGCTGGATGCCAAAGCAGAAGGGGGGTTTCAGATCATCCGGAAACTTACCGGTCTGGATGTTCTCCTTGGGAAAGCCGATCTTGTCCTTACCGGCGAAGGAAAAATGGACGACCAGGACTTCTTCGGAAAAGCTCCGTTTGCACTGGCAAAACTGGCAAAAAAACGGCATATTCCGGTGATTGCTTTTACAGGCTCTTTTGAAACGGAAAAACCGGACAAATGGGCAGACTATTTTACAGGGATTTTCCCTGTGGTTTCATCACCGATATCTCTCGATGAAGCCCTGAAAAGAGCCAGGGAAAATCTCTACAGGACAGTTAAAGAGGTTATCAGGGTTTATACGACTTCTGTCACAAACCGGTAGATTCACACACCGGAAGGAAAGTATCCGATCTCCCATAATGTCATATACATCTGCCATCCTGAAAAAAAAAGATGACATGACACAAATATGACCGTGCAATGTGTCATTTTTGCATCTTCGTCATGAGAAATTCCACCGAACCGGTTAATTTTCGCACCTGAGCCTTTTTGGCATAAAATATGATAAAGGGCGGATAAAAAATCAATTTTTTATAGAAAAGATGGAAATGGTACATGTACAATCGCACGAGGAGTTCCTGGAAAAGATCAAAGACCAAGAAAAAGCGTATCTTTTATTATACAAGGAAGGATCGGATATAAGCCGGTGTGCCGTTGACAATATCCGTAAAGCAGCCGGCGAACAAAAGGAATTTGTTCTGTATGCTGCAGATGTCAGCAAGGTGCGGGATATTCATCCGGTTTACCATGTAACCACCGCTCCCACCCTGCTTGCTTTTGAGGGCGGAAAACTGAAAAACACCTACAAGGGATGTAATGACGCCGTGTATTATAAAACCCTTTTTGAAAGTATTATCTGGGCATCCACATCCACAGATGGCAAAAAACCTGTAAAACGGGTAGTTGTCTATTCCACGCCAACCTGTTCGTGGTGCAACACCTTGAAAAGTTACCTGAGAAAAAACAACATTCCTTTCCGTGATGTGGATGTTTCACGTAACAAGCATGCTGCGGAAGAGCTGGTACGCCGTACCGGCCAGCAGGGGGTTCCGCAAACGGAAATCAACGGACAGTGGGTTGTCGGCTTTGATCAGAAAAAGCTTGACCGTCTTCTTGAAATCGAAAATTAATGTTCAACCATAATATAAATCGGAGGTTAAAATGAAAGAGCTATTACCTGTAAACCAGAATGTAATTCTGGATATTGACGAATCAAAAGAAGAACAGCGTACTGCCAGCGGGATCATTATTCCAGATTCGGCCAAGGAGAAGCCAAAGTTTGCAAAAGTTATTGCTGTCAGCAATATTGAAAATATTGAGATTGCCATAGGTGATACGGTTTATTACAAAGAGTTTTCCGGAACGGAAACAGAATTTGAAGGAAAAAAATATCTGGTGATCCCTTATGACGATATCATGGCCAAGGTAGTTGAGACCGAAGAGATTTAGGACTTTCGTATCTTCAGGAAAAGCTGTCTGATCCGGACAGCTTTTTTTATTTTTGTATTGAAAAAAAGGAATATACCCCGGTTAAGGAGTTTTATTACTTTTGTATTTCATGGGTTTTCTCTTTCTCAGCATACTATGTGGCACAGCCATCGTTGTTATTTTCAGGCTCATTGATCTGTGGAAGGTGAACAAGCTGGAAGCGATCATCATCAACTACCTGGTTGCGTTTCTTACCGGGCTTATGATCAATATTAAAGACTTAAGTTCCTTTCACATACCTTCGTCGGGCTGGATAGTTGCCGCACTGGTGATCGGAGTGCTGTTTGTTGTCATGTTTTATGTCCTTGGCCTGACGGTAGCCGGAACCGGGATCAGTATCGCCACCATTGCAGCCAAAATGTCAGTTGCGATTCCGATTTTGTTTAGTATCGTGGCATACGGTGAATCTGTTACGCTATTAAAAATCTCCGGGATTACCCTGGCGGTAATTTCCCTGGCACTGGTACTGTATACCGGCACCGGCCTCCCTGATAGGAAGGTTCTTTTATTTCCGGTACTTTTGTTTCTGGGAATGGGGATGGTTGACACTACAGTAAAAATTGCGCAACAACAGTTTGTCAGCCCTGGAGACCTGCTATCGTTTTCAACGATCCTTTTTCTTGTTTCCTTTCTGACCAGTATACTGGCACGGACGGGATCAAAACCGTTTTTTTTTCGCTTTCACCGCAAATTACTGGTCACCGGTATCCTGCTCGGCCTTGTAAATCTTGGTTCGCTCTATTTTTTTATCTCAGCCCTTGAATCCGGCTTTCGCGACAGTTCACTAATCTTCGGAATGAACAATATCGGGATTGTTTCATTATCGGTGTTTACCGGTATTGTGTTTTTCAGAGAAAAACTAAACCGGATTAACTGGATCGGTATATTCATAGCACTCATAAGCCTGTATCTACTCTATACAGCATAAACATGGAAAATACAGATACTTATTTCACCCTCTCACATCCTGCGACGGGTATTTTCCGCGACCGTGGAAGCCGTTTTCTGTCTTTTGCCTATCCGGCCCGGACATCTGAGGAATGCGCGGGACAGCTTGAGAAACTTCGCCACGAATATCGTGATGCCCGGCATCATTGTTATGCTTACCGGCTTGATCCGGAGAAAGATATCTGCCGTTATTCTGATAACGGCGAGCCCAACGGTACTGCCGGCCGGCCGGTTTATGAACAAATCCTGGCTCATCACCTTTTTAATGTCCATCTGGTGGTTGTCAGATATTTTGGCGGAACATTACTGGGAACAGGTGGCCTGTATCAGGCCTATAAGAAGGCAGCCGCTGATGCGCTTTCGAATGCTGACATTATAGAATCCTTTATTACCAAAGACCTGAAGCTCCGTTTTTCCTACAGTGTGATGAATCAGATAATGCAATGGATAGACCGGGAACATCCGGAAATAATCAGTAAGGACTTCGGGGAAAGCGGGAACATGATTGTGCGGGTAAGGAAGAGTAAAGCTGAAGATATTATAGAAAGATTAAGGATTATTCCGGAGGTTAAAATCAACATTTTACACCAGGAATAAAAGTTTTCACTATTTTTACACCATAATACATCATCCGGAATGAGCTCACTTCAAAACAAGAGTCTGGTATCCATCAACGACTACACTCCGGAAGAATTGATTCAGATTCTCGATATTGCCGAAAGTTTTGAAAAAAAAATGCCTGCCGGCCTGCTTGAAGACAAGGTTATTTCCACACTGTTTTATGAACCTTCAACGCGCACACGGTTAAGTTTCGAAAGTGCGGTAAACCGGCTGGGCGGGCATATTGTCGGATTTTCCGAGGCTGCCAATTCGAGTGTGACGAAGGGGGAAACTTTAAAAGACACCGTATTGACTGTCAGCAATTATTCCGATTTGATCGTGATTCGTCATCCGGTAGAAGGCAGTGCCAGGTATGCCAGTGAGATTGCGCCTGTTCCTGTCGTCAATGCAGGCGACGGTGCCAACCAGCACCCCACGCAAACATTACTTGATCTTTATTCCATCAGGAAAACACAGGGGACATTGGATGGTTTGAATATTTTTATGGTGGGTGATCTGAAATATGGCCGTACGGTACATTCCCTCCTGATCGCCCTGTCGGAATTTAATACTACGTTTAATTTTATTTCGCCTGAAGAGCTTAGGGTTCCGGAAGGATATAAGCTGATTCTCGAGAAAAAAGGATTAAAATATTATGAGCATACGGACTTCACCGAAATTATCTCGAGGGCAGATATTGTGTATATGACGCGTGTACAACGGGAGCGGTTTTCTGATCCCCTGGAATATGAAAAGGTAAAGAACATCTATATCCTTCGCAAGAGTATGCTGGAAAATACGAAAGAGAATATGCGTATTCTGCATCCTTTACCGCGTGTGAATGAAATTGACACCAGTGTTGACAGCAGTCCCAAAGCTTATTATTTTCAACAGGCGCTTAACGGTGTATATGTCAGGCAGGCAATCATCGCTTCTATCCTCGGACTTGTATAATGTAAACGACCATGTCAGCAAAAAAACAACTCAGCGTAAGTGCAATCCGGAACGGGACGGTTATCGATCATATCCCTGCAACGAGTTTGTTCAATGTTATCAGCATTCTTAATCTCGAAGACATTGACAGCCAGATCACGTTTGGCACTAATCTGGAGAGCAAGAAATTCGGGAAAAAAGCCATTATAAAAGTCTCTGAAGTCTTTTTTTCCGATAAGGATATCAACAAAATCGCATTGGTAGCTCCACAGGCAAAGCTCAGTATTATCCGTGATTATGAAGTTATGGAAAAACACAGCATCACCATTCCCGACTCTATATCAGGAATTGTCAAATGTGTAAATCCGCAGTGTATCACCAATCACGAAAATGTACCTACAAGATTTGCGGTTGTCAGTAAACATCCTGTGAAGCTGAAGTGTCACTATTGCGAAAAAATTACCGACGAAAAACATCTGGTCATGCTCTGAAGCTGCCTGACCTGCAATGAAAAAGGGATTATCTGATCCGGTCGACTGATTTTATCAGGATCTCATCTTTGCGGATATTTCTGAATGCCAGGTAAGTAAATAAAATGCTCAGTAAAGGAAATATCAGCGGTACCTTGAATATCATCCGGGCATCCAGCTGGTTCTTCGCATAAAAGATATAATATCCTATGAGAATCAACAATCCCAGCATAAGGAGCATATTAAAAACGGAATAACGCATTTGCCTTACCCTGTTTTTATACAGGAAGATAGAAATCACGGATATCAGCAGGGTGAGCAATAACAGGATAAGCACAGGGTAAATGTCCATCAGTCTTTCCCCATCTGTAAAACGGACCAGTCCGGCCGGTCCCAACGTATAAATTTGTATATCCCTGCCTAAAAAACTCACATAAGGAAAAGAGAACATCAACCCGAGAAATACAGCGGAAAGAAAGAGATATACCGATTGAATTCTTTGCAACATCTTGATTATTAAATTTATGATTCATTTCGTTTCAGACTCTGATAATCCAGGTAGTAGAGAATTTTCAATGAAAAACTGTTCACCTGTGGGGCACGGAGGGTTTCTGTCAGGTTGTTCATAAAACCCAGGGTAACATTATTACCGGAATTATAGATTGAATTTTTCCATACCAGTGACATTTCACTTCCCGGGGCAAAACGCCAGATATAAGACATATCGATATTAAAGGCATTGTAATTAATATCACGGGTCCCTGCAAAATCTTTTGTCTTTGAAAGTTGCCCGTCCAGTTCAAGGAGATAATATGTACCGTTATAGTCTACTTTCGACCAATAGTGCCGCAAACGGAAAGTCAGGTAAATATCCTTGGTAAAAACATAACTTGCAGAGAGGGTATTGCTAATCGATTTGTTAAGCCGCATACCGAAGAAGACGGAATCTTTGTCAGCATTCCGGCCGACATAGCCGATGTCGTTGTGACGGCTGTCATAAGAGAAATCATGAGACAACTGAAAACGGTTATTTAATCTGACTGTGGGTGAGATACTGAAGCCTGCAGCATATTTGCCATAATCTGAAATTTCCTTTCCGTATCTAGCACGAATACGCGTACTTACGGCTTTATTTCTATTGGTAGCTATCCATCCTGACAATAAATATCCGGGATCGGTATGAAAATAGCGACCCTGTACGCGCGGTTCAAAATAATCGTCCCTGCCAAAGGGAGCCCCGCCAATATTCACGCCGGCATACCAATAGTTGGTAAACCGGGTAAAAGAATTAAATGATGCCGTGAATCCCGAATAAACACGCGGAGCATAAATCTTGCTGTACTCAAACTGAAGTTCATTTCTTGAACTGAGTATTATCCCTTTAGGTTTATACATGTTATAACTGAACTGAACCTGGTTCGAAATATAGTTATTCCTCCGCAGGAAACCCATATCGTTGGGATCATAAGTATCAGACATCATTTCAGTCTGATATTCGGCACGAAATATACCTCCGGTCTTACCCAGTCGTAAAAACACTCTGTGGCCCAGTTCCGCAGGTAATGAATCGTAATACTTCTGGCTGAGTGCAGCCTGGCCGCTAACCGAATAGAGATTATTCCTGTTTTTCAGGCTGAAATCCGTAGCCGTTACATTGGCGGTATAGTTGTCCTCATCCCTGGGAGCAAAACGCAAAACATTTGTATTGACAAGGCTTACAAAGGAGTTATTCTTTAAACTCTGGTCAAGAACAAAAAGACTGTAATTTGCATAGGGTTGCGTTTCGACATTTCTTCGTTTTCCGGTTTCAGTATCCTCAATAACGGCATGCATTTTAGAAGTTACGGCATTAAATACACCTATTCCAAGTCCGTGTTTATTCCGCCCTGACACCTTTGTAGCATTGATCAACTGGGTTTCGGAGGGATTATCAATTACCGTTTCCGTTGCGGGCAGATTGTCACCGGCTTTGTTATACCTGGTTGGTCTTGAACCGATACGTCGTGAATAAAAGATTCCACCTTTATTGAACAACTCTGTTCCTTCGGTAAAGAACTGACGTTTTTCATTGTACTTGATCTCGAAAGGCGACAGATTCAGGACAACATCATCTGATTGTACCTGTCCGAAATCGGGGATTAAGGTCATATCCAGCGTAAAGCCTTCGTTGATCCCGTAACGTAAATCCAGTCCGCCATTATAACTTGTTCCCCAGCTGTGGTTGTCGGAATGATTTTCCAGGTACCCTGAAACATAAGGGGTTATAGAAAGGCGTAATGGTGGGTCGATGGATTTTATACCCACCAGGTTACCCATATAATTGAATGAGCTTCCCACCTCACGGTTCACATAATTCCATGAAGAATATTCCTGGTATCTTCTGATCTCGCGCCAGAAGTTTATTCCCCATACGGGTTCGGTTTGTTTCGGAAACCGTATGGCCGAATAGGGTATTTTAATTTCAGCTACCCAGCCTTTGTCATTGATCTTTACAGCTGAATACCATACAGCATCCCAGTTCAGGTCTCTGCCGTGCCGTCCGGCATTACTGCGTTTGATATCCGTCTGTACGCCTGAAGCAGACACCTTAAACGTCAGTCCGTTTACCCCGTCATGAAAGGGGTTGATGTCCACATTAAAATTATCTGCTTTAATGTTCCTGTCCGCATCCCGTTTTCCCAATTCAGTATAAATACTGTCGGGATAGGGATCATACATCATCGCCCCGATATATAATGCTTTATCGTCATACAGGATACGTACTTCGGTAGGCAGGGTGGCAGGTTTTCCATTATAGGGAGCATACTGAATAAAATCATCAGCGACTCTTGCATTTTCCCAGCACGCATCGTCAAGGACACCATCGATTTTAGGAGGCTCAAATATTTTTAAAGCTTCAGCCGTTTTCTTCTGAGCAAAAGGATTGCTTTTGCTGTTCCCTCCTATTACAGGTGTGGTTAAAGCCACTACAAAAAAGAATACTGAAAACCGGCCAAATAACCTATAACTCATTCTCTCCTTAATTATTACCAAGAATCAACGGCATACCATCTTTTCCACTACCGATAACGATAACCTTTGTATTGGGAGAGTTTGCCAGCTGGATCGTTGCCTCAATACCGCGTTGCTTAAGAATTCTGTCGGTAAGGCTGGCGTTGATGATGTTATTATATTTGGCAATCCCTTCTGCCTGTATACGCTTTCTCTCAGCTTCCATTTTCTCTTTTTCGTTCACAAATTTCATCGCCAGAGCCTCCTGTTCAAATGTCAGTTTCGATTCAATAGCCTTCTGAATATCCTTCGGAAGATTAATGGCACGGATCAGAAGTGCATTCATTTTAATGTTATTCCCTTTGAGAATATCGGCTGTTTCACTGATAATGCCTTCTTCAACCTCTGCCCGTTTGGTTGAATAGATTTCTTCAGCGGTATATCTACCCGTAACTCTTCTGACAGTAGATCTTACCTCAGGAACCACGAGGTTGTCGATATAATTTTTTCCAAAAGTCTCATGAAGATATCCGATACGGTTATACAGGGGATTAAAACGCACCGTCACATCCATATTGATGGAGAGGCCGTTCTTATCCAGAACATTCATGGTTTCTTCACGTTTTTGTTCTTTGACATCGTATTTGTAGATTTTATTCCAGGGAGCTATCATTTTTAATCCGGTAGAGACAATATTATCCTTTTCCAGTTTTCCGGAAATGGTTTGAAATACTACAGCCCGTTCGCCAGGTTTAATTACATAAAACATTCTGCTACTGAAGATTAACACAAGGATAACCATTCCTATGAGCACAAAAATAACAATTTGACGTTGTTGTTTCATTTTATTTATTTTTTAGTGAGAAGTTGTTCGTTTACATTTATTTGCAAAAGTTTTGCAAAGGTAACAGGAATTCTTCGATTTATCTTTAAATCGCTATAAATTTGTTAGAATTTTCATACATAACCACTGGTTAAGGTATTTGCCGGTCAGTAATATTTTCCATAGCTTTAACGAGAATTTAAAGGCTATGGTATCATCAGAACTGATTGTAAATAAAGATGGCAGTATTTACCATCTGCATATGTTTCCGGAAGACCTGGCAGATCATGTGATTCTTGTAGGTGATCCGGGACGGGTAAGCCTGGTTACCTCTTTTTTCGATACCATTGAAATGCGCCGGTCAAACCGTGAGTTTGTATCCAATACCGGTTACTATAAGGGAATGCGGTTTACGGTTTTATCAACGGGAATTGGCACGGACAACATTGATATTGTGTTGAATGAGCTGGATGCACTTGCCAATATTGACCTGGGTTCCGGACAACCTGTTCCGGAAAAACGAAAGCTGATGATTGTTCGTATCGGCACTTCCGGCTCGTTGCAGAAAGACATTCCTTTAAACACTTTTTTATTCAGTCATATTGCCATAGGGTTTGACGGAGTATTGCATTTCTACAGCGATACGGAAGGTGTTCGCCTTCCGGAACTGGAGCAGGCATTTATTGATGAAATACCCTGGCCTGATATGTTTAACAGGCCTTATGCCGTTAAAGTATCCGCTGACCTGAAACAGATACTGACATCAGCACAGACGGTAAGCGGCATAACACTTTCGGCACCCGGATTTTACGGACCTCAGGGAAGGGTTCTCCGCCTTCACCTGGCAGACGGAAATTTAAATTCCAGACTTGCCCGGTTTGAGTGGGAAGGAGTCAGGATTACCAATTATGAAATGGAAAGTTCGGCGTTGTACGGTTTATCGCGTATGCTTGGGCACGAAGCGGCTACAATATGTGGAATCTTGGCTAACCGGGCGACAGGAGAAGTAAATAATGACTATATTCCGGTAATCAAGAAACTTATCAACTATGTCCTGGATAAACTGGCCGGAACATGAAAAGCATGGATATAAAAAATATTGACTCTTTATTACGTCTGCTTGATGATCCCGACAAACGGGTATTTGAGGAAGTATCCAGCCAGTTAAAAGGTTTGGGTTCCGGCATCATCCCCGAACTTGAAAAGGCATGGGAAATCAGTTTTAATCAGGTGGTTCAGGAGCGTCTTGAGAATATCATTGAAGAAATTCAGGTATCTGAAACCCGGCAAATTCTCACAAACTGGCTTGAGAAAGGTGCAAAAAACGCTTTTACAGGAGCATTTTATATCGCCAGACTGCAATACCCCGATCTTGAATTCAGCCATCTGGATGAAACCGTGGAAAAAATAAGAAAAGATGTATGGCTGGAATTTAATGATCAGTTAACTGCCCTGGAGAAGGTCAGGTTGATCAATCATATCCTTTTTGATGTTTACGGATTTAAACCCAACCGGACCAATTTTTATGCCCCCCAAAACAATTATATTAATATTGCCATGGATTCGCGAATGGGGAATCCGGTTTCCCTGTCGTTGATCTACCAGGAAGTATCTCATCGTTTGTCACTTCCCGTACACGGCGTTTTGTTACCCGGCCAGTTTATTCTGGCTTATATTGATCCTTATATTGACAAACCTCCGGAAATGATTAAAGCTGACGATATTTTGTTTTACATACATCCTTTCAACCGGGGTTCCGTGCTGGGGAAAAAAGAGATTGATGAATACCTGAAGGAACAGGGCGTTGAAGCTTCAGAGATCTATTATCTGCCATGCAAGCCTGTACAAATCGTTACACGAATCGTAAGCAATCTTGTCTTTGCATACAATAAACTGGGTTACCCTGAGAAAGTAGAACAATATAAGGACTTACTTAACATACTAAAAAGTAAAAGAAATGGCTGAACAGAATAAAAACAAAAACGACGAAATTGATTTGCTGGAATTATTCCGCATCATTGGCAGGAAAATAAATCAGATGCTGCTGTGGATTGTTAGGGCATTTTTATTAATTATTGTATTCTTTCTACGTAATGCACTAATTATCAGCGTCTTTATTGTTATTGGCGGATTGATCGGTTTTGCAAAGTATAAATTGTCAAAGCCTTATTATTCTTCAGAAATGATTGTACGTACCAATGCTTTGGGGGCCGGCGACTTTATTAATTATGTCAACAGGTTACATACTTTAGCCAAGGACAATAACACTCCTGAACTTTCCAGATTACTTGCCGCTAATGATTCTGTAATTCAGCAAATCAAAGATATTCAGGCCTATTGGATTGTCGATGTAAACAAAGACGGCATCGGAGATTATACCGATTACAAGAATAACTTCAACTTAAAGGATACAACACAGAGACGCTTAAATAACCGGGTAGTCGTCGCGGTTAAAGTTTATAATCAGAAAGCTTTTAAATTGATACAATCCGGAATGCATAATTATATGATCTCCAGTCCCTGGGTAAACCAGGTAAATAATAACAGAAAAATACAGTTAAAGGATTTAATTGCCCAGATAGATAATCAGATATCAAAGCTGGACAGTCTTGAAAACTATGAGTACTTTCAAAAGGATCAAATGCCCCAGGCAAAAAACGGACAAATAGTGTTTTTAAATGAGCAGGAAATCAAATTGTTTCATAATGAGATCATCCGCTTGTACAAACTCAAACAAAAATACCAAAAAGAACAGAAGATTTACAGTGCGCCTGTCACGGTTATCGAAGATTTTACACCGCTTACCAGAGCTACAAATCCATTATCGAAGTATATTAAAATCTTCATTCTGATTTTTGGAAGTGTAGGTATTCTCTTTGTTTTTATAAAAGAGCAATATAATAACATAAAAAAGCTTCTTTACAGAAGCTCATAAATAATTCATTATCTATTTGTTATTTGAAGGATTAGTGTTTCTTTTCTTCTTTCAGTTTAATCGGTATTTTCAGGATTGTTATCATTGTGGTAATAATAATTTTCAGATCAGTCCGGAACTTCCATTTTTCAATATATTCCAGATCAATCTCTATTTTTCTGGGTAAAATATCATGAATATAGACTTCCTCAGCATGTCCTGATTTCTCCAGGATCCGGTTCTCATCAAAAAACTTAAGTGAAGCATAACTGGTAAGACCGGGTTTTACTTTCAGGATTTCCCGTTGTTCGGGAGTATAAAAATCGGCATATTTTTTCACTTCGGGTCTTGGCCCGACAAAACTCATGTTACCTAAAAAAATATTAACTAACTGAGGGAGTTCATCGATTTTATATTTTCGCAGAAAAAAACCGGCTTTTGTGATCCTGGGATCCCTGGTTCCCACAGTAATATGTAATCCATTCCTTTTATCATTCCGCATCGTCCTGAATTTTATCAGGGTAAATTCCCTCCCCTCCTTACCAACCCTTTTCTGAACGAAAAAGGGATTGGAACGGTCAAGGATCAGGATGTACAGAACAACGATAAAGAAGACAGGGGACAATAAAACCAGCAGTATTATAGAAAATAAAATATCAAACAACCGTTTTACGACCATATCACCTCACAATCTTTTGATTATCTTTCTCCATTCTGTTTCCAACAAAAGCAGGATCATCTCTGGCAAAAATCAATAAGCTGTAGAAAAAAGAAAAGAATACGACGCCGGATAACCGGTCAAACATACATTCGAAGATAAAATTAAACAGCACAATGATCAGGAACAGTACTAAAAGCAGAAAGCCGTTTCCATGATTATTGAGGGCAGGAATGATAAAAATTCCGATCAAAACCAACAAACCCGGCAAGCCTAAGGCCAGATAGGTTTCAAGGAACTGGTTGTGTACATTAAGGTTTTTCATTTTTGCCTGATCAAGACCGGGAATCTTGGTTTCACGATACAATGTTTCCCGAACATCTCCGGTACCAACACCTGTAATCCGATGAGAGCGGATGGCTTTTACAGCCGCTTTCCAAATAACAATTCGTAAACCTACGCTTCCCAGAATTGTCTGATCATTCACATGCTCAGCATCCTGGATTTCATGCATTACTGGCTGAAATCGTGCCCCATTGATTACTGAAAAGGCAAATAAGGCAACAATGAGAATGACAGGATATAAAATGGCAAACCATTGTGTAAATATTTTTCTTCTGAAACGGAGATACAGCAAAAACACAGTAAAAACCAGAAACCAGGTTATCAATCCGGCCCTTGAAGATAAGAGGAAAATAGTAATGGAAAAAAAGAAAATTAACAAGATCATTCCTTTTCCGGAAAGCCATCTGAAAGTGATTTTGTTGTAAAGAAAGTATATCAGAATCGCGATACCGAAAGACAGAAAAGTTGCAAAGTATGTAGGCAATACAAATACAGAAAACAGTTGATAGGTAAAATAACTGTCTGTAGAACCCGGGAAAGGACGGATATTAAAAACAACAGATCCGTCAATAAAATGCAGGGAATGGACGAGAGCAAGAATATAGCAAGCCAATGCAGAGGCAGCCAGACCAAGAATAAAAACAAGCAGAAGATATTTGAGATTCTTGTCAAACTGCTTATCAGCTCCGGCAATAAGAACCGGAAGCAGGAATAACGATATTTTCACCTGTACGTCAAACCAGCCTTCTGAAGTGTTGGTGGTATACAACATTCCGACAATATGAAGGAGAAAAAAAACTTCAAGCAGGATGAAAACAGTCCATTGTTTACGGTTAGATAGGTGATGATTGAAATTATCCCTGAAGTTCCCCGAAATCAGGAATACCAAGGTCCACAACCCGATTATAAAGGGCAAAATATGTAAGCTGAAAGGGATAAAAAAAGCCAGGAGGGCAGCAAGAAAAAAATTCAAATGAGACAATTTGACGGTTTTGATTTCCGGGACTTTCCATTGTGAAATAACCATAATTTGACTTTTATAGCGCTCATGTTTCAGCGCATAAAATTAATAAAAAGCTGAAGATTGGGGTGTGTTTAACCGGATACTTTACCGGATTGGCGGTATAGAAATTTCATAAGACCATTCAGATAACCGGTTCCGTAACTTAAATGAATTACGAGAAAGACTACAGGTAACCAGAAAAATGATCGTAAATCTTTATCGCGAATGGCAGCGACAAAGAGTGAAACTGAAAAAGAGAGGATACAATAGATCCCCAGAAAAAATAAATAGGGATATACAAAAGAAGCTCTTAACAAGACAAGTACCAAAAGAGATATAATGTAAAATACAAAAAACAACGGAACCAATTGACGGACAGAAATAATGCGAC